>CAZVNZ010000017.1:0-62647 GCA_964628515.1 uncultured Christensenellaceae bacterium
ATACTTTTGAAAAGGCAACAAATAAAGACTGTGGCAATCAACTAAAGCACACCATGGCTCTTACAAAAGAATTACCTGTTTTTATTAGGGAAATCAAGCAAAAATATAATTAATGCAAGGAAATTTAAGCCCCCATTTTTTAAAACCGAGAATACATATTTTTCTCGGTTTTTTTACTTTCGCTTGGGAACTGCGGAAGTTGGGGGAGATAGTACAAGAAAAGATTTCAAATGGTATGATGAATAAACATGGTTGTAATTCACTAAACGTTAAACATATAAACGTTGTCAATCTCTATTCTCCAAGTTACATACATACTGATGAATTAGAGTTTGCAGATGCAACAAAATTAGATGTTCAAAAATATAAAGTTGAAGTAGGCGATATTTTTATTACAAGAAGCTCGCTAAAAGTTGAAGGGATTGCTCAGGCAAATATTTTGCTTGATAACAGCGGTATTTACGTTTTTGATGACCACATAATGAGAATGAAGGTCACTAAAGATTATGTTCCTTTTTTTGTCAAGGAACTCTTAAATCATAAAACTATTAAGGCACAATTTATGGAAAAATCAAAAACTGGAACGATGACAACTATAGGGCAATATGACATTTCTTCTACATTTGGATACTTTCCAAACTTCGCCGAACAAACCGCCATAGGCAACTTTTTCCGCCACCTCGACAACCTCATCACCCTTCATCAGTGTGAGCCGTTTATTAAAAATAATAGGAGGATACCAAAATGACAAACCAAACAAACAAAAACGATCTATTTCACAATTATTATAAACAGTGGATTTCTGTTTATAAGGAAGGAGCAATAAGAGAAGTTACAATGGCAAAATATAAAATGACACTTAACTGGCTACAAAAGCTAATGCCAAGCATAAAACTATGTGAGCTCGACCGCATCACCTATCAAAAACTGCTAAATGACTACGCGGCACATCACGAACGTCAAACCACTATGGATTTTCATCACCAATTAAAAGGAGCAATTCTTGATGCGGTAGACGAAGGTTTTATAGAGAGGGACCCAACTCGCAAGGCTATCATTAAAGGCAAGGCGCCTCGTGCCAAAAAGCCAAAATATCTTAATCAATTTGAGTTGCACACTTTGCTGACTTCTTTAAAACTAAAGTCAAATATTAGTTTCGATTGGCTTATTTTACTTATTGCCAAAACAGGTATTAGATTTTCCGAAGCCCTTGCCCTTACTCCCCGGGATTTTGATTTTGCTCATCAAATGCTCACCATAAATAAAACATGGGATTATAAAAACAAAGGGGGGTTTTTGCCCACTAAAAATCAATCATCGGTAAGAAAAATACAGATAGATTGGCAGACGGTAATTCAGTTTTCCCAGCTTACTAAGGGCTTGCCCGAAAGTGATCCCATTTTTATTGTAGATAAAAGCAAAAAAATCTATAATTCCACGGTAAACGATATGATGGCAAGACGGTGCTGTCAAGCTAAAGTACCTGTTATTTCTATTCATGGGCTTAGGCATACCCACGCATCACTTTTGTTGTTTGCAGGGGTCTCTATTGCAAGCGTTGCCCGTAGATTGGGCCACGCAAGTATGACAACTACGCAAAAAACCTATCTGCACATAATTCAAGAGCTGGAAAATCAAGATGTTGATATTGTTATGCGCTCTTTGTCCACACTAAGCTAATTTATATTTTTTTAGGTATTTAGTTTTAGGCTCACATTGATGAAGGGTGATGAGGGGATAAAAATTGGAGGGGGCCGGTTTTTGGGTAAGAATGTTACACAGACACTAAAATCTTTTAAATACATCCCCACACCAAAAACCCCCCAAACAAAGTTTGGAGGGGGTTTTTGTGGTAATTATGTTTTATAAACTTAATTATCTTAGCAGTGTCAACACTTGCTGCGGTGCTGCGTTTGCTTGCGCTAACATAGCTGTGGCAGCTTGTGAGAGGATTCCGTTCTTTGTAAACGTTGTCATCTCTTTGGCAATGTCTACGTCTCTTATACGGGATTCTGCCGCACTTAAGTTTTCTGCGGAAACGTCTAAGTTTGCAATCTTATGCTCTAAACGGTTTTGCATAGCTCCAAGCTCGGACATTTGTGTAGATACCGTGTTTATGGCATCACGTACTGCTGATATGGATTTAGAAGCACTGGGTTGTGTTCCTATTCTAACATCGCTTAGGGCAACGCCAAGGCCTTTTGTATTCATAGCCGCTATGGAAATATCTAATGTTTGTCCTTCCTCTGCGCCAACTTGAATTTTTAGAGAGCCACCATCGGACAGTCCTCTGCCTAAAACTGCGGCATCACCGCCTGCTCCTACTGTAATTGCAGCTGCGTCAAATGCATCTGCACCTGCTAAATCTGCGCCCGTTACTTCTCCGTCAAAGGATACCGTCATACCTGCGCCTGCCGCTTTTAGCATTTCGTTTACATCGTTAGCACTGTATTTTTTACCCGATTGGAAGTTAATAGCAACGTTGCCTGCGGCGTTTACCGTTGCGCCCTCGTTACCTGCTGCCGCAAATGTTATTGTTCTTGCATTTGTACCGGCTTTATCCATAGTTACTTTAAAAGTATTACCTGCAAGAGCATTTGCACCGTTAAAAGAAGTAGATGCCTGTACGGCTTCCGATGCAGTTAAAGTAGAAGTTGCAACTGCCGCATTTGCTGCTGTTGCTCCTGCTGTTGCTAAGCCTGTAACTTCAACCTTCATATTGTTTGCTACGGATTCCGGAACGCCTGTTGCATTTTTAATAGCTGCATCAATTTGAGACTGACTAATTGTAGCAGCCGCTTGAGAGCCAATAGTAAATGCAAGGGTTTTGGTTGCGGAATTCCAAGCTGCCGTAACAGATGTTCCTGCTGCTTGTACTGCTGTTGCAAAAGAAACGCTTACGCCTTCTTCCACACCCGAAAGCTTAACTTCAGCACCTGCAACAAGACCGTTTGCGGCAACAACTGCACCGGTAACAGTTTTCTTATCGCCTGTTGTACCAATACCTAACTGTCCGTCAAGTAACTGTTTATTGTTAAACTTGGTTGTGGACGCTATCTGGTCTATTTCCTTTTGCAGATTGCTAAACTCTGCCTGCAATGCGTTTCTGTCTATACCTTCGTTGGTATCTGTGGCGGATTGCACTGCAAGCTCGTTCATCCTTTGTAGCATGGAGTGTACTTCTTTTAGAGCACCTTCTGCCGTTTGTACTAAGGAGATTGCATCTTGAGAGTTTTTGCTTGCCATGTTAAGACCACGAATTTGTGCTCTCATTTTCTCGGAAATTGCTAAACCTGCGGCGTCGTCGCCTGCACGGTTAATACGATAACCGGAAGAAAGTTTTTCCGAAGATCTTGCCACCTTGTCGTTGTTAATCCCATATTGTCTGTGGGTTGTCATTGCCGTAATGTTGTTTGCTATACGCATTTTGTTTTCCTCCATAAAAAATTAATTATTTGCATCCTTGCTGGTTTAGCGGTGTATGCGTTTACCGCTGTATATGTCATAGACTTCCTTTTTAGACGTGGGCCCTACGCTAAAGCGGTAGTCTTTGGCAACTGTGTATCGTTTGACGGGTATGCCGTTATTATACGGCTTTCGTCCCAATAGGTTATTACCGTTATGCTGTCGTAAATTTCCTGCGTACCCTTGTAGCCCCCTGCATAGCCTGCTTTTATATAGGGCATAGAAAAACGCTTTGTCATCCCTTCTATATAAGGTTTTTGTTTTAGGCAACTTGAAATTGCCGTTTGCAGCATGGCAAAATTCATTAAAAACACGCCGTGCTGTGCCTTGGTTTTGCTGTCCGTTAAGTGGGAGCGTATATGCTTCATAACATTTAATATGTCGTAGCTCTTTCCACTTAAAAAATCCAATTTATTTACGGAAAAATGAGTAGGGTCTATTTGGGCTATTTGTCTTAAAAGCGCAATGCCTTCCTCTACATTTCCCTCTGCTATCATAATTTCGCATAGACTGTGACGTGCTATGGTGTTGGTTGGGTCTATTTGTATACACTTTAAAAATTGCTCCTGCGCCAAATCCTGCTTGCCCTGCCTTGCATAAATCATCCCTAATTGATGAATGGGCGGGAGTGTGCTTGGCTCTATTTGTATACACTCTTTTAAGATTTTTTCCGCTTCAAAATACCTTTCTTGTTTGGTATACAGCGTTGCCAAATCTATCCTGCAACCGCATTCCTTTTTGTCTTTTAAGCATATTAGCAGTTGCTCTTCTCCTTGTTTTTCCTTGTTGCAATCTATATAAAGTTTTGCAAGACATCTGCGAGCCGGTAAATATCCGCCTCGTCTATCCATTGCAATACAGCTTAAAAACATCTTTTCCGCTTCCTGTGTCCTTTTTTGTGATGCAAGGAGTATCCCTAACTGATGGTAGGGGTGCATTTGGTAGGGGGCTATTTTAATACCTTTTCTAAAGCATTGTTCCGCCTCCCTCTCTCTGCCAACTTTTGCGTACAACATTCCCAGTTGATGATTGGCATGTATATTATTGGCATCAAGCTTCAAACAGGTTTTAAAAAGTTCTTCCGCTTTTGCCACCTCTCCTTGTTGCATAAGCAACATACCAAGCTGCGTACGTGCCTGCACATCTTTGGGGGATAGCGCTATGCACTTTGAAAACAACATTTTTGCTTCCTCTGTACTCCCTTTTTTTACCGCTATCATACCGAGTTGTTGCATTGCGTAATAATCCTTCGGATTTATTTTTAAGCACCTGCAAAGTAATTTTCTTGCATCATCATCCCTATTAATTTTTGTATATAATTTGCTTAATTGACTTAGTATTTGGGGGTTGTTGGGCTCGTTTTTAAGCACATCTTTAAATATTTTTTCTGCACCTGTGTAGTCGTTTAGGCGCATCATAAGTATGCCTAATTGGTTTGACGCAAAGGCATCGTAAGGATTTATGGCAAGGCACATCTCGAAACGTTCCCGTGCCGATTTATAGTTTTCTTGCTTTAGAAGGAATTTACCCTCTGCAAATATTTTTTTAATATCCTCTGCCATTTTGCACTCCTTGCACTTTACCAACGTAGCTTTTGCCAATTAAAAAAGCCGATACCGAGAAAAACTCTCGTTATCGGCTCTGCGTCTTAGCGTCCGGCTCTTTGATAACCGTTAAAATCCATTCTTGTACATTTACTATGGTTTGCTGTTTGCATTTTGGGCAGTACAACGGTAAATTATATACCACCGTATCCCCCCTCACCATAATACGTGTTTTGCTGTTGCAAACAGGGCATAGTAGCCATTTTTCTGTTTCCACGGCATACCTTGCTCCTTAATTTAAACATTTGCAATCCCCATTGCATGCTATTATTTTTATTAGCTATCTATATTTACTTTTTCGTTATTTTTTAACTTTAGCACTATACTTCTAAAGTGAGGCTGGTCTTTTAGCTCTAAAAACGCCTTATTATTTGCCACTACCTCCGTCATATTTTTGCGTATGGTTTTCTCGTCTCTTGGGAAATCCATGCCCAACGCCAACCAATCTTCCAGCCATGTATCGATGGTGTTAAAATAATCATCACCATGAAAACTTAAAGGGAATATTTCCGAAACCGCCATTTGCGTGTACTTGTCCAAAAGCTCAAAAGCCCGCTTAATATCCCCTAAAGCCACACATTCTTGCGCCGTGTTAATGTAGAACGCCATTAGTAAGGTAGGGTACAACTTTTTTATTTGGAACGTTTCTGCCATTGCCATAGTGCGATTATACGTTTCCTCAAAGGCATTTTCGTCCTCCCTGCATAATTTTAGGTAGGAGGGCAGTAAGTTCATCAGCCCCACCACATACTGATATATACCCTTTTGATACACCCTTTTTGCTTCCTGCATATCTCCCGTTTGCTCGTACGCCGAGGCAAGCAAGGGTTTTGATGAGGACAGAGAAATATCTAATGCCATATCGTCAGGGTCTAAGAGGGTTAAAACTTCCTCCGGTTTACCCAGTTTCAGCAAGCAGTAGGCTTCCATATTTTGTGCTTGTTTTGCAAGGTTTAAATCGCTGCTGTTGGTGCGTATCCTTACAAAAAGCCTTCGTGCCTCTTCTATAACTTCCTCCCCTTGGGTTGTTTCCATAGAAAGCATATTGTAGTTTAGCATAAGCGTTCCTATTTGAAACAAGAGTGGAAAGCAAGAAAAGTATTTTTTTGCAATTTCCCTACATTTTTTTGCAACATCATCATAAGGAAGGGTGGTAAAATCCTTAGACAGTTGCTTGTTTAGCTTGCGTATTTCCGCTTTTGTAAGTTGAGGCTCGTACCCCATAAGCTCGTCTATGCTTATATCAAAATAGGATGCAAGCTGAGGCAAAAATGTTATATCCGGATAAGAACGCCCTGTTTCCCACTTAGATACAGATGCTTTTGTAACACCTATATAATTGGCAATATCATCCTGAGTAAGCCCTTTCTCCTTACGTTTATTTATAATTGAACGGGCAGTATTAATCTCCCTCAAACAGTATCACCTCCGATATTCATTTATTGCTTCTCGTAGATATAGTATAACGAGTAGCAAAGTTGTTTTTCAATAGATTTAAGGTTTACATTTTGCCATAATGTATACTTAAAAGAAACTTAGCGAGATAGCAAAAAGTATGTGGCACAAAAATACCGATACAAAAAAACGCCATAATCTACGTGATTTTATGCAAAATACGAAAACCTTTTCAATTTGATTTTGTGGTAAATAATACTTTAAGACTGTTTGAAAAATTGTGCGAGATTAGATTTTTCACCCAAATTGCTGTTTTTTATTTTACTTTTTTTATTGTGAGTTTATTATAGCATATTCTTTTTTGTGGGTCTATGGTTTTTTTTGGGGGATTCCCTTTTTGTAGTGGTCAGTGGTCAGTTTGTTTGTGGTATTCCTTTTTTTGTTTGGTGATGATGATGCTTTGTGGGGGTTGTTTGGTTTGTTTTTCTTTTTTGGTGATGATTGGGGGTGGTGGTGGGCGGTGGGTTGGTGGGCTGTGGTTAGTGGTAGTGTTTAGTGAGTAGTTGCCGGGGTATTCCTCTTTTTGTTTGGGTTTGCGTTTGGGGGTGCTGTTTCTAATTTCTGATCACCGGTCACTAAAAAAAGACAGGAAAAAACCGCCTATTACTCCGACGGTTTTTCCCCTTAACTAATTCGACTATGGGTGAATATTACGAATGCCTTCCTTTTGATGTCCCCATATATAAAGTTGCTAATTATTACTATTTTATTTCACTTTTTTTTTAAAATTTTTTTATTTGGGTTATATAGTACGTGGTTTGATTAATTGTACCATATTAGTGGTTAGTGGCTTGAGTATTCCTTTTGGGTTAGTGGGCAGTGAACAGTGGTCAGATTTTTTTAGGTATTCCTCTTTTTTGCTTGGGCTTGCGTTTGGAGGTGCTGTTTCTAATTTCTTATCACTAAGCACTTACCACTACGCACTTATACGCTTTTTTTGGCTTGTGGGTTTCTTTGGGTTGTTTGGCTCTTATTTTTCCACCACAGCTATTTAGTGAGTTTTTGCAAAGGGAGATGGGGGGAGCTCGCATGCTCCCCCCGTTCCCCCTCTGCACTCCCCTCCCCCCCCCCTTTCAAGCGCTCTTGCAGAGGGCTTGCTTGGGTTTGCGTTTGGGGCTCTTTTTTGTATTCCTTTGTGGGTTTTTGTATTCCTTGCTTTTTTGGTTGGTGGGGGTTGCTTGGTTTGTGGTTTCTTTTCTTTTTTGCTGTTTTATTTGCTTTAGTGCCATGCAAAGGGAGATGGGGGGAAATTTTTCCCCCCATCTCCCTTTGCACTCCCTTACCCCCCTTAATGCCCTTGGGCTTGCGTTTGGGGGTGTTTGGGTATTCCTTTGAGGGTGCTGTTTCTAATAATTCTCAATTCTGCATTATCCATTTTCAATTAAAAAACTACCCACTAAAATCACCTAAAATAAGCCACACCGCTTTCAAAAATCTTTTGGTTGTAATCTCCCTCTACATTTTTAAAATTATACTCGCCGCTTCGCTCTGTATGTCCCATTTTACCAAATACCCTGCCGTCTTTGCTTAGTATACCCTCTATGCCATACATAGAGCCGTTAGGGGTAACACTTGTGTCGAGGGAGGGGTTGCCCTCTAAATCTACATATTGGGTGGCTATCTGCCCGTTTTTAGCCAACTCTTCTATAACTGCTTGAGATGCCACAAACCGCCCCTCTCCGTGAGACAGGGCTACTTTGTGAATATCCCCCGGCTTAACTTGCGCAAGCCACGGAGAGTTTGCCGAAATTATTTTGGTGTCCGCTATGCAAGAAATGTGTCTGCCTATGGAATTATATGTAAGTGTGGGGCAATCTGCGTCCATATCCAAAATATCCCCATAAGGCACAAGCCCTAACTTAATTAGTGCTTGAAAGCCGTTGCATATGCCCAGCATTAGCCCGTCTTTATGGTTTAAAAGCTCTAAAGTTGCGTTTTTAATACGTGGGTTTCTAAAGGTGGTGGCAATAAATTTTCCGCTACCCTCAGGCTCGTCCCCTAAAGAAAATCCGCCGGGCAACATTATTATTTGTGCGTTGCTGATTTCGCTTTGCAAATTGCGTATGCTCTCCTCTATGGCTGTGGGTGTCAGATTGCGCATAACTACAATGCGTGGTATTGCCCCAGCTTTTATAAAGGCACGAGCCGTGTCGTACTCGCAATTAGTGCCTGCAAATACGGGTATAACCACTCGTGGTACTGCCGTTTTATACTTGCATATCTGTATATTCTTTTTTGTGTATAAGGGTAGTGCTGTTTCTCCTTTTTGCGTGGTGATGGTGGGAAACACCTGCTCTAAAGGCTTTGTATATACTTTAAGTGCGTCCTCCAGCCTAACTTTTTCTCCGCAAAACTCAAGTACGGGTTTTTTGGTAGTCTCTCCGATTTGGGTTAGGTGCTCGCTGTCTAAACCCTTGCTCTCCACTATAATTGCGCCGTAGAGCTTAGCGGTTGTGTATTCTATATCATCACCATAAAGCTTAAAACCAGTGCTGTTGCCAAAAGCACTCTTGGTTAGTGCGCAAAGTATTCCGCCTCTGTCCACAACCTTTGCACTAAGTACCTTGCCTTGTGCAATTAAAGTGGTTAGGTGATTGTATTTTGCAATAACATCACTAAAAACAGGAATACCGTTGTGGTCTCTTTTAATATCCAGCAAATATAGCTTGCTGTCCTGCGCCTTAAACTCGTTGGTTATAACGTTTTGGGCTTCCACAGGGCTTAGAGCAAAGGAGCATAAAGTGGGGGGGACGTCAATATCCAAAAAAGAACCGCTCATGCTGTCTTTACCGCCTATTGCTACTATGTTTAATTCCTTTTGCGCCAAATATGCGCCAAGCAATGCGGAAAACGGCTTGCCCCAACGGCGTTTGTCCTCTCGTAACCGCTCGAAATACTCTTGAAAGGTTAGCCAAATATCTTTAAGTGCCCCACCGCTTGCCACTATTTTTGCAACACTCATAAGCACGGAGTAAACCGCACCTGCAAAAGGACTTTTGGAAAGCAAGTAAGGGTCGCAACCGTAACTCATTAGCGTGGCTGTGGTGGTGGTAATGTGTGGCTCGCAGGGCACAAGTGCGCACATGGCATCTATGGGTGTAAGTTGATGCTTGCCACCTAAGGGCATGGTTATTGAGGATGCTCCTATGGTGGAGTCAAACATCTCCTGCAAGCCTTTTTGCGAACATATATTTAAATCGGAAAGCAAGGAAAACAAGGTTTCTTTGGGAGTGCTTTGCAGTTGCTCTTTAAACATATCTTTGGTATCGCTGTTGCATACAAGTACGTCTGCTGTTTGAGTAGCACCGTTAGAATCCAAAAACTCCCTGCTTATATCCACAATTTTTTCTCTGTTTAAAAACATTTTAAGGCGTTTTTCTTTGGTTACCTTGGCTACTACGGTTGCCTCTAAGTTTTCCTCATCGCAATAAGCCAATACCTCTTGTAAATTAAGAGGGTTAATAACCACCGCCATACGCTCTTGAGACTCGGATATGGCAAGCTCTGTGCCGTCTAACCCCTCGTACTTTTTGGGTACTGCGGATAAATTTATCTCTAACCCTTCTGCAAGCTCCCCTATGGCAACGCACACGCCACCTGCGCCAAAATCGTTACACCGCTTTATTAGCCTGGAAAACTTCCCGTTTCTAAACAACCGTTGCAACTTGCGCTCTGTTAGTGGGTTGCCCTTTTGTACCTCCGCTCCGCAGGTGGAGGTGGAGCTTTCGTCGTGCTCTTTAGAACTGCCTGTTGCTCCTCCGCAACCGTCTCTGCCTGTGCGTCCGCCTATAAGCACCACAATATCGTCCGGCATGGGTGTAAGGCGTATAACATTTTCTTTGGGGGTAGCGCCTATTACCGCACCAATCTCTAACCGCTTTGCGGTGTATCCGCTGTGATAAAGCTCGCTAACCTGCCCTGTGGCAAGCCCTATTTGATTGCCGTAAGAGGAATAGCCGTGGGCAGCCTCCCTTGTAATTTTACGTTGAGGCAGTTTGTACTCCATAGTTTGGCTTAGGGGCAAGGTAGGGTCTCCGCTACCCGTTACACGCATGGCCTGATACACGTAGGAGCGCCCGGAGAGTGGGTCTCTTATGGCACCGCCCAGACATGTTGCCGCACCGCCGAAAGGCTCAATTTCCGTAGGGTGATTGTGAGTTTCGTTTTTAAACATAATTAGGTAGTTAAGCTCGCCTTCGTTTGTATTTATTTTATGATTAATAGAGCAAGCGTTAATTTCTTCCGATTCGTCCGCTACCTTCCCTGCAAGTTTGGCTTCCTTTGGGTACATGGTGGCAATATCCATAAGGGTTATATCCTTTTTACTGCCAATTCTTTCTTTTGCGGAAAGATAATCCCTGTACGCATTTTGCGCCATATCGCATAAATCGTCGTCCTCAAACTCTATGTTGTTTAGCTTGGTTAAAAAGGTTGTGTGCCTGCAATGGTCCGACCAATAGGTGTCAAGCACTTTAAGCTCGGTTATGGTAGGGTCTTTTTTTTCTGTTTTAAAATAGTTTTGAGCAAATAGCATATCCTCGGTGGTCATGGCGTAGCCTTTGTCCTTAACATATTCCTCTATTTGCTTTTTGGAGAACTTTGTAAAACCCTCTACAACCTCCACCTTTTTGGGCGGTTGTAAATTCAGGTTTAGGGTTTGGTATTTATCTAAAGTAGCCTCGTGAGAGTCCACGGGGTTTATTACATACGTTTTAAGGGGGGTTAAATCCTTTGCTCCTTTTACCAAATACACCTTGGCGTATCTAACCAAAGGGCGCTCTTTTTTGGTTAAAAGCTGTACACAAGCGGCGGCGCTGTCTGCACGTTGGTCGTACTGTCCGGGCAAATACTCTACGGCAAAAGCGGTGTAGCCTTTTGGTATATCTATATCATCATAATAAACAATATCCGCCACCTTTTCGGAAAACACGTTGTCTACGGCGTTTGGGAAGTCCTCGTCTGCTATACCCTCCACATCGTACCTGTTTAAAATGCGCAGGGCGGTTACACCAAAATTGCTTTTAAACTCGGCAAGCAACCTTTGCGCCTCTACATTAAAGCCCTCTTTTTTTTCTGCAAAAATCCTTTTAACGCTCATTGTTTGTGTAAATCCTTTCTGAAATATTTACGTTTTATGCCCGTTTGGCTTACTGTTTATTTAAAGCTTGCACCCTTTAAAACATTGCAACATATATGGGAATGGCAATAAAAGATAGCAACGTTGTAATTATAACACCTTTTGTGGCAAGCTGTGTATCTGCGCCGGAAATCTCGGCAAATATGGCGGTTTGCACCATGGCTGGCAGGCTCATTTGCACCAAAAGCACTTGGGAGGCAAAGGTGTCCACGTTTAGCGCTCTGCACACCAAAAACATAATTAAGGGGGAGAGTATAAACCGCCCTATTAGTGCAATGCTTATGGGTTTTTCTATGGTTTTTAGGCTGGATAGTTTGGAGTTATGCAGTACAATACCTATAAATATAAGAGACAAGGGTGTGGTAATGTTGCCTAAATACTGTAAAGACTTCCCTAAAAAATCGGGTAGAGCTACATTTGCAAACACAAACACAAACCCTACTATAATAGCAATTATAGGCGGTTGAAAAATACGCTTTAAAATTACCTTTACACTTTGCTTTTCTTTTGCCTCGCCACGCATTAGTCTGCCGTCCTTTTGTACGGCAAAAAAACCTATGGAATTCATTAAAGTGGAGTTGCCTATAAAATAAAATACCGCAAAAATAAGCCCTTCCTCTCCAAATATGGCGGTTGCCACGGGTAGCCCTATAAACACCGAGTTGGAAAAAGAAAAAAGCGCAGTAAAAACTCCACGCCTTGTTTTGTCTATTTTGGTAATTCTTGCTACTCCTAAAGAAATAACGTAGGTAATGCCCACGGCAACAAAAGCCGCAATTATGTAAATATAAGACCCTGCCAGCTTGTCTGCGGACAGGCTTGTTAAAAAAGCGGTTACAATGGTACAGGGCAAGGTAACATTTACAATTATATTGCTTATAAAAGTGAGTACCTTTTTAGACGCCCACTTTCTAAAGGCTATATAATACCCTGCCCCTATTATTATGAGTACCATAAGCACCGCAGAAAAAGCATTTAAAATCATAAAACTAATCCACTAACGCCTCGTAAATTGCCTTAACGGCCTTTTCGAAGTCGTCGTTTTCCACCCCTACTATTATATTTATTTCGCTTGAGCCTTGGTCTATCATACGCACATTTACCTTGTTTGTTGCAAGTGCGTTAAACAGTTTTGCGCTAACACCAACTTTACGTATCATTGCATTACCCACCGTTGCTATAAGTGCCATGTTGGAGTTTATCTCTATGCTGTCCGGCTGACATTGGTTGTGTATTTCTCTTACAAGGGCATCTATGCAATGGGAGATGTTGCTGTCTGCAAGCACAACACTTAAAGTATCTATACTGGAGGGCATATGCTCGAAGGAAAGGTTAAACTTTTCCAAACAGGAAAGCACCTTGCGCCCAAAGCCAAGCTCGGCGTTCATACCGTTTTTTTCTATGGCAAGTACGGTAAAATTCTTTTTGCCCGCAACACCCGTAATATTGTGTTCCACACACCCCTTTTTCATGGATGATGATGATACTATCATAGTACCCGAGCTGTTAGGCTCGTTGGTGTTTTTAACGTTGATGGGAATTGCCGCATCAATTACGGGGAAAATACTATCCTCGTGTAGCACGGTTGCACCCATGTAGGAAAGCTCTCGTAATTCCTTGTAGGTTATAACATCAATTTTTTTGGGGTTTTTGACAATACGAGGGTCCGCCATTAAAAAGCCGGAAACATCCGTCCAGTTTTCGTAAACATCCGCCCTTGCCGCACGAGACACAATAGAGCCTGTAATATCGCTACCCCCACGGGAAAATGTTTTAACTCTCCCATTGGGCAGGGCACCGTAAAACCCCGGTATTACCCCTCTTTCGTGGGCTTGCATCCGCTCTCTCAGTGCCGGTATGGTTTTTTTGGCATCGTACCTGCCCTCCGTATCAAAAAAAATGACTTCGGCGGCATCTATAAAATCGTAGCCCAGTAAATCCGCAATTAGCAGTCCGTTTAAATACTCCCCACGAGAAGCGGCGTAATCTGCATTTGCGCCTGCGGTTACATTTTTAAGTATTTCGTCCAAATACTTCTCTATTTCTATTTTAAGGTTTAAATCGTCCCTTATTTGTATATATCTTTCCCTTATTTTTGCAAAAATCTGAGTTAAATCCTCTCCGTTTTCCGCCGATTTATGCAATGCGTACAGCATATCCGTAACCTTGGTGTCCTCGCTAAACCGTTTGCCCGGTGCGGAAGGCACTACGTACTTTCTGCTTTCGTCCGCTATTATAATATCTCTCATTTTTAGAATTTGTTTTGCATCCGCAAGGGAACTCCCCCCGAATTTTGCAACCTTTACAGCCATTTTACTACCTCGTGTGCTATTTGCTTAAATTTATTTTGTGTAATTTATGTTGGTTATATGAGCTTTCTACATTCCATGTAATACCGTTTTTCCTCCGCCTCACCCAAAGAAAAGGTCTTTTTGGGTAGCACTTTGCATTTTATTATCATATCGAAAAATTCGGATTTTTTCATAGGCTCTAAATAAAAGCCTATGTTATCGTATTCTTTGGAAAGTTGCTCGAATGCCTCGTCTCCGTGAATATAATCTATGTAGGCATTTTTGTTTTGCTCTACATAGCTTTCCAGTATGCCTTGTATTTCTCCAACCGCCATGGGATGAGTGGGGTTTTGTATGGTTATTTTGCCGGCACTTTCCTTGCATAAAAAGGGTATTTGGTAGCCCTCCTCCGTTTTGTTTGGGGTTTTCTTAAATTTGCCAAACATTAGCTTTGCGTCCTTGCCTTGCTCTTTTAGTTTTTCTACTATATATTGGGCGCAGGCAGGAGGGTTTACGTTAAACACCACTCTATGTATGGGTTGAAAATCCACCGCCGGGTCGTGTAAATTAATAACCTCGCAAAGTGCGTATTTTAGTGGGGAGTTTGCCTGTTCCTCTACGGTTAAATTTTGCTTTGCCTCTTCCCAAACCGCTTTTGCGGTGGCTAAGGAGTGGTTGCCGTCTCCCACACAAAAAAGCATATTGTCCTTACGCTCTAAGTTTGCAATGTTGGTGTGCATTGCAGAAATTATATTTTCGTCCTCGGTAAAATACCCTTGCAAGCTACCGCCGTTCATCATAAGCTCAAAATCGTACAGTTTTTGCATATTACTGCGATTAGAGTATAAATCCCCTATTACTTTGTCCGTTGGGTCGTCCATCATCAGCATAATATGGGGCATTTCTAAGGCTGCGCCACGTCTTATTGCAATGCGTGGGGGTATTCTTGAAAGGAGGGTATCTTCCGTTGCACGTATTTGAGGCTTGTTTTCCACAACATAATCGTACTCGTCTAAATCTATTGCAAGGAGTATCCCCCGTCTTTGCTTGCCCTTTATGTTGCGCACGGTTAGCACTACCCCGCGGTTACATTCCTGCAAAATACCCGTTTCTAAGTACATTTGCATATTTTCTTTGATGGCAACCCCACCGTCCGTATCCTCCTCCAAATAAATTTCGGGGAGCATTATATGAAGGGTGGAGGGTGCGTTGCCTACAAATTTTTCCACCGCCTGCCAATAGTCTATTTGAGAGGTGAATTGGTCGCAAGCTACACACGCCCACTTTTTTAGGGCTATATCTTCCGCCGGAATTAATACCTGTGGTATTGTGTATCCCATATTTTTGTCTGACATTAAGTTCCTCCTGTTTTTTACAACGCATATTAGCGTCCTTACTACACAAAAATGAAATTTAGCGCAGTAAATATTTCATAACCTTTGCCTTTGTACCCATTACAAATAATTTCGTAGGTATAAACAAACAAATATTCAATTTATAATGTATCACATTTTATGTAATCTTTCAAGTGCATAGCTGCTTATTTTTATTGTTTGCTTTTAAACTGCATTATTGTTGCTATATGTTCATTTTATGCCAAGACAAAATGCTATATAGTTGCTTTTGGGGTGGTTTTTTTATTCATAAAATTAGTTGCCAAGGTTGGTTTTTACCCTGCCCGCAATAAAAAACAGTAGAAAAATAAGCGCATTTACACACACTATACTCGCCCCGGTGGGTAAGGATAGCTCGTAAGACAAAACTACACCGCACACAAAGGCAATAACACCCAAAATACAAGAGGAGACAACCACCCATTTATACCGCTTAAACACACGCATACAAGATAGGGCAGGAAACACAATAAGTGCGGAAATAAGTAGCGCCCCCATTAGCTTCATCCCTATTACAATAGTAAGAGAGCATAATAGGGCAATAAGAGTGTTGTAAAAAGATGTGTTTATACCCGAGGCTTTAGCAAAGCCCTCGTCTGCGGTAATGGCAAAAATTTTATTGTAGCAAAGTACAAAAACAGCAATTACGCAACCGCTTATAATTAGGCTGATTAAGGTTTCTTCCTCACTTACGGAAAGTATACTGCCAAACATAAAATTAAAAACATCCACATTGGCGCCGTTGGTTAGAGAGGTTACAATAACGCCCACGGCAAGTGCGGTAGAAGAAATTAAGGCAATGGCGCTGTCCCCCTTAATTTTACCCCTTTGGGTAAGCCTAAAAAGCAAAAAAGCGCATAAGCACACGGTGGGCAACGCAAAGACGAGAGGTGCGGCATTTAGTGCGGCGGCAAAGCACAATGCTCCAAACCCCACGTGGGAAAGCCCGTCGCCAATCATAGAATACCTTTTAAGGACAAGGCTAACCCCTAATAAAGAGGCGCAAATGCTAATGGCAATGCCGGCGGTTAGGGCACGCAAAATAAAATCGTACTCAAACATAAGGGTGTTGCTCCTCTGCCTTTTCTTTTATTGTGATGTTTGTCTGTGGGTGTAGTTTTGTTTGTGAGCTGTTAGGTGGTTGGGTGGGTTGTGCCATACTTTTCACATAGTCGTCCTTACTTCCGAAAAAAAAGTTATCCCCCAAACAAAGCACACGATTGGCGTACTTTAAAGCGCCGTAAATATCGTGAGTAACCATCAGCACGGTGGTATTAAGCCCTTGCACAAGGGTGTAGAGCTCCTCCGTTATTTTAGGGTCAAGCCCGGATACCGGCTCGTCTAAAATTAAAAAGTCGGGGGCATAATTAAGGGCTCTTGCCAAAAGCACCCGTTGTTTTTGCCCTCCCGATAAACTGCTGTAAGAGGTATTGGACAAATGTGCAATACTTAGTTTTTCCAAACAACTTATTGCAGTTTGCCTGTCTTTTTTGGTAACAAAAAGGGCGGATGGGTGGCAAACAAGCTCTAAAACGGTTGCAGGGAAATCCTCTTTAATGTCGCTAGTTTGGGGTAAATACCCCACCTTGGTGTAGAGTTTTTCTATACTGCCGTATTTTGTGGGTATAAGCCCTAAAATCCCTTTAATTAAGGTGGTTTTGCCCGTGCCGTTTTCCCCTATAACCGCAAGATAATCCCCTTTGTTTACGGTAAAGGAAAGATTGTTTATTACGACTTTGGTGCCGTATCGCACCTCTAAATTATGTATATCGAGCACCTTTTCCATCAGCTTAAGCCTTTTTGCAGATTTTGAATGTTTTGCTCCATAAGTTTAATGTAGCTTGGGTTTTTCTCGTCTTTTGCTATGTTGTGGCAGGAGTGCAAAAGTAGCATGGTTGCCCCTGTTTGCTTACTTATTTCCTCCGCAACATCTGTGTTTGCCAGCTCCTCGTAGTATACTGTGGTTAGCCCTTGCGCTTTTATGCTGTCTATTATTTGGGCAATGGCTTTAGGAGTAGGCTCTGTATGCTCCGAGCAGTCTTTATAGGCGCTTAGTGCGGTTATGTTGTAGTCTCTAAGCAGGTAGTAAAATGGGTTTCTGCCTCCAAACACTATGGTTTTTTCTTTGGGAAGGGCAGTAAGTGCGGTATCTAAGGCGGAAAGTTTGGTTAGGTAAGCATTTAAGTTAGCCTCGTAGTACCCTTGGTTGATGCTGTCCTTACTTATTAATGTCTCCGCAATGTTTTTTGCCATTTGCATAGCGTTTTTTGGAGAAGTCCAAATATGAGGGTCGTTATTTTCTATATTAATATTGTAGGAAACATTAAGGGCATTTGCATCCTTTTCTAAATCTTTTGCCCAGTTTTCCATATTATTGCCTGTGTAAATAAATAAATCGGAATTTTTAATATCCACCATTTCCTTAACCGAAGGCTCAAAAGAGTGGCTTTCCGTTCCCGGAGGCAAAAGCAATATTACCTCCCCTTTGTCCCCTACAATTTCTTTTGCAAATTCGTAAGTGGGAAAAATGGTGGTAATAATTTTAAGTTTACTGCTTTTTGCCGCCGAATAATCGCAAGCGGTAAAAAGTACGGCTATGCAAAAGGCAATTAGTATTGCCGTTAATTTTTTAAACATTTTTCGCATACTCCGTAAAAAACCGTTTTGGTGTTATCCACAATAAAACGGTGCTCCTCTTTAACGTGATTGGTTATTTCGTTAAGCAAGTTGCATTTGAGATGATACAGTTTATCGCATTTAGTACATTTAAAGTGATAATGCTCGCTGCATTTATGCCCTTCTCCCACATATTGATAGCAAGCGCAAGGCACACCTGCATACTTGCGCACCCTGCCCTCCTCTATAAGTAAATCCAAATATCTGTACACGGTGGTTTTGCCCACACGTGTATTTTTATTGTGTAAATAATAGACAATATCGTCCACGCTTACATGCCTGTTTGAGTTGTCTATAATGTATTCCAAAATATACTCCCTTTGTTTGGTGTTGTAAGTTGCCATTTTAAAACACTGCCTATTACGAATTTGAAAACGGGTTTCATATTCATATTATAATTGATATTTTTTAATGTGTCAAATGGTTTTTTGGGTATAATAAATTTGTGAAATAAATTTGTGATGTTTGGTGATGCCTGCCCTCAAAATATAGCATTAGTATTTTATTTAGTATCATTATGCTTATTAATAAACTCCAAAATCGCACTAACCGCTATATCTTGTTGCTCGCCTGCACTTATGGTGGCATCGGGGTCGCCTTTTTGCTTACCGTAATTGCCAAACTGTGCATGGTTGCCACCCTCTATTACTACTATGTTTTCGGTGTATGTTATATCCTTTTTTAAGTCGGAATTAAAAGTGCCGTAAACGGTTAGGGCATCTTTGGCAGGGTAATCGCCGTAAATATAAGCGCCAAGCAGTATAAGCCCCTTAACTTTATCTTTGTGTTTGGAAGCATAATCACTTGCCATAGCACCCCCCAAAGAGTGACCGCCTATGTACCAATTTTTTATTTCGGGTAGCTTGTCAAACACATTATCTGCCGCATTTACATCAAAAACCGCCAAGTTAAAAGGCATTTTAACAAGAACACAAGTAATACCCTTTTGTTGCAATTTCTGCAAAATAGGCAAGTAAGCGGTATGCTCCACCTTGCCACCGGGATAAAAAATAAGAGCGGTATCGCTTAAAGTAGGCGAGGAAAGTATAGTCAGATTATCCTCGGTTTTTATACCGCTATCGCCTTTCATTACATCAATAGCAACATTATCGGCACGGTAATAATCCGAAACATAAATAAAAAAACCGGCAAATATTATAATGATAATAACAGCAACTGATATTAGTATAATTTTGAGCCGTTTTCTTTTGTTTCCCGACTTTTCGATATTTGTAGTCATAATTTCCCTTTCCCTTTCAATTAGCATATACATAGGATATACTTCGTGTGCTGTTTTGTCAATGATTGCATTGGCAATTAGGGTAGTGATTAGAAATTAGAAAGAGCACCCAAAGAGGAATACCCAAACAAACCAAACTCCGCCCACAACCCAACCTAACAGCCTACCTAACAACCTACCCCCACCAACCCTCATCATCACCAAAAAAGAAAAACAAACGAAACTACGCCCACCAAATATCATCATCACGAAAAAAAGAGGAGTACCTCAAAAAACCGACCAAAGAAATACCCAAAAAAAGAGGCCATAGCAAACCGCTACAACCTCTCTTCCAACCACCTGCCTAAGCAAGCGGTATGTTAATGTCTAATTAGTCATAAAGCAATACAGCGATGTCTTCTTGATCCATATTGTCTTTTGTATACCATTTAGCACCTGTGTCTACGTCTGCTACTGTTTCGCCCATTGCTGCTTTAGCCGCAAGTTCTACTCCTAAGTAACCGATTCTTACAGGGTCTTGAGTTACAGCGCCTAAGAACCAGCCGTTTTTAACTGCTTGTTTTTGTGTTGCGCCTGCATCAAAGCCTGCTACTACTAAATCTTTGTATTTGCCTTTTTCTCTGTCTAAATCGGAGCCGTCATTTGTTGCGTTAAGTAAACCTGTAACCGCACCTTCGTTAGAGCAGAATACGCCAATTAAGCCTTTTGTGTTAAGTAGTCCGATAGCACCGTTTTTCATATCAACAGCATCGGGTGTTGCCGGTATAACTGCTTCGATGTTTACTGTTGCTTCGGGATTTTCTACTTTGTATTTGTCGTTACCTGTTACAGCCACTTGTGCGCCTGCAGCTTCTGCTAACTTTTTAAATTCGTTAATAAAGCCTTCTGTACGTCCGATGATGGATGCACTTGTAACGTCTTGAGAGAACACTGCAACCGTTACGGGTGCATCTTTTGTAGCCGCTTTAATTTTGTCTGCAAAAGCTGTGTCTTTCATCATTTCTTGTGCCGCTAATGCTGCTGCCGCTGCGTTGTCTGTGGATGCTGTTGCTGCAATTTGTCCTGCAGGAGCATCGGGAACACCGGAGTCAAAACCAACTACGGGGATTTTAGCGTCTTGAGCTTGTTGTAGCTGAGATGCAACCGCTTCTGTATCAAGAGCCGCAAGCACTATTCCGCTTGGCTTTTTAGCAAGTGCGCCGTTTAACATATCTACTTGTGTAGCTATTGCGCTTTCGCCTTCAGGACCGTTAAACTCCATTGTTACGCCTAATTCTGTAGCTGCTTGCTCTGCGCCTAATTTAACTGCTTGCCAGAATGCGTGTTGGAAGCCTTTAGCAATAACTTGGATGTTAAGGTCTGCCATTGCAGGTGCTTCTGCCGGAGCTTCGCTTGCCGGAGCCTCGCTTGCAGGTGCTTCACTTGCAGGTGCTTCACTTGCGGGAGCTTCGCTTGCCGGTGCTTCGCTTGCTGTCGGAGCAGGAGCGGGAGCCGCACAAGCCGTAATTGCAAAAATTGCAACCAATGCTATTACTAATACTAAACTAATTTTCTTCATTTTTTTTCCTCCTAAAATGAAATCTTTTTTACGTGACGTTTTTTACCGCCATGTCTTATATTATAAACACATTTTGTGTCTATATTCCTTTAGTTTACAAATTATTTATATATTTCTTATATATTAATAATTTATTACACATAGTTTACTTATCGTATTATTTTTGATATAAACTACACAACTGCCACAAACTTACGCCTTACTTGCTTTATTGGTGCGGTAAATATCCAGTAGCACCGCAAGAATAACTACAATACCCGTAAAGAATACTTGGAAATGCTGTTGCAAGCCTATGGAAACAAGTCCGTTTTTAAGTACCGCCATAATAAATACACCGATTACAGTACCTGTTATAGAACCACTACCGCCCGAGAGGGAGGTACCACCGATAACAACCGCAGATATTGCTTGTAGCTCCATGCCGTTGCCCTGCCCGGGTATAACTGTTGTGTAGGTTGCCGCATAAAAAATACCCGCAACACCGGAAAACATTCCGCAAACCGCATACACAAGCATCTTCCATTTTTTTGTATTAACACCCGAAAGCCTTGCAGCCTCCTCGTTAGAGCCTAAAGCACAGGTGTATTTACCGAATTTAGTTTTTGTAAGTAAGAAAAAGGCAAGTAATATAAAGGCAATTAGGAAGAATACACCGACGGGTATGCCGTCCGTTGTTCTTAAAAATACCTGCTTAAACCAACCGTTAACCGGGTCTGCCATGGTGGGGTATCTCATGGTTGTAACGTTAGATACTATTGCACCAAAGCCTTGAGAAATCATCATAGTGCCTAAGGTTGCAATAAAGGGGGGTAGCTTTAAGCGAGCTACAAGTATACCGTTAAAGAAACCGAAGGCTGTACCTACGATAATTATAAACACAAGTGCCAAGCCTAAAGGCCATCCCCAGCTTGCAAATGCCACACCACCAATTAAGGTTGCGCACATCATAACCGTGCCTATAGACAAATCTATACCGCCGGTTATAATTACAAAGGTTACACCAAGTGCCAAAAAGCCTATGTAGTATGCGGATTCCAAAATATTTACAAAGGAATCCTTGCCAAAAAAGTTGTTTCCGAATATGGAAAAAAATGCAAATAATATTATTAGCGCAAGGAGTGCCAGTAGCTTTTGAAAGCCCTCTCCTTTAGGTTTTACGGTTACTGCCTTAATACTCATATTTAATACCTCACTTTTCTCTTGAAGTCGCAAGCTTCATAATATTTTCCTGCGTTGCCTCGCCTATTTCTATTTCTCCCGTTACTCTGCCCTCGCACATACATACTATTCTGTCGCTCATTCTTAAAAGCTCGGGCATTTCGGAGCTTATCATAATTATGGATTTACCTTCCTCTAAAGCAAGCTTGTTCATCAGCTTATATATTTCGCTTTTTGCGCCTACGTCTATTCCTCTTGTAGGCTCGTCAAAAATTAAAATATCACAGTTTTTAATAAGCCACTTTGCAATAACCACCTTTTGTTGGTTACCGCCGGATAAGTTTTTAACCAGTTGATTTATGGAAGGGGTTTTAATATCTATTTTTTCCACGTATTCCTCGGTGGTTTTTTTAATTTTGCTTTTGTTGAACACTCCACCACTAATAAAGCTATCCGCATCCGCAAGTATACAGTTGTCCGCAACACTCATACCCACCGCAAGCCCGTAGCGCTTTCTGTCCTCGGACAAATAGCCTATGCCGTGCTTAACCGCATCTTCTGGAGAGGTAATGCTTACCTGCTTGCCGTTTATAAAAATATCTCCTGCAGACCTTGGGTCTGCACCAAACACCAGTCTTGCCGTTTCCGTTCTGCCTGCACCCATAAGCCCTGCAAACCCCAGTATTTCTCCCTTGCGTAGCTGAAAGCTTACATCTTTAATAACCGGAGATTTAAGCCCTTTTGCTTCAAGTACAATAGGCGCATCGGGGGGTACCATGCTGTGTGTTTTTGGCTCCTCGTATATGGTTCTGCCTACCATCATACCTATAATATCGTCTATGGTAGTTTCTTTTGTTGTAACGGTGTCTACGTATTTGCCGTCCCTCATTACGGTTACTCTGTCCGTAATTTCCATAAGCTCTTCCATTCTGTGAGAAATATATATCATGCCTACGCCTTTTGCTTTTAAATCTCTTATAAAACCAAAAAGCTCCTCAATTTCTCTTGTGGTAAGTGCCGCCGAGGGCTCGTCTAAAATAAGTACGTCCGATTCCATAGAAAGTGCTTTTGCAATTTCCACCATTTGTTGTTTGGCTACGGAAATATCGTGTACCAAGGTGTTTGGCTCTAAATCAAGCTTCATACTCCCAAGGAGTTTTTTTGTTTCCTCCACCTGTTTTTTCTTGTTTAAGGTGATGCCACTCGCAAACTCTCTGCCAATAAAAATATTATCCGCAATTGTTAAATGTGGCATTAAGTTAAGCTCTTGATGTATCATACTTATGCCTAAATCCAGCGCCGCACGTGGGGAAGGGATTTCTGCTTCCTTTCCCTTTACAAGCACTGCACCGCTGTCTTTGCTGTAAATACCTGCAAGCACCTTCATAAGTGTGGATTTGCCTGCACCGTTTTCGCCAATAAGCCCAAGCACTTCGCCCTTTTTTAAGCTAAGCTGAACATCGTCTAAGGCGTGGACACCGGGGAAGCTTTTCTGAATATTTTTCATTTCCACTAAAACTTCAGACATCTATTAACCCTCTCTTTCTAAGTTTTCCGATTCGGTTATTTTTGTTGTGTAAATTGTAGTTTTATATACATAAACTTTAAGATTTTACAATAAACACTTTAAACCCCAAATTTATACGGTATTAATTTATAGTTTATTGTTTATATACTAATAATATATGGTATAAATAAAAAAAGTAATAAAATATTCAACACTTTTTGTTAAATATTCAACACTAATAACGGAATTTTGTTAATTTGTAACACTATTGTAATTGTTTTGTAAGACACCTTTGTTTTTTGTGATGCCCCCAAACCTGCAAAAGTAGGTGCATAGCATCTTGATTTATATTGTTCGCTTTGCGAACAGCATTAAGGTAGCTATATGTTCATTTTATACCTAAAGTTACTGCGTAACTTTAGACAAAATGCGAAATAGCTACTTAATTTATGTTAGACGCTTTGCGTCTTAATAATAAGGTAGCTGTATGTTCATTTTATACCAAAAGTTATTGCATAACTTTTGACAAAATGCGATAAACTACACGAAAGGATAAATAAGTTTTTGGATTTCCTCTTCCTCCATAGTTTCTTTGGTAACAAAGGAAAAGCCGGTGTCCACATTGTTGGTTTTAAGTGTGCCCTTTGCCGCCTCTACCGCCGCCTTAATGCTCATATACCCCATATTAAAGGGTTTTTGCACCGCAAAGCCGGTAATTATGCCCTTTTCTAAGGCATCGTTTTGGGTGGTGGAGCTGTCAAAAGCAAAAAACACAGGGCGTCTGCCTGTAAGTTCCAAAGCTTTTGTAACACCCTCCGCAGAAATTTGATTGGTGGCGTAAATGCCGTCTAAATCCGGGTGTTTGGTTAGTATTTCAAGGGCGGTGTAGTAGCTTTTTTCTACGCTGTCTCCAATATCGTACTCCCCTACAATTTCTATTTGAGAAAGCCCCTCTTTAAAGCCGTTTATACGTTGAGTTGCGGTAGCCGTGCCTCCTTGATGATGCACTATGGCAATTTTGCCCTTGTAGCCTAAGGTTTTAGACATCTCCTCTCCTAAAAACTTAGCCCCTGCAAAGTTGTCCGTGCCCACAAAGCACTCTTCTAAGTTTGAGTTTATGGAGGAATCCACCAACACCACCTTTATATTGCTTTCAACCGCTTTTTTAACCGCCGGCACAACTTTTTCTTGGTCTACCGCCGCCAATACTATTACTTGAGGTTTTTTTTCTATGGCATCGTAAATAAGTTTAATTTGCCCGTTTATATCCTCTTCCGTTTGAGTGCCCGTAATTTCTAAATCCGCCTCAAACTCCTTTGCCCCTTCAAGTGCGCCTTTAGACACAAGCTCCCAAAACTCAAAGCCGGGTGCTATGGATTTTTCTATAAGAATTACACTTGTTTTTTCTCTTATAATTCCGTTTTGATACACAAGCAGGCACACAAGCAAGCCAATGGTAACCAAAATAACACCTATTATAATGTTAATTATTTTCTTTTGTGTCATTTTTAACCTCCAATGGCAGATACACGTACACTTTTGTGCCCTCTTTAAATACACTTTCTATTTTAATGCCGTAGCTTTCGCCGTAATACAGTTTAATACGCTCTTTTACGTTGTTTAGCCCCACACCCCCACGTTTTAGAGGGTTTTTACGCACAGAAAACACACGTTCAAGCTCGGGCGCTTTCATGCCTCTGCCGTTATCTTCCACAACAAACACCATTTTATCCTCTGTTTTAATCCCCTTAATTTTTATTAGCCCTTGATGGTGTAAATTTTTTATACCGTGATAAATAGCGTTTTCCACAATGGGTTGCAACAGGAGTTTTGGCATATACAAGCCGTGCAGGGCAGGGTCTATATCTATAATGTAGTCTAAATATTGCTCGTAGCGCATTTTTTGTATTACAAGATAGTTGCGGATATGCTCCACTTCCGTTTGTACGGTAATAATGTCGTCTCCGTTTGAAAGGACAATTCGAAAATAATTGGCAAGTGCCACGGTAATTTGTTTAATTTTGGCATTTTTGCTGTCCTCTGCAATCCAAATTATAGAATCCAAAGTATTGTACAAAAAATGGGGGTTAATTTGAGACTGCAAGGCTTTAAGCTCGCTTGTGCGTATAGTTTCTTGGTCTTTGACTATCCTACTCATCAGCTCTTTTACTTTGATTATCATCGCATTAAGAGAAGCCGCAAACTTTTCTACTTCTATGGTGCCCGATACTTCAAACTGCACATTTAGGTTGCCCTTTTCCACCTCGTTTACCGCTACTTCCAGCTTTGTTATGGGTCTTGTTATGAGTTTAGCCAGTTGGGTAGAGCCTACAACCGCAAGTAGCACCATTCCAAGTGCAATTAATATGTAGATTAAATTAACGTCGTAGTAGGAGTTCATCACCTCGTCTAAATAGGTTACTCCTATAATTTTAAAGCCTGTATTGGTTATATTGTTGATGTTGTACACCCTATCGTCGTTTAGCAGTACACTTGTGTCCGTCTCTAAAATACCCTTAATGTTTTCCTCTTTTAACCCGGAGTAAATAAGTTGCAGTTGGGGGTGATACACAATGCTACCGTTATTGTCCACCACAAACACATAGCCCCGTGCACCTAAATTAATTTGGGAGCAAATTTCATCAATAATCTTAAAATTAAGCTCTACCAACATTGTGCCTGTATTTAATTGGGTGTTGGGAGATTTTATTTTACTGCTTAGAGAGAGTACCCAAGGGTTGCTTTTTTCGGTGAACCTTCTTACATAGGTGGGTAGGAGTAGAGGTGCGTTAGTGTCCTCGTTAATATCTTTATACCACTTTTCTTTGGTGATGTCGAAGTTATTCTTAATTTTTAAGTTTTGAGGCAAATAGGCGGTTTGGTTGTTGTTGTCGAAAATAAATATGTTGATTATGCCGTTTTTAACATCGGGAATGGCGTTTATAAAATTCCCTATGCGCTTTTTAAGCTCTTCTTGTTTGCGTGTTTGCAGAGGGTTGTTTTTGTAATCTAACCGTGTGCTTGCACTGCCCCCTTCCAAATAGTCTATTAAATCGGGGGAGTTTTTAATAATATCTGCAATATCCGTTGTGTTGGAAATATATCTACCTATATTATTAGCCGCTTGGGCAAGTATAACCTCCGTATCCGCTACCGCTCTGTTTACAAGGGCGGTGGTTTGAAAGGAGTAGGAAATTATGCTCATTAAAGTTACTATTACAACCATAAAAAGAGAAAAGGCAAGCACCATATACGTTTGTATTTTTTTTGGCTTTTTAATCATACTTTTTTAGGTATCAACTAAATAACACCCTGCCCTAAACCACTACTGTACTGCTTAGGGGTTACTCCCGTTATTTTTTTAAACACCAAACTAAAATAGGTAGGATGGGTAAATCCCACTTTTTCCGAAACCTCGTAAATTTTGCTTTCCGGATTTTTTAGCAGTATTTCCGCTTGGGTTATTCTAAGCTCGTTTAAATAATCCACAAAGGTTTTGTTGGTTTCTTTTTTTATTATCATGCTGATGTAGTTAGAGCTTAAAAATAAATCCTCGCTACATTTTTTTAAGTTAAGATCGCTGTTGGTGTAGCTCTCTTTTAGATAATTTTCTATTTTTACGAAGAGTTGCCCTGTGCGTGTACGCATACTGCTTGCACTCCTGCTTAAGTCTCCCAAATACTCTTTTATCCAGTTTTTTGCGTCTTGTGCCGTTAGAAAACCCTCTGCAATTTCGTCCGCTTCAAAACTTTTGTAATCCCCTAAATTTGCGCTGTTTACAGATTCCACCGTGGTGGAAATACCTATTAAAAGGCGTAGTATTGCACTTTTTATCTTTTGGCGTGTGCCTTTGTTTATACTTTCAAAAAAGCCGTCTATGTTGGCCTCTAATTCTTCTCTGTCCGCACTCAACATTTTTTTGAGTATTGCCTGCTCCCTTTCTATTGGGTAGGTAAAATCGTCCGTTGCCTGTTTGCACACATCTTCAAAAAAGGCTACTCCCGTTTGGGGTATGGAAAACAGTCTGTCCGCAACGTCGCTTGCCTGTTTGCATAAATCCTCTGTTTTGCACAGCTTTCCCGTAGCAGATACGGAAAAATACACGGTTAAATCTATAAAATCCAAAACGTTACGGCTTATTTCGTAGAGTATTTCTTCCGTGGTTTCCCTGTTTGCAAAAATAAGCATTGCCATTTCGTTTTTATGAGTGGTAAAGGCAAAACCGCATTTTTCGTTAGTTAGAATTTCGTCCGCTATATTTATAATTGCAAATTCCGCCAAGTTGTCTTTGTTGTCCCAAACTTCCATTGCCGTTAGGTATTTTTGTATAAGCACAAACCGCACCTCTTCATCTTCGCTGCAATTTTGCAAACTGCAAAAGGAGGCTACATCCGCAGTTAGCACACTGCCTTGTTTTAGCCAAGTATTTATGATGTTTTGCTTTAAAGTGCGGTTGGAAATTATGGGGGCAGGCGGTTTTTTGGTGCGTTCCTCTTTGATTTTATTTAGCTGTGTTTGCACAATGTTTTGCACGTCCTCTTTTGTTATGGGTTTTAAAATGTAGTCGTCTATACCCGTGCGCAACGCCGTTCTTGCATACTCAAAATCGTGATACCCTGTAATTATAACAATTTTTATAAGGGGATATTGTTTTTTGATGATGCTGGCAAACTCAAGACCACTCATGCCCGGCATACAAATATCAAGCAAAATAATGTCGGGTGGACTACTTAGCACTTCGTCTAAAGCCTCTAAGCCGTTTTGCGCCTCCGCCACCATTTCCACTTCGTATTCGTTCCAATTTATGCTGTTTTTTATGCCACGTCTTACGATATTTTCATCATCTACTATTAATACTTTGTACATTAAATTTCTACTCTTTTTAATATTTATTGTTTATTATTACAGTATACATTCTTTGAGAGGATTTTAGAAGTAAATTATTAATTATTTTATAAATTTCCACCCTCCCCACGAAAATGTTACGAAAAGTTTACAAATTATAGTTGACTATTTTAATAAACGGTGCTAACATTGTAATACTTCACTTAAGCGTATAATATCATTGTGTATATTAGTATGAAAAGGTACAAGGAGAGCAATTTGATTAACAATTTAAAACCGTTTAAAAAAACAAAAAGAGTATATAAAGGGATTAAAGTTAAAAAAGCATTTAGCGCACGCAGGGCTTTTACAAATAAGCAAAAGTTTACTTTTGTTACTGCAATAGGCTTATGTGCGGTGCTTATTCCCGTGGCTGTTACCGCTACTACCATTGCCGGTAAAGACAGCTTGCAAGCACAATTAGAGCTAAAAACCACCGCTCAAAAAAATCCTGTGGTGGAGTCTATCAGACAGTCTAATTTAGAGCAAGGGGGACAAACGGGCAACAACCCAACTGCAAGCGACCAAAAAACCTCGGATAATCCCGGAGCATTAGAGGTTGTACCCAACCAAGAAACCCAGGCACAAGGCGTGCTTGAGTCCGCAGACGAGACGACAACCACCCCTAATTTAACCGAGCAAACAGCAAATTCCACCCCCGACACAACGGCGCAGGCTACTCAAAGGGTGGAGGGTGCTATAACATCCCAAACGGAAAACACACAAACTATCCCCACAACACAAGAAGTGCAAGGCGCAAATGTTAGCGAGGCACCAATAACACCGCAAGCAACGGCTACGCCAACCGCAACGCCACAGCAAGAGGAGCCCACAGGCGCAACTTTGCAAGGTGCAGAAGCAACACCCATTCCAAGCACAACACCCGTGCAGGAGGGTAACGAGGGTATTTTATCTGCATCACAAATAATGCAAAATACTGACGCAGGTGCAAACCCACCTGCCATAAACGAAGCACAACCATCATCATCACCAACCCAAAACCCCACAGATGCCTCTGTACAACCACAAGGCACTATTGGTGGCACACCCCAAAGTATACCATCGCCTACACCATCGCCGGCATTAACACCCGAGCAAGAGCTTGAGGCAAAGGTAGCGCAAATGGTAGCGGCAGATTTAAAGCCGGAGGCAAACTCCCCATTTGTAGCGGAAATTCAAGCAAAACTTATGGAGCTTGAGTATATGGGAGAGGACGAAACCACAGAGTTTTACGGCCCTGTAACCACAAATTCCGTATCTTATTTTCAACGCAAGCACGAGTTGCCCATAACGGGTATTACCGACGAGGCGACTTTAAAAATGTTATTTTCCCCCGAGGCTAAAAAGTACACGGTATTTTTAGGTGCGGAGGGTATAGATGTAGAAGAACTGCAAAAGCGATTAGACGAGCTTGGCTACTCCGTTAGCGTAACCGGCTATTTTGGCACGGAAACGGAATCCGCAGTTAAGTATTTTCAGCGTATGGAGGGGTTAGACCCTGACGGCAACGTAGGCAGTTACACAAGAGAGCTTTTATACAGCGAAAACGCTCAACGTGCGGTAGAAGCGCCTGCCAAAAGCGAAGGTGCCAAAAAAGGCAATACGGGCAACAGCAGTGCGGACAGAGTTATTGAAGTTGCAAAACAATATTTAGGCAAGCCCTACATTTTAGGTGCAAAAGGCCCTAACGCATTTGACTGCTCCGGCTTTGTATATTATGTGCTTAACCAAAGTGGTTACAGCATTGGCTATATGACATCTGCCGCTTGGGCACAATCGGGCTACCAAACCATAGAGGGTATGGACAACCTAATTAAAGGCGATATTATATGCTTTAAAGGGCATGTAGGTATTTATATGGGCAACGGCATAATGATAGACAGCGTACCCAGCGAAAACGGTGTTAGAATTTCTACGGATATTCGTAACAGCGATTATTGGACTCGTAACTTTAGATATGGTAAGCGGGTGCTGTAAGATTTTAGTGGGTAGTGGGTAGTGATTCTTTTCCTTTTTTCAAAAAGAAAAGAAGTCAGCTAAAAACTACTTAAGTTATTATAAAATTTTAGGAGGAAAAAAAGATGGCAAAACTTGAAGGTTTGGCGCACATAGGACTTTTTGTAAAAGACTTAGAGGTAACAAAAAAATTCTACACGGAGATGCTGGATTTTGAGATAATTAACGAGTGTACTCTCCCCGACCCAAAGGGCACCACAAAAATAGCATTTATGAAAAGCGGTGGCTTGGTGGTAGAGGGCGTACAGTTTCCCGAGCATCAAAAGCGCACAGACGGTGTGTTTGACCACTTAGCAATAGCGGTTGAGGATATTGAGGCAGTACGGGCAATGCTTGAAAAACGTGGGATAGTGTTTGAGGAAAAGGATATTACCCACGCACCAAACGTAATGCACAACGGCGCAAAATGGATACTCTTTAGAGGCCCGGATGGTGAGCATTTAGAAATTACCGAGCTTTTATGATAGGTTAGTTTTTGGATTTTGAATTTTTAGATTTTAGATTAAGGGAGTCGCTTTTGGCGGCTCTTTTTTATTCTAATCTCTAGAACCCCATAAAAAAGGAAGCCACAGCCAAAAAACCGTAGCTCCCAATATTTTTTATTTCTGCAAACTAACGCTTTGCAATAAAATTACTCTGCAATCTGCTCTGCTTTTTCTTCTATTTGCTCCGCTTGCTCTTCTATTTCCGCAACTTCGTCTGTCGCTACGTTTTTGGCACTGTTAAAGCCCTTCCACGTAAATGCGGCGATGGCTGCACCCACAAGTGGCGCTACTATAAACAACCAAACCTGCTCAAGTGCCAAACCGCCTACAAACAAGGCAGGACCAAAACTTCTTGCCGGGTTTACGGATGTGCCTGTAAGTGCTATACCTAAAATATGCACAAATGCTAAGGTTAAACCTATAACTATGCCGGCAACCGAGCCCATTTTTTCCGAAGATGTTACGCCTAATATGGTCAGCACAAATACAAATGTCAGTATAACCTCTACCACAAATGCTCCGCCCATACTTAAGTTAATGGCAGATGCACTCTCGTAGCCGTTTTGCCCAAGACCTGTAACAGCCACACCTGCTTGTGCGTATCCGCTTTGCATCACAATAAAGAAAATAATAGCAGCCGCCAATATTGCTCCGATAAACTGGAACACTACATAGCCTAAGAAATCTTTACCGCTTATTTTTTTGTTAATAAGCATTGCAAGGGAAACCGCAGGGTTGATATGACATCCGGAAATGCCACCGATAAAATACGCCATAGCCACTATGGATAAACCAAATGCCATAGCTATGCCCAAAATACCCAGAGGTCCGCCGATTCCGCCTGTTAAAGCGGCAGATCCGCAACCGAAGAGTACAAGGACAAAAGTACCAATTAATTCTGCAAAATATTTTTTCATAAAATACCTCCACTAAATAAATTTGAATAATTTCTTATGGTACAATATAAATACATACATAATAAACATTAGTTTAAAATATATTCCTTTATATTTTACTACAAATGTTATATAATGTAAAATATAAATAGTTATTCTTAATAACAAGTAGATTTTATAATTTTGGAGTGCGGTATTCAACGGTTTTACTAAAGCTTATTGCTTTTTACCGATATATAAGTAGAGTATGCTTTTTGAGGTATGATAATATAAGTTTGTATGTAATTAGACTAAAATTGAAGTGAGGAAATTTAGTGAAATTTGCTATTGTTGATGATGTTAGAGAGGACAGCCAAAAGCTTAACAACTACTTAGGAACCTATTTTGATGACAAATCTATTAAATACGAAACAGAGGTATTTAAGTGTGGCGAGGAGTTACTCGAACACTTTGAGTGCGGAAAATACTTTGTAGTTTTTTTAGATATTTATATGTCGGGAATTACAGGTATGGACACTGCGGAAAAAATTCGAGAAACAGATAAAAACTGCATTATAATTTTTACTACAAAAAGTAGCGAGTATGCCGTAAAAAGTTATAGAGTTCGTGCTTTCGATTACATACAAAAGCCCTACGATTACTCCTTTTTTTGCGAAGTTATGGACAACTGCATAAACGAGAAGGCACAAAGCATCAAATATATAGAGCTTAAAGAGGGCAGAACACTACAAAAAATCATGCTTAAAGAAATAATTTATACCGATTATTCCAATCATTATATTTATATACACACTCCCACACGTACCGTTAAAAGCTATATGTCTTTTGCGGAGTTTTCCCCAATGTTGCTTGCCTATCCTAAATTTGTGTGCTGTTACAGAAACTGCATAATAAATATGGACGAAGTAGCTACTATCAAAGGCAAAGACTTTGAAATGACAAACGGGGAGTACGTACCCATTAAAAAAGAATGGTTTAAAGAAATTAAACAAAGATATGCCGATTATGTGTTTGAAAAAATGGAAAAAACCGGCATATATTAATTGCTTTTAATAAAATTTCACATTTGATTTATTTTGCAACAGTTTTTAGTAATTGTTGCAATTTTGTTTTACAACCCCCTTTTTTTCTTTTCTGTCAAATATTTGTAAACAAAAAGTCAAAATTAGGTTTAATTTAGCAAAAATCGCTCTAAAAATTAGGACTTTTTCAGTCTTTTTGCTTGTTTTACGGTAAAATTATTGGTATAATATACTAAATATTGTAAAAATGGGGATTGATTTTACAAGGGACAAATTTTAGTGACAGACGAGGTAGGCAATGAAATCAATCGCTATTTTATATGATGATTCTAAAGAAATACTGAGCCTTTTACAAGAAGGTGTGCTAAAGGCAGAAAAGCCGTATTTTGTAAAAATTTACACCGCCGATATGGATAAAACACAAGCGGTATGTACCGCAAAGGAAATTAAGGGGTTATTTAAAAATGCCATACTCCTTGGTTGCTCTACAAGCGGTGTAATATATAACGGCGAGCAATACCAAAAAACCCTAATAATTTTCGAAGAGTTTAAAAAAACCTCCATAAAAGCCGCAATCTTTAAATGGGAAAATAAAACGGCAAAAGAGGTTGCGCAGGATGTAAACAGCATAGCGGAAAAGGAAAACACACGGCTTATGCACCTGTTTTTCGGCAACCATTACTACGATGTTCACGGTTTTGTGGACGAGTTTAATAAAATTAATACTTCCACAAAAATTGTGGGGGGTATTGCCGGAGATATTTTAGAAAAAGATATTGTAGGTTACGTATTTACAGAAGAAGAAGTGGTGGAAAATGCCGTAGCAGTAGGGGCATACACAGGAGAAATAAGCGTTTTTAACGAGGTAAACATTGCCCACGAGCCTATAAGCCCAAAGTACGAGCTTACGGAAATTGTAGGCTGTAACTGGGTTAGCGTAAACGGCGTAGAGGCTAACGAATGGATAAGACAGCAGTTAGGCATAGACACCCTAAAAGAATATACAGACTGGCAACTTATTGCGGACAACGATGTTATGGTGCGGTTTCCTATGGTGCTTGAAGGGCATAACGGTGCAAGCAGATTTTTAAAGTACGACAACAGCACAAAATGCGTAACTCAGTATTTTAGCAGTATTCCTGTGGGCACTCAGTTTCGTATAGGCTATGTAAGCCCTTCGGAGTGCGTTAAAGAAAGCCTGAGAATTTCCGGAGAAATAAGAGAGCACCCAATAGAATCTCTGTTTAGCTACTCTTGCATATTTAGAAAGATGTATCTTAACAACTGCGCAAAGTGGGAGCTTAGCCCCTACAAACAATTTGGCATACACGGTGCGTTTATGATGGGCGAAATCTCAAACGTGGACGGCACTAACCAGTTTTTAAACGGCTCTTGCTGTATTTTAGGCTTGGCGGAAAACAAAAACTACATAAGGCCGGATACGGACGTGTTTGAAGAACTGCAAAAAATAAACGACGATACCAAAGACCTACTAAACATGGTGCTAAAAAAACAAAGCGAAAACGTTAATAAATATAACGAGGAGCTTTTAGATAAACTGATTTCTCAACAACAGTATTCCACAGACCATATCTACACGGATTTTAATACGGGTATGGATAACTACCTAAAGTACAAAAAAGACGTTAAGGCTTTGGAATTTGACAAAATTTGTATGATAAAAATACAAAATGCGGAGGAATTGGTAACTCACGTTGGGCAGGAAGAATACATAGGCATTGTTAAAAGTGCAATAAGGCAGTTTAAACGGGGTATAGAAAGGTTTATAGATGTGGATTTGCTTTCCTACTACGTGTTTAGCGATAATACCTTTCTGATTTCCGCAAATATGCAGGTAAGCAACGAGCTTTTTTTGCAAATTACAAATAAGCTTTATGAAAAGTTTAGGTTTATTAAGTACGAAAAACTCCACGAGGTACTTGTAAACAGAATGGTTTGCGTGGTTAATCAAGAAAGCAGTAAACTTATAGATATTGCCCTAAACGCCTTCCAAGCCAATAAAAATTTGCATATGCCCTACCTTGTTTGCGACTCGGCTCAACATGAATTTGCGGTGCAAGACGAGTTTAATATAATAGGTGTAATAAACAGAGCTTTGGATAACGACGGTATTGTCCCCTATTTTCAAGGAATATTTGACAACATCGAAAAAAAGATAATTAAGTACGAGGCGCTTATGCGTATAGAAGATGTGGACGGAAAGGTGTACATACCCGGCGATTTTATGGCGATAGCCAAGAAATACAGCCTGTACCCTCACTTAAGCAAGATCATCATAAATAAAGTATTCGATATGTTTGAGGGCAGAAATGAGACGGTGTCCGTTAATTTTTCCGCCTACGACATAAGCTCAAAGGAAATTAGAGATATGGTGTTTGGCAGGCTGGAAAAAATGCAAGACCCTTCCAACTTTGTACTGGAAATTTTAGAGGACGAGGAGTTTAGAGATACGCAAATGCTGGTGGATTTTGCAAAACGGGCAAAGGACGCAGGGGTTAAAATAGCTATTGACGATTTTGGCTCGGGCTACTCCAATCTGCTGGAAATTGCAAGCATCAGCCCCGACTATATAAAAGTGGACGGCGGAATTATACGAAACCTTCAAGAAAGCGAGCAAAGCCGTAAAATTTTAGATATAATAGTGTTTTTAGGAGAGCACTTCGATACGGAAATTGTGGCGGAATTTGTAGAAAACGAGGAAATACAAGCCCAGGTGGCAAACAAACACATAAGGTATTCTCAAGGGTACTACTTTGCACGACCGTTGCCCTTTGAGAAATTAGAGCTAACATAAATAATAAACAATAATAAGGGAGAGGGATTATGTTTAAATTATTTGACGAGACTGATGAAAATCAGTTTTCTTGGGAATCTATCGGAGATATTACCGAAGGCAGACGAAATTTGGGGTTGGAGATGCCTGTATTTGTGTATAGGCTTTTTCAATTTACTATTAAGGATGCACTTTCCAAAAAGTATGGCAACGAGGAAACCATAGAGATATTCAGAAAAGCAGGGGAGCTTGCAGGCATAGAGTTTGCAAACCATATGTTAGATTTAACCCTTGAATTTAACGATTTTGTGGCGTCTTTACAAAAACTTTTAGAGGAAAGCAAAATAGGTATTTTACGAATAGAAGAATTTGACGCAAATACAGGGCAAGCGGTACTCACCGTAAGTGAGGATTTAGATTGCTCCGGACTGCCGGTAACGGGAGAGACTGTATGCAACTACGACGAAGGTTTTCTTGCAGGGGTGCTTAAAGCCTACACCAAGCAAAGCTATATTGTAACAGAGGTGGATTGCTGGGCGACAGGCTCGAGGGTGTGCAGATTTGAGGCAAGGGTACAGGGCTAAAATAGTAAAAAGGTGGTAAATATGTTAGACGGCGATATAGATTTGCTGGTTAAACTAATTAAAAACGCAATACTAAATAAGCCTTTGCCCAAAGAAACCCAATGCCAATCGGAAGAACTCGGAGAATTACAAGAAGCCATAGAATACTTGGCGGATTGTCTGTCCGAGGCAAACGTATACTTAAAAGAATTATGCGCAGGTAATTTAAACGTAAAAGCGCCAAGCAGGCATAATTTTCTTGCAGGCAGTTTAAAGGAGCTCCACGCAGTACTAAAGCATTTAACCTGGCAAACAAAGCAGGTGGCAGAGGGGGATTACAGCCAAAAGGTAAATTTTTTGGGTGAGTTTTCAACATCTTTTAATAAAATGGTGATGCAGCTAAAAGAAAGGGAAATCAGCCTTAACCAAAAAAGTGTGGCACTTTCGCAAACGGTGGAAATGCTTATATCCATTATGGATAGCTTAGAGGATTGGGTGGTGGTTATGGATATACAAACAACGGAGGTTATTTATGTTAATTTATCCGCATCCAAAGCCTTTTACAATACAGATACCCATAGTTGCATAAATAACGACAGCGAGTTATTCAATCTTTTAAAAACACTAAAAACTCCAAATAAAGAGGTGGAATTTATTTGCGAAAAGCAGGCAAAGGTGTTTGTTATAAACAGTTTTAACGTGGAGTGGCAACAGCGAAATGCCATTGCCCATTATATTTCCGATGTTACGGGAGAGCGCAGAGAGTTAGATGTGCTCCAAGGGTTAGCTTACAGCGACGGGCTTACAGGGCTTTACAACAGAAGGTATTGCATAGAGCATATGCAGGAGCTTGTAGACACGGGCACAAATTTTTTTATAGCACTTTTAGATTTAGACGGGCTAAAATACGTAAACGATAACTTTGGGCATAAAGCAGGGGACGAATATATAACCACCCTATCTCACATATTAAAAAATAGTGTCAGGGCAGAGGATGTTGTGTGCCGAATAGGCGGAGACGAGTTTGTGGCAATTCTTAAAAACATATTTTATGAAAAAGCGCACACCAAAATGGAAGAAATTAGCGCTAAAGTTAGGGAAAAATCGGACAGCTACCCTATGTCTGTAAGTTACGGACTTATAGAGGTTACTAATTTTAATGATATTTTAGCGGAGGATTTAATAAACAAAGCGGACGAAAAAATGTACGAAATGAAGAGCAAAAAACAAGAAAGAGCTAACTGCATCTAAATTTGGCGGTAAGGTTATCCAACATGTTAGAAAATATGCTATAATTACTTTATTGGTGGATAATTTCATATTTTTTTTACTTTTCAAACATAAATATTTCTGATATACTGTATCCACAGATATTATTATTAATAATGAAAAGAACACAGCTTTTAATTATTTTCTTGGTGTTGCAAGTAAGAAAGGTATCTGCGGAGGTATTAAAAGTGTATGATGTAAAAGAATGTTTGAAGGATGCAGAAAAATTTGTGCGTCACTTTAATAAATTTTATATTGAAAATCGTAATGTAGATGTAATTGCAGATATGCTTCATAAAGATATAACATGGATAGATGTAGGTTTTAGCGGTATGTATCAAGGGTCTGCCGCCGTAGTTGATTGCATAAAAGAAGAAATAAAAATTTTAGGTACGGATATTATTATTTCCGATCAAAACTATAATGTAAGTATGCCCACGGAAAATACCTTTATAGTGGTGGTACAGCTTTTTGTTAAGGAAAAAAACTTAGGAGACATTTTTAAAGAGTTTGAGCTTAAACAAACGGCTATTTGTACAAGGGGAGAGGACGCTTTTAAAATGCTCCACGTACATAACTCTATGCCTTCATACATCAACTTTAAAACGGAGGCAACCAAAGAGTATAACACCCTTTTAAATGCAGGGGTTGCGGAGTACAAAAAGCAACTCATAGACAAAACAACCCAGTACAACAACTTAGTAAGCAACATCCACGGCGCCATACAAATTTGCGAGCGCAAGGAAGGGTTTCCCATTATATACATAAGCGAGGGTTTTTTAAAGCTAACCGGCTATTTTAAAGACGATATTATAAACGAGCTTGACAACAAGCACATAAATCTAATACATATTACGGACAGAGACAAGGTAGCGGAGGAAGTCAGCAAGCAGGTAAGAGAAAAAAAGGAGTTTTCCGTAGAATACAGAATAATAAAGCGGGACGGCACGACTGTTTGGGTGTTAGACAAAGGCTTTTTATTTAAATCTGCGGACGGCAAAGAGTGCGTACAAAGCATAATAATGGACATTAGCCATCAAAAAAAGCAAGAAGAAGAGTTACGCATAAGCAAAAAGCGGTACGAAATCGCCTTAGAGCAATTAGATGTAACTATGTTTGAGTACGATATTTTAACCAAAGAGCTGTTGTTTTTGGATAGAACGGCAAAATCTTACGGGTTTTCCACCGTGCTTCCCAACGGGCCACAAACCATGGTGGATAAAGGGTTTATACAGGAATCATCCGCTAAAGATTACTTAGATATGTATGTAAAAATACACGCAGGTATGCCAAGTGCATCCACATATATTTCCACCCAAGATATTAACGGGGAATGCCGCGACTACGAGCTGTGTTTAACCACCGTTTATGATGATTTGGGAGCGCCAATAAGAGCCATAGGTGTACGCAAGGACGTATCAAACATCTTACAACTTAAGAAGGAAAAAAAGTTTGGACAAACTATGTTTTCCGATAAAATTTATGTAGGAGAGATAGACATTACCGACAACGTTATAACTGACCTTTCGGACGTGTGGGCAAAAAAACTAAATGCTCAATCCGGAGACAGGTACGACAAAGCCATAAAAAAAGGTTGCGAATTGGTGGTAGCGGAAGATTATTGGGATTACTATTTAAAAAAGATGTCCCAAGAAAATATTTTAAGCGAGTACAACAAGGGCAAAACCAAAATAACTTTTGATTATAAGCGAAAGGTAGACCACCCAAAAGAAACGGAGATGCTGTGGTTTGAGGCAACGGTAAACATAATTAAAGACGAGCGCACGGGTAATGTGATGATACGGTATTATACCACAGACATCACCAATAAAAAAAAGGAAGAAAAAAAGAATTTTGAGGAAAAGATTTTATACGATAGGATAGTTTCAAAATCCAAGCTGGCATACGAGGCTAATATAAGCAAAAATGTTTTAATTAGGGGACACGAGCTTTGGGATAAACTTTTTTCCATAGAATTTAGCAACGATTTGGACGAAATGATGCTCCGTTTAGCTAAAAATGCCCTTCATAAAGATGATGCAAAGCGGTTTGCACGCACCTTTAACCATAAAAACTTAATAAGTAAGTTTAACAAGGGTATTTATCAGGAGATAATAGAGTACAGAAGGAAAAATTACAACAATAAAATGATATGGATGCGTTGCACTCTGCATATGTTTACAGACCCCGAAACCGGAGATATTAAGGGCTACGCCTACGCAGAGGATATAGACAAGCAAAAGAAAAAGGAGTTGGAGTTAGAGTACAGCGCAAAGCATGATAACCTAACAGGTTTTTACAATAAATACACCACAGAAAAGCTGATAGACGAATATTTAGCCGAGGAAGGCAAAGACAAAAAGCACGCCTTTTTAATGATAGATATAGACTATTTTAAAAACTTAAACGACACTTTGGGTCATGTTTTTGGAGATAAAGTGCTAAAAGACGTAACCGCAAAAATAGCCTCTCTTTTCAGAAAGGAGGATATTATAGGGCGAATAGGCGGAGACGAGTTTTGCGCACTACTAAAAAATATAACCTGCGAGGATTACGCAAAAGCCAAGGCTAAGGAGCTTTGCAAGAAAATATATTGCACTTACAAAGACGAGGAAAACACCAACGCCACCGCCTGCATAATTTCTATAAGCATAGGCATTGCCATATACAACAAACACGGGCATACCTACGAGGAACTGTATAAATATGCGGACAGCGCACTATACGTATCTAAAAAAAGCGGTAAAAACCAATACTACATATAAAAAAATAATAAAAGGATGAAATATGAAGGTATACGAAATTAAAATAACATTATTAGGCACGGTAATCCCTGTTTATAGGGTGTTAAATGTGCCTTGCGGTATTACATTTGCAAAATTCCATAAAATTTTGCAAAAGGCTTTTGGCTTTAAAGACAGGCATTTATACGAATTTACATTTAAACAAGGCAATATTTGTATTACTAATGATGAAGAAGGTTGCGAGGAGTACGAGTATTCTGCCACTGCCATAGGCAAAGACCACATGGAGCAGTTAGGCATACCCATACCTACGGTTAGTATGTACAAAAGTAAAGAGGTTATAATAGACACCCTAACGGAAAACGCAAAAACTTTCGAGTACACCTACGATTTTTCGGACAGGTGGGAGCATAAAATAGAGCTTTTGAGCATAAAAGAAAAGGCGGAGAGCTATGCAAAGGTAACGGAGTACAGCGGCAACTGTCCACCCGAAGATATAGGCGGAACGGACAGCTACAACGATATTATAAACATACTAAAAGACCCTACCCTACCCGAGTACGACAATATACTAAACTACGCAAAAGAACTTGGTTTTTGCGAGTATGATGTGAATGGGGTTAATGAGGAGCTTGCTAAGATGTAGGGGTGGTTTTTGGGGGTATTCCTTTGGGGTTTTAGTTGTTAGTGGTAAGTGGTAAGTTTGCTTGGGCGGTTTTTTTATTAATGAGTGTTGTGCTAAATTTTTTAAATTACTCTTGAAAATTATGGCAAAAGTGCTATAATAGAAACGTAGGACAACGCTGAAGCGGTTAGTCCAAAATATTGTTTTTAAATAACCGCAAACTTTCAGACGTTCGGCGGTTATTTTTTTGTGTCTTTTTTGAATATATTATAAACTACTATCGCATTTTGTCAAAAGTTATGCAATAACTTTTGGTATAAAATGAACATATAGCTACATTAGTGTAGTTCGCAAAGCGAACAATATGAATTAAATTGCTATGCTAATAGTACAGTTAGTATTACAAGATATTCCATTACACATCACCCCCTTTACACAGGGTGTGACTAACCGCCTCGCATATCATCTATATACATAAAACACAGCTATAACAAGAAAAAAACGGCTTAAATAAATTTATTTGGAATATATGAAACATATTTACTTGTGGTGTAAGATATGTAATGTTACAACAAATTCTCCAAAAAAATCAAAAAACCATTTGACTTATTAAAAAAACTATGATACTATAACAGAGTTACGTATAATATTGGAGGAGAGAACGTGGAAGTTTTATCTTTAATAATAAAAATAGTATTGGTGGCATTCTCTGTATTCTTAATTGCAGTGGTGCTATTGCAATCAGGGCAAAAATCGGGTGTACCGGGAGCTATAGGTGGCGGTGCGGAAGCAATGTTTGGCAAAAAGAAAGCCAAAGGTATGGAAGCACGGCTTGTAAAATTCACAAAAATTTCAGCTATTGGTTTTATGGTACTTGCAGTATTTTTAGTAATAATACAAAAATACTGGCTATAAATTAGCGACTACAACACCCGCAAGGGTGTTTTTTTATTTATCTTAGCATAGAGGTGCAAAAAATGAGACAGGAAATTTTAAAGCAAATAGAAGAAAATATTTATATAACTGCGGAAAAAATAGCCCAGTCCCTTGCTATGCCACAAGACGAGGTAAAAAAGGAGTTAGACGCATTAGAAGAAGAGTTTGTTGTTGTAAAAACTCGTAAGGAAAAATACGCAATGGCAACTACTCTTGGTTATTTTACAGGCAAAATAGACATAAAACAAAACGGTTTTGGCTTTTTATTGCTAAAAGATGCAGAGGACATATTTATACCGGCAAAGCATTTAGGCGGTGCGTTTAACGGAGAAACCGTGCTTGTAAAGGTGGATTATATGAAAGCGGAGGGCAGGCTTGAAGGCAAGGTGGTAAAGTGCCTAACCCCACTTCCCGTTAGTGTTACGGGTACTGTTCATAAAAATAAAAAGAATGTTTTTGTCATTAATGATGCAGGGGGAGAGGACATATACATAATTAAACCTGCTAAAAAAGGCGTACAAAGCGGAAACAAAGTTGTGGTTAAAGTATTAAAACGCCGTGCAGGAAAAAAAAGAGCAGAGGGAAAAATTTCCTGTGTGATTGGCAACTTAGAAGAAAAAGGTGTGGATATTTTAGTAACCGCCTATAAATTCGGGCTAAAACCGGTGTTTGACGAAAAATGTATTGCAGAGGCGGAGAAGATTTCTCACGAGATCAACATAGAAGGAAGGGTGGATTTAAGAGACGAAATTACCTTTACCATAGACGGAGACACCGCTAAGGATTTTGATGATGCGGTATCACTAAAAAAATTGGATAACGGAAACACTTTACTTGGGGTGCACATTGCAGATGTGGCTCAGTATGTAACACATAACAGCGAGCTGGATAAAGAGGCATACGCTCGTGGCACAAGCGTTTATTTAATAGATAAGGTTATCCCCATGTTACCCGAGGTACTGTCTAACGATTTATGCTCGCTAAACACAGGGATAGATAAGCTAACATTAAGCTGTACAATGGAATTTGACGCAAATGCCAACTTGGTTGGCCACGATATTTTTGAAAGCGTTATCAGAACTTGCCATCGCTTAACCTACAAAGAGGTAAACAGGCTTTACAATAACGAAAATTTGCCTCATTTGGATGATGTAAGGCAGGTGCTTATAGATATGGATGACCTTGCAGGCAAACTTAGAGTAAAGCGGTTTGAGAGAGGCAGCATAGATTTTGAGTTAGACGAAGCGGCAATAGAATTAAACGATGACGGAGAGGTTATAGATGTTTACGTTGTAGAGAGGGGCAAAAGCGAAAAGCTTATAGAGGAGTTTATGCTAAAGTGCAACACCACAGTCGCAGAGCATTTTAACTTTATGCAAATACCCTTTGTATACAGAATTCACGAACAGCCGGACAAGGAAAAAATACAGGCTTTAAGCATATTTCTAAGTAACTTCGGCATCAAACTAAAGGGGAAAATTACTCCAAAGGCTATCCAAAAGATACTTTTAGATGTAAAGGACGCTCCCCACGCAAGTATTGTAAACAACGTTACGCTACGTTCTTTAAAAAAAGCGAAGTATGCCACTTTTCCCGAAGAACACTTCGGACTGGCGACAGAGGAATACTGCCACTTTACATCGCCAATCAGGCGGTATCCGGATTTGCAAATCCACAGGATAATCAAAGCGGTACTTAGAGGCAAAATGACCGAAAAATACATTAGTGCTTTGGAGGATAGTTTAGACGGAGTTGCAAGCCATTGCAGCGAGAGGGAGCGAAACGCCATTTTAGCGGAGCGCACTGTAAACAATATGAAGATGGCGCAATTTATGAAAAACAAGGTAGGGGAGGAATACAACGGTGTGGTTAGCGGAGTTGCGAATTTCGGCATTTTTGTGGAGCTTCCCAACACCATAGAAGGTATGGTGCATTTATCCGGTTTAGAGGACGACGACTACACCTATTTTGAAGAGCTTTACTGCGTAATAGGCGAGCGCACCAAACGTAAAATCGCTCTTGGTGATGCAGTTAAAATAAAGGTGGTACAAGTGGATTTATCATCAAGCAAAATAGAATTTGCATTTGCTGAATAAATATTGTATTATTTTGTTATATAGCATCTTGATTTATGTTAGATGCTTTGCGACTTATTATAAGATAGCTATATATTATTTGAGGGAATGTTATGGAAGGTACTAAGTTATTAGCCCAAAACAAAAAAGCAAGACACGAGTATTTTATAGAGGACTCTTACGAGGCAGGAATTGCCCTTGCAGGCACCGAAGTAAAATCGTGCAGAGGCGCAAGCGTTAATTTAAAGGATGCCTACGTGCAAATTAAAAACGCACAAGCATACGTACACAATATGCACATAAGCCCTTACGAAAAGGGTAACATTTTTAATACAGACCCTCTCAGAGTTAGGGTGCTACTGCTTCACAAAAGGGAAATAATAAAGCTTTTAGGGCTTGTTTCTCAAAAGGGGTACACATTAATTCCCACAAAAATGTATTTAAAGGGGGGTAAGGTTAAGTTAGAGATTGGCGTGTGCAGGGGCAAACATTTATACGACAAGCGCCAAGACTTAAAAGAAAAGGCAGTTAAAAGAGATATGGAACGTGTATATAAATAGACGTTTAATATAAATAAAAACGCATTGCGTTTATACATTGAAAACTAAATATGGGGGCGTACATGGTTTCGACGGGGGTATTGTATGGATAATAAGCATGTGGCAGTTTAAGAAAGTCTGCCTTAAAAAGTCTTACCTAAATATAAACGCTAAAAACGAAAAAACAGTAGGGTTCGGTTCTCCGGCTCTATTAGCTGCCTAACTTAAAGGTGGCCTTCTATCTGCTCTCTTCCCGTTTGGGAGTGGAATAGGAGCAATTTAAAGCGGGGTACTGTGCTATTTAAGCTTTGCCGTAGCATAGATTTTTATGAAGCTACCTAAGTATTTTTTTGTTGCAGGGGGAATACATTAGGGAAGTAACCAAAAGCAAATAAACATGTAGAAAGTTATTTAATGCGCACCTTCGGACAGGAGTTCGACTCTCCTCGCCTCCACCATAATAAACACACAATTCTTCGGGAGCGTGTGTTTTTCCTTTTGTTAAGCCATTTTGAAAAACGGCATTTTCGTCTGGAAAGGGGTCAAATTCGCTTCCGACAACTTCCACCACGGAAACTTCGTTGCAAAAGTTAAAAAATACTTCTATTCTGTCAAGGTAAATCAACACTTTGTCTACAAACATTTCTATGAGCGCCTGTGTCATTTTGAGCTCTCCGCATTCAAGACGTAGTCTTGCCATGCAAAACAGCTTTGTTAGCTGTTCTTCATTCAGCATCGTTGTTGTGAAATCTTTTGAAGGAACGGTTAGACTTGCCTCTAACCGTGTTTTCTCTGACTCAAGCTCACTTAGTTTTGCTGCCAAAGCAGGTGAAGGGGTGGTCATAATAATGCTTAGGCAGTTATCAATGGCTTTTGAAACCTCTTTGATCTTAAGTGCATAATTTTCGCGAACTCTGATTGACTCAGAATTTTTACTTAGCTGAAAATCACTGTAAGCAGCGCAAAGCTTTGGAATAAGCGACTCATCGAACAAGTATCGAGAGAGCTGTTGCAAGACAAAAGTCTCGATGTATTCTCTGCGTATTTCCTTGTTTTCGCAACCGTTTTTGCTTCTCCTGCCGGTACAGGCATAGGTTACATGCAATGTTTTTTTGCGTCCTGAGTTTTTTCTTGCTCCACAATATACCCGACCGCACTCTCCGCAAAAGAATTTTCTTGAAAGAAGATAGATCTCCTTTGCTTTGTTGCTTGCTCTAACGTGCTTGCGTGATTCAAACTTCTTTTGAGCTATCATAAAATCTTCTTTTGAGATAATCTGCGGCATACCGCCTTCAATGCGCACCATATCCTCTTCGTCTTTATATACATGATTGTTGCGCTTGCCGTCGATATTTTTAGAAGATAAGCGATTAAAGATGTAAACGCCTGTGTAGCGCTCGTTTCGAAGAATAGAGGAAGTGGAGTTTTTGCCAAACGGCTTTCCGGCTTTGGTTTTGTAACCTTGTTCGTTCAGTGCATCGGCAATTTTTCCGTAGCCATTGCCTTCATTCCAAAGCTTATATATAAGCCTAACGGCATCTGCTTCACGTTCGTTGATCACAAACTTTTTTGTCTTAGGGTCGACGTTGTACCCAAGTGCGCCTGATCCGCCTGTATGTTGCCCTTTTAGAGCATTTTCACGCATTCCTTTTTGCACTTCACGGGCAAGGTTTTTTGAGTAATACTCTGCCATTGCTTCAAGAACACTTTCAAGGATAATGCTCTCCGGGCTTTCATCCAGCGGTTCAGTTACACTTAAAAGGCATACGCCGTTTCGTTTCAGCTCGGTGCGGTAACCAATGCTGTCGCTTCTGTTTCTTGCAAAACGATCCAGCTTATGAACAATAACGGCATCAAAAAGCCCCTTTTTAGCATCTTTAATCAGGACTGGCGCATTGAGCTGCTGCTTTCTGATGATGACCAAAACATCCAGCTTTTTAGGGCATCTGGTACACCTAAGGTAAAACTCAAAGATGTGGCAGAGGTTTTTCGTGGCAAGTCTATTCTAAAAAAAGATACGACCATTGGGGAAATCGCCGTACTGAATATCAGCAACATTGAAAATGGCGAAATTCTCTACGATGATATGGAAACCATCCACGAAGATGAGCGAAAAATCAAACGATATGAGCTTCAGTCTGGCGATGTGGTATTATCCTGCCGAGGAACCGCTATCAAAACAGCAATATTTTCCCAGCAGGAAAGACTAACGATTGCCTCAGCAAACATTGTCGTCATTCGTCCCAATAAAGATGTGCTCTCCGCGTATATCAAGATGTTTTTTGAAAGCCCTACCGGACTGGTGATGATAAAAAGTTTTCAAAGAGGCACAACAGTGATGAACATCAACCATACTGATATAATGGAAATGGAAATCCCTCTATTACCTATGACGCGGCAAAAAGCTATTACAAGTGAGTATGACTGCGAACTTGCTTCATACAAAAAGCAAATTGCCGATGCAGAACAAAGGTTAACAGAAACCAAAGACAAACTTTTTGGCGAGATGCTATAGGAGGATATGAAAAATGAAAAGAATTGCAAAGGCTGATTTTTTTGCCGGGGTTTTTCTCACAACTATATTAAAAACATCTAAAACTGCGCCTATGTATTGTGATGCTACTGATGAGTTAAAAAGAATTGAATTTGAAACAGACCTTGGAGCATTCAATGTTTTTGTTCACTTTTCAGCATCTCCAAAACCCGGATGGGATTATTGTGGCAAAACAAAAAGAAAGAGAGAGTATTGGAATGCCGGATTTACTGAAAGTCAGTTCAACTATTTACAGACAAAATTTGCAATTGAAGGGAAGCAAAATCTTCTTGCCATTATTTGCACCGACGAAAAATACACATGTACTCGCGTTGCAGTGCTAACTCTCAGGGAAGCGCTAAAGTGCCTGCAAGAAAAAACGGATAGCGAGACGAGAAGGATTACGGTTTCTCGTTCTGGTAAAGATCATGCATTTATTTGCTATGGTGTAAATCAAGATTTAAGCACCAGCGAAATAAAGCCTTACATAAACCATTTGCGCTACTTTGAACATAATGCAGAGTGATTAACTAGTACAGGAGGAATGAGAAATGGCGAACATTACTTTAGGATTCGAAAACCAGCTATGGGAAATGGCAGACAAGATGCGTGGCAGAATGGGCGTGAAAGATAGTGAGTACGGCAATGTCGTATTGGGACTTATCTTTTTGAAGTATATCTCCGATAGCTTTGATGAGCGCTACCAAGAGCTAAAAGCTGAGGGTGAGGGCTTTGAGGAAGATAGAGATGCCTATGCAGAGAAAACTGTGTTTTTTGTTCCGCCCACTGCACGCTGGGAGTATATCAAGAAAAATGCAAAGCAGCCAACCATCGGACAGATTATTGACGATGCCATGATCGCCATTGAAAAGGAAAACGACACCCTCAAAGGGGTACTTCCCAAAACTTACGCAAGAGCGGAAATCAACAAGCAGGTGCTGGGCGAGCTGGTGGATTTATTTTCGTTCAATATCGGAAGCAGCGAAGCAAAAGCGCAGGATATCCTGGGGCGTGTGTATGAATACTTCCTCGGAAACTTCGGCTCGAGTGACGGCGAGTATTACACACCACCCTCCATCGTCAAGCTACTGGTTGGCATGATCGAACCTTTTGAGGGCAGGGTGTATGACCCTTGCTGCGGTAGTGGTGGCATGTTCGTGCAATCGGCAAGGTTTGTGACTGCCCAAGAAGGCAGGCTGGATAATATTCATATCTACGGGCAGGAATCCATCGCCGAAACATGGCGGCTTTGCAAAATGAACCTTGCTATCCGAGGCATTGATGGCAACCTGGGTAAAGAAAACGCCGACACTTTCGGTAACGACCAGCACAGGATGCTCAAAGCAGATTATATCCTCGCCAACCCGCCCTTTAATATAAAGGACTGGGGTGCACCCAATCTCACCGAAGATGTGCGCTGGAAATATGGCATGCCCCCGGCGGGCAACGCCAACTACGCCTGGATATCCCACATTATCAGCAAACTTTCGCCCCGTGGCGTGGCTGGCTTTGTGCTTGCCAATGGTTCCATGAGCACGACCACAACAGCAGAATCAGAAATCCGAAAGAACATCATCGAGGCGGGCTTGTTGGATTGCATCGTTACCCTGCCACCCAATCTGTTTTATAATGTAACCATTCCCGTGTGCCTATGGTTTTTGAGCCGCAAACGGGACAATCGCCGGGATAAAATCCTCTTCATCGATGCTCGGAAAAAGGGCACGATGGTAACGAGAAAGCACCGGGAACTTTCAGACACCGAGCTGCAGGAAATCTGCTATACTTATCATAACTGGCGGGACGACAAACCCGAGTACTCAGATATAAAGGGCTTTTGCAAATCGGCAGACCTTACCGAGATACGGGGGCATGAATACATACTAACCCCGGGGCGGTATGTGGGCATAGAGCAGCAAGAGGCAGACGATGAACCCTTTGATGACAAGATGACAAGGCTGACCGGTGAACTTGCCGAGATGTTTGCAAAAAGCCACGAGCTGGAAACGGAAATTAGGGAGAGATTGGGGGCGATTGGGTATGAATTTTAACGATGAATTGCTTTTTACCCAGGATGGTAGTTATAATTTCCAGTATATAAAGCAAGTTTTTTCTATTGCGAAAGAAGTGTATGACTTTAAAGAGTTTTTGAATGAGCAAGCTGAAAACGAAAGGCTATTATTTGCTCATTACAAGGATTATGCAGCGATTAAGAATCAACACGACAAGCTAAGAAAAAAATATTTCTTTGAAATCGGCACTATATTACTTGCATATAGACTAATAAACGGTCAGCCATCAAGCACTACACAGAAAAATAATGCGTACTACTACAATGAATTGGCACAAATCAATGCGCACATCCCATTGATCGCAATAATCAATAAAGGGATAAGTTTATATTTAGATGGTCTTCTTAAAAAGGTAATCGCTGACTGCAATAATGCAGGGGTTTCGGGATACGAGGAATTTGGGGGTGACCGGACATGAGTTTTGATGAATCCGCTATTAGTCTAAGTGAGACATGTGATTATGTTAAAGATAGATTTGCAAAAGATCTTCTGACATTAGAAAACTATATTTCCACTGAAAATATGCTCCCAAACAGAGGTGGGGTTACTGTATCAAGTGGACTTCCTAACACGGCCGCCATTGAATATTTGCCGGGCGATGTCCTTGTATCAAATATTCGTCCATATTTCAAGAAAATATGGCGTGCCGATAAAAGAGGAGGGTGCTCGGCCGATGTACTGAACTTCCGAGCAAAGACACATTGTAATAACCAATATCTATATTACTTACTTTCTGATGATAGATTTTTTGCGTATTCGACTGGAACATCCAAAGGAACAAAAATGCCTCGAGGCGATAAAAAAGCAATAATGGATTATCCGGTAATGCTCCCTCCCCTACCCGAGCAGCAAGCCATTGCCGCTACGCTTTCCTGTCTGGACGATAAAATTGAGCTAAACAACCGCATGAACAAAACCCTTGAGGAAATGGCGCAGGCGATTTTCAAGAGCTGGTTTGTGGACTTTGAGCCATTCCAAGAAGGCAAGTTTGTGGATAGCGAGCTTGGCAAAATTCCCAAGGGGTGGCGGGTTGGGACACTTACAGAAATTGCAGATTATCTAAACGGATTGGCAATGCAAAATTATCGTCCAGCCGATGGCGAGGCGGCAATACCGGTGCTTAAAATAAAAGAATTGCGACAAGGGAGAACCTATGTTGATAGTGATTTGTGTTCCGCAAATATTAACGAACGGTATGTAATACAGGATGGCGATATTATTTTCTCTTGGTCTGGAAGCTTATTGGTGGACATTTGGTGCGGGGGAACATGCGGACTCAACCAGCATCTTTTTAAAGTATCATCCACCCAGTATAATAAGTGGTATTTCTATATGTGGACAAAATACCACCTCCAGCAATTTCAATCTATTGCAAAGGACAAAGCCACAACAATGGGACATATTAAGCGTGGTGATTTAGAGAGGTCGAAATGCCTTATCCCCAATGAGACTTCACTATCTCTAATGGATGCAACCATGAGCCCAATCATTGACAAGATAATAGCAAGTAAAATCCAAGTACGGCAGTTAGAGCGCATTCGTGATTCCCTGCTCCCCAAACTTATGAGCGGCGAAATACGAGTGCCGGTGGAGGTGAGTTGAGTGCAAGAGTTTGTAAAATGGTGCAATGAGAACCAGGGCTTTATAGGCGTTACTCTATCAATTTTGACATTGGCTGTTTCTGGTATTGCTGTATGGATTTCAATCAATACAGCAAGCAGGCAAAACAAGATTGCGCTCTTCGAAAAACGGTTAGACTCGTTTCAAAGCTTTATTAGTATTGTCAATGCAGCAAAAAAACTGTTTGAGTGTGGCGATTCAATAGATACCCTACGGCGTTCCTACATCGCAACCATTACGGTAAAAAACCATGCAGCAGGATTAACTGTAGATCCATTTACTATGATTGATGATTCAATCGTTTTGGATTATTTTGCAATGCTACATACAAGCACCTTAGAACTATTTATGCTCATGGATAACAAGTGGGGATCGTACGCCATGCCAATTCTAAATCATTTTAGGATTTTGCTCATGGATTATTCCCCAGTGAAATTAGTTATGTGCGATAGAGAGCAGGAACTTGCGAGCTTGAAAAAAGCGATAGAACAATATGAATCCAAAAAAATGGATGATTATTTTCAGAAATCACTAAAGATTTAGGGGGTGTCAAAATGATAGGTGATAAAATAGTTAGCACGAATAGTGTATATTGTAACGCCACAAAGCAGCAAGCGAAAATAACTGAGGTTGATAGACAATTTGGGCGTGGGAAACAAGCAAAAATCCGTATGCTTATATATGAGTGCACCCCTTCGTGTGGGTTAGACACTTGTAAATGCAATGGTGGCAAATCAGAACTTTGGAAGGAGGTAAAATGAAAATGTCCAACAACTTCTGCGAATCCCACCTTGAAGAAGCCACGCTGGAGTGGTTTCAAGAATTGGGATATGAAACCGCTTTCGGACCGGAGCTTTCCCCCGAGGGTGAATATGCCGAGCGAGATGACTACGGCGATGTGCTCCTCTCCGAGCGGTTGCGTGATGCGCTCTCCCGGCTAAACCCGGGGCTTTCCTCTGATGTGCTTGATGAGGCATATCGTAAGATTGCCATTCCCGGGAGTCCCAGTCTGCTGCAAAACAACAAGGCGTTTCAAAAGATGTTGACCGATGGCGTGGATGTTTCCTATCGCCAGCCCGACGGCAATATGCGCTATACCCAGGCAAAGATATTCGATTTTGAGCGCTGGGATAGAAATGACTTCTTGGCGGTCAATCAGTTTACCGTCATCGAGGGTAAGGTGGAGAAACGCCCGGATATGGTGATCTTTGTAAATGGCATCCCGCTGGTGGTCATAGAACTCAAGAGCGCCAGCAACGAAGATGTGGACATCTCCGATGCCTACAACCAGCTACAAACTTACAAAATCAGCATACCCACGCTCTTTACATACAACTCTTTCATGGTCATCTCGGACGGCATTAACGCAAGAGCGGGTACTCTTACCGCCAACGAGGAGCGCTTTATGGCTTGGCGCACCATTGACGGCGATGGCGTAGCCCCCCTCTCCATTCCGCAGCTCGAAGTGTTGATTAAGGGTATGTTTACAAGAGAGCACTTCCTCGATCTCATCAGCCAGTTTGTGCTTTTCCAAACAGATGGCAAAGATACCTATAAAATTCTCGCTGGGTATCATCAGTACCACGCTGTTAACAAAGCGGTAGACAGCACCGAACGGGCAACGATGGAACAGGGCGACCGGCGCATCGGTGTCATTTGGCACACCCAAGGCAGCGGCAAAAGCCTGTCTATGGTTTTTTATGCCGGGAAATTGGTACTGTCCGAAGCACTGGGCAACCCCACCATTGTGGTCATCACCGATCGCAACGATTTAGACGACCAGCTATTCTCTACATTCTCCAAGTGCAAGGACTTGCTCCGAGGCGCACCCCAGCAAGCAACCGACCGTGCGCATCTGCGAGAGCTACTCAACAATCGCACCAGCGGCGGCATCATCTTCACCACTATTCAGAAGTTTGCTCCCGAAGAAAAAGGCGATGCTGCCCCTGTGCTGACCGATCGTAAGAATGTCATCGTAATGGCAGACGAAGCGCACCGCAGTCAGTATGGATTTGGCGCAGATGTTATCAAAAGTGAGGACGCAGCCTACATCAAGTATGGCTATGCCAAATATATGCGTGATGCCTTGCCGAACGCCTCCTATATCGGCTTTACCGGTACGCCAATTGAGCTAACCGATAAAAATACCCGGGCGGTCTTTGGTGATTATATCGACATCTACGATATGACCCGAGCGGTGGAAGACGGCACTACCGTCAAGATTTTCTACGAAAGCCGCATTGCAAAGCTCGACCTGCCGAATGAGCTGAAACCGGTCATCGACAGAGAATATGAGTACATTACTGAATATCAGGAAGAAACTCAGCGTGAAAAGCTCAAGAGTAAATGGTCGAGGTTGGAGGCAATTGTCGGTGCTCAGTAGCGGGTTTCTACCATTGCCAAAGATATCGTGGAGCATTTTGAGAAGCGCCAGGAAGCACAGGAAACTGCCGGTGGCAAGGGCATGATTGTCTGTATGAGCCGCCGCATTGCCATTGATCTTTATAAAGCGATTGTTGCTCTGCGCCCGGATTGGCACAACGATGATTTGATGGGCGGCAAAATCAAGGTTGTCATGACTGGGGCATCCTCCGACCCAGCGGATTGGCAGAAATATATCGGCACAAAGGCAACTCGAGAAACCCTTGCCAAGCGTATGAAGGACACAAAAGACGAGCTGCAACTGGTCATAGTGCGAGATATGTGGCTCACCGGCTTTGATGTACCCAGCATGCACACGATGTATATTGACAAGCCCATGAATGGACATAACCTCATGCAGGCGATCGCTCGAGTAAATCGAGTGTTTAAGGAAAAGCAAGGCGGCTTGGTGGTCGATTATATCGGTATTGCTGAGAACCTTAAAGATGCGCTTTCGCAATACACCGAAAGTGATAAAAGGACTACCGGTGTGGATACAGAACTTGCAGCAGCGGTTCTACTTGAAAAAATCGAGTTGATTCGTGAGCTTCTACACGATCACAATTATCAGAAATTCTTTACCGGCACTTCCAAAGATAAAATGCAAGCGATTATTGAAACGATGGATTTTGTCATTGGGTTGCGTGAGGATGGCAAAAAAGAGTATTTGAAACTGGCAACCGAGCTTTCTCGTGCCTTTTCACTCTGTGCAACAACGGAAACTGCTGCTCGGCTTAACCTGGAGGTTAGCTTCCATAAATCGGTGAAAGCGTCTCTTGTCAAAATGCTGGAAGATGCCAGCAAGAAAAAAACGGTTTCTCAACTGGATGCGGAAATCAATCAACTGATTTCAAAGTCCCTGTCATCCGGCGAGGTCGTTGATATTTTGGAATCCGTTGGTCTCAGCAAGCCCAATATCGCTATATTGTCAGAGGAGTTTTTAGAAGAAGTCCGTGGCATGAAACAGAAAAACCTTGCGGTGGAGCTGCTCGAACGATTGCTTAAAGGCACTATAAAGACCTTCTCGAAACGCAACCTGGTTCAGTCCAAAAAATTCTCAGAGCTACTGGATAACGCCATCAAGAAGTATCAAAACCGCACCATCGAAACCACGCAGGTTATTATGGAGCTCATTGAGCTCGCCAAGGAAATCACTGATGCACAAAAGCGTGGACAGCAAACCGGGCTTTCCGAAGATGAACTGGCGTTTTATGATGCGCTCTCTGAAAACGAATCTGCCAAGGAAGTTATGAGCGATGAGATACTGAAGCAAATTGCTCGAGACCTTACCGTGGCTATCAAAGGTAGTGTATCGGTTGACTGGGCTATTCGGGAAAGCGTACAGGCGAAGATAAAGATGGTGGTGAAAAGGCTGCTCAAAAAATATGGGTATCCACCGGAGAAATCGGACAAAGCGGTAGAGATTGTCATGGAGCAAACCCGGCTAATGTGTGAAAACGAGCTATCTTAGGAGCGCAGTACCTCTAAAAAATAAAACATTGGTCTAAAACATTAGGAGCGGTTTAATGCAACAAAATAATGTTGTCGCTAGATACAGGTCTGAAATTGACAAACTAAAAGATAAGCTTTCTCAACTCAAAGACAAGCGTGTTTATGAAATAACAAATTGCAAAGCAGATGGTTTTCTGCAAACAAATGCGGAGCAGCTTGAAAAAATGATCTTTGATCTTCTTTACAAAATCACCACTGACAAACCATCTGACATGGAAGTTTTTACAATGGAATTAGTAGAAGCAATGGGAAACACAAAAGAAGAATCGAGCGAGAAATAATGAGAATTCAGCACAGCTTTATAGATTGATTAAGGCACATAACGTCACACTGTTATGAATGTAGCGGGTTTCCCCGCGAACGTCTGGAAACGTTTTTAAGCATCATTATCAAAACGACATATGCCATCATGCAACTGTAATCTAAGACAATACATGAAAGGCAAAAGGCGTTGAAAATTGGGCTGTAAAGCAAACTAACGGTAGCACTTGCCCAAAGTGCGGGCGATTTATTTACTGGTACGATAACAATAACAATAAATGTGAGAGGTAAGATATGGAGCTAGAAGATATTTGTTGCTCATGGTGCCAGTCAAAACAGATTGCAAAAATAATATGGGGACATCCTGCTTGTTCCAAAGATCTCCAAAAAGCATTGAGCGAAAAAAAGGTGTGTTTCGGTGGTTGTTGCATTGGGTAGAATGATCCAAAATTTAATGTATACACTGCGGCAAATGTTTCGGAAAACGAGGAGAAGATTACACCGGTTAGATCCGCAGAAAATTATTTTGGAAACCCTGTTCTTTCTTCTGCGTTCCCAGCATATTCTGAAAGAGTTGTTGTATGGCTTATCAAGCAGCATCAAATGCATTCCGTTTTGCAGAACGCCTGCATTTTGAGGTAGATAACTTCAAAGTGCATTTGGGGTAGTGCCATAAACTGCTTATGCGCACAATCAAGTCGCCGTTGCCCTCAGCGCAAACGGTATGCGCTCCAAAAACTGCGACAGCTCATTCCCTTGTAGCCACGCTTCCGTTTCGCTTCTGCGCAGCAAGACAGGCATTCTATTGTGGTATGGCAACATAGAATCATTGGCGGCGGTGGTAAGTATGGTGAATCTCTCTTTCACCGGTCCATCTTTATCCGCAAATGTGTTATAAAACCCAGCAAGATATAAAATGCTTTCTTTTGGATCTGTAAAAAGATATTTCTCCTTTGCGGATCGGTCAGATACCGCCTTCCATTCAAAGAACCCGGACGTGGGAATCAAAACAGGGCGCTCTAAAATAGAACGACGAAACATATTCTTCTCCAGTACAGTTTCTGCACGGGCGTTAAAAATCACACCCTTTTGCTCGCCCCATTTAGGAAATCCCCACAGCATTGCCTGCGGTTTGATTTGCCCATTTACATACGTCAGAACGGGTGCGATATTCGTAGGGCGGATCTCGCCGGTGTTCACCTCCGGCGCACCGTGTTCCCTTTCAATTTCTGCTATGATGTCTCGCAGCTCCTGCTCTTCTATGCTGACATAGTATCTTCCACACATATTGTCAACCCACCACTTTCCCATATATGCGAAACTCGTCGTAATCGCCAATTGCGATAGGCGCATAATGCGTGTTCAGTGAGACCAGCTTGCCGTTCAGCCATTTTTTGCAATAGGCGTCATTGTTCAACAAGAAAATGCCAATTTCTCCGTTTTCAAGCGTTTGTTGCTGCTTTACATAGATGATTTGACCATCTTGAATACCCGGCTGCATACTGTCTCCTGAGACACGCAGCGCATACGTCGCGTCAAGCGGCACATTGTCGCTCACGTCAATGAGCGTATAGCTGTCACTGTCAAGAAACTGCCCTGTTCCCGCCGATACAGAAATGTCATAAAGCGGTAGCTGGCGCTTTCTTGTTTCCAGCAGTATAGGGTGATTGGTATAATTTCTGTTTTGTGCAAGCATCTCAACATACTCAAGCGCCCGCTCACGCCCAGCACGGTTCAGCCTGTCCATCGCTGTTTCCGGCGCAAGACCCAAAAAAACAGAAAGAACATCCCGCACCCCATACATCCGGCAAAGCATTAAAAGCTGCATTGCGTCCGGCGTGTTTCTTCCTGTTTCCCAGCTGGATACCAATTTTGATGATATTTTCATACCATTTTTAGAAAAATACTCCGCAATACGCGTCTGCGTAAAACCATGCTCGCTGCGTAGCGCTTTCAGTGTTTCTGATAAATTCATTGTATTATCCCCCTGGTTAGCATTATACAGCGGACTGATACAACACGCAAGTAGATCGTCTACATATCATAGATATATTTTGCTTTACATCTATTATTATTAGATATATAATGATACTACTCTAGAAATCATAGATGCGTGGTATGCGATATGGAGCGAACAATTTTACACATTGATATGAATGGTTTTTATGCCAGCGTGGAATGCCTGCACAATCCGGCTATTCGTCATTTGCCGGTGGCAGTGGGTGGTGACGCGGAAAAGCGGCACGGCATTATTCTTGCCAAAAACGAGATTGCAAAGAAATATAACATCAAAACCGGCGAAGCTCTTTGGCAGGCACGGGAAAAGTGCAAAGATCTTGTGATTGTTCCGCCGCACTATGGCAGGTATCTGCGTTTTAGTGAGATGTCGCGCAAAATCTATGCAGACTATACAAACCGCATTGAAGCGTTTGGACTTGATGAAAACTGGCTTGATCTGACCTCGGCACTGACCTATTTTAAGAAAAGCGGCAAGGAGATTGCTGACGAAATACGTGAGCGCATCAAACACGAACTTGGAATCACTGCGTCTGTCGGCGTGAGCTGGAACAAAATATTCGCCAAGTTGGGCAGTGATTACAAAAAGCCGGATGCCACCACAGTCTTTTCGCGTGAGAACTATAAAGAGCTGGTGTGGCCACTCCATGCAAATGAACTACTCGGCATTGGCAGCGCAACCTATAAAAAGCTGCTGCGCCACAGATTGCTTACCATAGGCGACGTTGCAACCACACCCGTTACACAAATGCAAATTTGGTTTGGCAAATGGGGGCACTATATGCACACCTTTGCCAATGGCATGGATACATCGCCCGTCGCTCCCCTTGGTGCTTCTTCGCTTGTCAAATCGGTCGGTAACAGTACCACCACCCCACGCGACCTGACAACCAACGAAGATGTCAGCATCACATTCACAACACTCTGCGAGAGTGTGGCTGCTCGTTTACGCGTATACAGTCTGCTTGGAAGAACGGTGCAGATCAGCTTGAGAGACAATCAACTACTGTCTTTTGAACGGCAAATGACCCTCGATAAACCAACCTGCCTTGCCACAGAGCTGCATCATGCTGCTATGCAGTTGTTTCAGCGGCACTATTGTCTGCAAACACAGCCCCCGCTGCGAAGCGTGGGCGTCCGCGCCACCAATCTTGTTCCGGCAAGTGCTTCTGTGCAGCTTGACTTGTTTGACGATGAGATTGCCCGCATCAGAGAAGAAACGCTGGAGCGCACGGTCGATCAGATTAGGCGACGTTATGGGCACCACAGCATACTGCGCGGCAACCTTATGGTAGATAAACCGCTTGGGTATCTCAATCCACAGGGTGATCATATCATTCATCCTGTCGGGTTCTTCTGAGGATGTATAGAATGGAACATGCAGAACAGTGCTGCGTAAAGGTACGCGCAGATTTTAATACGCTGGGGCAAGTGATGCCGGTTAAGGTCAAATGGGTCGATGCTGCGGGCGATGAGCATATCTTCAACATCACCAAGGTGCTGGATGTGTGCCCCGGCGCAAGTTTGAAGGTTGGTGTCGCGGGTTTGCGTTATACTGTATTGATTGGCGGGAAAAACGCATTTTTGTTTTTAGTTGAGAATAAGTGGTATTTGGAGGTATGAAACAACCGGCAATTATTGCACAAGCAATCAAAAATATATGAGGGATGGGAGGGTTCATCATGTGCAAAAAAAGCATACTCAACATGATTTCGGGCGCTGTAAAACCAGAGACGGGTTTCAAAGACGAGGTGTACCACAAATCCAAGCTACTGCTCAGGATATATCGGGATGTGATTTGGAGGACACAGGAAATTATGTCCGATACTGATTTGCAGGCACACGACTTCGGAAGCAGGCGCATTCGTGAATTTGCTGATTATCTGTCGTTTGACTTTGAAAGTGGCATTGACAAGCAAAAAGCGGAAGAACGGCTGATGAATCTGGAGGAAACCAAGCTGCTGATTGGACTGGTTGATAAATCGTTACTGAAACTGAAAGCGTACCCAGAACACGGAGAGCTATATTTCATCATACTCACCAATCAGTATATCTACGCCAACAAACAGACGGATGCTGAAATGATTGAAACGCTGGAGATTGAGCGAACGCAATATTACAGGCGAAAAAAGAAAGCCATCCATCTGTTTGGGATTGTGTTGTGGGGATACATGCTGCCGCAGGTGTACAGGTATTTAAAAGAAACCGATGTGCAGATGCACATCACCGACTTTCCTGAATACAGTGAACAAAAAGCGAACTATCTGTGCACCTAATTGGTACGGACACGGAACGCAAGTGGTACCAAAACGGAATTGTATGCGCATGTCAATAGGAATACAATGGTCATAATGGAATAATCTATGCAAAAAACTCTCCGAAGGCGGGGAGTTTTTTTGTGCGGATAAAACCAAATATGACGACCGAAACGGCAAAGGTCGCGGGAAGAATCCCGCGGCCTTTTTTGCGTTCTTGGGAAAGGATTCGTATGAGCATCCGCGCCCCGCCCACTTCGGGTTTGATTCGAAAATTTCAATCAAATTCGGAGGATACAAAAATGTCTAAATTCAAACCCAATTACAAAGCGCAATACCCCGGTATAACGGACGAGATGCTTGATGTGCTTAAAAAAAGCGATCGCAAAATGGAGTATATGGAGCGGGATCTCAAATATGAGCGGTATCTCGTTGATCAGGAAAACGAATCTATCACACTCATCAAAAACCGAGAAGATTCGTTTGACCGTCTGTTTGAAAACAATTATGAGTTCGCGGATACAACGGAAAATGTAGAAGATACTGTCATACATAATCTGATGGCTGAGAAACTTCACAGATGCCTGCATGAGTTGACCGATGACGAACAGAGTCTAATAAACGCATTGTATTTTTGCAGTTTTTCTGAACGTCAATATGCAGAAATGATTGGTATATCTCAAAAGGCAGTCAACAAAAGAAAAGCAAAAATTCTTTCTAAATTGTGCAAACTATTAAATTCTTAAAAATACTGGTACTCAACCCCCTCGTTCAACGGGTAAGTAGTCGAGGGGGTTTACTCTCTCTGTACATTGAAAATTACATATTCAGCGATACGGGAAAACGTCTCTTGGTTTGAGCGAGCTGCCGGAAGCGCGATGACCCCGGCAAGGACCATAGCGCCGGGCAGCGGTACCATTCCTGCACAAACAGACAGTGGCATGTCTGCGCCATGACAACCAATAGATGCATAATAAGACACTCATCGTTAGCCTGCACGTCAGACAGGCGGCGCTGCCCGAGGGTTGTAAGCAGTAAAGACCCTCGGTATATGCCCGTGGATGACCTTTGCCAAGGTCGTGTCGTATCGTTCCCTTTCGGGGGGTGGAGATAAATACCGAAACCAGACAATCACAGCACGGGTGTCAGAACTCTATGGATTTTTTTAAGTCCACAGAGTTCTGATACTCAAAAACCAACAAGGAGGCAAGCCAATGATTGGAAAAGCGCATCAAGAGATTAATACCATCTTTTTAGATGTTTTACCCAAGCACGGCATGAAACCAAGACAGGCACAGATCAATCTTTGTCATGAAATGCTGGATACTATGAACGGCAACAGTATAGCCCTTTGCGACGCAGGCGTAGGAATTGGCAAAACATTTTCTTATCTGGTGGCAGGCGTATTGCTCAGAAAACATAAGTGCAGCGATAATCGCCCCATCGTGATTTCCACCGCCAGCATAGCACTGCAAAACGCCATCTATAACGAATACATTCCATTTTTGTCAAAGGTACTGGTCGACGAGCAGATAATTGAAGAACCCTTTCAAGCGGTCATCAGAAAAGGCAAAGCGCACTATGTCTGTGATCGCAGACTGGCGCAGCGCATACGAAAAGCCAATCTCGAACTCAAAAATGCAGTGCAAAGTGAAGCACTTTTTCAGGCCAAAACAATGCTTGATTTAGATACCATTCCGCACATCAGCCGTTTTGACAAAGATCAAATCTGCGTGCCCGATCAATGCAACTGTTTATCCAGAATCTGCCGATACAAAGATTTTGTGAACCAAAGTAAATCGACAGAGTATCTCTTTCAAATCTGCAATCATAACTTTTTCATTGCAGATGCCATACACAGAGAGGATGCCCGCCCGCCATTGTTGCCAGATTATCGCGCAATCGTGATTGATGAAGCGCACAAAATCCCCGAAGCAGCGCGGCAAATGTTTGGCAAGTCGCTTGGCATATCTCATATGCGGGAGTTGCTGCTTGCTCTGAAAGAAGATGGCATTGAAATCAAAGGCGACAAGGTACGCAAGAGTTTGAAGCGATTACTTGCCGATCTACAGACCATTGCTTTTGGCGAATCGGGCGCAGTGCCATACACGTTACACAGCGAACGCAAGCAAATGCTGAGCATTGTTCTAAAAGTGCTGAATGCCCTGAACAGAGCCATTGTCATCAAAGCCAGTGATCGCACCATCAATGAACTCATGGAGATCATTGAAACGCTCACGCTGTTTCAAACACAGAAAAAAGAGTATTTCTACTATGCCGAAAAAGACGATAGCGGTACCCCCATTCTGAGAGCGACACTTGCCGATATGGACGAACGCATCAAACGTGTGCTGTGGAGCCTTCCCGAACCCATGATTCTGACTTCCGGTACGTTAGCAGTGGGCAAGGATTTCAAGTCTTTTCGCGATGAAGCTGCAATCAAGCGGCTTAGGCGCACGGTAACGGAATCTGTGGCAAGCTCCCCTTTTGATTATCAAAACAACGGTCTGCTGTATCTGCCCAAACGCACAGGAGCGCAAAGCGATATGACAGGTCTTGCGCACGAAATTGAAAAAATTCTCGCCGCTTCGCACGGTCATGGTCTGGTGCTGTTTACGTCGTATGCAGAAATGGCAAAGGTATGCGAAATGTTGAAATCATTGCCTTATCCAAGATTCATCATGAGCAAAAACCGTTACAACACAATCGAGCAGTTTAAGAACAGCAAAAACGGCGTACTCTTTGCCACCGGCGCAGTTTGGGAAGGTGTGGATTTCCCCGGCGATATTGTTTCGTCATTGATCATCGTGCGGTTGCCATTCCCCATACCAAACCCCATAACCGACCGCCGAAAGTCTAAGTACATGAGCTTGCAGCTGTTTATCAACAATGTGATTTTGCCGAGTATGCAGATGAAGCTCAAACAGGGCGCAGGGCGGGCAATCCGCACGGAGACGGACACCTGCGTGATCTCGGTGCTCGATCACCGCGCCTTGATGGGCAGGCGATACCACGATGCTGTGTTGAGCGCATTGCCTGCCATGCCAACAACAGATGATCTAGGCGCGGTAAAAGCTTTTATGCGGCGTGTGAAAGACGACGGATATTTTGGAGGGTTGGTATGAAAAAGAAAGTGGAAACAAGGCTGCAAATAATAAACATCAGAATCAATCAAGAAAACCAAGTCAGCGAGCAAAAGCTGATAGAAGCATTGTTACAGTGCATCTACGAATGTGAAAACAACAAAAAATCTAAAAATTGAAAACCGCGAAGAAGCATAGTAGAGTATAACTAAGCACCTTGAAAATTGAATTATGCTGTATTTGCTTCCTTCGAAACGGAGGACACGATGAATCATTTAGATCGAATAAAGAAAAACAAAAAAATCGTAAGGGCGGCGGTCTATGCACGTTTTAGCTCAGACAATCAACGAGATGAAAGCATTGATGCGCAGCTTCGTGCAATCAGGGAGTATTCCGAGAGAAACGGTATTACCATTGTTGCTGAATATGTAGATCGTGCAAAATCCGCTATGACAGATAACCGTCCTGAATTTTTGACTATGATTAAAGGGGAGTGGACAAATGCACTTAAGATATAAAATCCACTACAGAAAAAGGTATTTCA
>CAZVNZ010000018.1:0-23368 GCA_964628515.1 uncultured Christensenellaceae bacterium
AACATAATATGCCTTCTCGGAGTTTGCCGTGTCTACTTTTTCTTGACCACATCAACTGTATATTATAATAGTAATGTTGTGATTTTTGCGAAGCAAAAACTTAACTTCCTATTTGATGCGTGCGCAGCACTTTTACTACCACTACCATCCGAATAAGCAAAAGAAAACCCAATTCGCATACTCTTTTGTGGGCTTTTTTTTGGTGGCACGTTTTTCTTGTTAGCCATTATAAAGGTGCAGTTATAGCTATTTTATACTTTATGTATTTACATTGAATATACAATATGCTACAATTATTATATACTATATGCGAGGTGATTAATCTTGAAAAATACAAATATGAATATTAGAATGGATAGCGAAGTAAAACAGCAAGCAGAAGCACTATTTGCGGAATTTGGGCTTAATATGACATCTGCAATAAATTTGTTTTTGCGACAATCAATCAGAGAGCAAGGTATTCCTTTTGAAATTACAATGCACACACCTAACACTAATACACATACATCTATAAATGATGTTAGTAACCGCAGAAATTTAAGTCGCTCTTTTAATTCTGTGGAGGAATTGATGGAGGACTTAAATGCTGACAATTAGATACCATTCAACTTTTAAAAAGGACTATAAACGAATTTTGAAACGTGGTTATGATATTTCCAAATTGACCGAGGTTATAAATTTGCTTGTAAATAATAAAGCTTTACCTGCAAGATTTAGAGATCATGAATTAATCGGAGAATATAAAGGATGTAGAGAATGCCACATTACTCCGAATTGGCTTTTGATTTATGAAATAGCTAACAACGAGTTATTACTGTTACTGACTCGTACCGGCTCTCATAGTAATTTGTTTAAATAACTAATTCACCCCCCCACCCCTACCTCCCCCCTCTTCAAACGAAATTCTCCCCCCCACCCTTGACACCCCCAAAAAAATCTGCCATACTCTCAATATCAACATCACAAAAAAAAATTAAAAATGTTGCAAGGTTTTAATACTCCCATTCGTATTATATATAGAAATACATTTTGGAGGTCAAAAATGAAGAAAATAATAATTGCAACAGTAGTTGCCCTATCCCTTTGCGTAATGGTTACAAGTACAGCCTTTGCCGGCAATCACGGCGGTGGACACAGCAGTAGCCACAGAGGCGGTAACACTACCGTTAGCGAAAGCAACAAAAAATCAACAAGAGGTGTATGCAACGTTAAAAACTGCACAAAAACATCAAACCACAGCCACAACGGTAAAACTTACAGCGGACACAGCAGCGGCGACGGGCATAAAAATCACAATTCCTCACATAAATGAGGTAGCAAGAGGCAAGAGTGAAGTCTGAAACTCAGTTAAAACATGCAATAACAGCCCATTCCAATACTGTTAAACGCATTTGTTTTATGTATTTACACAATGTACAGGATGTTGAGGATATATTTCAAAATGTTTTTACGAAATATATCCTTAGTCTTGTTATATTTAAAAACGAAGAACACGAAAAAGCATGGCTTATACGTGTAACCGTAAATGCCTGCAAAGATTATTTAAAAACCTACTGGAAGAAAAATGTGGAGCTTAAAAGTGAGCAAATAGAGCCACCCCAAAGTTCTACCCCCGAAAATACCGACATTTTACAGGCAGTAAGACAATTGCCTCCCCTATACAGAGATGCAATTTATCTGCATTATTACGAAGGCTATAAAGCAAAAGAGATATGCCACATTATGAAAAAAAGCGAAAACACGGTGTATTCCCTACTTTCGAGGGGCAGGGAGCAACTTAAAACCATACTTGGAGGTGATACGCTTGAATAAATTTAAAGCTACTTTTGATAGCATAACCGCCGAGGAAAATTTAATGGCAAAAACCTACGAAAATGTGCTAAACAAAAGGAAAAGGCAAAGCAAAAGCAAGCTATACAAAGGGTTTGCCCTTGCGGCCGCCTGTTTTGCGGTGCTACTTTTTATTACTCTGACAAATGGGTACAGCAAAGAAACTTTATACATAAGTTTGGATATCAACCCCAGTATTTCCCTTTCGGTAAACAGCTTAGACAAGGTAATTTCCGCCAATTATTATAATGATGAAGGCAGACAGCTATTAGAAAGCGTTAGTGTAAAAAATAAAGATTATAACGAGGCTGTAAAACTTATTATGGACAGCCCTAAAATGCAACCCTACTTGGCTAAATCCTCGCAAATGTGGGTGGCGGTACAATCCGCAGACAACAACAAACAAACCGCAGTCACACAATCTTTGCAAGCTATTGTGGATACTACTTTAAAAGCTCATCATGCCGATGCTAAGGTTGAGTATTATTGTGTGGACGAGGAAACAAAAACAAACGCCGGATCAAGCGGTGTCTCCGCCTATAAATACACGGCAATTCAAACACTAAAGGAGTTAAACCCCAACGTTTCCGTAGAGGAGTACAAGCATCATTCCATACCCGAAATAACTAAGGAAATCGCTTCTCATCATGCTAATAATAATGATGATGATTTTAGAGGAAGTACCGACTCTCACGGCACCACAGATACGCAAGAGCAAGAACATCATAATAAGTAAGAGTAACTTAGGGGAGTAGTGCGTCTAAAAGGGTTTCTGCCTCCTCGTATTCAAATAGGGCTACCTGCTCCTCAATTTTTGCAAGCATCTCCCTTTTTTGCGGATTGCAACCGCTTTTTAGCCTGTTTAATGCAGAGTTTACCGCAGTTGCGTTGTAATCTTGCAGTGCATTTTTCAACCGCAAAAGCTCCTCTGTTTCCTCTGTTTCCGTTAGTTTTTCACCTGTTTGCATACTTTCTTCTTTGCCCACCACACTTGATATTTCCGCTAAAAGTGCGGATAAACCTTGGGTAAATGTATCGTGAGTGTCCTTAATATATACTATATTTTCCTGCTTGCCCGCAAATTCCAAAGATTTTGCTATTTCGGAAAGTTTTCCTGCTCCTATTCCTGCCAGTACACTTTTTAGGGCATGTACGTTGGTGGTGTATAATTTAACGTCCCCCTCATTTAAGCAATCGTCAATTTCTTTAAGTTTGTTTGTGCCGTCCATTAAAAATATCTGTAAGATGTTTATGTACTGTTCTTTGTTTCCGCCTACGGTTGCTATACCCTTTTTTACGTCTACATCTTTTATTTCAAAGGGAATTTCCCCTTCTTGCCTTGCTTTTTTTGTGGTTTGCTCAATTTTTTCTTTGGGGATATACCGCTCTAAAATTTCTATCATTTTGGTCATTTCTATGGGCTTTGATAAAAAATCATCAAAACCGTTGCTTAAAAACATCTCTCTTACACCCGATACCGCATTTGCCGTTAAGGCTACTATGGGAATTGTTTTTGCGTAAGGCAGGTTTAACTCTCGTATTTTGGTTGTGGTTTCCACTCCGTCCATTTCCGGCATCATATGGTCCATAAATACAATATCGTAGGGAGTTTTTGTTATTAAATTAATTGCCTCATAACCCCTTTCGCAAACGTCTATTTGCATCTCGAAGGGAGAAAGCAACCCTTCTGCAACCTTTAAGTTTGTAATAATATCATCTACCACTAAAATTTTGGCTTTGGGTGCTATAAAACGTATACTATTGTCCTCGCTGTTTTTGTAAAAAACATCTTCGGAAACATCGTTTAGCACATTTGCAATGGGTACGGCATAAATAGGCATAGATACAATGCGACAGTTATCATAAACAAGCCCTTCTCCAAACTCCGATAGCATTACGAGTTTTATGGATGTACTTACCTCCCCCACAACCTCTCTTACCCCTTCAAGCAAGAAAGAAGGGAAGAATAAATGGGAGTAATCCTTAGTCTTAAGTAATTTTAAAAGCGCCTCTTTATCCTTAGCCAAAGTGCAGTTTACCTTTAAATTGTTTATGCCGTACATCAAAGAATTTGCGTATATTTCCCGTGATTCGTACACTATTACCCGTAAATCTTTGTTTTGCACCTCCGCTAATTTATTGCATTTTGGGTATTTTTGGGGTAGGGTTACACTAAAGGTACTGCCTTTTTCGTAAACACTTTTTACGTCGATGCTACCCCCCATAGTTATGCAAAGATTTTTTGCAATGGCAAGCCCAAGCCCTGTGCCTTCCACCCCACGATTGCGCTCGTTATCGAATTGGGAAAACTCTCCAAACAGACTTTGCATATCCTCGTCTTTTATGCCAATTCCCGTATCTTCTACCTCTATTTTTAGTGTGGCTGTGTCGTCAGTTAGTATTTCTCCCCCCACCGTTAGTTTAATATAGCCTTCTTTAGTGTATTTTACCGCATTTCCCAGTAAATTAAGCATAATTTGCCTAATGCGAATTTCGTCTCCTATAAGCATTGCGGGTAGATTTCCGTTGACATTTACCGCAAACATTAAAGATTTATCTATAACCCTAACACTTATTATGCTTATTACATCGTTTATCAGAGAGTTTAGACAGTAATTTTGAGTAGAAATTATTAGTTTGCCCGACTCTATTTTGGAAAAATCCAGTATATCATTAATAATTGTAAGTAAATTTCCGCTTGCTTGTTTTATGCTTGTTGCATATTTTTTAGTTTCGGGGGTGGAGCTTTCTCTAAGGCAAAGCTCCGCCATACCCACTATTGCATTCATGGGGGTACGTATTTCGTGGCTCATTTTTGCTAAAAACTCAGATTTAGACCGTGTAGCCGCCTCCGCTTTTTCAAGCAATTCCGTTTTTTCCGCCACATCTTTTTGTAGCATTTGCCTGTGTGCCTCTGCAAGCTCAGTATTTTTACGCTCTAAAGTAATATCTTTAAGCCAAATAACATTTCCCGTGTGCTTGTTTCCCTTTGAAATCTGCTGTATTTTAGGGAGGTACAACCGCCCGTCCCCATATATTTCCGCAGTAGAATCGTCCAAAATAATTGCGTCTGTTATGGGTGATACATTTAAAATACTGTCGTTGTTGTAAAGAGATGTAAGTTTGGGTATAAGCTCTTTTGCCCTTGTGTTTGCATCTTGATAGTTATTCTTGTTGTCTACAATTATAATGCCGTCCTCGTTATTATTAAAGGCAAGCACCATTGCTAAATTTTTAACGTCATAAATTTTTAAAAAGTATATTAAAAATATTATAATAGACTCGGAAATCATATACCCTATGGGTATAAGGCTAATGCCTGCTCCTGCATTTTTATCGTAGATAAAAGCAAAGGTTGGCAAAAGCTCAAAAACAAGTAAAAGAGATAAAATAAATTTTTTACGCTTGGTTTTTGCCTTGGTAAATGCCTTAATTATAATAAAAGTGAAAACGAAAATATACGCAAATATCATCACAACAAAAGCATAATAAAGTACACCTGCCGTAAGCTCTAACCGAGGTAATCCGTTTGTGACTGTAAACACTACCTCTTTATATACAAAGGGGTTATTGTCGAAATTTGCAAAAATAATGCAGAAAAAAGCACTTTTAATGAGTAGCAGACACTTTACTTTAAAAGCTACTTTGACATCGCAAACGGAGCACACCACAAACAACATGGCATAAAACATAAATGCTCCACCACACATAATTAGTTTTTGTGCAAATATTGAAGATTGCAAGTCAGTCGCCTGAATGGATAGCCAGTACCCCAAAGTTTGTACTACCGCCACCGCAGACATTATCATAATGCGTTTTTGCTCTTTTCGAGGCTCTTGCAAAGAAATCAACCAAAAGCATGCAACCGCAAGGCAAACCACTATGGTGTATGATGTATATCCAATGTCAAACAAAGACATAATGTATTCCCCTTAATTACCTAATTTTATCTATGTCATCTCTATGGCTTTTATAACCTAAAAACTCCTTACCGCTGTAAAAGGAATAGGTGTCTTTTCCCTCATTTTTAGATTGATAAAGCGCACTGTCCGCTGCTGTATATAAATGTTCGAAAGTGTTTCCGTTTTGGGGATAAATTGCAATACCTATACTTGCAGAAATTGTTATTTGCCTATTGTTATTGGAGGTGTAAGTGCTATTAAATGCCCTTCTTATACTTTCCGCCTTTTTGGCAAGCATTTCTCTACCCGTAGTATTTTTAATAAACACCATAAATTCGTCTCCACCCACTCGCCCTATAATATCCCCGTTTGTGTCTGTGTTTGCATCTTCCGAGCTTCTGAAAATAGCCCTTAGGCTGTCTGCCAGCCTACAAAGCACCGTATCTCCGAATTTATGCCCGATTCCGTCGTTTATATTTTTAAAGTTGTCCACATCTATTATTATTAATGCGCCTTTTGCCTGTGTTCCCCCATTTTGGTTAATGAAATCCGTAATATGCTTTTGAGTTGTACCTTTATCGTAAAGCCCTGTAAGAGAATCTCTCTCTGCCCTGCTTTTAAGCTCCAATTCGGTAATTTTTTCCTCGTTAATATCCCTAACATACACAAAAGCATAAATATCTCCGCTAACATCATCTTCAAAAAAAGTTGTGATGGCACGCACCCAAATGTAACTTCCCTCCGCACAAAGTCTTCTGTACTCCGTTTCCATATCCACTTTACCGTGGTAATAATGCCTTAGAATATTTTCTCTGCTTGCACACTCGAAAAACTGCTCTAAATCCTCTTTATATACAAAAGCCGGTGCAAGCACTTCTATAAGTTTGCTATATTTATATTGATGTTGCTTAAGCACCTCGGGAATATTTTCAAACCCTTTTGTGATGATGTCTTTTGTAAGATTAACCTCGTAGATAACCAAAGCATCGCTTGTAACGGAATCTCTAAATTGTTGTTCTTTAGAAATTTCTTTTGTGAGTTGCTCGCTTTTTTCTCTGTAATAAACCGACCTGCCAACCATAATGGAAAACGCCATTACAACGTAGTAACTGCATAATAAGGTTATTGAAATGGCAAGCTGATTTTTAGCGCCAAAATCCGTGTAGGGTATATCTGCGCTGTACAATCCTGTGTTATAAAAAAAGTAAATACAGCTAATACTCGTACAGGCAATTAAAAAAATAAGTTGTTCTTTATGCTCTGTAAAAATACTTGATTTTTTTGACAACAATAGCCTTCTTACAACAAACAGCATAATGTTTATTATTATAAATGTAATGTTCATGGTTGCTACAAGCAGGACGTTTTCGTTTACAATGCTAAACACGGATTTTTCCGTTGCAATAGCAAAAATGCCCACAATTATGGCACGCACCACCATAATATGTATTAAAAAGGAAATTACCAAGGCAATTATTCTTAAAACCAAATCTTTATAAAAAATGTAAAACTCCACAAACAATAGTAAGCCTATGCAAATATAGGCGGTTAGGGATGTAGAGTTTGGCAGTAGGGTAAAGCCTATGGAAAGCAGGGTGTTTAATATGCCCATAGGAATACGAAATGCTTTTTTAAGACGAGGATTTTTTAGAAAGGTATCCCCCATCTCAAACATCGAATAGTTAAATACTATAAACAGGATTACCAAAAGTGTAACCTGAAAATAAAGGTTTGTAAAAATCACCTAATTATGTCTTCTCCCCACAATTATCAGTTAATTTTAGCAACACGTGATAAAAGTAAGCCCTATTGCTTTTGTTGCTAAGTCTTATGTACCTAATACCTTAATTATTTACCTTATTTAATAAAAATAACTAATATCATAATACACCCTAAGCACTTGTTTGTCAATTAAAAATGGCGTTTAGAAGGTTACTGAAACAGTAAGTTTTCTATGGATTTTTCGTTTATTTCCTCCTCTTTGTATTCTATTAGCGCACAATTTCCGTGGGTGTGCTTATAAACTTCGTTCATCCATTTAGCTTCCCCTTGTGCTTTTGCCAAAAGCAACTTGTTTTTAGATTTTGTATTATATATAGAGTTATTAATCAGCCACCATTTTACAGGTATTTGAGCACGCACCAAATCCTCCTCTAAACGCATTGCTTCAAAAACAGGGGTAGCCTCGGGCAGGGTTACAATTATTACCTGCGTTTCCTCGCTACGCAAACGGGGCAGTAGATTTTTTACCGCTATTGGAATTTCTCCGCTACTTCGTTTTAACTCTTTGTGATAGCTTTGGGTGGAGTCTAAAAGAAGTAGTGTATGCCCTGTGGGTGCGGTGTCTATTACCACCACCCTATCCTTTGCCTCCTCCACAATTTCCGCAAATTTACGAAACACCGCAATTTCTTGTGTGCATGGAGAGCGTAAATCCTCCTCTATATAGGCAATGTCCTCCGTGCTCATAGTTTTTCTTGCCCCTGTAAGTACCATTTCTTTGTATTTTTTTAGTTCTTTCTCCTCGTCTATATGGCTTGTTGTTATGTTTGCATCTTCCTTTAAAATATATTGTAAATGAGGCGCCGGATCTGTTGTGGTTAAATGCACCTTTTTGCCTTTTTGGGATAGCCCTAAAGCAAGTGCGACGGCAAGGGTGGATTTGCCCACTCCACCTTTACCCATTGTAAATATTACACGTTTATTCGTACTTGCCAAATCTGCAATTACATCAGCCAATTTTGGCATATGTGAAATTTTTGCACTTGCTTTGGGTGGTTTTAGTGCATCACCATTAAATAAGGTACGCAAGTTTTCTATACCCATAATATTGTAAGAGCGCATAGGAATAAGGGTTGTAGCTAAGGCTTGCAAGTCTTTTGGCATATCCGCTATTGCTTTTTGCTGTTTAGTGTACAGGTTTTTTGAGATTTCGTCGTCGTAGCTTTCCAGCACTCCGTTAATTATTAGCCGTTGGTTGCAAATATTTAAACTCCCAAGCTCTTTTGATGCCCTGCTTGCTTCTAAAATAGGCATACTTTGGGGTCTTGCCACTAAAAACAAGGTGGTTTTATTTTTGTCTCCAAGTGTTTCTACCGCTTTATTATATGCTTCTTTTTTGTCCGCAAGCCCCGAAAGTTGCCCTAAACAAGAGGCTCCGTGAGTGTTTTCGCTAATAAAATTGCTCCATGCGGAAGGCAGTTGAAACATGCGCAAGGTATGCCCCGTGGGTGCGGTATCAAAAATAATCGTGTCGTACTTTTCTGCTATACTTTCGTCCGTAATAAACTTAGTAAACTCGCTAAATGCTGCAATTTCCACCGTACAAGAGCCGGAGAGTTGCTCCTCCATATTTTCTATTATTGCTTGCGGTAGCTTGTTTCTAAAGGGGGCAACAACACTTTCCCTATACTCCTTTGCCGATTGGAGAGGGTCTAAATTTGCCACTGTAAGCCCTGCAACCTCTTTAATTTCCACCCCTTTATTATCAAGCTTTGTGTTAAAAACATCTTGTAGGTTGGAGGCAGGGTCTGTACTTATCAGCAACACTTTTTTGCCGTAATCGCTAAGTGCCACGGCAGTTCCACAGGCTACGGAAGTTTTGCCCACTCCCCCTTTGCCCGTGAAAAATAAATATTTTGTTGTAACGTCCTTATTTGGTGAAAAAATCTGCATTATTATTCCCTTTCTTTACTTTGATATTTCCTAATTAACTACTTTTTAGCCACTAACAACAGTCGGCTTTTTTGTCGCAACAACATTCTTTTCCTTGCAAAATAGTTGCGTCAATTTCCAACCACTCGGTAATTTCCTTGTTTGATGGGTATTTTCCCTGCATCACAATTTCATCATTAATTAGAATTACGGGTAAAGCCTCCGCCCCTTTTTCGTTGATGATGCCGTTTATAACAGGGTTGGTGACAAACTCCTCGGGTTTGCTGTTTAAATTATACCTGATGATTTCTATACCCTTTTGCTTTAGTGTGTTTATTGCCGCCGCAATTCGCAGTAGCTCCGGATCTATGCTTACTCCGCATAATCCCGATTCGCAACACATTGCCGGTTCGAATATTTCCATTTTTTTCATTTTAGTTTCTCCTTTATGTTTTTTATTTAGTTATTTTAGTTTCTGTGGGAAACCATCCTTGTGTTTTATTTGCAATTCTTACTAAAGTAAGCATTACAGGCACTTCTACAAGCACTCCCACAATAGTTGCAAGAGCAACGGGGGAATTTGCTCCAAAAAGCGCAATGGCAACGGCAACCGCCAGCTCAAAAAAATTAGATGCGCCAATCATGCCTGCCGGCGCCGCCACATTGTAGGGCAGTTTTAGGAGTTTGCAAGCAAAATAGGCTACAAAAAATATTAAGAAAGTTTGTATTATAAGAGGCACTGCAATTAACAAAATATGCGTTGGGTTGCTTATTATCGTCCTTCCCTGAAAGGAAAAAATTATAATTAAGGTTAGCAGTAAACCAATTACTGTAACGTTATTAAATTTTGTTATAAAGTTGTTTTTGAAATACTCCTCTCCCTTTTGCTTTATTACAAAAACTCTTGTGAGTATACCTGCACTTAGGGGGATTACCACAAATAACAGTACGGATAAAAACAATGTTTCCCAAGGTACTTCCACATTTCCTATGCCCAACAAAAATTTTACAATAGGCACAAAGGCAAAGAGTATTATAATATCGTTGGTGGCAACCTGCACCACCGTATATGCCGGATTTCCTTTGGTTAGAGTACTCCACACAAACACCATTGCCGTACAGGGTGCGGCGCCAAGGAGCACAGCACCTGCAAGATAGTCTTTTGCAAGCTCTTCGGGAATCAGCGCTTTAAACGCCACATAAAAAAACAAAGACGCAATGGCAAACATGGTAAAGGGCTTAATAAGCCAATTTGTTATCCATGTTACAAATAGCCCTTTTGGGTTTTTGCCCACATCTTTAACGCTTTTAAAATCCACCTTCATCATCATAGGGTATATCATAATCCAAATTAAAATTGCAATGGGTATGGATACATTTGCGTATTCAAACTTATTTAGAAATTCGGGAATGCTTGGCAAAAACTGCCCTATCAGCACCCCTACAATCATACAAAGCACTACCCAAAGTGTTAGATATTTCTCAAAAAATCCTATGCCTGATTTTTGCTTTTCCACTACTATTTCCTCCTTTATTTTTATATATAGATAAACATCTATGTATTTGTCAAAAAAAATTAGTTACTTACCACAACTGCAATCTTCTTTGCAAATACAATCTTCTTTGGTTGTAGACAGTTTGTCCAAAAAAACCGTTATTTCCGTTATTTTTTCCTTGTTTAGTTTATAAAAAGTCCATTTGCCCTCTTTTCTGGGGATAACAATACCGCTTTTGCACAAAATATTCATATGGTGAGACAATGTAGGTTGTGCAATATCGAATTTCTCCCAAATTACGCAGGCACACAGTTCTCCGCAAGAAAGCATATCTATTATTTGCAGTCTGATGGGTGCATTTATTGATTTTATAAGCTTTGCGTAGCTTGCGTAGTTTGTTTGCATGCTTGCCTCCTTGGGTTTTTTGGGGTTTTAGATAGATGTTTATCTATGTGTAGTTTAACAGTTGGATAGACGTTTGTCAATATGTTTTTTGAAAACATATTGACTTTTATCTATGTGTTCGGTATATTATGTGTAACTTCTATGGATATTTAAAGCACTAAAAACTAAATTGGAGGCAATTTTTGAATAGGAGTATAAAAAATGGAGCAAATTAAATGCAATGAATGTGGTTTTTACGTAAAAAACGCCGGTGGCAATGCAAGCTGTTTTTACACCGGTGCTCAACTGAAGGAGGAAAAGAGGGATAGTTGCCTTAATTTTTATCCTATTCAATACGACGGCAAACTGCCCTACTCTCCCGAAGAACATATGTATTTGTATAAAAGCCTTAAAAACAGTATGCAGATGACTAATCGGCAGGGATTGAGGTTTTAGTTAAAAACTACCTTACGCAAAAGGATTTCCAAACTCAGCCGATGCCTCTATCATCGCCTGTACATTTTCCTTTGGGGTGTTGTACCCCATTGCACAACCCGAGCTTAAGAATACTCCACTTCCGCCCGTGCTTTTTAGTATATTTGTAGCTTGCTCTTTTACTTTTTGAGGAGTACCCCATACAAGAGGGTCGCTTGGGTCTATATTTCCCATTACTACTGCCTTATTATTTGCAATTTGCCTTGCTTTTCCAATATCTACCTTCCAATCTATTTCTATTATAGTTGCACCTGTATTTACCATATCCCCCACAATTTCCGTAGAATCTCCGCAAATGTGTATGGAAAATGGTATGCCGTACTCCTTCATTTCCTGTGCCATCTTTTTTTGATGCTCAAAGGCAAAGTTTCTGTACATTTTTGGGGAAATTAAGTTTGGCCCTGCGTATGCCTCGCCTATTGAAGTTGCGTGAGCACCGCAGTCTTTTTGTGCTTTAGCAAACAGCGTGCTTGCCTGTCTGCAATAATCCAGCAAAATGTGTATATCCTTTGGGTCTTCCGTCAGTAAATCCATTAAAAAGTTTTGAGCACCTCTAAGCAGACACGCAAGGTCAAAAGGCCCTTGATCCGCCCTACCTAAAATAAAAACTTCCTCTCCTATCTCCTTTTTAAGTATGCGTGTAGCCTCTAACCATTGGGGTAATCTTGCGGACGAGTATGGGTCGGGCAATTTAAGTTTATCTACATCTTTAATGTTTTTCAGTAGCGGTTCTTCTTCTTTAACTACCGCAACATCATCCTTTCTAAACAATACCTTTGCCCCACAGGCTTCGGCTAAACTGGCATCGTCTACATCTACCACCACACCGTCGTAGCCTAATTGCTTTTGAGAAATTAAATGGGTTTTTGCAATTAGCTTGCCGTCCTTATTAATATCTCCTATACTATACCCTGCCGTTTTACAGGCAAATAAAAAGCCTTGGGGTATTACGGGTACTCTGTCGTATATTTTATTTTCAAATGCTCCTAAGCATCTTTGTAGCGAAGTTGTTTTGCTCATATCTTGCTCCTTATTAAATCAGTATTTTGCATACATATTTTGTAATTATGCTGTCCTTTATTTTTTTTAGTGTGCCTTGTTTTTTTGCAACATCGAACCTTGGATAACCGTTCCAAAACTCTATACCTACGCAGTATTCTCTGCCGTACCATGGATAGCCCGGCAGTCCGTTTAGCACTCGCCAGCACCATACGGTATCAAATACCGTCTTGTCCCACTCAAATCCAATGCCTATTTTTAAATCTTTGTTGTATATACTTGCATGGCCTTTATTAATATTTGGAAAATACATAAGTTCTGCATTGGGTGTTTCGTTTATTAAACGCATATCTCTGACTTTCTCGTCCTTGCATTTTGCCATAGGAAAGCTGTATCTTTTGCCATTTTCAAAATAAGAATTACTGTTATCAAAACAGGTATCCGTAATAAAATACTCCCCATCTATGTTAATTTCGCAACTGCTGTTTAAAAAAGGTGCACCCACCACGGGGTGATGCCCCCATAAAAACTCGAATTCTTCATTGCTTAGATTTTCTATTTTTTCCAAAAACTCTATACTCAAGCTGTCTTTTTTAATGGTGATGGTTTTAGTAGCTTTAAATGGAGCACGCACGGTATACGTAAAAAACTCCACTGCAATTTCTTCTGCACTATCCTGCACCACATTAAATTGCCAGGTTAGCAAGGTTAGTTCTCCGTGTATTCCAAATTCTGCGCCTTTGTATGTATATGGCCCTCCGCCGGGGAAAACCTCGTGCCAGCCACCCATATAATAATCTAAATTATTCCCCGTTTTGCTGTTTATGGTTGGTATGTGTTTAGAAAAATCATTTACGGGTGCGGATATTGATTTCCACATAAAATCCAAATCCATTGGTTTATACCCTATTTGAGTTATATCTGTACCTTTATCCACACAAATATTAATCCAAATCAGGTTGTTTTCCATACGCAAATAGGTAGTGTTGTTAAAAGTGTATTCTAAAATTCTGCAACCGTTGTTTCTGTTAGACGAATACTGCATTAATTATGCACCTCAATTTCCCCGTATTTTTGCACAAGAGCATCTACCCTTTTTATTCTGTATTCCAGCGAATTTGGCACTACTTGGTCTGCAACTCCCAAAACAAAATTTTTGCTGTTTTTCATAGTTTTTATTACATCTGTAACAAAATCATCAAACTCTTTATCCGAAAGCTCATTTGTAAAAAAACCGCCGGGAATTCCACCCCAAATAATTGTATCTTCCAAAACATAATTTCTTAAATCTTTAACCGCAATATCCCCCACAGGCATTGGCGTTACCGCCTCTATAACATTAAAACCCACTTTAGAAAGCTCTGTAAGCAACGGCGTGAGTGTGCCGTCCAAATGCACAAAGGAATACTTGCCCGATTTTTTGATTTCCTCCACCCATTTTGTATGCACCGGTTTTATGTAGTTGTTGTAAAACATACCGCCCACAACCTCGCTTGAGAGATTATCAGGCACAAAAATACATTCTCCCGGAGAGTCTATTGCTATTTTTGTTGCAATGTCGTGTTTTTCCTCCATTAATGCAAGGGTTGCTTTAAGCTCTGCCTCATCGTCCAAAAACATATAGGTTACGTTTTCTATACCTGCCTTTAGTGCAACAAGCTCCATAAAAGGCGTTTTTGGGGTGTACACAACTACTATACCGTTATCGTCTCTCATATTTACTCTGTCTGATGCTAATTTATAATCGGGTGTATAGGTTAGGTTTTCGTATACAAAGCGCAATTTTTTTAAATCGGTGGCATCCTTTAATAAATGCTCTTTTGGCCCCCAACTGTGTGTGCTTGTAATGTATTCCCACACTTCCGTTAAATCGCCGTAGGGCGTTTTGTACACAGTTTTTTTGCTGTTTCCCTCATAGTCGGTAGTTACTTCTAAATCATAATGCGTAAAAAATGGGAAGTAGCCTTGCAAATAAAAGCCCACTCCTAAATCTTTATGAAATTTATGCAAATCCTTGCCAACAAATGGGTTTGCCAGCCCTTGAGTAATTGCCGCCTCGGAATTTGAGTATTCCTCCCTTTTATATTGCTTAGGCATTAAGTTTTCGTCCGTTAAATAATCTATATAATATGCCAAATCTCCAAACCAAGGAAGATATTTAGGCGTTTGCCCACTTAGCACTTTTAGCACATCGTCTCTCTTACTCATAATTACCACCTTTACACATTTATAGGATAATCTCTGTATTTTTTAATTGCTTCTAACATATAAATTGCATTTTTAACGGGTATTCCTTGGCTTAAAGAGTGGTCTGAGCCTATTACATACCCTCCGTTTTTAGATGCTACCCTTAAGCATTCCTTTACTTCTTCTTCTATATCTTCTTTTGTGCCGTACGCTAAGGTGCTCGATGTGTTTACATTGCCAAAGGGGCATATTTTTTCTCCGTAAGTATTTTTAACATATTCCAAATCCATAGTTGCTTTACGCTCTATGGGGTGTAGGGCATTTATGCCGATATTTGCAACATCTTCAAGAATTTCGTTAATATTGCCGTCGCAATGCAGTATTACCTTTGCATCGTACTTTTTAAACTCGCAAACAAGCTCTGTAAGCTCCGGTAATACAAATTCTCTCATTATTTTTGGTGATGCAAAAAGGCTGTTGGTATAACCTAAGTCATCACTTATAATTATGGCATGTGCTCCTGCTTCAAGTAAGTTTACTCCTGCAATTTTAGAAAACTTTGTGCCTTCCTTTATTAAATCCTTTACTAAATCCGGTTCTGTATAAAAGGCAACACTCATTTCCTCCATGCCCATAAGCATACTTGCCGTAGTAAATGGCCCGAGTACACCTGCTAAAATTGCAATGTTGTCATTATTATATTTTAGCGCTTCCTCTAATGGCTTTGTTCTGTTTTTATCGTGAGGATTGGGCGCAACCCAGTTTTTATAGTCCTCCCTTGTTAAAATGGGATAACCACACGGCCCGTCTATCGGCCAAGACATATCGTTATGCTTGTAGGTGGTGCCCCATTCGTCCGTATATGTATCTTTATCCACATATTGAGGGGAATATCCGCCGTAACCGCCTATGGGAATCCAAATTGCATCTAACCCTAGCTTTGTTGCGCACTCTACCGCTTCTACCGCATCGTAGGCAGTTGGCTTTTTCCCCAGCACATGCTCAAACAAGGGTGGAGAAAATAAAAAATCGTGGATTGGTACTTTATCCGGCATTTTCAAATTTAGTGCCGTTAAAAATCTTTCTTTAGAATTCATATATATTCACCTCTTATCTTACCGAGTATTTCATAATTTGGGTTTGCTCCATATCCTCGCCTTCGAGTACGGCAGTTATTTTGCCCTCTCTTAGAACAATAATTCTATCGGATAAATTTGTAAGCTCTTCTATTTCCGAGGACATTACAAGCACAGTTACACCTTTTTGCGCCAATTTACTTATAATGCCGTAAATCTCGAATTTTGCACCTACATCTATACCTCTTGTAGGCTCGTCTATTATTAGAATTTTTAGCCCTTCTTTTAACAACCAACGTGCAATAATTACCTTTTGCTGATTACCTCCGGATAAATTGCGTATTTTTTGTTTTAAGGATGGTGTTTTAATGCTTAGGGCATCTACCTGTTTATTAGCATTTACCGTTTCTTTTGTTTTTTTAATTACAACACCCTGTTTAAACTGTTTAACGGAGGAAATTGTCATATTTTCTTTAACCGTTAAGTTTAAAAACAAACCTTCTAACTTTCTGTCCTCGGGCACATAGCCTACCCCGTTTTTGAGACTGTTTTCCGGTTTTACATATTTTATATTTTCGCCGTTTATTGCAATTTCTCCTTTTAGTATTTCGTCCACACCAAAAAGTGCTCTTGCAAGCTCGGATTTACCTGCACCCATCAATCCTGAAAATCCCACAATTTCTCCCTGCTTTGCACAAAAGCTTATTTCCTTTAGTTTATCCGTAAAAAGCCCTTGTACATTTAACATATTATTTTCTTTTGCACAGCTTTCTCTGTTGTACTCTAAATTTGCCTCTCTGCCCACCATAAGATTTATTAAGCTGTCTTTATCTGTATCCACAGTGTTTACAGTATCTATATATTGCCCGTCTCTAAGCACCGTTATTTTATCGCACACCGCAAATATTTCTTCTAATTTGTGAGAGATGTACACCACAGAAATACCATGGCTTTTTAAATCTCTAATAATATCAAACAAAATGTTTATCTCTTCCGGACTTAAAGAGGATGTAGGCTCGTCCATAATAATTAGTCTTGCATTTAAAGACAGGGATTTTCCGATTTCCAACATCTGCTTTTTTGCTATGCTTAAAAACCGCACTTTATGGCTTGGTTTTACTTTAAGACCTATTTTTTCCAAAATACCCGATGTTTTTTCTTCTAATTCTTTGCGTTTTACCAACCCAAATTTGTTTTTGGGTATTCTGCCAAAAAAAATGTTTTCCGCAACCGTCATATTTTCCGCAAGACTTAATTCTTGGTGAATAACGCTTATTCCTAAATTTATTGCGTCTTTTGCACTTTCTATTTTTATCTTGTTGCCGTCTACAAAAATTTCTCCTTTATCTTGATGATAAATACCGCCCAAAATTTTTATTAGGGTTGATTTTCCTGCGCCGTTTTCCCCTAACAGTGCGTGTATTTCCCCCTGTTTAATTTCTAAATGCACATTATCTAAGGCTTTTACACCGGGGAAATCCTTAGATATATTTTTTGCTTCCAATAAAACTTTTTCGCTCATAATACTCACCCCTTTAAGCGGTGCGAATTTCGCTATTTTGTTCCACAAGCATTTTACTTACCTTTTCTCTTCTTCTTGCACGTTTTGTATCAATAATTACCGCAAGTATAATTACCGCTCCTCTAAGCACATCCTGCCAAAAGGTAGAAACATCGTTTAGCACAAGTCCGTTGTCTAATACACCTAAGATAAGCACGCCAACCAAAGTACCTATTAATGTACCCTGTCCGCCGTTTAGGCTTGTACCACCCAGTATTACTGCGGCAATTACCGTAAACTCGAAGCCTGTTGCAAGGTTTGGTTGTCCTGAGTTTACACGTGCTGTTAGTATTATGCCTGCAAGTACGGCAAGTGTACTGCACATTATAAATGTAACCGTTTTAATTTTAGTTACGTTAATGCCCGAGGCTATCGCCGCATTTTTATTATCTCCGCTTGCATATATATATCTGCCGAAAGTGGTAAACTTTAGCATAAAAAAGCATGCTGCAAACAGTATTATTGCTATTAGTATGGGTATTGGCAAAAAGCCGATGTAGCCTGTGCCTATTGTTGTAAATTCCGAAACTGTGTTTTGTACTGCTATTGCGTTTGTATATATATAAGCAAACCCTCTTAGGCTTGTCATAACACCCAATGTTACAATTAGAGATACTATATTAAATTTTGTTACTATAAATGCGTTAAACAAACCAACGCCAACGCCTATTGCAAGTGCAACAACAATTGCAAGAAAAATGTTTTGAGAGGCATTAAGCACATCTACCATTATAACTGCCGAAAACGCCATAAGCGAGCCTATGGATAAGTCTACCTCTCCCACAAGCATCAGTATTGTCATACCTATTGCCGCAATTAGTGTAGGTGAGGATTGGCGCAATACATTCATAATGTTTTTGCCCGTCCAGAAATACTCCGATGTTGCCGCCATAACTATCATAATTACCGCAAGAGCAATTATAAGCATTAATTCGTCAATTTCCGAAATACGTTTAAATGCTTTTTTCATTATTATTCCCCCTGTTAAATTTGTGTCGTTTATATATTTGGTGCTAAATTTTACTTATTGTTTGAGTTATTGGATTTTTTGGGTTTTTTGGTATTACTATGGAGGGAAAACCCTCCATAGTAATAATAGTTGTTACTCTGCCGGTATTTCTATAGTGTCTCTTGGTGTAAATCCGAGTGCTTCAACCTCCGGCCAGTTGATTGTCCAGTCTGTACCGCTTTGTGTGTAATATTTTGTTACGTTGTCGCTGTTTAATACTTCGAGAGGAGTTGTTATTGCAACAGGTACTTCCTCGCCTTTAACTGCTTTTTCTGCCATTTCTATGCAAAGTCTGCCTATCATTTCGGGGAACATTCCAAGACCGCCTTTGTAGGAGGATTTAGGGTCTACCAATAAATTTTTAGCCGCAATACCTTCTACACCAAACCCAAAACCGATTACTTTGCTCATATCCATACCTGCGGCTTCGCACGCAAGCAGACCGCCTATTGTGGAATCGTCGTTAATACCCATAACCATATTTACATCAGGGTTAGCCGTAAGTGCATCTGTTGCAACACCAACCGCAATATCCTTAGCGCCTGCTCCGTCAACTTCCGCTACAACCTTAGCGGTAGGTACAACTTCCGTTAATCCCTTTTTAAAGCCTTCCACACGTTTTACGCAAACTTCTAATGCAGGTAGTCCAACTACTAATAATTTAGGCTCTACGTTGTTTGCTTTTGCGTATTCTCCGGCTGCTTTGCCATCAATATATCCGCCGTAAAAATCATCTATGCCTACGTAGCATGTTTGGTTTTCTGTGGGTACAGCTTCTGTAATTACAGGTACGCCTGCTGCGGTTGCCTGCTCTATTAGAGGCATAATGCCTTTTGCATCCACAGGAGTTATAATTAACGCATCAACATTTTTTGTAAGCATATTTTCTCCTAAAGAAATTTGCTTTGCAATGTCGCCGTTTGCATCTGCAATTTCTAAGGTATGCCCTTTTGTTTGTGCTGTTTCCTTCATACCCTTAATTATGTTTTGATAAAACTCGTGTGCCGCAAAGTTTTCTATGTAGCCGATTTTTAAACCGCCTTCTGTTTTTGCCGGTGCTTCGCTTTCTTCTGCGGGTGCTTTACTTTCCTCCGCAGGTGCCTTGCTTTCTTCTGCCGGTGCTTGGCTTTCGGTTGTAGGAGCCTCGCTTGTCTGTGGGGGTGCTTGCGTGCATGCAAATAATGCTACACACATAATTGCCACCAATACTACCGTTAATACTTTTTTCATTTTTTTCCTCCTTCTTGATTTCCTTTTTTGATTTCCTATAATTTTTTTGCCATACACTACTTTTTAATTTAAACATAATGTTTATTAAATGCTTTAATTATGTTTTTGTTAGCCAATAGTCTAATAGCACTTTATATGCTTCGGCTTATTTTAATATGCCGTAACATTATAATTTATTTATTGGTTAATTACATCTTAATTAATTCAACGAATTAATTAAGTATATAAAAATTAGATTGCTTTATTAATTACCATTGCTACACCCCCAAGGGCATCTATGTTTACCGTGTACTTAGAACGGTATATATTGATATTGTTGTTGTTTTTAGGGTATTTTCTGTTGTATATGTATCTTTTTACCTCTTGCACAAACAGGTTGGAATTATTTGGAATATCTCCTGCAAGTACAATGGTATCCGGACTAAAAGATACTATTATGTTGCTAAGTGCTATGCCTATATACATTGCGCATTTAGAAACCTCTGCCATAAAAGCAATTTCTCCGTTGTCAGCTCTTCTTAGCACTTCTGTTAGTGTAAGGCTTTCTACATCGTTTATGCCTGTAATTTCGCATAAATTGGGCTCTGCCTTTAATTTTCGCTTTACTGCATTTAGTAGTGCTCTGCCGTCCGCCATTGCTTCTAAACAACCGTAGTTTCCGCAAGCGCATTTTGCACCGTTAATGTCTACCATCATATGCCCGATTTCTCCTGCGCTGTTAAAAAAACCGTGAAATATTCTGCCGTTTATAAGAAAGCTACCGCCTATGCCGATTTCGTATGCTCCGCATAAGAATAGGCATTTAGAGTTTTTGGAATTACCAAACATAAACTCGCACATTGCGGCTGCCGCCGTTTCTTTTTCAAATTCTACGCATATACCCGTTTTTTCTTCCACTATGCGCTTTATAGGTACATTTTCCCAACCTTTTAAGTTAGGAGGGTTTATTACTATCCCTTGCTCGAAATCGCAAGGGCCCGGGGTTACTAAGCCTATTCCCTTTACTTGATTTTTAGCTATATTTGCATTATTTATTATTTCGTTTATGGTATTTGCTATTGCGTTAATTATTTTTTCCGCACCTGCTGAGGCATCTATTGCTACGTGGCGCTCGTCTAATATTTTTGCTTTAAAATTCGTAAGTACGCAGTGTATCTGCTTTGCACTAAGCTCTAAGCCTATTATATAGCAAGCTTTTGGGTTTATGGTAAGCAAAACCGCTCTTCTGCCCCCGTTAGATTCCTCTTCTCCGCACTCTAACAAATAATTATCCGCAATTAACTCTCCTACTATGTTTGTAATTGCGGCGGATGTCATACCTATTTTTTTTGCAAGGTCTTTTCGTGAAACCGCCTCGCAGTATCTTATGGTATCTAAAACAAGCTTTTTGTTGTTTATCTTCATTTTGGCATTGTTCATATTCTTGCTGTATACCATAACAAACATTCCTTTTATAATTTTTTATTTTGAAAAATTAAGAGTGTCTTTGTGTTTATGCTTGTATAATACATCATATTTTTTTGTGTGTCAATAGTTTTGGACAAACTTTTTTAACACATTTAATTAACTTTGCAAAAATACTTTGCTTATATGGTATTTTTGCAATTACCCTTCCTCCTCCACCCCCAACCTTAAGAGCTCCTCTTGCACTTTTGGGGATTTACTTTGCTTTAAAATTACAAGCAAGCCTACGATAATTACTACGCAATAGATAATATTCATCCCATACCCTATAAGTGCGTTGGTGCGCTCGTTTATTACCCCTGTTATTAGCTGAAAAATGCCGTTTATCGCACCCGATACCGTTATAATTACGCTTGTAACCAAGGGGGAGCGCTCTTTGTAGATTTTAAATGCTATGCTCATAGCCGTAGGCCAATGCATACCTATAAAGAAACCGGTTGCGCACAATGCCCAAATACCGTTAGTTTGCAAAGAAAAACCAATAATATACAGGGCAATAAGTGCCACTAAGGATATTAAAAAGGTTTTGAAGTAGCCTACCTTTTCTATTACCGGCCCCATAATAAGTCGAGACAGGGTAAAAGCGCCGTAAAATACCGAAACAAACATTGCGCCTGTGGTTGCAACATCTAATTTTAGGTAGTCCGCCAAATAAAAATTGCCCCAGTTTGCCGCCGCAAATTCTACCACCTCGCAAAAGCCTAAGGTTATGCAAAATAGCAATACCAATGGCAATTTTAATGTGGATGCAAAGTTTAGCTTTACCTTATGCTTTGCGTCCTCCGGTTTTTCTATTGCGGTGGAGGTTTTGGTTTTTGCCGTGTAGATAAGCATTACAGCCACAGGTACTATCATTACTATATACAGCATCCGCCAAGAAATATCTAAATTGCTTATGGCAATGCCCGAAAAAATAGGGGATATTATAGAGCCCAGCCCATAAGAAAAGTGCATTAGAGACAGCATTAATGCGGTTTTTTTTGTAAAGCTTACGGACGCCATTGCGTTTGTGCTTACTTCAAAAAAACCAAAGCCTGTGTTTATTATCCAAATGGAAATTGTTGCCATAATAAAATTAGGTGCAAAAAGGGTAGCTAAAATTCCGCATATGACAAGGGCGTAACCCGAAAGTAACGCCTTTTTCATCCCTAATTTTTGAATTACTATTGTTGCGGTAAAACAAAAAATTACATAGCCAAACCAGGAAAAAGCGGCAAGACCGCCTTGTGCATCGTAGTTTGTGCCAAACTCCGTTTTTATTAAGGGGAAGGAAATACCTTTTATGTTTTCTATCATCCCAAATAAAAACAGAGTTACAAATACTATTATAATTGTTGCTGTGTATTGCTTGTTTTTTACCCTTTCCATATTACAAAACTTGGTGGTATTCGTTGCATAGGGGGTACATTATTTCCTCGTCCTCTTCTATTTTGGAAAATCTGTTTACTTCCTCCGCAAAAATGTTGTCCGTATTGTCGTCGTTTATGGAAGAAACCTCCCCTATTACTGCGTAGTCGCAATTCTTTTCCGCCCAAAAAGAATGATAGCAATAAGCATTTAATGTAATACTGTTGCCTTTTGTAATTCTTATTACCTCCCCTGCTTTTGCAAGGCACTTAATTCCGTCGCAGAAGTACTCAACATCACCCTGCAAATCCGGCTTGCCGTCTTTACCTGTGTTAAAAAGCTTAATCTCGAATACTCCGCCACCTCTGTTTATTATATCCTCACTCTTTTTTTTGTGCATATGAATGGGCAGTCTTTGCCCACCTTTAAGCACTATTATTTTTTCTGCATAGGGAGTGCCTATGGATGCGTCCGTCTCGTCACCGTTTCTTATGGTAAAAAGCACCGCTCCTAAACTTTCAAACTTGCCGTTGCCAAAATCCGTTACGTCCCAACCCATCATTATTTTTTTGAGTGTGCCTATTTTGTCCTTGTTTTCCTTCCATTGTGCCATACTCCAATAGCCGAAACTTGGTAAAAAAAACTTGCTTTCCTCAAGTACCTTTATGGAATTTTTTATACTGTTGTTGATTTCGCTTCTCTTCATATTTTCTCCTTAAAAAATTAATATAGCA
>CAZVNZ010000018.1:23468-35972 GCA_964628515.1 uncultured Christensenellaceae bacterium
ACTGTTGTTGATTTCGCTTCTCTTCATATTTTCTCCTTAAAAAATTAATATAGCAGATTATAAATCCCCTGCAAAGTAATCCCCAATTAGTATTGCCGCACCGTTTACCTTGTAGGCAATATCCGTAAATTTGGAAAGCTGTACCTTTAGCCTTGCAATACCTTTTGAAAATATTTTTTTGTTGATTTCTTGCTGGATTTCGTCAATTATTATTTCTGCGCTGGCTATTTCGTGCCCTAAAAATATTATTTGCGGGTCGTAAATATTTGCCAAGGAAACAAAGGACATAGCCAAATAATGCGCCGCTTTTTTAATAGCCTTGCATGCAATTCTATCCCCCTTGTTTGCCGCATCCACAATATCCAACCATCTTAAATTATCAATATTATTACTTAAAAGACTGTTGCCTACACCTTTTAGCATTTCTTTGGTGTCTTCTATAATATAGGGGATGCCTGCGTAAAGCTCTAAACAGCCTTGATTTCCGCATGGGCATTGCTTGCCGTCGTAATCTATGCTTATATGCCCGATTTCTCCGGCAAAGCCGTTTTCCCCCGTGTATATTTTGTTGTTTAGCACCACCCCTGCACCAATACCGTTTGTTACACCAACATAAATAAAATTAAGGTATTGTTTGCCGTAACCGAATAGCTTTTCCGCTATGGCACCTCCGCACATATCGTTGTTAAGTCTTACGGGTAGGTTGTACTTTTCCTTTAAAATATCCACTATTTTAATATTTTTTATCCCTTTAAAGTTGGGTGGCTCAAGTATCATTCCCTTTTTTATATCTAAAGGACCTATAGACGCCACTCCAATGCCTAAAATATCTTTTTGCTCCGCATATTTTAAAATATCGTCGCAACAGCTGAATATCCCTGCAATAAGGCTTTGTGCGTTTTCCTTTCTGCCGTGTACATAACTGTTTTCCATAAGCAATTCCCCCCGTAAGTTTACAAGGGAAGCGTATATGAAATCTCTGTTTATGCTTATGCCTATTGCACAGGGGGATTGTTTGGAAATTTCTAAGCTGATGGGCTTTCTACCTACTGCCCCATCAGTTTTATCCGAGCTTATTTCGTCAATTATTTTATTGTTTAGCAAATCTGCGGTTATGTTTGTAATGGAGGTTTTTGTAAGCCCTGTAACCTTTGCAAGTTGAGTTCTTGAAACCGAGCCCATTAAATTAAGCACCTCAAGCACCAAGCTTCTGTTGGAATTCTTTATTGTGTTTTGGTTGGAGCCGTTTTTTAAAACCTTTGCATAATCCGCATTTCTGTAAACCATATTTATTCTGTTGCCGCCTCGCTCATTGCTATAACATTTTCTATGCTGACATTTTCAAGTAATGCCTCATGACTGGGTGAAACAATAAAACCGTTGCCAAATAAATCCCGCAACCGTCTAACTTCGTCCCTCACTTGAGTGGGAGTTCCGAAGGGTAATAAATCTTGAGTGTCTACACCGCCTACAAATATAATATCATTTTTAAACTCTTTTGCAAGCCTTTCCGCTTCCATATTAACCGCTTTTGCTTGCAAAGGGTGTAGTGCGTCCACACCGATTTCTATAAATTCCGGCACCAACTCAAATACAGAACCGCAGGAGTGCATGGTGACAGGCAGTCCGTAGCTTTTCATCTGCTCTATAAGTTTTTTTGCAAAGGGCTTTATAAACTTTTTAAAGAAGGGCATACTTAGCATACACGCAAGCTGACTTCCTAAATCGTTACCAAAAAATGCGCTGTCTATTTTATCTGCCATGACATCAAAGCAACGTTTGTTTGCTTGCAAATAAAACTCCGTAATATGCTCTGTTACGGCTAAAACTACGTCCGGGTCTGTGTGCATCTTAATAAAGTAGTTCTCCATTCCAAAAAAGTCGCATGCAATATGGAAAAATGGACACCACATACCGCCTAAAACGGCCAAACCCTGTGCGTGAGCCTCCTCTACATTCCTAAGCGTATTGGAAAAATCCAAGTAATCGGGGTTAGGCCAGTTAAACGCCTCTACCTCCGAAACGTCCTCTGTATCCGCAAACACCCCTGCCTGCCCTAAGCTCTCCCTTTTTGCGCCGTTAAGCACATCCCACATAGGCTTGCCCTCGGGATGCACCCATGCACTTAAATCAAGCTCGGGAGAAAACCACATTAAGTCGCTTTTTAACTGTTTTGCAAGAGCAATATCCGCAAATCCAATTTTTTCCTCCGTAAGCACGCTGGAATTTAGATTTTTCTTATCCTGCTCGGAAAGCTCGTCCTCTTTTATGTTAAAATGGCTTAAATATTTCTTTTTTGCCTTGTCTGTGGGATTTCCAATCCAAAATCCGCAATTACCCGAATCTTTGGCATATATTGCCTTTATTATTTCCTGTCCTCTCATTACTATTCCTCCGGTTTTTAATATTTTATGCTGTGCGCCTGCTGTGTAAATGCGTACAGTAACTCGTCTTTTGCATCAAAAAAGTGGTCTGATGGGGCTATAATATACCCTCCGTTTTCTCCTGCTTCTTCAAAGCATTTTGTAACCGCCTGCCTTGTTTGCTCCTCTGTGCCCGAAACAAAGTTGTTGTTTTGGTCAAATCCGCCTATTAAGCACATTTTGTCTCCTAATTTTTCTTTAATTACCCGTAAGTCTGCGTCTCCCCCCATAGCAACGGGGGTTAGTGTTTCGAGTGCATCCATACCCATATGGGCAATGCTGTCTATAAGCGCCATTTTAGAGCCACATAAATGGTAGGAAATTTTCATACCGTTTTTGTGTGCGGTTTCAATTAAGGATTTATCGTAGGGTGCAACGTAATCATCAAAAATACTTGGGGAAATTACGCTTGTACAGCCGTCTCCGCCCCCTAATTCTATAATATCGTAGGCGGTATTGCTAAGGGTGTTTATGTAATTTTCCTTTCTGCCCTTAATTATTTTTAGGAGCTGATGCACCCAGCTTGGGTCGTCGTAGGTTTTCATAATTAATTGCTCTGTACCGTACATACAACATGCGTCCTGCCAACAGCCCGGTTGCCCAAACATGTCTATGGTGCTTGGTATGTGGGTGCGCAGTATGCCCTTTTCGCCAATTTCCTCAAGTGCGGACTTGCTACCCTCAACATCACCAATAGGCATGGGAAGATAGTTTGCAATAACCTCGATATCCTCGTCCTCTTTGATGATATGCTCTGTAATCCATGTGGTGTATTCGTTGGATTGCAGTATCATGGTAAGCGCTTTTTTTGGTGTTACTACAGTATATTTAACCGTTTTGTATTTGTCGTTTGGTAGTTGCTCCTCTTTTACCTGCCAATTATCCGATACTATTACAGGCATCTCCAAAAAGCCTCTTTTTTTGTTGCTGTCTTTGGTATACTCCCCTTTTTTTGTGTCGGGAAGCTGAGAAACATACCATTTTATGCTGTCAAACCCGAATTTATCAAAAAATTCCTGTATTGATATATTATTTTGAAACCTTTCTAAGTAGTAAGGCATTACATGATGCGTAGTAACAGGCAATACGTCCGGTTTTTCGTTGGCTATTGCCGTAAGCAGTCTTTGCCTTGATGTTAGTGTTGTCCCCATTTTAGTTCCTTTCCAATTCAAAATATAGTGTTTTTAGCTCGTTGCCCACAAAATTTACTTCGGCAAGCCCTGTGTATTCGTCGTAATTTAATGCCTTTATTATTTCCTCGCCTATGGTTGTTTCGTATACATTTTTGGCTTTTTCTACGATGCCTACCCCCGTTTGTTGTGGCTTTCCGCTACATTCTTGCAGGCGTATCACTATGCCTTTATTGTTGATAGACGGCTTAACGGCGGTAATTACAACCTTATCGTTTAGGTTAAACAAACCTTCCATAGCAATTTCCTCTCCGCCAACATATGCAATAAGGGGTTGGTTAAATGCTGCCGCATCCTTTGTTATTGTGGCTTTATCCGCCTTGCCCTCGTAGTTTGTTATTGCGTATTTTGCGTTAATGGGCAATCTGTCCGGGCAAGCATCGGGAGAGTATGAGTTTCTTGCAAGGGTCATAAACAAGGATTTTCCGCTTGGGTAAAAGCCGTGTTTGCAGTTGTTTAAAAGTGCCACCGTGGTTTCCTCGTTGTACATTGCAACGTATCTAAAGGCAGGCAATTCGGTGTTTTGCGCTTCCCTTTCTATACTACCGCAAGGTATTTCGTATAAAAATTTGGGAGAGGCAACATCAAAGGTAAAGCCTACTTTAAGCATAGGTACTCCCGTCGTGTAATGTCCTAATTCTTTAAAATCTAAATCCACCTCAAAATCTATACGCTCCAACTCGTTGTAGAGTGTTATGTATTGCGTAAACACAGAGGAGTTGTATTTACGAGTAATTTTTACCTTTGTAAACACATTTCCGTTTGCCACCACTTCAATTTTGGGTGTGGCAATAAGGTATTCCTCTTTATACTGATTGCCCATAACCCAGGCAGACATAATATGAGGCTCTTCTTGCACCATTTTTAACACGTTTGATGATTTTTGTGCTTTAAATGCCCCCGGTACCTCTGCAATACCCTTTAGACGTTCTGTTACGTCTCTGTCTAAATAGTAATCGAAAATACGTACTATTGTGCCTGTTCTTGCACTTATTTCCAGCAAATATCTTTCGCTTGAAATTTCGTACACACTGCCGTCGTCCACACCCTTTGCGATTTTTACGGGCATGGGCGCATCTATTTCCTCAAACACGTATTCGTCATCATCATCAAAATTATCTATTTGATATACGATTTTAGACAAAGGCAACAAATGGGTTGCAACAAAATAGATGTTGCCCTCAAAAACTTGGTAGGGCAGTAGCTCATCACTAAAACTTGAAACAAAACCCTCTTTTTTTATACCCTTAGGTGCTTTTGTGCATACAATATCCGTCCTTGCAAACCCAAGTTGGTTAAACACCGTTATGCACAAATCGTTTGCATTACCGCCCACATACTTTTTAATAACAGCTTGCCCACCTTTTATTGCTTCCTCGCCAATTTTGTAATCGTGCTCGTCCGCAGGGCGAATGTTGCAACCGCAAGAAATATCATGAAAGCCGTTAAAGCACACATTTTGCCACTCTTGTGTCAACGATTTTGCATCCGCTGTAACATTTTTGCCTTCAAGCCTTGCATGAGCAAGCACACTTTGTGCATCGCTTAGCCGTGCATCCCCGTCTCTAAGCAATTTTTTAATTCTAGATTTTGATGTATAGCAACCCTCAAAAATGCAGTTAAGCTCCCCTTTGTGTATGGGGAAGTCCGTTTTTTGGGTTAGTATTTCATCAAAGAAATCGCAAACTTTGGAGAAAACCAAATTTGGCAACCCCGGTTTTTTATCTAAATAACGTTTGATTTCTATATCTCTTCTGGAAGGTCCGCCGCCGTGGTCTCCCACTCCAAACACAAACATACAGGATTTTAAGCCGTATTTTTTTAGCATATCGTAAACGGCAGGCATAAGGTTTGCCGGCCTAAGTGCGTTGTTGTATGGCCCAAAGCAGTAGTCAAGGACACGAGAGCCGTCCGTGCCTTCAAGCCAGTTTAGTGTATGCCCTGTACCACATCTAAAGTGGTAGTAATATTTTACACCGGCTTTAGTAAGCACGTTTGCCACCGTTGCAGGATGCCCGAAGGTGTCAGGCTCCCAACATACTCTCGAAATTGGTGCTTTAAGCACATTTTTGGTGTACTCTCCTGCATGAAGTATTTGTTGTGCGAAAGTCTCGCTTGCAGAAGTGTTTAAGTCGTGCTCCGACCATGTAGCCGAAGTAACCTCCCAACTGCCTTCCTTAATTTTTTTAAGCACACGTTTAAAGGTGGCAGGGTCGTGTTTTTCCACAATATCGTACACACAACTTTGGCTTTGGGAAAACCGCAAGTCCGGATTTTCGTCCATAATATCGCAAATTGTTTTAAAATCTCGTGTACAAATGTCTATGGTGTCCGCATAATCCCACAACCAGTTCATATCTAAATGACTGTGAGCAATTAAATGCACCTTAAATTGCTTTGCAAGACTGTCTATGGGTGCAAGTTTTTCGTCTATCTGCTCAAGGGTTTTGTCTATTGCGGTAAAATCGCATTTTTTTAGTGGGCTTGTGCTTAGTTTTAAGCCTGCCATTACACTCTTTGTTTCTTTAGGATAGTAGTTGCTTAATTTTAGCAAAAAGCTAAGTTGCTCAACAGCCGAGCTTAGTTTCAAAATTTGCTCTTCTAACACTCCGCAGTTAAAGTACACTCCTAAGTGGGCATCACCATCATTTTTAGGGGTTTTAAACACCACCACATGCTCGTCGTCTGCTTTATAGCTTTCTGTAATCACAATCTCGCATTGACGGGAGTCTCCCCAATATTTGTAGCTTGCCGCTTTTTTGCCGTCTATGTAAATATCTAAGGGTGCTAGCATTGTTAGGGTGATGTAAAGCTTAGTGCCTTCGGTACTAATGCCGTGTATTGCCTTTGGCAACTTGATTTTTTTGCGCATGGCAGCCTCGCCGTCCACCATAGACCAATCGCACAAATCCAGCTTTTCTTCCTGCTTTTCCGCAGCAAAGCTGTCTGTGGAAATGCCGTTTATAGGGGCGCCCTTGCCCATTACCGATTTCCAGTTGCTGTCGTCGTAATCTTTAGCCTCGCACCCTTTAATATCACCCTGTTTAAATTTGCAAACTCCCGGTTGCCCGGCACTTGAGATTTTGCCTATGAGTTTATTTGCTTCTTCTATAAATAAGTTAATTTTTTCCATTGCACTACTCCTAAAATTGCGCTTAATGCGTGTATTAGATAGCCTTTTGCAACAACAATTCCTGCGTTGCTTCTTCCTTAGTTACCTCTGCCGTAATTCTGCCACGTTTCATAATGTAAATTCTATCGCACATACTAAGTATTTCAGGCATTTCCGATGACATTATTATAACAGCAATTCCCGTTTGTGCCAACTTATCAAGTATAGAATAAATCTCCGCTTTTGCACCAATGTCTATACCCCTTGTGGGCTCGTCCACTATTAGTACGGTTAAATCTTTTTTTATCAGAGAACGTGCAAGTATAACCTTTTGTTGATTTCCACCGCTTAGTTTTTGTATCAGTTGGTTGATGTTTGGGGTTTTAATACCCAGTTTTTCCACCATACCGTCCACCACTTCAAGCTCCTTTTGCTTGCTTATTGTAAATGTGCTTACAAAGTTTTTTACCGTGGAAATTGTCATATTAAATTTTATGGTTGCCAAGGCAAAAATGCCCTGTTCTTTTCTGTTTTCGGGCACATAGCCTATGCCCATTTTTTGTGATGCTTGCGTAGTGTTTTTATAAAGCTGTTTGCCCTTTATTTTAACACTACCCGAAAGCCGTTTGTCCGAGCCTACTATTGCGTGGGCAAGCTCTGTTCGCCCTGCGCCCATAAGCCCCGAGAAACCTACAATCTCCCCTGCCCTTGCGTAAAAGGATATTTCCTTTACTCTGTCGCTGGTTAGCTTATCCACTTCAAGTACAATTTCTCCTACCTGTGCTCCCTCTTTTGGGTATAAATCGGAAAGCTCTCTACCTACCATTAGCTTTATAAGCTCGTCGGAGGTTGTTTCTTTAGTGTTTACCGTGTTTACATACCTTCCGTCTCTAAAAACGGTTATTCTGTCCGTAATTTCAAAGATTTCTTCTAATTTATGAGATACGTATATAATTCCGTAGCCCTTTGCCTTTAAGTCGTTTACTATTCTAAAAAGGTTTTTGATTTCCGTTGGGCTTAGTGCGGAGGTGGGCTCGTCCATAATTAAAATTTTGGAGTCCATAGAAATTGCCTTTGCTATTTCCACAAGCTGTTGTTTTGCCACAGGCAAGGCACTTAGCACGGTTTTTGGGCTTTCCTTCAGCCCTATGTAATCTAAAAGTTTTTGGGTATCCTCGTACACCTTTTTCTTATTAACCTTACCTATTTTATTTGCAGGCAGGTGAGAAAAATAAATGTTTTCCGCAATAGACATATTCGGCACTAAGTTTAATTCTTGATAAATTACGCTTATACCCCCGTTTATAGCCTCATGAGGATTTTTAAATGAGGTTTTTTTGCCCTCTAAAAACATCTCTCCCGAGGTGAAATCGTATAGCCCCGAAATCATTTTAATTAAGGTGGATTTGCCTGCGCCGTTTTCCCCCATTAATGCGTGTACCTCTCCTTTGCGCAAGTCTAAACTTACATCTGCAAGGGCATGTACTCCGGGGAAATATTTAGATACATTTTTAAGCTCTAATAATATATTACCTTCCATTTTATGCGCTCCTTTTGTATCCAATTAAAGAGATGCTTGAGATTCTTTAAGCAGTCTTGCTTCCGTACTCTTTTTACGGCGAACATCAAGGTATACCGCAAGAATTATAACCGCACCACGTACAATATCGTGGTAGAAAGTATTAACATCTAAAAGTACCAAGCCGTTTTGAATAACCCCAAGTATAAGCACGCCGATTATTGCTCCAAGCAAACTGCCCGTACCGCCGTTTAGACTTACACCGCCTAAAATTACCGCCGCTATTACGTTCATCTCCATACCTACACCGGCTATGGGTTGCCCCGAGTCTAACCTTGATGTTAGTATAAATGCACTTAGAGCAAAAAGTACGTTACCTATTACGTAAACACGCATTTTAATGTTTTCTACGTTTAACCCTGCCAATTTTGCGGATTCTTTGTTACCGCCCACCGCGTATACGTATCTGCCAAACACCGTGTTGTTTAGTATAAAGAAAAACACCACTATAAGTGCTATTGCAATAATTACGGGAATGGGTATTCCTCCAATATCTCCTGCACCGATTTCCGAAAAACCTTGTACCATAACAGGTTGAGAAACCGCACTTGTGGCTACCATTATTATGCCTCTGAAAATTGCCATTGTACCCAGTGTGGCAATTAGGGAGTTTATACCAAGCCTTGTTACAAGTGTGCCGTTTACAAGCCCTGTACCCACACCAATAAGCAATGCAACAACGAGTGCCACAAAAATATTGCCGGTAGCATTAAGTACAATTACAGCCGTAACCCCTGCCAAAGCCTGTATGGAGCCTACGGATAGGTCTATCTCGCCCGAGACTATTATCATCGTCATACCAATGGCGGCTATGGCATTTAAGGACACCTGCCTTAATATATTTGTTACGTTAAGCAGAGTGGGAAATACCGGTGTGGCACACGCAAAAAATATGCAAAGTGCAACCAATGCCAGTAGTAGTCCGCTTAAATCGTGACGCATCATTCTTGAAAATACATTTTCCTTTTTAACCATTATTCTTCTCCCTAAAAATCTTATGTAAACATGGCATTGCCATATTATATCCAATTAACCGTTTATTTATTTTTCTTTGCAACTTAAATAATAGTAATACGGGAGAGAGTAGCTCCCTCCCGTAAATTTTTTTATTTCTGTAAAGCTCTTACTGCCTCAAAGTTAAGTACCCATTTGTCTCCTTCTTGTGTATAAAAATCTTTATATGTATCGGGAGTTACAACTGTTGTGGGTGTAAAGTATCTCTCGGGTAAATCCTTTCCTGCCATTGCATCTACCGCCGCATCTATTGTGCATGCACCAACAAAATCCGGGAACATTGCAAGCTCTGCAACTATTGGAGTTTTGTTTAGTAATGCTTCTCTGCCTACTACGCCTTCTAAGCCAAAGCCTAATGCGGACAGTACGCCTGTGTCTAAGCCTGCAGATTTATAGCCTTGAATTCCGCCCTGTGTGGAATCGTCGTTAATTCCGAAAATTGCGTTAATATTTGGGTTTGCTGTGCAAGCATCTGTGGATACCTGTAATGCTTTTTCTTTTCCGCCTTGAGAATCAACTTCTTGTACTATTGTGTATTTTCCGCCGGATTTTTCCAAACCTTCTTTAAAACCTTCTATTCTTAGACGGCAATCCTCAAAGTTGGGGAATCCTACCAATAAGAATTGAAGATCCAAGTTGTTTTCTTTTCCGTAGTTACCAAACCACTCGCCTGCTTGTGCGCCTGCTGCTTTGTTGTCTGCTCCAACCGTTGTAAGCTCTCCGCCTACGGGGTTAGACTCTGTAATAACCTTAATGCCTGCATCTGTTGCCTGTTTAACTACCGGACCTAATGCTTTTGCATCTACTGGTGTTAAAATAAGCACGTCTACCTTTTTAGCGATAAAGTTTTCCGCAAAAGCAACCTGTTGAGCAGAATCGTTGTTTGCGTCTGCAATTTCAAGTTTGATGCCTAATTCTTCCGCACGTACTTTTGCGCCGTTACATACGTTTTGATACCACTCGTGGCTCATAAAGTTACATACATAACCTACGCTAAAGCCTGTGGGCGCATCCCCTGCCGGCTCTTCGCTTGCGGGTGCTTCGGATGCCGGAGCCTCGCTTGCAGGTGCCTCACTTGCAGGTGCTTCACTTGCAGGCGCTTCACTTGCCGGTGCCGGAGCCGGTGCCGGTGCGGCACAGCTTGCAAAAAGCGCAACCGCCAAAACCACCACCACTACAATACTTAATACTTTTTTCATTGTTTTCCTCCTGTTTTTTTGCTTTAACCTTTGTTAATAGCATTTATTTCTTTCCCCTATTATTAGGGAAACTTTGTATTTAAAGAGAGTTTTGCAATTTATAAACTTATTTTACAAATTGCAATGTAGCTATTATTTTAAAATTATTTGTTTTTGAGTATTTTAACCTTTCTATGTAGTATTGAGAAATTTATTATATTTTTTAAGCACTATTATATTTTTTTTTGTAAAATCATAAAGTAATTTGCCTTTTTTAATTGTGATATTATAATATACCAAAAAAAATGATATGTCAATAGTAATTAATAAAATAAGTTTATTAATTATATTAATTGCCAAAAAATCCTTTTGCAACAGTATAAAATCCACTTTACTTTTTACAAATACGGTGGTTTGTTTACCTGCAAAATGTTTTTGGTTGCCTATTTATTTAAAAACACTTTATGGACTGCATAAACATTATTGCGAATACCAAAGCATACTGTTATAATAAAATTACGGCAAAAACAGTATTGCAACTAAGTTTTTTAAATACAACCCTATAATATTAATTTTGGAGTATATATATGATAATAACTAAAAACGCCAAACAAGAGTTACAATCGGAAAAAACCTTAAACTTGTTTAAAACACTGTACCAAGACACCAACCACCCCACCCAAAGATACTTGCGTTTGCTTGAAGGCTATACAAACAACTTTGGAGAGCCCGAAAAAATCGGTATGTACAGCGCACCCGGCAGAAGCGAAATCGGCGGAAACCATACAGACCACCAAAACGGCTGTGTAGTTACTGCCTCCGTACAAAAGGATGTTGCAGGAATTGCAGGTTACAGCAACACGGATACCGTTACACTAATTTCCGAAGGGTACGGCACTTTTAGCGTGGATTTAAATAATTTAGAAGTAAATAAAGAGGAATACAACACAATACCTGCCTTAATACGTGGTATTTGTGCAAAATACATTCAACTTGGTTATAAAATTGCAGGGTTTAACGCTTATATTTCCTCGGATGTGCTTGCAGGCTCGGGAATTTCCTCCTCCGCCTCCTTTGAGGTATGGCTGGGAATTGCCATAAACAATTTATTTTGCAAGGACGAAATAATCCCCGAGGAAATTGCAAAAATAGGGCAGTACAGCGAAAATATTTATTTTGGCAAGCCAAGCGGACTGCAAGACCAAATGGCAAGCTCTGTGGGTGGTATTGTTTTTATAGATTTTAAAGACACCGCCTCCCCTGTTATTTGCAAGCTACCCTCCGATTTAGGCGCTTACACCCTGTGTATTATAGATTCCGGCGGAGACCACAGCGATTTAACACCGGAGTATGCCGCCATACCCTACGATATGGAAAAAATTTCAGGGTATTTTAAGAAAAGCAAAATGCGAGAGGTGCAACCCTCTGATTTTTATAAGGAATTTAGCAAGCTAAAAGATAAATTCCCCCACCGTGCCTTGCTAAGAGCGTATCACTTTACAGAAGAAAACCAAAGAGCAATTCACGAAAAGGAAATGCTTATTAATGGGAACATACAGGGCTTTTTGCACCTTGTTAATCAATCGGGGCGTTCCTCTTATATGTATTTGCAAAATATTTTCCCCTCGGGTGCGGTGGAGCATCAAAATGTAGCTTTAGCCCTTTGCGTATGCGAAAAACTCTTAAATGGAAAGGGTGCTTGCAGGGTACACGGCGGTGGTTTTGCAGGTACGGTACAAGCTTTTGTGCCCACGCAAGAAGTAGAAGCGTTTAAAAAAGGGTGCGAGGCTATGCTGACACAAGGGTGTTGCCATATTATGAATATCCGCTCGGTGGGTGGATGCGTAATATTATAGCAACTTTATTTATATTGTTCGCTTTGCGAACAGAATTAATGTAGCTATATGTTCATTTTATACCTAAAGTTACTGCGTAACTTTTGACAAAATGCTATATAGCAACTTTATTTATATTGTTCGCTTTGCGAACAGAATTAATGTAGCTATAT
>CAZVNZ010000018.1:36072-61649 GCA_964628515.1 uncultured Christensenellaceae bacterium
GTTCATTTTATACCTAAAGTTACTGCGTAACTTTTGACAAAATGCTATATAACTTCTTATTATATAAATATTTTTCAAAGCGGGAGATAACTTATGATAGATAACGCAATAAAATCTTTGGTAAACTACGGAATTACCCATAAACTTATAAGCAAAGAGGACGAAATTTACGCAACCAATCGTATACTCGAAGTGCTTAATTTAGAAGATTACAAGGAAAATGCAACTGCAACTTATACCCATTTGGAAGAAATTTTAGAGCATTTGCTAAATTTTGCCTACGAAAATAAAATTATAGAGCAAAACACCGTAACATACAGAGATTTACTGGATACAAAATTAATGGGGTGCATTACCCCCCCTCCAAGCATGGTTGTAGAAAAATTTTTTAAATTGTACAAAAAAAGCCCTAAAAATGCCACCCGTTTTTATTATGAGTTTTCTATGGCTACTGATTATATAAGAAAATATCGCACTAAAAAGGACGTGCGTTGGAAGGCAAAAACCAAGTACGGCGTCCTTGATATTACAATAAATCTTGCCAAGCCGGAAAAAGACCCAAAAGACATAATTGCAGCCGGAAAGGCGGTGGCATCAGGCTACCCAAAATGCTTGCTTTGCTGTGAAAACGAGGGTTACAGCGGTAGAATCAACTACCCTGCACGCCAAAATCACCGAATAATACCCATTAAATTAACCAAGGAAAACTGGTATTTACAGTATTCCCCCTATGTTTATTATAATGAGCATTGCATAGTGCTAAACGCAGAGCATACCCCTATGAAAATCGGGCTGTCCACCTTTACTAAGCTACTGGATTTTGTTAGGCAGTTTCCCCATTATTTTGTGGGGTCTAATGCGGATATTCCCATTGTGGGAGGCTCTATTTTGTCTCACGATCATTTCCAAGGGGGCAACTACACCTTCCCCATGGCAAAGGCAAAAGAGGATATTTTCTTTAAAGTAAAGGGTTTTGAAGATATTAAAACCACAAGCATAAAATGGCCGATGTTTGCCTTGCGACTTACAAGCAAAAACCCAAGGCGCATAGCCCTTCTTGCAGATTATATACTGGAAAAATGGCGCACATATACGGACGAAGAGGCGTTTATATACTCCCACACCGAAAATACACCCCACAACACCATTACCCCTATTGCACGCAGAGTGGGGGATAGTTACCAATTAGACCTTGTTTTACGCAATAACATCACCACGAAAGAGCATCCTATGGGGGTTTTTCACCCACATGCCAATTTGCATCACATAAAAAAGGAAAACATCGGATTAATCGAGGTTATGGGGCTTGCGGTACTGCCCTCTCGCTTAAAATCCGAGACAGATATTTTGGCAAAGGCTTTGCTTAAGGGTGATGATGTGGGTAGCATAGAGGAAATTGCTCATCATAAAGATTGGGCGGAGGAGTTTGTTTTGCGCCACCCCCAAATTACCGAGGCGAATGTTCACAATATTATAAATGAAGAAATCGGCAAGGCTTTTTTGCAAGTTTTGGAAGATGCAGGAGTGTATAAAAATACCAAGGAGGGCAAAAGTGCTTCCCTGCGTTTTATAAAAAGTCTGTAATTAAAGGGATTTTTTTATGGTGATGTTGTAGCAAGTTGGGTTTTGCAGTAAATTAATGTCGTATTTTGCCTTATAGTTTTCGTCTATTACTCGAACTAACGGGCGAAGGACGTTTTCTCCGTAATTTTTTACCACTATTGCAATTTCTCCCGTACTTAGCTCCACTAAGCTACCCACAGGATAAATTGCCACTTTTTGCAGAAAAAATTTTAAAATTTCCGGGTCGAAGTGAGTGCCCGAAAATGCCATAAGATACTCCACCGCCTCGGAGGACTGCATGGCGTTTCTATATGGGCGCTCGGAAGTTAGGGCATCAAACACATCGGAAATACTTATAATACGTGCATATGGATGAATTTTCTGCCTGTCTACCCCTCGTGGATAGCCTGTGCCGTCGTATTTTTCGTGATGGCTTTTTATTGCGGAAAGCACAGAGTGAGACACCATATGAAACCGCTCTTCTAAAAGATCTCTACCTCTTGCGGGATGAGTTTTTATAACTTCAAATTCTTCGTAAGTCAGTTTATCCGGCTTATTTATTATTGATATGGGTATTGCTATTTTGCCTAAATCGTGTAGCAAGGACGCCGTAGAAAGCTCTCGTAATCTGGAGGAATTGTACCCTAAAGCCATACCGGTTGCAACGCTTAATAAGGATACGCATAAAGAATGGGTGTAGGTGTAATCGTCGTGGCTTTTAAGCTCCACTAAATTTACCAACATCTCTCTATCCTTCATTACACTTTCCACAAGACCGCCCGCAACATTGGAAATACCGTCTATAACCTTTGGTGTAATCTCTTTTTTTATATCTCCAAAAGCGGTAAAAACGTTTTTAATTTCTGTGAGTGCCTTAATTTTAAGTTTGTCCTCTATTACGGATTGAGGACAAACGTCCCCCGTACCTTCGCTTTCTATATAAATACCCGGCACTTTATACCGTTTTAGTTTGTCTATAAGTTGGTCGTTTAAGGCTACCTTTTCTCTGATTAAGGGTATGCCAAAATTACGGCTTGTATTTACATTTACATCCTTACCAACTACCATGCTTTCTTTTAGTTTTTGCACGGGCATATAAATCATAATTTATTTCACCGGTCCAAATAGTCGAATTAATTTCATTGTTCTCTGTATAAGCTAAATTATACTTGTTACAGAAGGGTTTGTCAAAAAAAATTTGTGCGCTTTTACTTATTTTTGTATTTATACATACCTGTTGTAATATCTTTTAATACCAAACCAAGTTTGTTTAACTCTAAATCTTCGATTTCTACCACGCAAATTTTTAGCAGTTTTGCCCTTAAATAAAGGTTGTAATGCTCTTTAAATATGTTTCTTGATGTTACCATTACCGTTTTTGCTAGGCTGCCGCCAAATTTATTGCTTAAAAGCCGTATTTCGTTTAATGCAAATGTATCGGGTACTCCCGTTTTGCAGGATATAAATATGGGTCTTGCGCCTTTAACCAGTATTACGTCTATCTCGTTTTTTGCTGTGCTTTCGTCAAAAGTCTCGCTGTCCCAGTTTAGTACCACGCTCATTTGCACATCATCAAAATAATTGCTTTTTACGGCGGCAATATAGGTAAATAATTCCAGCCACACACCTTGAATTTTTAACCATTGCTTTATTGTTTGATTTTTGTACATAAAAGAAACACCTTTTGCACTTACTTTTAAACTGTTAATAACCCCTAAATTATTTAATTTGTTTAGTATTCTTGCTATCCCCTCCCCCGTTTTTGCACCTAAAAAGCGTAAGTCTATATCCTCGTTTGCCTTTTTTGTTTGGAGATATTTTACAAAATACCCCCATTTTGCCACATTTTCTTTAAAAACATCAAATATGCTGAGTATTTCTTCAAAATCCCCTATGGGTACATCTTTCTCACAATGTCCGCAACGCTCGTAGGTAGCACCGTATAATTTTAGTATTTGAGCCACGTTAAATGCGGACAGCTCAAAACTTTCTTTGTATTTTCCGCACCCTATTACATCTATTAGCTTGCCTTGTATTAAATCTAAATAAAAGGCAGGTACATTGTTTTCTTTGCAGTAAATGCCGGCGCAAATAAGCATTAATTCCCTGCCACCCGTAAAATCAAACACGCAATCTTCAAACTCCGTAGCTATTTTTTTGCATGTTTCCGTGATTTCTGCTATGTTTGTTCTGCTTACCTCGTAAAAATACATTGTGCATTGCAAATTCCTTATTGCAAGTAACTCCCCCAACCCCTTTTTGTTTAACTGCGTAACTTTAGAGCGTTCACAAATAAATACCAAATTTTCGGGATTAAAACAACAGGCGGAGGCTATGTTTTTTAGGGAATCCAAATCATAAAATTCTACGAGAGTTTTCAAATGTCTGCACCTCACAATATACTATTTTGGTTGCGTAAAACTATATTTATATTTTTATTGTAATATTATAAAACACTTTTGACAAAATTTCAATTAATTGCAGTTTAGATACTTGACTAAATTCTATAAAATAGGTAATATAGTTATTGTAAAACTAACTCTTACTTACTGTGCGCAATACAAAGTTTAATTTCGGGAGGCAAAATGGACGAAAATAATAAAACTATTTCAAACACCATTTATCCGTGGGTAACATTTAAAATTCACAGCGATAATTACTGTATTTCCAGCGAAAACGTGGTTCAGGTATTAATGAACGACAAAATAACTCCCTTGCCGGAAAGTCCACCCTACTACCTTGGTATTTCTTATGTGTACGGCGAGTATTACCCTATTATTGATATGCGTGTTTTATTTGGCTTAGAGCCCTTATCTACTGATGTTGAGGTGTTTGCGGACATTAAGTCCAAACATCTTGAATGGGTTAGTGTTTTAGAGGAAAGTGTGGAAAGCCATAAACCCTTTGCACTGACAAGAGACCCTCTAAAATGCTCTTTTGGTGTTTGGTACAACTCTTACAGGGGTAAAAACGCCACCATAAACTCTATTTTATCCAAAATACATAAACCCCACAACGAAATGCATCACCAAGCGGTAATAATAGATAAATGCAGAGAAAATAATGACGAAGCAGGGGTTTTAGAGGCTTTTGCCAAGGCAAAGCAGTTATGCGAAGGTAAAATAGTACCCCTTTTAGAAGAGCTTATAGAAACCTACGCCGCCCAAAACAGGGGTATGGTTATACTAATAAGCAAGGGAGAGGCTAAACTGGGACTTTTGGTAGACGAGATTTCCTCCATAGAGGATTTTGACGGTAGCGCATTGGACAGCAATATTTTAGAGCATAATTCTAATCAATATCTAAGCAATGTAATAACAACACCCGATAGTAACCAATATTTAGAGCTTGACACAAAGGAATTGTTTGAGCTTGTTTCTACTCTATAAAAATAAAGGAAGTAGTATATGGCAAATGTTCTTGAAAACGATACCACGGAAATAAGTAGAAGTACCCACCCTTGGGTAACTTTTACGGTGAACGCACAAAATTACTGTATTTCCAGCGAATTTGTAATACAGATGATAATTAAGTGTACGGTAACACCCGTTCCTCATTCCCCCACTTACAATCTTGGGATTGCAAATGTCAGAGGGGAGAATTTTCCTATTATAGATTTACGTAATTTATTTGGTTTAAATACCTTAGAAGAATCCATAGACGCCTTTTCTTCCATGAAGGAAAAGCACTTAAATTGGATTTCTAAACTTGAAGAATGTATGAGCACGGGTGCGTATTTCGATTTACCGAGAAACCCGTCTAAATGCTCTTTTGGGTTATGGTACGAGAATTTTTCCACAGAAAACATCTCCATTAACTATATTTTGGGCAAAATAGACAAGCCCCACAAAGAAATGCACATCCAAGCGGATATTATAGACACCTGCAAAGCGAGGGGGGATATGGCAGGCGCAAATGCGGCTTTCGAAAGAGCGCAATATTTGTGTCAACAAGTGATAGTGCCTCTGTTAGATTCTCTTATAGAAGCCTATATTACCGCAACTAAGGGTATGATAATCCTACTAAAAAAAGACGAAAAAAAATTAGGATTGCTTGCGGACAACATTACATCCATAGAAAGTTTTGAAGGTGCCAAGAAAAACAGCTCCGCACTTCAAGATGACAGTAGCGAATATGTGGAAAACATCATCTACACAGGGGATGACAGGGTGTTTTTGGAAATAGACACGGATGCAATGTTTAGCTTGACTAATAGTTTATAAGGTAAATGCTAATCTCTAACCACTAAAAAAGCCCAAGTACCAAGGTACTTAGGCTTTTATTGTGAAAAATTAGCCGTATATTTCTTCTTTGGTATAAGCGCCGGAGTCTATTAAAATTCTGTCTATATTCTCCTTTACTATTAGCTGTCCTGTAATAAGTGCCGAGGGAATATTAGTTCCACTTTCGTTATCTAACTCTGTATTTATTTGGGGTTGCTCCCCTTTTGCCAACAACACCGCTTGCTCTACTGCAAGGCAGGCAAGTTCTTTGGAGTTCATATATACGCTACACCCTTGTGTGCCGTCTAATATGCGTTTTACCGCTTCTAACTCTGCATCCATTCCTGTAATTGCAACATCTTTTGTTATACCAAGCTCGGCAATAACCTCCGCACAAGCACCTGCAACTTTATCGTTTGGTGCTAAAATTGCGTCTACATTACCGTTATTTTTGGTTATTGCATCTTTAACAAGTTTTTTAGCCTCATCAGGAGACCAGCCGGGAACACTTGCATCTAACAATACATTAATATCGTCTTTAATGGGGCTTAATCCTTCTAATGCACCCTTGTACAATAAGTCCGAAACATTTTTATCTTTTTCGTCCCCCGAAAGTAATATGTAGTCACCTTTTATTGCCGTTTCTGTTAGGTACTCTCCCATTTTTCTGCCTATAAACACGCAATCGTAGCCTACAAACATATCAATCTTCTCGCCAAAGATAAGACCAGCATAGCTAATTACCTTAACATTTTTGCTTTTTGCGTAGTCTACAACTTCCTTCATACTGTGGGCATCTCTGGCACGCACAATAAGCGTATTTATTCCGCTATCTATAAGCTCTGTACACTCTTCCTTAAAGGGTTTTTTCTCCTCGTCGGCATTTAAACGGGTTTGTATGTTTATGTTGTTTTCTTTTGCGTATTCTTCCATAAACGCTATTTCTTTTGCCCATCTTGTAGCAGGCCCCACACCAAAAGCAACTCCGATTTTTACTTCCTGGCTTTTAGGACTGCAACCCACTTGAAATAATCCAACTAAACTTAAACAAAGTATAAATAAAACAATTTTTTTCATCTTGTGTCGTGCGACACTCGCAATGTCCGCACAAACCTCCCTTAAAATACTTGCGTTTTTTGCCCGCTCGGCGTAGTTTTTTGTATAACACTATTAGCCTATGCCACATATAAACATAGTAAATCTATTAGTCTTATTCTTAAATATTTATTTTTTGGTTATCGTAGCTATATTATAGCATTGAGTCTTAATTTTGTCACCTGTTTTTTATAGTTTTTACTAAATTAGACTGTTTTCTATATTATGAAAATATAATAATAACAAAAAACACCGTAGGTATGGCTTTTTTGTACCTACGGTGTTTTAATTCTTAATACTTTTTTCTATCTACTCGTTTGAGTGGAAAAAGATTATTTAGAAAGTTTTTTTATGCCAGCCTCGTCTAAAACGTTAAATCTGTCTATAAGCTCCTTAACCAAACTTGCCTGACTTGAAAGCTCTTCGGATGCCGCCGCACTTTCCTCACTCGTTGCGGAGTTATTTTGTACAACGGTGGAAATTTGCTCTATACCAATGGTAATTTGGGAAACTGCCGTTGCCTGCTCGGAGGTTGCGGTAGATATTTCCGTTATTACATCCGTAGTTTCTTTTGCGCCATCAACTACCACAAGTAAGTCGTCTGCCGTAATTTTTGCAAGTTCTACTCCCGAGGCTATTGCCTCTACCGATTCCTCTATTAGTGCCGTTGTGCTTTTTGCCGCCTCTGCGGATTTGCCTGCGAGATTACGCACTTCGTCTGCTACAACCGCAAAACCTTTGCCTGCTACTCCGGCTCTTGCCGCTTCTACCGCCGCATTTAGTGCCAAAATATTTGTTTGGAATGCAATATCCTCAATAGCTTTAATAATTTTACTGATTTCGTGGGATTTTGCGTTTATGTTATCCATTGCCTGTCTGAGTTTTTGCATTTGCTCGTTACTGGTGGTAATAGCTGTAGTTGCGCCCACCGCCATTTCTTTAGCTTTTGTAGCATTTTCCGCATTTTGCTTGATTTGATCTGAAATTGCGGTTATGGATGCGGAAAGTTCTTCTATTGCTCCTGCTTGCTCTGTTGCGCCTTGCGCCAAAGATTGGGCACCTGCTGATACTTGATCCGAGCCTGCGGATACTTGTCCTGTTGCAGTTTTTATTTGAGCAAGTGTGTCCGAAAGATTGCCGCAAGCTCTTAGTATAGAGATTACAATATGCTCAAAATCTCCAACAAAGGGAATAGAAGGCGGACGCAGTACAAAATTCCCTTTTGAAAATTCGTTCATCGCATAATCAATATCGGAAACATATGCGCTAAGGGTTTTTATGGAATGACGCATACTATCCGCAAGTCTACCAAACTCGTCTTTAGATTCGTGCTTAATTACTGTGTGTAAATTGCCTGCCGCCATATCTTCTGCCGCAGATTCCAATTCTACTAAGGGTTTCATCTTTTTATTTAAAATTAGCAGTATAACTACGGAAACAATCAAAAGTAGCGCTATTGATGATATAAGCACAATATTTTGTAATGCAACCACAGGTGCTTTTACAGTTGCCTGAGGAATAACCGCACAGATTATCCAAAGTTGGTCTGCATCTCCTATTCTAATGCTTTGTGCATATAAGATAACGTTCATTCCTAATACTTCTGAGTAAGATTCGTCCACAAAAGTACCCTCTTTTTTATATAGTTCTTTAAATTGCGCATCGTACTTTTTGGTCCATAAATCATTATAGTGTTTAAGTGCGATATCTTTATTTTTATGTGTAGCCACAACTCCGCCGGGACTTAGTATAACAAGGTATCCGTCATCTAATATCTTAGCTTCCGTAAGCTTTTTACCGGCTGCATCTACATCAATATCCGCACCAACGACACCAATAACCTTATTACTTGCATCAAAAATGGGTATTGCCACGGAGTATACTGTATAATCTTTTCCGTTTAGAGGATAAATATATGGGTCTGTAATGGTTTTTTTACCTGTTTTTAAAGCAGTTTGATAGTATGCTCCGGCAACAGGGTCTGTATAATCTACAAGCCCTTCAAGTTTTGCCTCGTTGCCTACTTGTATAACAATGGGTATAAATCTGCCTGTTTCATCGTGATAATCTTTGCCTGCGTATTCGCTATCCTTGCCGTCAAAAGCATTAGGCTCAAAACACGCCCAAAAATCCAAGATAGCATCATTAGATAAAAGCGCCATGCTAAGCACTTCCACCACCTGCTCTCTTGAACCTTTACCTCCTGCAAAACCGCCAACTATGGGTGCAATGGCGTTTACCGCTCCAAAAGAATTATCTCCCGTTGCTTTAAAATCGTATGCATAGTGGTTTACCGTTTCTGCAATCAACTGATCTGAAAGGTGCTCTGTTGTTTTTGTTGATTGTACTGTAATTACAATGAATTCTGCAACAATACCAATAATAAGTGCCAGTAAAGTCGGGACTAAAATAGCCCATTTTATGCTTTTTTTCATAGTTTTTCCCCACGTATTTATTATAATGAAATTAAGCTGTACATAGATGTAATAATTATATTAACACATCTTTATTTAATATTCAACCGGTTTTTTTACCTTTCACAAATATGCTTTTTTTTGGAGGGTTTTGGGGTTTTTTGCAGAAATTTTGGGGATAATTTTTGTGAAAAATGGTTTGTCCCCTTTATTTGAGGTGTTTTAGAATATGAAACAACGTGCATTAAAAGAAACGTTAAACCGGTTTCCGTCCCCGTTATTTCCGAGGTGTTTTAGAATCAGAAATGCCCATAGCGGACGTTTATTCGATAAACGTCGACGGTTTCCGTCCCCGTTATTTCCGAGGTGTTTTAGAATCTTTCCGCAAGGGAGGCACATTACAAGAGAGCTTAATATTTGTTTCCGTCCCCGTTATTTCCGAGGTGTTTTAGAATAATTATATAAACTTATACTTATAACTCCTACAATGATGGCGGTTTCCGTCCCCGTTATTTCCGAGGTGTTTTAGAATGTGGAAGGGTATATATTTCCTTTCGAAGTAATCCCCACAGAAGTTTCCGTCCCCGTTATTTCCGAGGTGTTTTAGAATTAATCGAAGTAAACCGCTTGTTAAGTACAATGTTAAAACGTTTCCGTCCCCGTTATTTCCGAGGTGTTTTAGAATGGAAGGAAGGTATAAAAATGAACAATTATTTTAAATTCTTGTTTCCGTCCCCGTTATTTCCGAGGTGTTTTAGAATCAGAGGGCAAGACCCAAAGCACCGCAAATGCTGACAGACTGAGTTTCCGTCCCCGTTATTTCCGAGGTGTTTTAGAATTTTAAGAAAAATAAAATCGCTGTACATTTAGAAACCCTTGAGTTTCCGTCCCCGTTATTTCCGAGGTGTTTTAGAATAGCACAACTAAAAGGCTGTACGGTAGAAGAACTTAGGATAAGTTTCCGTCCCCGTTATTTCCGAGGTGTTTTAGAATTAGTTATGCCCCAAACTGCGTACATTGTTCGTTTGACACCGCGTTTCCGTCCCCGTTATTTCCGAGGTGTTTTAGAATTTGCTGAGAAATTTCAAAGGACAATCGATTGCGGTTCACAGTTTCCGTCCCCGTTATTTCCGAGGTGTTTTAGAATGCACCCGACCACGCAGATATAGGCGGTCAGACCTATACAATGTTTCCGTCCCCGTTATTTCCGAGGTGTTTTAGAATAAGGATTTTAAAATGAACCAATATTATAGTTTTTTGGAAACGTTTCCGTCCCCGTTATTTCCGAGGTGTTTTAGAATGGTATAAAAATGAAAGAATATTACAGTTTTTTAGAAAGCAAGTTTCCGTCCCCGTTATTTCCGAGGTGTTTTAGAATTCTTGAAATAATGTCCGCTATGATCGTCTTCGATGAAGACGGTTTCCGTCCCCGTTATTTCCGAGGTGTTTTAGAATTTGTTGAAGTGTTTTCGCACTTCAATCGTGGCGTTAATTGTTTCCGTCCCCGTTATTTCCGAGGTGTTTTAGAATTATTCAATTTTTAGGAACTAAAAGGTTCGGGGATATTAAGTTTCCGTCCCCGTTATTTCCGAGGTGTTTTAGAATGGAGATTTAAAAAATGAAAAAGAAAGATATTAAATGTTTCCGTCCCCGTTATTTCCGAGGTGTTTTAGAATTGGTAGCCAAAAAAGCAGTTAAAACCACCATGACAAAGGTTTCCGTCCCCGTTATTTCCGAGGTGTTTTAGAATTTTAAACAAACTGAGATTGCTAGGGCTCTTAAAATGAGCAGTTTCCGTCCCCGTTATTTCCGAGGTGTTTTAGAATAGGACGGGGGCGAATACTCCGAGCGTGATACGTCGTTCCCAGGTTTCCGTCCCCGTTATTTCCGAGGTGTTTTAGAATTAAAAATGAATAAAACGGATATCCAATTTTTGGAAACTAAAAAGTTTCCGTCCCCGTTATTTCCGAGGTGTTTTAGAATATGGAGGATAAAATAATGAATAAATTACAGGACGTGGCTCACGTTTCCGTCCCCGTTATTTCCGAGGTGTTTTAGAATTTTGGATATTGAATTATTCTACTGCATTATTGATAGTGCAAGTTTCCGTCCCCGTTATTTCCGAGGTGTTTTAGAATAAAATGAAAGAATACTATCAATATCTAGAAGGCAAAAAGGTTTCCGTCCCCGTTATTTCCGAGGTGTTTTAGAATCCGAGAAACTGCAAAAGTTTTTGACTTTTGTAATCGAATTAAGTTTCCGTCCCCGTTATTTCCGAGGTGTTTTAGAATATATGGAGGCAAAATTATGTATAATAAATTACAGGCTACTGGTTTCCGTCCCCGTTATTTCCGAGGTGTTTTAGAATAAAACAACGGTAAAAAGTTGTAACAAAAAAATCTTTGTTGTTTCCGTCCCCGTTATTTCCGAGGTGTTTTAGAATGAGTGCTACAAAAAAGGCGGGGGGTGTCTAACTCTAAACTCGTTTCCGTCCCCGTTATTTCCGAGGTGTTTTAGAATACAGTATTTAAAGCCCTATATCGTGGCTTTAAACAAACGTTTCCGTCCCCGTTATTTCCGAGGTGTTTTAGAATTAGACTCAATTCTTAATGAGTCTAAAAGTTGCTATAATGAGTTTCCGTCCCCGTTATTTCCGAGGTGTTTTAGAATACTCAATAGCTGAGGTGGCAACTACTGAGATTGTGTTTCCGTCCCCGTTATTTCCGAGGTGTTTTAGAATCAATGGCAGCTAAAAAAGCGGTTAAGACTACGCTCAGTGTTTCCGTCCCCGTTATTTCCGAGGTGTTTTAGAATTTCAAATAAAAAGGCGGTGATACTATAAAAGAAAAAGAAATGTTTCCGTCCCCGTTATTTCCGAGGTGTTTTAGAATTTACAAAGCTTTTTGGCTTTTGTAGTGGACTTAAGGAATGGTTTCCGTCCCCGTTATTTCCGAGGTGTTTTAGAATATGGAGCTATACGTTCGATGAGAACGGTGACATGTGTTTCCGTCCCCGTTATTTCCGAGGTGTTTTAGAATGGGTGGAACTAGATTGGATAGTTCCAGCTAAATTACAGTTTCCGTCCCCGTTATTTCCGAGGTGTTTTAGAATACCGTCTTTTAAAACACCTACGGTTGTGGGGTAAATTAACTTAAAATCGGCGTATGCAGTTGTATTCATTTCTAAACTATAATCCATCATACTAAACCTTCTGTTTTTCTTTTAATATCGCTATCGGCGCAAAAAGCATTAATTATTATAATTTTGTATAAATATGCAGTTTTTTAAATAATTATTACTTCCTCATCTATGGTTTTGTCCACATCTCCCCATACTTGTACATCCGCATTGCTTGCAATTTTATACACTCGCAATAAATCTTCCTTGCCAATATATTTTTCTATGCTACCTATCATTTTATCATACTTCTTATTAGAAAGTATACACTCAAATGCAGATTTTTGTACTCTTACTCCATAGCTCTTTAAAAACTTTGCAAATCTGTATCTCTTTTTGTTGTCTACAATATCATAAATAATTACAACCAAGTATTTTCTCCTCTCTTCGCTTATAAAATCATCAAACACAAAAGAATAATTCATAACTTAACGCACCGTTACCGGCATATAGTTTTCTGCATTTCTATTTTCCATAGCTTTAATTAATTGCCCGATTTGCAATTCTATTGCCCGTCTAAAGCTAACATCAAAATCTGTATAGCTTAAATATTTTGTTTTTGTCCTTATTTTTTTCTCGTACTCTGCTATAAACGTTTTTGCAGCTTCCTTTTTTAAGTAAATCCCTCCTTCGTCGTTTGGTTTTTCAAAATCCGTTTCCTTTATTATGGATTTTGAAATGCAATACATAACTAAGCTGTCTATAATAACTGCTCTAAATTCCTCCATTAAATCGGAGCATAGTGCCGGATGCCCGTTTCTTAAACTGTGAATAATAGAAACATAAGGATTAAGCCCTTTATTTACTATTGCGGTGTACACTTCGTAAAAAAGCAGAGTATACCCAAAACTTAGCAAAGAATTAAATTTATCCGTGGGAGGCTGTCTGTTTCTGCCTTCAAATCGGAAACCCTCTTCTGTTACCATAGACAGTATTTTGAAATATTCTTTTGCCGCACCCCCTTCATAACCTCTTGCTTCCTCTATACTGTTGGTTAAATCTATTTTGTTTTTGTAGATATTCATCCTTGTAAGTTGATCGTTTGCAATTACTTCCTGCCTGTTTCTTAAATATCTTTTAGCAATAATAAATTGATTGTTGATTTTTGCCGTAAGAATTTTTTTTGTAATACTTAGGGAGAACTCTGCATCATCAATTACCTCAAACTGCATTTTATGCCTAAGAACATTGACATTTTGCGTGCTTTCCAGTCTACCGTAAAATTTACCGTTTATGCCAAGCCAAGTTAGATTAATCTCCCGTCTTAATAAATTTTTAACGCAATCCGATGTTAATGTAGTATCTCCAATTAAAATTACAGCCTCCACCCCTTCAATAGGATAGTACAAAACAAGCTCTTTTTTTGGATTTATAACTACTATTTGATTTTGCTTAAAAGTTAGCTTTGTACCTTGCTCGTAAATATAAATATAACTCATAGCACTACATCTACACCACCCATTCCTAAAGAAGTTTTAGAGCCCATACCACTGTATTTTCCTAAAATAAGCAAAGCGTTTCTTATGGAAATTATAGACATAGGTATATCCGATTTAAAGGTTAATGTCCCCTTAAATGATATTATACCGTTAGAATCCACAGAGTAATCGGCGCTTCTCATTTGATATTTATATATTTTTGTAAAATCGCAAATTTTATCTATAAGGGTTTTATCGTAAATATCTGCCCCTTTAGAAAAATGCACCCATTTGTGATACAAATTAATAAAAATATTTTTAATTTGAGGAAACGCTAAATAATCCCCGTTGCTTTTGTATGTGGTAGGTGTTAAAAAATTAATTGTTGCTTTTTTGTTTAGCTCTTCGCTTAAAAATTGCTCGTTTAAAATGTCTCTGAAATCCGTTGTTTCTTCCCCGATGCACTTTATGTTATACTCTGTTTGCTTTTGTTTTAAGTAAATTGTGCTTTTGGAATCTAATGCAGAAAAAATAATGTCTTTTGCCGTTTCGTTTAGTGTTGATATGTGCAGATAGCTTGTTTTGCTGTCTGCATCAAATCTTAAGTGCAATGCAAAGGGCTTTAGTTCCTCTTTGTGCAAATAAGTTGCGTTTTCTTTGGTAATTTCCATAATTAAACCGTGTATTAAAGAACCTGCTTTATCATTCAAATAAAAATGCTCGTTTGTTATTTCGTATACTTTTTTTGTTATCATGGCATCTCCTCTAATTTTAGCAAACAAAAACCACCTGCTGTTTTGTATTCTGTGCCTTTGTTATTAATTATGTAGGTGTTGAGTGCCCGTGGAGACATATTGTTTTCAAAACTTTGCCCTTCCGGATTTTTGGTTTTCCTATTATTAAAAGATTCGTCTAAGCATTTTTTTACTACGTATGCTGCCGACTTAATATCCGGTGCAATACAGTATATTAAAGATTTTGCGTAAAATCCTGTATTGCCTCCCAAAATAATATTTGGGATATCGCCGGTTAATGTAGTTCTTACTTTACAATTATCAAATTCGTTTTTAATTATTTCTCTTACAAATTTTGTATAAGTAGCCAGCACTTTTTCCAGAGCCTCCTTTTTAAAATTTGATTTTACTGACAGATTTAACTCTGTATTAAATTTTAAACATTCGTAGTAAATAGGCAAGGGAGACTGAGCTTTGTAATTAAAAGTGTCTATTTTTCTGTATATTTTTAGGGCAGAAGTATCTACATAGTTTGTATCCGATACTTGTAAATTTCTTAAAAACTCTTTTGCAGGCTGGTTTTTATTTAGCAATTCCTTTTCCAATTCGGTTGCTATTTTACCTAATTCCCTTTTTACTCTTTGCTCTTTTGATGCATAATAAATTTTGTCCCAATATTTAGCTTTAATTTTACTGTTTGCAGTTGCAGTAATCTTATTGTGTAATATTGCATTTCTAATTGCGCCCTTAATACTGCTACCCGGAATATACGGCATCATATTGTGGTTTTTAATAAAAACACTAATATCATTCATAGTTGTAGTAGTTGATTTTCCCTTAAATGTTGTATTAATTTTCTCCGAATCGCTGTCTGCTTTTACCATATAATGTGCTATTTTTTTTACTGTTTCTTCTCCACTAAAGTTTCGTGTAAAAAAAATGCTGTTGTTTATCCTTCCATCTTGCAGTAAATCTATATAGTTATCCATTAGCTTTTTTTCCGTCAATAACGTAATTAGTTTGCTTTCATCAAAAATATAGACTCTGTCGTCGAAACGTGCATATTGCATTTTATTTAAAGTCTGACCACAGCCAATGTGCATTGGCGTAAGTATTTTTAAACTACCCTTAAGCATTGCCATTTACATCACCCCCACACAAATTGGTTTGCCGTATCTGTACACATTATGATTTCCACCCGATGGCGCTACATTTACAATTTGCCCTTTGGGATAATAGTTAAAGCAACTGCCTTCCGCAAACGCAACTATACTCTTCTTTTTTATAGGAATATGCGAAAAATCATCGGACGCAATAAAACCTTTTCTTTGGATTAATTTATAGCCGGATACATCCTCCTTAATGTTAAGAATTTCTTCTTCTGTGGGCAAAAGCAATGCTAACAACATATACTTTTCCGCTTTATTATCAAGCATATCCAGTAAGGAGGTATCCTTTGCTTCTGCTTTTTTAAATTTTCCGTAGCCGGAGGAGCGCTCTCCCCCCAAACCCGAGTATTGAAGCATATTAAGCCCGATTTCCAAAACATCAAAATAGAAATCCTGCTCGCACTCTATTATTGCATAAAGCCCGCAGTTTTCATCAAAGGTAAAGGTACTTAATGTGTATAGCTCGTTTTCCTTTTCGTAATTTACCCTTACTTTATTTAGCACGTTTGTTTTTCCAAAAAAATCTTTGTGGAAAATATCATCTATATTATCCTGTTTTCCCATTAGATGCTTTATGTATTTTTGCATATCTTTCGACTCTATAAAGTTTAGATTTTTATGCTTTTTTTTAAGGGTGGAATCCTTTTGTACTTCTTGTACCTCCCTTTCCAAATGAAGCACCGGTTTTGGAAAAAAATATCCATTCTCGTTGTATGGTAATAATGATGATAGTTTTACATCTCCGCAATTACATTTCTCTAAAAAAACGTTTGCTGTTTTTTCCCCAAAAAATTGCAGTATTTCTATAAACAATGCAGAAAAAAAGGTGTCCGAATGTATAAACATATCCGTTTTTTCCACACCGCCACTTCCCATAGCTGTGCCAATATGCACCGGTGTTTCAAATTCAAACCTCACTATATAACGGGTTGTTTTTTGCATTTTTTAAACACCTCTCTAACGCATTAATATCTATATTTTCCTGACTAAAGCCTGTACTTTGTACAGTAATATTTATTAGTTGCACTCTGCCGTAGCCTCTTGTACCGCTACCCCCTAAATAATCCATATGCAATAATTCTATGGCATCCCTAAGTAATTCAAAATCTTTGTTGATGTCTGCATTTTCGTAGTAATTGTACACCAATTTAAACACAAACTCGCTTCCTGCCACTACTCGCTCTTGTTGTCTTGGGTTTGCCACAAGGGAGGTTCTGTCAATAGTGTTTTCAAATTTTATTTCTGTGTATAATAAATCTGTGGATGCTTTTTTAAGCATTTGCGCACTTTGTTTTGTTAAAAAACTATCGTAATACTGAAGTCTGCTGTTTCTAAAGCCATCATCCGTATGCCCAAACAGTTTTTTAATATCCGCTTCCTCATATTTTTTGCTTGTTTCCAGTAAATAACGCATTTTGCCTTTTAAACTGCTCCCCGGAATTATTGGTTGCATAGTTAAGCTATCCTTTACAACAAAGCTATCTACCGCACCTATAGCGGAATAGGCATTTCCTGCACCTATGTGCATACCCGTTAAAATTTTAGCGGTTGCCGAAATTTCGATTTTTTCTATTAATTTTTCCATTATTCTTTTCCTCCCACAAATTTATGATAAGCAACAAGTGCTTCTACGTATTTTGCAAACCTATCGTATTCTTCCATGCCCTTAGCTGCGTATTCTATCCAGTTTAGTAACTCGGCTTTTTCGTAAAAACCTTTTAGTTCTTTGGCTTTATACACCAATTTTGCCTTTAGGAAAAGTATTTTGCTTTCTAAACCGGTATTAAAAGCCCTTTCTTGCTCCTCTTTGCTCTCAAGTTTTAACCCGCTTATCTCGTCGGATAGGGAATTAACCATAGCTAAAAAATTTCTTAGTTGAGATGTAGTGGGCAAAGAACCGTCTCCTTTGCATTTTGTGCATACTTCTTCCGCTCGTTTTACATATTCTTCCTTTGAGTAATCCATTAATTATTTCCTCCTCTTTGTAAATATACAAACAGCATTAGCGCTGTTATTAACTCCTGTTTGGCATTTAATGCCCAGCTCATTATGTTTTTTCTGAAATCATCATAAGTTTGAATTTTATTAGTGTTGCTTGGTTTTGCACGAGCAACAAAATAAGCAATTTTTGCCATATTTACATTTTTTTGGGTAAGCAGGTTTACTAACCTATATATTGCCGAAGTGCCTATAAACAATTTACTGCCGTTTTCCTCGTCTGTGTCTATCCAACTTTGTAATTGTTTTAACTTTGTATTGCAAACATCGTTAATAAATTTATCCCATTTATATACATGATTAACGGTGTAGTCGTTGGAATTTTCCTCCTTTTCGTATTCACCCTTAATTTTACTGCTACCGAAAAGTGCTATGGAATTTTTATCGTTTGCTTTTGCGTCCCCTTCAAGCTCTCCCGTTATTCTTGCCATTTGAGAAATCGGAAATTTACCGTCAAACATTCCAAACCCTGCGGAAAATGTTAGTTTTTCACACGTAAATTTAGCAAAACTATTATATAAGTCTATGCCAAACTCTAAAACATCCTGCCATTCTCCTACCACAAAAACATCATCACCACCCGAATAAATAACAGATATTTTTCGAGGCTCGTTGGTTTTTTCTTCATACTTTAAGCTAAACTGCCAGTCTATAAAGCCATTTGCTATTTTATTTATTATGCTCTTAAAAAAATGAGACAGCATTACCGAAAGCATTTCACTTCTTGTTAGCGTGTTGTGTTTTTCTTCTTTTATTCCTTTAGAAAACAACTGCCCTAAATTATCCACGTCTGCCCTAAGCACACCTAATCTTTTAATACCGGTGCTACTATTTGCATATTTATCAAATGTAAATTGGTTTGCGTGTACGTAATTTCCCATTGCTAAGTTGATGCTGTCAAAGGGCAGAATATGGGAGTTTATTGCATAGGCAAATTCTTTTGTTTTTGTTATGTTTTCAAGTGTTGGTATTAAATAATAATTTTTGTCAAAAACAGACGGCAACTCTATGCTTAATTCTTCCTTTTTATTTTGAACTTTAAACAGGTATCTTTCTTTGGATTTTTGTTGTTCTTCCAAAAAAGTTTTATTTAAAAATCCGCCTAAATTTTCTAAATCTCTGCAATTTTGGCATATGTATGCGCCCTCTTCTTCTATTACGGTTTTATTTGAAACTCCACATATACTGCACTCCTTATTTTCGTCGCCTTCTTTTATTTTCAGTAATTGGGATAGTTGCGTTGCAGAGTACCTGTTTAGTTTGCCCTTTGAGACTTCTCTGCTTGCATTTGCAAAAACACTTGCGATTGTATCGTCCTCTCCCATCATCTTTAAAGCGGAAAATTCTGCTATACCAAATTCTATGTACAGCTCTGTACTGTATTTTTTTATGAACCAGTTATTAATATCCTCTTTTGCTTTATTAATACTATCTTTTGTTTCCGTTGTATTAGGCAATAACAGATAAAAATGTCCGCCTCCGGAGTAAAGCAGATTAGCACGAGTTAAATAGAGTTTTTCCAGTATTTTATCTATAATGTGCTCTGCATAAATCTCCAATGTAAAGGAACGTGCTTTTAGCGTTTTTGCTGCTTTTGATGATTTTATTGTGTATATATAGTTTTGTATTCCGGAAATATCCGCATTTAGCAAGATAAACATATTTTCTTTTCTGCTTTTTGATTTATTTGTATAACAAAAATCTTTATAGTTTTCTATATTATTTGATGCAAAGTATAAAAACATACAAGCCGAAATTGCCGTTGTAAGTTTTAGATGGCTATATAGGGAAATATCCGGTATTTCTGCAACACAAGTTGATGAAGGAACATAAGAAGTAATGTATTTTAATATGCTTAAGAGCTTATTTGGCTCAAAAGTATTTAAATCTGCATTTTTCATATGATTTTCCAACAAATCGTTTAGTTGCTCGTATTTATCTTTTGATGCTACAATATCATCAAAATTAACGGGGAAATTTGCCTCTGTTTGTAATTCTAAATCCCATTTGCGTAATTTGTAGGCATATTTTGTAGGTTTATCTATCAGGTTAAAAACACTTTTTAGCGCCGTTTTAGAATCAAAACCCACAGTATCTTCTATTTTTCTTCTGTCGCAACCGGCGGCTATGTTGTCTGCCTCGCAAACTATGTATGCTAAGTGGTTTTTTTCTAATTTACTTGTTGATAGATCTGCTTCGTGATGATTACCTACGATTTCTCTTAATAAATCCATCTCTTCGTAGTAAATATTCATTGTTTCAAAAAAATCCACGGAATTTTGCGAGTGGGTACCGCCCCGTCCCTTACGGATTATCAGCTTTCCAATATCGTGAAAAATGCTCCCGTAAAACAATAGTTCTAAATTATTCATTAATAAACCCCTCCGTTTTATTATTATTTACTTTAAAGCAGTTTTATAATTTTAGTATTGTAGTGTTTGTATTCGTTGAAAACATCTCTTCTTACCCCTAAGACTTCCTGCATTAGTTTTTCTAAAATGCGTAATATTTTATCAAGGGTAAAGGTGGTTTGCTTTTCTATAAAATGTTTATCGATTTTTTCAATATTATGGGCAATTACATTTCTTATTTCTTTTTCTACTGTTCTGAGATTTTCGAAATTTTCGCTTACTGTCTTATTGTTTGGATGATTGGTAGCAGCATCGAAAAAATTTATCAACTTAAGTAAAAAATCAAAGTTAATATATCTGCGTTCTCCAATTTCCTCTCTAAACTCCAAACATAGATATTGGTGCAACTGCGGAAAGTTAGTTTCTATTTTGCTTTCTGAAATATATATTTGGGGCTTGTTTGCATCTTTAGATTTTTCTTTGCTTTTATCTGTTTTGCTATTACATAGTTTTGAGATTACATCAAATTTAAAATTATTTAATAAGTAAAGGCGTGCTAATTCGCATAAAATAGGTGATATTTTAATAAGGCAATCGCTTATTTCTTCATTTTGCGCTTTTACTCTCATTATTAAATAATATTCCAATAGATTTCTTTCTTTTCCAATGGGTAGGGGTAGCTTAATTATTTCGTTGTCTATACTGTACAAATCAAAGTTATAGCGTAAATACAAGTTATATATTAATGCTAAAGCCTCCTTAGATATATAGCCTTGTGAGTTGTTAGCCAAATAATATGCACCGTTATAATCGTAATTATTAATTAGCTCTTTTATTCTTTCTTTTGCAAATTTTCCTACAAAGTTATTTAGTTTTACCTCTTTACATCTGTTTGTCGATAAATCCCCGTCGTTGTCTATTAGATTTTTCATACATTCTTCGAAATTGAAATCCTCTGTTAAATATCCGCCTTTGGTGTTTGCACTGTTTTCCGGAGTTGCAACTTGAATTGCAAATACAGGAAATTCTATTGTTGAAGAAATTGTACATAAAGCGGCAATCATTTGGGGTGTTCCCGATGAAATATTGATTAACAACGTAGCATCGCTGTTTTCTTCGTGCAGTTTTCTTATTTCCTTTTCAAACACATCTATGTAAATTTCAAAATCGTTAGCTTTTTTTATATTGTGTTTGGAAAGTTTTAACTCGCATTTTGGACATATTACCTTGGCAAATTTAGTGTACATATTGCTATTTTCTTCCTTTTTTGCCATTTCGCTTGTTAAAAACAGTATGGCTTTTGAAGGCGAAAAATGCCTTAAAATGTGCAACATTGGTCCGTCGTAATCGGCTCTTATGGGGTCTGTTGTTCCTATGGGGCTAAATAATACGCAATTTTTCATATGTTACCTCGCAAAAAAATTTTTACAACAATAAACAATATACTCGAAATGTATTTTTGATTATATCATATTATAATTACATAAGTTGGCATTTTTCTAAAAAAATAAAGCAAATAAATTAAAAATGGCATATGATTGTTTGCGTGGTATTTTAATTGGAATTTGTGAAAAAATGGTATCTGTTTGCATATTTGATTAGAATCATACAATGAATACCTTTTGGTGCAAATATAGTTTTATACTCGCAACACAACAGACGTATACTTCGGCACAAGGCAGGGCATAACCCTTAAATACGGCGCAAAATAAAACAGTGTCCGTATGAAAGATTCTCACTTCCTTTACGAACACCGTTACTGGTCTGGGTGACAGGAATTGAAATTGTAAAGGCATAATGGCGTAACCATTTTAAATAAAGGTTTTTATGCAAATATATCTAAAAAAGCAACCCACTATTTAACCCATTTTGCAATTTCGTTATTGATTAATTCGGCTGTAAGCTGTTTTTCTCCCTGTATTTCGTGTCCGTACTGCCCGAAGGTATCCATAACCTCCGAATGCCCTATTTGTTGCTTTAAAAGCTCTTTAGGCACGGTTTTACACATAGATATAAAAGTGTGCCTTAATTCGTGCAGGGAAATTGGTTTTTTAAGGTTGGAACTTGCGTATTTTACCCATTCTTTGTATATTCTGTTAGAATTAGATATTTCTCCTGATTTAGCAGGAAACAAATACATTGATATTAACCCGGATTCTTTAAGCATTTTTTGTTGCTCTGTAATTATTTTTTGTGCAATATCATATAAATAAAAATTACGAACGGCATTTGCGTTTTTGCCTTTGGTGAGTTCGTTGTACTTATTTACAGATTCACGAATATACAGCATATTGGTGTCCGCATCGTAATCTCTTTTAAGTTGCAATGCCACCAGCTCACCTCTGCGTAGACCTGTTACAACAAAAAATCTAAAAGCATTAATATACCATTCTTTTTGCATTTTTCCCTTAACTTCTCTTGTATCTACGGAAAAAAGAATTTTTAAGTCTTCAAGTTGTAATATTTCTTTTTCTTTTTTTAAAGAATTCTTTGGGATATATAAATTTTCTAAGTGGAGCGAAAAGGCATTACACTTTCTTGCGTACTTAGTAAATTGCAAAATACAAGCACGTATGTTGTTAATGGTTTTTTGTGCCTTTCCGTCTGAATATGCTTTTATAAGTATGTTTTGAAAATCTTGCTCGGACAAGCTGTTCATCTTTTTATATTCTATTGCAGGCAACAGCCAATTATTAATTATACCCTTAATGTTGCTGTAATTGCCTGTGCTTGTTGTAGATTGTAGCTCGGTTAGCCAGGCGCTTAACAGTTTACCTGCTTTTATGCTATCGTCAATATTTTCATCTAAAAAGGCATCCGCTTTTTTGTGGCACTCTCGCATTCCTGCACGCCAACGCACCGCTAATGTAAATGTTTTTCGCACTCCGTCTTTTTGAACTTTTATTTGCCAACGATTATGTTTTTCAAGCCATATCGCTTGATTTATTCGTTTGCCCATATTTTAACCTCGCAGATAAATATAATTAGTTAAAAGACATACTGCTATTGCTTGTTGAGTTGCTGTGTTCGTACAGATAGCTTGGTGATATATCTATTTCTCCATCGCCCCAAACTGTTATTCCATAATCTATATATACGGAGTTGAAAATATCTTTTTCTAACAATTTAGAAAAAGCAGGTTCACTCAGTAATGGTTTAAAATCAAATATCTTTGTTTCGCCTGTGTTAAAACGCAACCATAGCTTATAGTCGTCCATTGGCTTTACACCACTAATTTTTATCAAAGGTGTTTGATTTTCTGCATATGCAATATTTTCTTTTATATACATAGTTGCCTCCTTATCTTAACGGCTCTATTTTGCCAAAAGGCTCATTTTTAACAGCCTTATTCCAAGCGGTATACAACTCTTCTTCGTGAATAGTAGCCCAAGCCTGTACAAGTTTTAGTTGATTAACAGGCAGACTACCTGCAAGTAATTCGCCATCAACACATATCGATGCTTCATATTCCGCATAATATGCGTGAAAATGCGGTTTATTATGCTTAGTATTGTCAGAATAAATCATTTTAATAACTATGTTATAAAATCTACTTAACTCAGGCATTTTTTACTCCTAACTATTTTTAAAAAAAATCTTTATTATTCATAGTGCGACCATAAACTTATTATTTTTATCGTATTTATTTCCTTATAAACCTCATATAAAAGCCTATGTTTAATGTTTATACGTCTTGAATATACTCCGCTCAAATCCCCTTTAAGTTTTTCAAAATTAGGTGGCATCATAAATGGGTTTTCTTTAATTAAATCTATTAGTGCCTTTGTTTTTTTGTCTAATTTTGCTTGTTTGAGCTTGTCTATGTCGGCAACGGCTCTTTTTGTATAGACAATATTATAACTCACCAAGTAACCTCATCTTCTGTGATGCACTCGCTTATAGGTGTGTTCATACCTTCTATTATATGCTCTTTCATTTGAGGTATAGAGGTTATATATAGCGTTTCCATCAGTCCATTATAGTCTTCCTCGCTTATAATTACGGCATTGCCCTCTTTTGTGTTTATTTGAATTGCCTCGTTGTACTTTACTGTGTTTTCAAGCATAGTAAATATGTTTTTTCTAAAATTCGTTATATTTGTGTTGTGCATCTTTGACACCTCCGTATATGTACATTATATGGTACGTATATGGAGGTGTCAATAGAGAATATTTATACTTTCTATTTTCTTTTTTTGTGAGATATTTTTGGTATTATTTTATCTTCAACTATAACTGTATCTTGATTAATGTGTGATACTGCATCTGGAATAATTGATGCTATTACTCCGTTTTCAATATATGTATTAGCAGAGCCTTTAATTTTTTTCGCATCCAAAATCCCATTATCTTTAACCCTCAACAATTTAATGAACTGCTCTAATTCCTTTTTGCTCTCACTACTTAGTTTTTCTATTTCACAAAACAAGTCAACATCAGCTTGGGTTGATGTGTTCTTGTGGTTAACAGTAACTATGTCATTTGTTTTGATAGCATCTAAATCCGAGTGTTTAATTGCCATTATTACTTTACGCATTAGCTCAACGATTTCCAATGTTACTTCGTATTCTCTATACCTATATTTATTATATTGTTTGTTTTTTAAATTACAAACTTCATCTATTTTGTAATCTTTAATATCTGAAAGTGAATTTTCTGCATTTATAGCCCAACCTAATAAAATGTTAATTGCTTGAGTCAAATAGTCAGCATAGTGTTTTTCGCTGTTTTGTTTAACAGATTTGCTCAACATATTCTCCGCAATAGATGATAAAATCATCTTAAAATATGAACTTAGGTTAGGTTTTTCATCATTTATTAATTTTACCACTTCGGAATTGTCAACAATATGTATTATATTAAGCCAGTTTTCTGCATACATTCTTCCAACACCATTTTCTAACCATTCAGGATTAATGCTATACACAGCACATATAAACTTTATTATAGTATCAGATGGTCGCTACTTCTCAGATTCAATTCGACTAATAAATGAATTAGATAGACTTAATTCATTTGCGAATTGCATTTGTGTGAAATTCAGAGTTTTTCTTACTTTTTTTATTCTTTCACCTAATCCCAAAATTGCCTCACTTTCGCAACATCAAATTATAATATATTTAAGTAAGTTAGTTTAACCGTACTTACCCAATAGGTATTATACCACAATCTCAATACCATTTCAATTTGGAGGTAAACAAATGGAATTCAAATTACAATTGTTAAAACTTGGAAAAACACAAGTAGACTTACTACACATTCTGCATAAACAAGGTTTTCCTAACCTATCTTATGCTATTTTAAACGATTATATTAACAAAAAACGCAAAGGTGAACAGATGAGAAAAGTGATGGCATTGTGTGAGAATATAATTTCTCGTTGGGTGATGTGGTACAATAAAAATGGACACTCCGAAGTCCAAGAGGTAAAATAAA
>CAZVNZ010000019.1:0-60624 GCA_964628515.1 uncultured Christensenellaceae bacterium
ATGCTAATTATTTTGCCATAGAAATGGAATTTACAGAAAATATTTCACAGAGCCGAAAACCAAATTCGCATACTCTTTTGTGGGTTGCTGATTTTTTGTGGCACGATACAATTTTTTATATCAAACACCCAAAATGCTCCTCAGCATACCCAAACACATCCACAGAAATATGCTCGCAAAAACTATCCGCGCTAATAAAAACATCGCACTCAATATCTGCAATATTTGATGGTGGAGGCACTTCCACTTTTTCTAAATATGCAATAAACAAATACCCTGCAAGGCAATCTACTGCCATTATTTTTGCCGCCTCTAAGGTGTCCGCACAGGTGGCAAGATGGTTTAAATCGGGAAAAACTATGCTGTACCCGTTTTTTTCTTTGTAAAAGCACGCAGGATATGTTACTTCCATTTTATACCTCTGTTTTTTCGTGATAGTGTTTGTGGTGCGCCAAAACCGCATCGTAGTCTATTTGCGCCTGTTTAAAAACGGAATGAACCACGCCTACGGAAATATCCCCCGGGTGAGCCGGTATTGTCACCTTGTTTGGCTTGTTTTTGTTTATATATTGAAAATGGGAACCGGCTACGTGCTTCAGTTCCCATCCATCTTGAATAATTATTTTTTCCAACTCTCTAAAGCTCATAATTTATTGTAACAATCCCGCTTTTTTTCATGGTGATGATGCTTAAAAAACCAAGGTAATTACATACCAATCAGGCTGTCTATATGCCCTACTAATTTGCCGATTTCAGGTTTGGATATTTGCTCGTCCGCACCTAAGTTTTTCCCTGCTTTATACATATCCTCGTTTATTAGCGAAGAGAATATTATAAGGGGAATATCTTTATATTTCGGATGCTCTTTAACTAATTTCGTAAGCCTGTGTCCGTCCATTTTAGGCATTTCAATATCGGTTATAATGCACGCAATTTCCTTTCTGATGTCAGGCACATCCTCTATGCTCTCTATATACTCCCAAGCCTCAAGCCCGTTTGGAAAGGCTTTAACGTTGGTATATTCTGCCTTTGTTAAACACTCTATTATTAGTTTGGATAGCAGTTTGGAGTCCTCTGCAATTATTATTGGGCTTTTATCCCTTGTACGTACGCCTAAATTCTCAATTTCAGAGATTTGTATGCTTGTAGCAGGGGAAATATCTGCAACGATTTTTTCAAAATCAAGCACCGTCATAAGATGATCTTCACATTTTGCGATGCCTGTTGTTGCCCCTTCCGCTCTGCCGTAAATTACGTTATCCGGCTCCTCGATATCCGCCCAAGAAACCCTTTTAATGCCTGTGATTGTGTGTACTCTAAAAGCGATATTCATATTATTGAAGTTTGTAATTATTATTAAAGATTTATCTTTATCCGCCGCAGGTAAGTCTAAATAACGGGATAAATCTATTATTGTTATAATATCTTCCCGTGGCTTAAAAATCCCCTCCACACACGGATGACAATTAGGCATAGCAACAATATCCGAAGGCAACATAATTTCCCTTACTTTTGCAACATTTATGCCAAAATAATCTCCGGCGATGGTAAATTCCATAAGCTCGCACTTATTTGTTCCCGCTTCCATTGATAGTGTTTCTTGAATATCCATGGTTTTCCCCTTTTTAGACATTTTATATACTTATACAGTTAATAGTATAGGTTTTTATAGTAGAGATGTCAACATTTGTTTTTACCGAAAGGGCTAGCAAATTCCCATTATTTTTCCTATATGTTAAATTTTTCTATATTAAAGAGATTTGGGTTTTGCTTTAATAAGAAAATTAAAGGTACTCAACTTTATTAATATTTCACATAAAAACATTTACATAATCTTCCAATGTAAACACACTATTTCTTTTGTTTACCGTTATTTCTTTTAAAATACCGTCGGCGGTTAGTATTTTAATTGTACTGTTTATGCTTTGAACGGATAGATTTGCCAATTCGCTAAGCTCGTTTATGGTTGCAACCGGTTTATAGTACATTGTGATATTTCAATCTCCCCCTCCCCCAAATTCCCCCTTGACAAACCACCGCATAAGATATATAATTTAATAAATTGAAACCTTTCATTTTTAAAAGAACACCATTAAAAAACGGAGTGGAGGATTTTATGATAACATCAAGACAACCTATTTTAGGCAGATTTGAAGGTAAAACGGTAATAATTACCGGCGGCACCTCGGGCATTGGTCAAAGTGTTGCGGAAGAAATGTGCAAAGAAGGCGCTTTTGCAGTTTTTACCGGCAGGAGCGACGGCGGCTACGAGGTGGAAAAACAATTTAAGGAAAAGGGCTATAAATGCTGTTTTATGAAGGGGGATATGGCAAACGAGGAATTTTGCAAGCAAACGGTAGATAAAGCGGTAGAGCTTACGGGCAAGGTAAATTATTTGTTTAACAACGCATTTTCCTTTTTGGGAAAAGGCGAGGACGTAACCACCGAGGATTTTTTAACAACCTATACAACAGGCCCCTTTGCCTATGCAAGAATGGTGCAGTATTGCACACCCTATATGCGTAAAGAGGGTGGTGGCTCGGTAGTAAATATGAGCAGTATTTCCGCTCACATTGCTCAATGCAACAGATGGACGTACAATTCCGCAAAAGGTGCGGTAAATATGATGACAAAATGTATGGCGCTGGATTTAGGCACGGACAACATAAGAGTAAACAGCGTTTCTCCGGCATACACCTGGACAAGAGAGCTGGAAAGAGGGGCAAATTTAGACGGTGGCAGAGCAAAGTGGGACCCAATCTGGGGCAAACTCCATATGCTCAGAAGATGCGCAGAAGCGGTGGAAGTGGCGGCACCCATACTGTTTTTATTTAGTGATGATGCCTCCTTTATTACAGGTAGCGATATTGCAATAGACGGTGGGTACTTAGGAATAGGCTGCGAAGGCATTGGAGACAAAACCTCCAACGCAGGCAGTGTGTAACATTTTTTCCGCTGTAACATAATTGCATATATAATAAGGTAGGTATATGCACCTACTTACTGCATCACCATAAAAAAACTGCCTTATAAACAAGTTGACAACTGCATAACATAAATGTAATATAGAACTTAAATACAGCAAATATTTAAGATTGGAAATGTTATGAGCGCAAAAAAAATTAAAAAATCGGCAACAATAATCGATGTGGCAAAAAAGGCAGGGGTATCCGTAGGCACGGTATCTAACGTAATCAACAAAACGGTTACCGTTTCGGATATTACGCTAAAAAAGGTAAACGACGCAATAAAACAGCTTAAATTTAAGCCAAACGATATTGCACGGAGCCTACGCTCCACAAACACTAAATTAATTGGCTTGTTAGTGCCCGATATTACGGACTTCTACATGAATATAGCCAAAAATTTTATGAAACTTGCCTACGAAAACGGCTACACCGTACTACTTTTGGATTACGACTACTACTACAAAAGAGAAATTTCTCAGTTGGAAATGTTGCTGGAAAAACGTGTAAGCGGTGCAATAATAATGGGTGGCAGCCACGACGACGAATATCTTAAAAAACTAAGTAAGGAAGGCTTAAAAATGCTGCTACTGGACAGACGCATAAGCGACAGCGATATTTCTTCCATAGAGTTTGATAACGTGTCTACAATAAGAAGGCTTATCGGAGAGCTTAACAAAAACGGTTATAAGCGGATAGGCTTTATCTCCGAAACAATAGCCATGACAAACTTAGAGGACAGATACAAGGGTTTTTTAAGGGGGATGACGGAAAACAGACTAAAAATAAACGAAGAGCACATATACATTTATAAAGAACTGCAATTAGACAAAAGACGTCACGGTTTTGAGATTATGAAGGAGCTTTTAGACAATCAACCTTTGGAAAAACTGCCACAGGTGTTTATTGCTACCTCGGATTTTATTGCGGCAGGGGCTATGGATGCCATTAGAGAAAAAGGCTACTCCATACCTGATGATATTGCAATTACAGGCTTTGACAACAGCGTAATTTCCGAATACACCACTCCCACACTAACTACGGTTATGCAAGACTCCATGGCAATGGGCAAACTTGCGTGGGATATTATGCAGGGTATGATAAGCGAAAGCGCACCGGTTAAAAGGCAAATGCTCCTATCTCAAGAAATACTTTTTAGAAATTCTTGCAAAATAAAAAAATAATACAGTACATCAATAACATAACTTAAAAAATATAATTATTTATGAAACGTTTCAATAAAATTTGCTACATAAGGAGGAATAACAATGAGCGAATTATGGAAGCCGGATAAAAACAGGTTAATCGCAACACTAAGGGGGGAAATACCCGACAGAGTACCTAATTTTGAGGTATTGATGGAAGAACGCAATGTAGACGCAATTTTAGGCAGAAAGGTGGGCAGTACCATGGCGGCATCTCGTGGTGCCAGCGATGCAGATGTATTTTTGCCACCGCCAATGTCTGCAAAAGACTACATAGAAGTGGTTAATTATACAGGTCAAGACAGTTTAGTACTGGAATCCTTATGGGCACCCTTTAAAGTAGAGGACGAAGAGGGTAAACTGCACTCGGCAGAGCACGGTGTGGTAAAGAGTTGGGAGGATTTAGACAAAATAATCCTCCCCGAATGGGAGAGGGATATAATCCCCCGCAAAAAATATTTGGAAGAATATGTGGAGGCGGTAAAAGGCACAAACATAGGTGTAACCTATATGACAGGCACATTTTTCCAGTATTGCTATCAATTTCTTGTAGGCTTTGAGGATTTTTGCGCCATGGTGTACGAGGACAGAGAGCTTTTAGAAACAATTATGGATACCGCCATGGATTTTTACGTAAAGATGACGGAAATCGCCATTAACGCAGGTGTGGACGTAATGTTTTTTGCAGACGACGTGGCATACAGAACAGGCACTTTTATGAATCCCCAAGTATTTAAAGAGTTGTGGTTCCCACGTATGAAAAAACTTATAGATATGGCAAAAGAGGCAGGGCTACCCGTAATGTTCCACAGTTGCGGAAATCTTAACGATATTATGGAGGACGTAATAGCACAGTTAGGCATAGATTGCCTCTACCCCGTAGAGCCTTATTGCATGGATATTTACGATATTAAACCGCGTTACGAAAGCCAATTTTGCATAGCAGGTAATTTAGATATTGCAGGGCCTTTTGCCTTTGGCACACCGGAGGAGGCTTACGATGCGGCAAAAGAATTAATATTTAGGCTAAAGCCCAACGGCAGATACATCTTTGCATCCAGCCACAGCATAACGGACGATATTTCTCCGGAAAATTACAATGCGGTGCTTAAAGCCTTACACGACTATGGAGTGTACTAAGCCTATGAATAAATATTGTATGGTACTAACACTTAAAGCAGAGCATATGGAAGAATATGTTGCTCTCCATAAAAACCCGTGGCCGGAAATACTTTTTGCAATAAAAAAAGCAGGGGCGGAGGAGCTTGTAATTTTTAAATGGGAAAATAATTCCATAGTGTTTTTCGAGTGCGAGGATTTAGATAAATTCTACGAAAACTACGGCAAAATAAGTGTTGTGCAAAAATGGAATCAACACACGGCACCGTGGTTTGACACCAGCCCACATCTATCCGCCAACAAAGAAAATTTAGAAAAGATTTTCGATTATAAAGAACAGCTATCCGAGTTACTTAAAGAAAGCGAATGTGGTTGCGGTTACAAAGCACCCAACTAATTTAAAAGAGGTATACTATGAATATTATAGAAATTGGTATAGATTACGCAGAAATACTTGACAGAAAAGCACGTTGCGATATGCAAAGAAAGTTTCAAAAGCCGGACAGAGTGCCTGTACTGCCTTTGGTAGACACTTGGTATTGGTTGCCACAAACCGGCTACACATACGAAAAATACTTTAGCAGTGGGCAAAATATGATGGAAGCCCAACTCCAAGGGCTAAAGTGGTTTTACGAAAATGTAAAGTCCGACCATCACAGATTTCCTATAACACCGCTGTTTGCTTACGTTTCCGAGGCAGAAACTTTCGGTTGCGAGGTGGAGTACCGCAAAAACGATATTCCGTGGGTAAAATCTCATTGTATTAATAATGATGATGATTTAGACAGGTTGGAAAAACTTGATTTTATACACACCGGCGCCCATGGCAGAGAGGTAAAATACAGGGAGGATATGCTTAAAATCGCAGGTAATTATAAAATACGTTTTAAAGATGGGCACGAAATGGGCATTAAAGACAACATCAAGTTAGGGCTTTACAACTACTCTTATTCGTACGGCAATCCCGGAGTGGGTGTTGCAGGGGCAACCATTGGCACCATGCTTAACGCAAACGATATTAGAGGCATGGAAAATATTATGGTGGATATGTTAGATGCTCCTGAGTTTGCTCACAGATTACTAAGCATCATCACGGATAAAATAATCAGTTGGATTGAGTACACAAAAGAGGTATGCGGAGAGCCAAAGGAAGGGGTATTTATAGGAGACGACGGTGCGGCAAACCTGTCTCCCGCAACCTACGAGGAGTTTTTGCTACCCTACCAAAAGCGCATTAAAGAGCATTTTGGTGGTTACACCAGTTTTCATGGGGATGCTAAGGCACACCATATATTCCCCTACCTTGCAAACGAGTTAAAAATAGACGATTTTTCCGGCTTTAGCTATTTAGACGACCCGGAGCTCGTGCGTGAATATTTTTGCGGAAAAACGGTACTTTGCGGAAATGTAGACCCAATGGCAATGGAGTCGGGCACTCCGCAGAGTGTTATGGAGCTTGCAAAAACCGCCATAGACAACTACGCATCATACAGTGGATTTTTCCTAAAGGACGGAGACAACATAACCCCCAAAACCCCCTTAGAAAATGTAAACGCATTATACGAGGCGGCGGTTAAATACGGTAAATATTAAATTTTTTGAATATATAAGAGGTAGAAAATGACAAACGAGCAACTGTTTACACTACGGTTTAACTTTCAAAATATGCTAAGACTGCCCGTAGACCCTTACGATTACAACCGCATCGCCAATATTTTAAATATTGATGATGGTGATGACGTAAAAAAGGCTTTAGACCACTTTACCGAGGTAAATAAGAAAACTGCGGAAGAGTTGGCATGCAAATACGATGTAGACTCCCTAAAAAACAAAGAGTTGACGGTGGTTTTTGCAGGGGATTCCGTAACAAGCGACCGACTGAGCTATATGAACATTCTAAAAGAGGTGTTTGCCCATAATAAAGGTATAAAGCTTTTAGACAGCGCCGTTTCCGGTTGGCGTAGCGGAGATATTGTGCAAGAAATTTATCCTTATATATTAAACAAGCCAAGCGATGTACTTGTTTATGCTTTTGGCACCAACGATGTACGCACCATAAACGCAAATGCCCAAATGCGAGTAACAAGTGAGGCGGAATTTCAAAAAAACATAGCCTTTGTACTAAGCTGTGTACAAGAGAGAATAATAATATTAAACACCCTTGCCCCCGTAAGCTTTGAAAAATCAAAAAAGGCCTACGGGGAAAATGGGTGGGAATTTCCCAAAGAAAATTGGTACGCCTACAACAATATTGTAAGAAAAACGGCAGCCGAGCATAACTGTATGCTCAACGACACGGAAAAATTGTTTGACGAATGTGCTCAAAACAACATAGATGTATTCCACGAAGACGGAGTGCATCTAAACGAAACAGGGCAAAAGCTAATAGCGGAAAATCTGATAAAACTATTACTAAAACTGTAACAGCTATAAAAATTAGGCTGAATTAAAAATATAAAAGCAATAAAAAGCTAATTTAGAGGTATAAAATATGAACTGCAAGCAAAGAGTTATAAATGCCATAAGCGGTGGCAGTATAGACAGGCTACCTATGTGGTACGGTGCAGAGCCGGGCTTGGACGAAAAACTTAAAAAGGCGCTAAACGCAGTGTCCTACGAGGATTTACTGCAAAAGCTAAACTCGGATTTCAGAACGGTGCGCCCCAAATATATAGGCCCAAAACTAAACAAATACGAGGACGGCACATTTGATACCATGTGGGGCATTAAACGTGGTGGCGGTTTTTGGGGCATTGCCCTAAACGCACCCTTAGAATATATTGAGTCCACACAGGAATTGGAAAAATATCCCTTTCCCAAAACAGAATGGTTTGATGTGGATTTTTCAAAGGAAGATATAAAACTAAGCGAGGAATACGCAATAATAGGTGGAGAATGGGCGCCCTTTTGGCACGAAGCTTTGGAATTGGTGGGGCTTGAAAAGTTTTTTATGGATTTTCACCTAAACCCCGATTTGGCAACGGCACTTTTAACAAAATGCTTTGAGTTTCATTACGAAATTAATGAAAAACTATTTACAAAATACGCAAAATACATAGACATCTATTGGTTTGGTAACGATTTTGGACTAACCAACAAACTAATTATGAACCCCGATATGTGGCGTAAATTTATTAAACCTCTGCAAGCAAAATTAGCACAACAAGGGCATAAATACGGGCTTAAAGTGGCAATGCACTCCTGTGGAGATTTAACCCAAATAATCCCCGATTTAATAGAAATAGGTGTGGAAATTCTAAACCCTATACAAGTTTCCTGTCCTGCTATGGACCCTGTTTACTTAAAAAGAGAGTACGGCAAAGACTTAGTGTTTTTTGGTGCAATAGACTACAACGAGCTTTTAAGCCACGGCTCTCCCGAAGATGTACGTCGAGGAGTACAAAGTATGGTGGATATTTTAGGCTACGACGGCAAATATATTATTGCACCCTCTCACGATTTACTTATGCCGGAAGTACCTACGGAAAATATGCTTGCTCTTTATGATGAAGGGGCTAAGTATTCTACTAAATACGCAAGATAACAAATAGGAGGCGGCACAATGGAGCTTAACTTAAATAACAAAGTAGCGGTAATTACAGGGGGTGCAATGGGCATTGGAGAGGCATCCGCATATATGCTGGCAAAAGAAGGGGCAACCGTTGTTGTTGCAGATTTAAATATAGATGTAGCAAACAAAGTTGCACAAAATATTGTTAGTAAGGGTGGACAAAGCATTGCTGTAAAAGTAGATGTTTCCGACCCTTCAAGTATAGAAGATATGCAAAAGCAGGTAGTTGAAAAATACAAAAAGGCGGATATTTTAGTAAACAGCGCCGGAATTACCTGTTCTTACAATATAGATACCATAACGGTAGAGCAATGGGACAGGATGTTAGGCATTAACTTACGTGGCACACATCTTTGCTGTAAAGCCTTTGCCACCCTTATGCGAGAAAACAAATACGGTAAAATAATAAACATTGCATCTATGGCAGGCAGAATGGGCGGGCTTAAAGCAGGCCCCGATTACTCGGCAAGCAAGGCAGGGGTAATATGCTTAACAAAAAGCTATGCACGGTTTTTTGCTCCCTATGTAACAGTTAATTGCATTTGTCCCGGAATGATTTTAACACCCATGACACAGGCAAGGAATGACGACCCAAGCATAGTGCCCCTGCAAAAAATAGGAAAAGCGGACGATATTGCCTACGGCGTGCTGTATTTAGCAAGCGAAATGTCCGACTATATAACAGGAATGTCCGTAGACATAAACGGCGGACTGTATATGAATTAATATCACAATAAAGAGGTAAAAAAATGTTGTACACAAAACCTATTACAGACACACATTTGCATTTATGGGATATAGAAAAATTCGACTACCCTTGGCTAAAAGGGCAGGAATACTTAAAACGCACCTTTACAATAGATGATTTTAAAGAGGATACCAAAGATTTAAACATTGCCAAAATGGTTTTTGTGGAGTGTGATGTCGCCCATTATCAGCATATGGAAGAGACGGAGTACGTAACTAACATTGCAAAAACGAAGGATAGCCGTATAGAAGGTATCGTGTGCTTTGCCCCCTTAGAAAAAGGGGCAGAGGTTAGAGCAGAGCTTGATATTTTAAAGCAAAACCCCTTAATTAAAGGGATAAGACGGATGATTCAATACGAAGAGGATATGGAGTTTTGTTTGCAAAAAAACTTTATAGACGGTGTAAAGCTGCTAAAAGAGTACGGTTACACCTTTGATATTACCATAGATTACAGGCATTTTAAAAACACAAACAAGTTTATAGAAAAAGTGGGTAGCGAGGTAAAAATGATGTTAGACCACTTTGGCAAACCGGGCATAAAGGAAGGCTATTTTGATGATTGGAGCAAAGAAATAGGCATAATGGCACAGTTTCCCAACGTGTATTGCAAACTTTCCAGCTTACCCTCGGAGGCGGATTGGAAAAATTGGACAAAAGAACAGCTAAAGCCCTATGCTCAAAGGGTTTTAGAAACATTTGGCTATAACAAAACGGTTTTTGGTGGGGATTGGCCTCCTGTACAGCGTGCATGCTCCTATAACACCTGCGTAGAGCTTACCATGGAGTTTACAGAAGGTAGCACCGAGGCGGAAAAGTCACAATTATTTTACACAAACGCCATAGATTTTTACAATTTGTGAGGTATACTATGAGAGACTACAAAGTGGAGGATATGGCGCACATAGGTTGCACCGTACCCGATTTGCAAACAGCGGTTAAGTTCTTTAAAGAGGTACTTAATTTAGAAAATATACGCACACAGTTTATAGATTATCCCTATTTATCGGGAGTTGTGGGTATAAAAAATTGCGCAATAGACATTGCTTTTGCAAAAAAAGACGATGCAGACAGGGTAATAGAGCTTTTAGACTACAAACCGCCTCACAAAGAAAGCTACATTAACGACGATACTACCATAGGAAGTGGCAGAGTTTGTTACACGGTAGCAAATTTAGATGAGGTTTACACCAAATGTATAAACAAGGACACCACGGCTATTACGGTTTGCGACTTCGGCAAATACAAAGGCAAACGGCATTTTTTTACAAAGCAAATGCAAATCCCATTTGAGTTTATAGAAGGGGACGTAACAATGTTAGTTAAGGTAAACTACATTGTGGGGGATTTTAATACCGCACTTAATTATTTTGATGTGCTTTCTTTTGAAAAAGTTTACGAGGAAGAAGGCGCAGTACAATTAATGTGTGGCAAGGACAGCCTGATTATAGAACTACTTTCACCCCAAAATGTCACATTAAGAAAACAGGACAGTATGTCAAGCATGGTAGGAAATATCCATTGTTGTTTTCTTGTAGCAAATATAGAGGCGTTGCATAAGGAATTACTAAATGCAAACGCACTCCCCCAAGGCAAAATTACTCACATTACTCACGGACTAAACAGCGGGGCATCTGCCGTCTACCTTACAGGCACAGACGGTATTAAAACGGAGCTTTTTCAAGGCAAAAAGCTGTAATTTGTAGCTGTTGAAAAAAAGCAACCGCAAAAATAATACTCGAACACAAATTTGTGGATATTACAAGCATAAATTAATATTCACAGTAACAATAAAAAATAAAAGGAGATGTAAAAAAAGATGAAAAAACTAACAGTAGTAATCGTACTTGTACTAACAGCAATATTTGTATTTACAGCATGTACACAAGCACCTGCCCCTGCACCGGCAAGCGAGGCACCGGCAAGCGAGGCGCCTGCAAGTGAGGCACCGGCAAGCGAGGCACCGGCAAGTGAGGCACCTGCAAGCGAAGCACCGGCGGACAAAAAAGTAGTAATCGGCTTTAACAACGGCACAGACACCTTAGACTTCCTAAAAAATGTACACGACGGCATAGAAAGTGAGGCAAAAAAAGCCGGAGTTGAGCTACTGTACGCAGAATCAAATTTTGACCCCGAGCAAATTTTACCTAACATTAACACATTACTTATGCAGGGCGCAGACGTAATTATAGACTTTAACGTAAACGCAGAAATCGGCGGAAACATCGTAGAAGTTTGTAAAGAGAAAGGCGTGCCCGTAATTGGCATAGACGTAGAGTATGTATCTGCAGGCGGAGATAAATCTTGGTTTATGGGTGCTAACAACCAAAGAAGCGGAGAGCTTGTGGGCGAGGCTATTGCAGATGAAGTGCAAAAGAAGTTTGGCGGCGAGTTAGAAGAGTTGGTACTTTTCTTTAATTCCGAAAATGGTGATGAAGTTAAAAAGCGTGTTGGCGGTGTTGTAGACGGCCTTAAAAACAAAGGTATTACTTTAGAGGAAAGCCAAGTTGAGTGGATAGACTTAGGCGGTGGCGGCCCCGATACCACAGTTTCGGGCAAAGACAAATTTACAAGCTGGCTTACAGCAAATCCTAAAGCAACAAAAGTTGCGGTTGCATGCGTAAACGACGAAACCTCTCAAGGTGTTTTAGCCGCAATCGAAACCATAGGCAGAGAAAAGGATGTAATTTTAGGCTCTCACGGTGTTTCTCCTCAATACACGGATGCAGTAATGGCAGGCATAGGAGAATGCTGGATAGGCTCTACGGCTTATTATCCTGAAAGATACGGCGAATACCTGATTCCTCTTGCAATAGACCTTGCAACAGGCAAAAACACCAATCCGGACGACAAAGTAACTATGGACCACGTATTTGTATTGCGTGATATGGTACCTCAATATCTAAAAGATAAAGAAGCATATCAAGCAACATGGACTAACTAAGTGAGTTCTCTTATATAGAGTGACTTTTCTTCTTAAAAACCAAGAGGGGCTACCGTTGGGTAGCCTTTTTTGGTTGATTATTTATCTAACCCCGTAAGTTAAGGTAGTTTCAAACATTGCCTCTATATTTTCCGTTTTTGCATCGTCTATCATGGTACCGCTGTCCATAATAAAACCACCACCTCCGGCGCAGGTGTCTATAAGCATTTTGCAGTAGTCCACAACCTCTTGTTTGCTACCGTAGCTTAAGGTTACAGCCGGTACATTGCCCATTATGCAGGAGTGTCCGCCCAAGGCTTTTTTTGCGTTCTTCATATCCGTATACTCAAAAGAAAAAATACATTTATTGGGGGGTACTTCTTTTAAATACTCAAGACGGCTGTTGTAAGCGCCTTCCACATACAGCACAGGGGTAAGTCCTGCCCCGGCAACGGCGGTTATATACTTTAGCAAGGAGGGCCAGTAAAACTTTTTAAACTGCTCGTCGGACATAAATTCGTCCACGCCTTTATGTAGCCAAAACCACACAAAAGGGGTGGATTTTCCGCTACATCCTGCAATAGTATCCTTAATAGCAAAATCCGTAACCACATCAATAAGCGCTAAAAGCTCTTCCGGTCTGTCGTACATATCCATTAATATTTCCACCGTACCACGCATGGAGTCGCCAATCATATCAAAGGGTGCATAGGCAAAACCTGCGTACAGTAGGGGGATTCCTAAAACGTCCTTCATTTTTTGTCCGTAGCTGCCTAAGTTTGCAAACCATTCGTTTAACTGCTTGCCCGTTTTTACAAGTGCCTCTAAGGATGCTATTACCTCGGGGTCGGAAAAGGCGGCAAACTCACCCATATGTCCAAACCACATGGAGTTTCTGAAATCCACCTTAGCTAAACCCTTTAAGTTGCCAAAACTGCGTGGTATCCATTTATTCATCATAAATTTTGTCATGTCGGCGATTGCCTCGGGGTACTCGTCTGCCTTCATGTACTCCCCCTCAACATACTGATACATAGTATTGTGGTCTTCAATATGCTTGCCCGGCCATCTAAACCAAGTAATATCCGAGCTTTCCATATAGTTTGTGGGGTAAAACAAGATAGGGTCCCAACCTAAATCCGGTTGAAAATGCTCATAAAAAACATCGTAAGCATGGGATGCTTTAGAAAAATCCTCCATAGCCTCCTTAATGGTACAGGTGTTTGCATAATATATAGGGAATGCTTGAAAAACAGGCACAATAGGCACTCTGTCAGGCTCGCTAACCCTAACGGCATCCATAACCCTTTTTAAACGTGCGTTGTATTGCTCCTTAACATTTTGTGTGTTACTCATAAATATAAACTCCTTAAATAAAAATTTGGGATTTGCTTGCCGATACTTAATTGCGAATGTGTATACGTATAATGTATTATTATATTCATATTTTAAAGCTTTTTTTACTAAAAATCAATAGGTTTTGTGGATTTTTAAGTTTAATTGTACCCCTCCCTTGCCAACCAAACAATCAACCGCTATAATAATACTATCAAAAAAAAGGAGAGAAAATATGACTCATTTTTGCAACTGCGTAGTTAAACAATGCCCAAAACACCCACAAAACCACAACGAAGGGTGCGACCCCTGTATAAAAGATAATTTAGAAAATAAGAAAATCCCCACTTGCTTTTTTCTTGCCGTAAGTGAGGATGTCAGCGATGTCAGCGACTACTCTATTAAGGGTTTTGTGGATTTTTATTTGGGGGCGGAGGGGAAATAGTGTTAGTGTTTACCCCCTAACACGCCTCCTACCCACAACAACTCCAACTATCACCCCAAAAGCGATAATACCAAGCCAAATATACATGGTGATGTTGGTGCTATCCGCCGTTTTGGGTGCTACTATGGGAGTGTCCGGGTTTATGGGGGTGGGCGCCGGTGTGGGCACGGGCGTGGGAGTGGGCGTGGGTGCATCCCCTTTTGTGTAAAGCAAAAATGGAGAAAGCTCGTTTACACTAAGTTGAGAAAGATTGTTTTGTGCAATCAATTCTGTTTTTTCTGCCTGCCCGTTTAAACAATGAATAACGTATACCCTCTTGCCGTTTACACTTTCCGGCACTTTAAAGGAAAGATACAAAGTACCTAAGTGGGAGGGTGCTGTGCCTGTAAGAGAAACATCTCCCAAAAACAAAGCTTTATTACTTGTTGCAAGGGCGAGCATCTCGTTGCAAACTGCGCAATCATCGTGGAGCTTGTTTGGCACAACTTCCAATTTTGCGTCTCTGTTTATGTTTCCCGTTACAGAAACGTTGCCGTCCATGCTTTTAAGCTCTGTGTATATAAAGCCGTACTGCCCTATTTTTAGGTTGGGAGCAGGCTTTGTTTTATCTGTGCCGTAAACCATTTCCGCACAAATATATTCTGTGTCTGAGGGGTCTTCTAAATAACCAAATAGATTAACATTGCCGTTTTCGGGTGCTAAAATGCCGTCAAGCTCTCCAAATGCAGTACGATTAGAAACATAAAAGGGGTTATACTCCTCCTTTTGTGCTGTGTTGTTTTTTTGCAAGAAAAGTGCGGTGGTGGCTACATTGGTATCCGTAGTGTTTATGTTTAAAGAGTAATTTGAATTTATAAAATCCGTCTTTAAATACCTTGCATAAATTCCGGAAGAGTAAAAAGTTGCGGAAGAAGGTACATCGTGCTTAGCTGTGCCGTTAATATTAAGATTAGAGTTTTTAACGTATACAGTGCCAATTTCGCTTGTAACTTCATTCCCCATTGGGCCACCGTAGTATATGCCTGAGTATAATCCGCCATTTATATCTATATTTACTTCCGAGCCGTTGCGTATAGTGAGCGTATCGTCAAATGCAATACCCCAAGTGGCAACAAATCTATCCTCTTGTGTATCTATTTTAACATTTACGGTTGCGTTATCAACTGTAATATTTTGGCTTACAATGCCTCCTATTTCCACCGCATTTTCTGTTTCGTTGTTCATTTTAAGAGTAGTGTTAAGTTTACCGCCGTTTTTTACAACAGTGTCTGAGGAATGGGTTGCAAGAAACCCGTTTATCTCTCGGGATAACTGCTCTGTCATAGTAATGTTGACTTCTCCGCCGTCAATAACCACGGCGCCTTCCCCTTCAAAATAAACACCTGCAATACTCGTACCGCCATACTCTTCATGTGACTCTGACGGACAGCTGTTAATAACGTTTAGACTGCCTTTTTCTCCAATAAACAGAGAGTTTTCCCCCTGCCCTTCAATGTTTATTGTTCTGTAACTGTCCGCATCTGCAAAAATTGCGCCGTCGTATACGTTTAAGCTTGCGTAATTACCAATATGAAAAGCACCGCTACTATAATGGTCATCGCCACCCTTTGCCTTTAAGTTAAACGTGCTACCTTCGTTTATGTTTATCGTTAACATTTCGCTCTCCATTATTACGGGAGTTATTGGATAATCGGAGCAGTTTGTTTCGACAAAAAGAGTACCACCACCCATAATGTTTATGCTTGCATCGTTTGTGCGATCCTCGATTATAAAGCCATTATTACTTGTAGAAGTGATGTAGTTATCCCCATTAAAAAATACATTTATATCGCTTTGGTGGGTTTGCACCAAAAGGGCTGCGGCACCCCAAATATCCTCTACCGTATCGTTAATGTTTACCCCCTGTAAGCTTACCGTTTTACCGTCTGCGGAGAGGGAAACCCCCTTTGCGCTTTGTCCGGGCAGTATTGCCGTGTGGTCTGCAATGGCAAAGGTAATTCCGCTGTCCGTTGCGTAATCTCCTGCTTCTACCCGTGTTGGGTCGTCCCCCGAGCCTAATCTAATAACATCGGCAACAATGGGATAGCCCCCTGTATGGTCCATAGTAGTGTAGGGAAAGACAAGCTCGTTTGCGTGCCCAAGCTCTTCTAATCTGTCCCCCATTAGTTTTCTGTACCAAGTAATATCAAAAATATTTGTATCGAGAGGTTGATTATTCTCGTCCACCAATTTAAGTGTTATCGCTTCCGGAAGTGTAACCCCCTGCACCTCCTGCCCGTTTGCATCAAAATATAATATGGAAAAATTATCGCCGGTCGCCTGTGTGCTTAGAGTATCCCCCTCCTCATTTAAGGCGGTGGCTGAAAAATCCTCATCTTGTTTTTTTTCTGTGTGATCATTATTAGTAGGTGGCTCTAATGTTGGTTTTAACTCGGAAATGATGTCCCCAGGTACCTCCCCCTCTCCCAAAATGGCGTCTTTAGTAGAATTGCTAAACTCTAAACCCTCCGCCTCCTGTGCCATTACGCCGGAAACCGGCATAAGCGTAGCTAAAAAAACCATTACCGTAATGACAATAAAGCATTTTTTGTACCTTTTAAAAAAACCCACTAATTTTCCCTCCAATGCGTTGTTTTATGTTAAAGTTGTGTTGTGTTGTGCTAATGTTGTGTTATATTAAAATTATACAATTTAATTGAGGAGATTGCAATAGCTTGCATTATTTATTTTTTGTGTATAATAATTATATAAACTAAAGAAAGGACGCAGAGCAGATGATTGAATTGCAAGACATTATAAATGGTGTTTTAGAGATTGTGCCAAAATATTCCGTAAAAAGCGTAGGCTTGTTTGGCTCTTATGCACAAAACAAGCACACGGAGAAAAGTGATGTTGATTTGCTTATTGAATTTGCCTCTCCTGCGGTTTCTTTACTTATGATTTTTGCACTAAAGTACGATTTAGAAGAGCGTTTAGGCGTAAACGTAGACGTTATACACGGACCTCTTGCCCCTAATTCTATGATTATTTTAGATAAGGTGGTGCCAATTTATGAACAATAGAGATAGACAAATATTACTCAAAATAATTGATGAAGCACAGCTTGTTAGCGGTTTAAAACAGTAAATAAAGAGCCACAGCCTCTAAAGCCTGACTCTATTAACATTTAGCTAACCTACTTTCTATTTCCACCCACCCAAAAAGATTGTTTACCCCACCCAAAAAAAGTGTATATAAACCCAAACCAAAATACCCACTAAAAAAAATCACAAGGTAAACAATTATGAAAGAAATAAATAAATCTCCATACAATCCACAATTTTCTGTAAAAACTGTACTAAAAAGCCTTTTGGTAGGAGGGGGTGCAGGGTTTGTTGCCGTTTTGTTTCGCATTTGTATTACTAAAGCCTTTGAAGGCGGACAATTTATTACACAGCTTGCTAAAACCAATGTTTTTGTGGGCATACTTTGGTTTGTTGTACTTATAGCAGGGGTTGTAGCCGTGGGAAAACTACTGAAGGCGGAGCCTTTAATAGGCGGTAGCGGTATTCCCTCCCTTGAGGGCGAGCTAAAGGGAATTTTTAATCAGCACCCAATCAAAGTGCTTGTATACAAATTTATTAGCGGAATAATTGCCATTGGTGCAGGGCTTTCTTTAGGTAGGGAAGGTCCTTGTATACAAATGGGGGGTGTGATAGGCAAGCTGTTTACAGGAAAGGGCGATGACACCGAAAAAAACCTACTCCTTACGGCAGGAGGAGCGGCAGGGCTGGCGGCGGCATTTAGCGCACCTTTAGCCGGAGTAATGTTTGCGGTTGAAGAGGTACATAAAAGCGCAAAAGCGGATATTTTAATAACGGCAATAGCCGCTTGCGGAGTATCGGGCATTGTTACACGGCTAATGCTTGGAGATGCACCTATTTTTAATATAGATTTATCCGCAACCATAGAGTTTAAAGATTATTGGCTGATACTTATGCTTGGGGTAATAACGGGGGGAGTGGGAGCGTTTTACAACTATTCTCTTAAAAAAATGCAACAAGGGTACGACTTAATTAAAAAAATCCCTTCCTATTACAAAAGCGTGTTTCCCTTTATGCTATGGGGAATACTTGCCTTTGCGTTCCCCTATGTCCTTGGGGGCGGAGAGGGATTGGTGGAGAAAATCACAGACGGCAGTTTTTCCTTTTATATGATACTCCTTTTATTTGCTATAAAACTGTTTTTTTCGGTGTTTTCCTTTGCCTCGGGTGTACCCGGGGGTATTTTAATGCTTATTATAGTGTTGGGCGGTTTGGTGGGCAGTTTGTTTGGCATGGCTACCCAAACCCTTTTAATAAATAATTCTGCGATTTACGCTATGGCGGCGCTGTTTGGAGCTGTTGTAAGAGCACCCATAACGGGCATTTTACTTGTATGCGAAATGAGCAACGCCTTTAGCCAACTTTTACCTATTACAATAACCGTACTTATTGCTTATTTGGTAGCGGAACTGCTTAAATCTCAGCCCGTATACGACGCCTTGCTTACACGCAACATTGCACTTTACAAAAATCGTAGCTAAAACTATTTTTTAGGAAAACGCAACACAAACTCGCTGCCTTCTTCCCCGCTTTTTAGGGTAATATCCCCTTTATACAGCATCATAATGTGCTTTGCAATGGCAAGCCCAAGCCCTGTGCCTTCTATACTGCCACCGCCCGAGTTTTTGGCTCTGTAAAAACGCTCAAATACCCTGTCTTGCTCCTCTTTGGGCACGCCTATGCCCGTATCTTTAATGCTTATGTAATTAGCTTCCTCGTCCTCGTATAAATTAATTTCTACCTTGCCGTCTTGACGGTTATATTTAACTGCGTTATCCGCTAAATTAAGCAACAGCTCTTTTAGCCTGTTTGGGTTGGCTCTAAATTTAATATCTCCATTAATTTCCATGGAAATATTGCGTTTTTTTGCATTTTGCTCTAAAAGGGCGCACACCTTTTCTGCCACCTCTCTAACCTCTATGGCGGTAATGTTTTCGTCCATTGCAATGTGGTCTAACTCGGACAGTTTTAGGGTATCGTTAATTAAACAAATAAGTCTGTCCGCCTCCTCCTCTATGCGTTTTGCATAGTGCTTTTCCTCGTTATGCGCCATATCGTGAGTAATAAGTTGAGCATAACCGCTAATGGAAGTTAAGGGGGTTTTAAGTTCGTGAGAAACATTGGTGGCAAAGCTTTTGCGCATTTCCTCCGCTTTTTTGATTTCTGTAACATCGCTTATTATTATGAGCATACCCACACCATTTGCGGAAATGGCAGGCTCGTTTACAATACTTGTAAAAAATCTGTAAGTGTTATCCTTAATTTTGTAGTCAAAAACCACACGCTTTTTGTTTTTAAGGGAGTAATCAAATTTGTTTAAAATATGGCTGGAACGTATAAAATGCAATATATTTACGTTGTCCGAGTCAAAATCCACTTCAAAAATCTTTCTTGCCCGTTTGTTTATAAGCAAAACATCGCTGTCCTCGTCTAAAATAAGCAAGCCTTCCTGTATGCTGTCTAAAATAACCACAGATTTGCTTGTTTCTTCCTTTACACGTTTAATATACCTGTTTACACGTTTGGAAATTCGCAAAAATGCCTGAGAAATCTCCTCTAACTCTTTGTAATCTCCCACAATTTCCACCGTTGCTTTTGTACCTGCCATATAATCTTGTATTGCAGCCTCCAAACTGTAAAAAGGCCTTAAAAACCGCTTTGCAAGCATAAAAGAAAATACTATTGCTATAATCAACATCACTATAAGAATTAAAATCATGGCAGGCATAGTATTTTTTATTATGATGTTGGCGTTATCTACGGGTCTTGCTATTCTGATAACTACATCGTTATCCATTAGCTTTGCCACGTATAAGGTGTCTATCCTGGTGGTGGCGGAAACTCTGTTTGCTCTGCCGTACCCCTCTTTTAGCGCTTGAGCCACTTCCTCCCTTTCCAAATGATTTTCCGTGGTTTGTGCGCCTGAATCTCCCAGTATTCTGCCGTCTTTTGCTATAAAAGTTATGCGTGTGTTTTGCATAAAGGCATCTTTGTATGTTTTTGCCGTTAGGTTATAATCCGTACTGTCTTTTGCACTTAGTACAACTGCGTTTAAGTCCCCCCTAAGTGCATTTTCCATATCCTTTATATATGCGTTTTTAAAGCTATTTATACTTACTGCCGCCGTTATAATTTGTGCAATTAAAACCGCACATATTAATACTGTTACTATACGCTTTTTCACTATTCTACCTCAAATTTATACCCTACTCCACGCACCGTTTTTATATACTGCCCTCCTACGCCAAGCTTTTTGCGTAAGGTTTTTATGTGCATATCTATGGTACGTGTTTCTATTTGTGCATCTATTCCCCAAACATTGTTTAGCAAAGATTCTCTTGTTATTACTTTATTTAAGTTTAGCATAAAATATTTAAGCATTTCAAACTCTTTATAGGTAAGCTCCGCCCTTTTGCCGTCTACATATATCCTTCGTGCAATATCGTCTAAGGTTATTATGCCTACTTCTATGGCGGATGCCTTTTCTCTGCTTGTGCGTCTAAGCGCTCCCTTTACCCGTGCTATAAGCTCTAATACCATAAATGGTTTTGTTATGTAATCTTGTGCACCTAAATTAAGCCCGGTAACTTTGTCTAACTCTGTTGCCCTTGCGGTTAAAAATATTACAGGGGTTTTAAGCCTCTCGAAAAGCTCAAAACCGCTTATTCCGGGGAGCATCACATCTAAAAGAATTAAATCGAAACTGCTTTGCGCCTCTAAATATTCCTCTGCGCTTCCAAAGCTTACAACTTCGTACCCTGCGGATTTCAGCGTTACGCATATTAGCTCGTTTACCGATTTATCGTCCTCTATAACACAAATTTTTTCTGCCATAACCTTCCTTCTTTGCTTAGTATATTTATATTATAATATACGTTGCTCTTTATGTACACCTGTAATTGCAAAGGTTGTCCACTCCCCTATATTTTGGGCGTGGTCTCCTATTCGCTCTAAATATTTTGCTACCATTAAGTAGTCTATGTAGCTGTCTATATGGGTTTTATCCTCTATTATATTTTGAATAAGCTCGTGTTTTACCATATTAAAAAGACGGTCTACATCGTCATCTTTATCTATAACATTTTTTGCAAGAGCGGTATCCTTTTTTACATAGGCATCTATGGCAAGTTGCATCATATTTGCCACCGTTTTACCCATTTTTATTATGTAGTCCGGAGGTTTGGGAGCATCATTTTTGCACAAATGTATAGATATTTCTGCAATATCTGCACATTGGTCACAAATTCGCTCTATGTCCGTTATCATTTTAAGGGCGGTGGAAATTTGCCGTAAATCTCCCGCTACCGGTTGTTGACGCATTATTAACTTCATAGAACGGCTTTCTATCTGCCTCGCAAGCCCGTCTGCAATGTCGTCGCTACTTACTATTTTTTCCGCTTTCTCCATATCCTTTGTGCTAAGTACATCTATGGCGTCCACAATTATTTCCTCTGCGTATGCACCCATGCGTATTAGCTCTAAATTAAGTTTTTCCAGCTCTAAATCGTATTTGTTTCTCATGTTTACTCCTTATTTTTATTGTATATATCTAAAAAATATTAACCGAATCTACCCGTAATATAATCCTCTGTGCGTTTATCCTTAGGCATACCGAATATATTTTCCGTAGAATCAAACTCCACCATTTCTCCTAAGAGGAAAAATGCCGTTTTATCGGATATACGCACCGCTTGTTGCATATTGTGGGTTACTATTGCAACGGTGTAGGTTTTTTTAAGCTCGCTCATTAAATCCTCTATTTTTGTAGTGGAAATAGGGTCTAAGGCGGAGGTTGGCTCGTCCATCAATATTACCTCGGGAGAAACGGCAATGGCTCTTGCTATGCACATTCTTTGCTGTTGTCCACCGGACAGCCCCAGAGCGCTTTTTTTAAGCCTGTCTTTTACTTCCTCAAAAAGAGCGGCACCCTTTAGGCTTTTTTCTACAATTTCGTCTAACTCCCTTTTGTTTTTAATGCCATGTACTTTAGGTCCGTAGGCAATATTATCGTAAATGCTCATAGGGAAGGGGTTTGGTTTTTGAAACACCATGCCTATTTTTTTGCGAAGTATGGTAACATCCACCTTTGGACTGTAAATATCCTCATTATCCATTGTAACCTCGCCTGTTATTTTTACACCGTCTATTAAATCGTTCATACGGTTTAGGGTTTTTAAATAGGTGGATTTTCCGCAACCCGAGGGGCCTATAAAGGCGGTTATCTTTTTTTCCTCTATTTCTATATTAATATCCTTTAGGGCATGGTTGGTGCCGTAATATAAATTTAGGTTTTTTGTGTATATTTTTGTGCTCATTTCTATATGTTACCTTTCAAATTTTTTGCTTAAAAAGCCTGTAAGCAGGTTTATTATAAGCACTACTACCACCAACACGGCGGCAATGCCGAAGGCAAAATCGTTTTGCCCTTTTGCCGCAAAGGTGTATAGCTGTACCGTGAGGGTTGCCCCCGATTGGGTGGCATGGGTAAAAAAGTCCGCAGGCATTGCCGTACCTATCCCCGATGTAAATATAAGTGCCGCACTTTCGCCCACTATTCTGCCAATGCTCAAAATAATAGCGGTAATAACTCCGGGAATTGCACTTGGCAGTATTATTGTGCGTATCATATACCATTTTGTAGTGCCAATGCCAAGTGCCCCCTCTCTATACTGAATGGGTACGGTTTTTAGCGCTTCTTGAGTGGTTCGCACTATTATGGGGAGTATCATAAGCACTAAGGTTAGCGCACCCGAAAGTATGGAATAGCCTAATTTTAGGGTTACACCAAAAAATATTGCCCCAAACAAACCGTAAAGTATGGATGGTATACCTGCCAAAGTTTCTGTTGTAAACTCTATTAGCCGTACCACTTTGCCCTTTTTGGCGTACTCGCTTAAATAAATTGCACCGCCCACACCAATGGGGGTTACAATAAGCAGGGTTATGCCTATCATATACAATGTGTTTATAATACTTGGGAGTATGCCCACCGTCTTATTTAGCGCACTGGGTGCGGTGGTTAAAAATTCGGGCGTAATAACGGGCAAACCCCTATACATTATGTATATGAGCATATAAAGCAAGAGTGCCACGGTAAAAATTGCGCAAGCATATATAAGCACCTTTAAAAAAGCATCTAAAGGGCGTCTTTTTTTATGAAAAATACTAATGTTGTTGGAGAGCTTTTCATTTGTCATTTTCTCTTGCCTCCTTTTTTAGCACATTACTGAGTACCACGTTCACTATCATAATGAAAGCAAAGAGCACCAACCCTATGGAAAACAAGGCTTCCCTATGCAACCCCGAGGCGTAACTCATTTCGGACACTATTCCGGTGGTTAAAAACCGCACGCTGTTAAACAATCCGGGCATATTTGCCACGTTTCCCGAAACTAAAATTATTGCCATTGCCTCCCCAAGTGCTCTGCCTATTCCAAGTACAATCCCCGTTACTATGCCGGATTTTGCCCCCGGTATTTGCACTTTAAATATGGTTTGGATTTTAGTTGCGCCCATGGCAAGAGAGGCTTCCGTATACTCTTTAGGCACGGATTTTAGTGCCGTTGTGCTTATGTTGATTACTGTGGGGAGTATCATAATAGTAAGCACAATTACCCCCGACAGCATATTTGCACCCCCCGTAAATGTGTGGTTAGGGTCGTTTGCAAAAAGTGCCGTTTCCAATTTGCTTATTTGAGGCACTAAAAGCATCATCCCTAAAAGTCCGTAAACCACCGAGGGTATGCCTGCCAAAAGCTCTATTGCCGGCTTTACTATTTTTGCCATTTTGTTGTGGGCAATTTCGGAAATAAATACTGCGCTTAAAAGTGCAATGGGTACTCCGATAAGTATGGTAAGCCCCGTGCCCGTCAAAGACGTGAGTATTATGGGGAGTATGCCAAACTGTGGGTCTTGCGCCGTAGGTGCCCATGTTGTGCCAAACAAAAACTCTTTTAACCCTATGGTAAACATAGCGGGCGCACCTGAAATTATCATATATAATGTTATTATAAGCACCGCCGCCACCGCAAATCCACCGCAAATTATAAACACCCATTTCATAATTTTTTCGGCTAAGGATTTACTTTTTTTGCTGTGCATTATTGTTGTGTTCATTTATTACCTCGTTTTCCTTTGAGTGATTTTAGGTAAAAAGCGAAAATCACTTGCTTTTCAGTGATTTTCGCTGTGTTTGGTTTAGTTGTTGTATAGCCTTAGCCAACGGTAATGAGTTTGTTGTCCGCAACTACCGCTTGTCCGTCTGCGCTTAGTACAAAGTCTATGAAGGCTTTAACCTCCGGGCGTAATTCTCCCTCTTTTACCGCCATTATAAAGGGACGGGATAGGGGGTAGGTTTTTGCCTTAATTTCTTCTTCCGTTGGGCTTCCGCCGTCTATTTTAAGGGCGGTTACCGTATCGTCTAAGGCTTCTAAGGAAATATAGCCTATTGCTGTGGGGGTGGTGCTTACCGCTGTTTTAACCGCACCCGTCTCTGTGAGTTCTTGAGCGTATTTTGCTTGCTCCTCTATTTTAAGCAGTTCTTCAAAAGCACCTCTTGTGCCCGAGCTTGCCTCTCTGCCTATTACTACTATGGGCGCATCATCTCCGCCAACATCCTTCCAGTTTTTAATTTCCCCTGTGTATATTTTAACTAAATTTTCTGATGTAAGCTCCGCTACTTTGTTTGCAGGGTTTACCACCATTGCAATACCGTCTATGGCAATAATGTTTGGTACTATGCCTGTTTCTTCCGCTTTAAGCTCTCTTGAGGCATTTCCGATATCCGATTTACCTTCCAGCGCATCTTTAATGCCCACAGACGAGCCTCCAAGCTGTACATCTACCGTAACATTGGGGTTTTGTAGCATAAAGCTTTCCGCAAGGGCATTTGCTATGGTCTCCATGGATGTGGAGCCGGACATTTGCACCTTGCCACTTAACTCGGATACGTTGTTTGGTGATGATGATGCAGGAGCATCGGAGGTTGGTGTTTCGGCAGTTGGTGCGGTAGATTCCTGTGCCGAAGGGGTAGCGGTGGGAGCGGCTTGAGTAGCGCAACCAACCGCAAATATTGCAATTAGAGATAGTGTGATGATTGTAGTAATTAGTTTTTTCATAGTTCTCTCCTTAAAAATTTATAATAAGCACAAGCGCTTATTTATCGAGTATACCTTTATTATAGAAAAGGTATGTAAAATGCAAACGCACAGTAATGTAAAATCCGTGTAAAATGTTTTTTGGGTACTTGCTTTACAAAATTTGGTTTTGGTAATAGTATTAGTGTATGTATAACTTAGGAGCAAAGCTATGAAAACAAAATGGATAATATTTGATGCAATGGGTGTGGTGTATAAGGAGGGGGACGATACCGAAAATTTGCTGATACCCTTTGTAAAAGGGATAAACTCTTATATTTGCAAAGAGAAGATAGCCTCTCTTTATTTGCAGGCAAGTAGGGGTGAAATTACGGCAGGGCAGTTTTGGGAGTCTGTGGGGGTTTATGGTGATTATTTTGAGGTGCAAAAAAATTATTTGGATTTACATAAATTGCAAGATGGGTTTTTGACATATGCAAAAGAGTGTAAAAAAAGATACAAAATAGGGCTTTTATCCAACGATGTTTTGGAGTGGGCTGATTACTTGTTGAATAAGCACGGCATTAAAGAACTCTTTGATTTGGTGGTATTAAGCTCAGAATGTGGAGTGCGTAAGCCCGAGGTGGAAATTTATAGGCTTTTTTTGGAAAGGGCAAAATGTGAGGGAGCGGAGTGTGTTTTTTTTGACGACAGAAAGGTTAATGTTGAGGCGGCAAGTAGGATTGGTATTAGGGGCATTTTGTTTGATGGTGTGTTTGAGTTTTAGGGGGAAATGTTTACAGTTTTGGGGTTTTGGGGTATAATTGTAGGTGTTTGGGTTGGGGAGGAGTTAAATAAAAATGGCAATACAACAAGAAAAAATGTTAGAACTTTATAATATGCTTTCAAAGAAGGATCAAGAACTTGCATATGAGATTATAAAGAAACTTGTACTTGCATGGGACCCGGAGTTTACAAAACTGACAGAGTCCGAACAACTACTGCTTAAAGAAGCTAAAAACGCAGACGGAGTTTGTGCAGAGGATATTGATTGGGATAAAATTAAGGGTTGATAGTATGAAAACAAAAGTATATAATATAATAAAAATAGGGCAAACGAGGATATAATGGGTGGAAAAACTAAAACCTATATTGCCTAAAACCCTAAAAGCAAAAGATGTAATTTTGCAAAATACACTTGGAGACATTCGCATAAAAGGAATAATTCCTAAAGGCACACAAGTAAGAAGTGTACGCATAATTGCAGGGTACGGCACTTCCACAAACCTAAGATACAAAACTAAACTTGTAGCAAAATATGGTGGAGATGAGGAAAAATGGGAAAAGAAAGGTGGAATTGTGCAAACGGCAAATTTTGCGTACGATATACATTGGGACGAATATAACAAAAACCAATACGACACGAAATTAAAAGCGGTTAAAAGAAGGTGAAATAAATGAAGGTAAGATATGTTGGGGAATCATTCGGAGTGGCAAGCCTAACTAATGGGGCGGTGTACGAATGTATAGGAATAGAAGATGGCGGAGAATTTGGCATTATGCTCCGCATTATTGATGATAGCGAGGAAGATTATTTGTATTCGGCAAAAAACCCGGCTCCACTAAACGGAGAAAACAACGGTGGTAGGTGGGAAATTGTGGAAGATACAAAAAATTCCGAGCTTAAAAAGGTTATTGCCGCTTAATTATCCCAAGCAACCTGCTTTGAGGCGGTAAAATTCGTAGCGACCGCACGCCGAAGGTATAGACAGGGGCAACCCGAGAGATGCAGGAGAGTGCTACGCCTGCCAAAGCGTATTAAGCTAATAAAGAGTCACGCAAGTGGCTCTTTAATTATGTACGCCAATTATGTACGCTGTAATGCAATCAACCCAAAACAAGCCAAAAGTAATACCGTTGACTGTAAATTTCCAAATTAAGACAAAAAAAGTTATCAAGTTACCTAAAAATGCCGGACGCCTCTCCGAAAATGCGCAGTTTTGCTCCGTGCTTACGGTAAGCAAAAGCTATTAGCGTTGCTTTGGTTTTAGCAATTTCGTAGGATACCAAATAGCCACCGTCCGAAGAATTTATATTGCAGTTACATCCGTTGCGCATAAGGTAGTTATTAAGTCTTTCCACAAAATCTCTATTGCTATCGTCAACATTTTCTAAAAAAATTAAAGTGTTACACATAACAATATACCTCCTGCTCTTTTATTTAATTATACCACTTATATTTACTTATATATCATATATGAAATGTATGTATCATATATTTTTTTATTCTTGCTTACTATGGAAGTATTTTGTATAAAACATCTTAAATTTTTATGGGAAACAGTGTATAATTATATTATAGAATTTTACAATTTAGGAGATACAAAAATGAGCGAGCTGACAAAACTGCCAAATGTAGGCAAGGTTTTGGAAAAACTACTTTTAGAAAGTGGTATTACTACCATAGCCGAGCTTAAAGAAATGGGAACAATGGAAGCATTCATGCGAATAAAAGCAATAGACCCCTCGGCATGCTTACATATGCTGTACGGACTTTGCGGAGCAATAGAGGGCATACCGGATAAATTATTATCTCAAGAAAAAAAAGAGGAATTAAAGGCACTATACAAAAGCCTGTAAAATTATTCCCACACACTTACACACAAAAACAGCCACACACGAGAAAAAAACACCCCGAAGGGTGTTTTTTAGAACTTTTGTAAAAAAGAACAAACTTGAAGTTGCTTAGTCGTCGTAGCTTCTTCTGTAGTTATTTCTTTGTTGCTTTCTGCTCTTTCTGCAGGTTGGGCATCTTACAGGGTCGTTTTCGAATCCTTTTTCTTTAAAGAACTCTTGTTCTCCCTCTGTAAAAGTAAATTCATTGCCGCAATCTTTACAAACTAATGTTCTGTCTGCCATATTATAGCATCCTCCTAAGAATATAATGGGAAAAGAGACCGTTCAAATTTTTAATCCCCATTATAGTTAAGAGGTAAAAATTTCATTTTAAGTTTCTTTTTCTAATAGCATACTAACACACTAATGTTGAAAATACAAGCCTTTTTTAACAAAAAATGAATAAATTATGAATTATTTTAACATTTTTGCAAAAAATAAAAAAAAATTGGGAAAAATAATTTTGTTTTTTGCCAAAAAATATGATATACTATTTAATTATTAATGTATAATTAGGTGATTTATGAATATAAACAGTATTATGCTTAACATAAGAGGAGTGCACCAAGAAGGGGCGGACGAAAACAAAATAGAGCTTTTAACAGAAGGTACTCTCTCTTACGAAGAGGATAAATATATAATAGAATACGACGAAAGTGTAATGTCGGGAATTAAAGACACCAAAACACTTTTAACCATAAATAAAGAATGTGTAACTCTAAAACGCACGGGCAGTATAGATACGGAGTTTATCTTTACTAAAAACCGGCCCTTTGAGGCGGTTTACAACACCCCCTTTGGAGTTATGCAGGTAAGTGTTATGCCCACTCAAGTATTAAGCGAAGTTTCAAAAGAGCAAGGCATAATTAACTTAGAATACGTAATTACAATAGGCAATCATCAAGCTATAAATAAGCTTGACATAGATTATAAACTTATAAGCTGAAAAGCTGATAAGCTAAGAGCTGATAAGCTAATATACCAATAAACTAAGGAGGTTTTTACTAAATGCTTATAAAGTACATCGGACATTCTTGTTTTTGCATAACCACAAAAAACGGCACGCAAATTTTAATAGACCCTTACGATAACACAATAGGCTTAACACCTGTAAAGGAAACTGCGGATATTTTGCTAATCACCCATAACCATTACGACCATAACTACAAAGAGGGCGTAAGTGGGGATTACACACAAATAGACAAAGTTGGGGAGTACAGCTTAAAAGATGTTAAAATAACGGGAATTAAGGTGTATCACGATGAAGAGCAGGGAAATTTAAGGGGTGAGGTTGTCGCATTTTTAATAGAAGCCGACGGCATGAGGCTTTTGCATGCAGGAGATATCGGTACTATGCCTAACGATGATTTTTTCAAAAAAGTTGGAAAAGTAGATATTTTATTTATACCTATTGGAGGTACATATACCTTTAATGCAAAGCAAGCGCTGGCGTTTATGGATATACTTAAACCAAACATGACAATACCTATGCACTACCTAACACCTTGCCTAAACTTAGATATTGTGGGAGTACACGAATTTTTAGAGCGTGCGGGTAGCGAGTACGATAAATCCAGGTTGGGCATTTCCACCTTCGATATTACGGCAGATAACCTAAAAAAACGGGGAAGGATTATTGTTTTAGAAGGAATAGACTGATTATGAAAGGCTTTGATAACGATTTATACATTAAAAAACAAACAGAAAAAATATTGGAGCGCATAAGCAGGTTTGATAACAAGCTGTATTTAGAGTTTGGGGGCAAACTGTTTGACGATTACCACGCAGGCAGAGTGTTGCCCGGATTTGATATTAACGGCAAATGCAAGTTACTGGAAAACCTAAAAGAAGATACGGAAATTATTTTTTGCATAAATGCTCAAGACATAGAAAAAAACAAAATGCGTGCAGACATCGGCATAACTTACGATATGGATGTGCTTAGGCTTATAGATAACCTTACAGATAAAGGGCTTGCCATAAACAGTGTGGTTATTACCCAATATTTAGAGCAGTACGCCGCCGATGTTTTCAGAAAAAACTTAGAGCGCAGAGGGGTCAAAACCTACATCCACAAACACACAAAAGGCTACCCTTCAGAAATTGAGTTAATTGTTAGTGATGAAGGTTACGGGATGAATCCCTTTATAGAGACTACAAAACCCTTGGTGGTAGTAACGGCGCCGGGACCGGGTAGTGGCAAGCTTGCAACCTGTCTTAACCAACTGTATCACGAATACAAACGTAAAAACAAGGCAGGCTACGCAAAGTTTGAGACTTTCCCCGTGTGGAATTTACCCCTAAAGCACCCTGTAAATATGGCATACGAGGCGGCAACATCAGATTTATACGATATAAATATGATAGACCCTTTCCATATAGATGCCTACGGACAAACGGCAGTAAACTATAACAGAGACATAGATGCCTTTCCTATTGTTAAAACCATTTTAGCTAAAATTACAGGCATAAAAGATTTATATAAATCCCCCACAGATATGGGAGTCAATATGGCAGGCTACGCAATTACGGACGACAACGCAATAAGAGAGGCGGCTTGCGAAGAGGTTATACGCAGATACTACGTTGCGGAGTGTGATTACAAACGAGGCACTCTGCCCCAAGAAGCCCTGCAAAAAAATCTAATGCTTATGAAGCAATTAGAATTAGAGCCTCACAACAGGAGTGTTGTACTGCCTGCCCTTAAAAAAGCGCAATTAGAAGAAGTGCCGGCTTGTGCAATAAAACTGCCAAACGGAGAGATTGTTACAGGCAAAACCACTAAAATTATGAATGCGGTTTCAAGCGTTGTGCTAAACGCAATTAAGAAATTAGCGGACATCAACGATATTATAACCCTAATATCACCCACAGTATTAGAGCCTATTTTGCACCTTAAAAACGAAATGCTAAAGGAAAAAACCCCCATTTTAAATTTAGAAGATGTGCTAATAGCCCTAAGTATTTCCGCAGCCATGAACCCCACAGCCGAGCTTGCAATGCTAAAACTCTCTATGCTTAAAGATTGCGAGATGCACTCAAGCTATTTGCTTAATGCGGCGGACGAAAATTTACTTAAAAAGTTAAGGATAAACCTAACTTGCGAGCCTGTATACCCCACCAAAGATTTATACTACGTTTAAAGCATACATAAATATGTAGCAAATGCAAATTTTTCGTTTAAAAAATTGTAATTTGTTTATAAATATTACAGTACAGTTAAAAATATAAAAAAAATCTAACAAAAATATTATTTTTATTGTAAAAATAGTTGACAAGTTGCGTTAATTTTAGTTTAATGTAATTATGATATAACGTCTTATATATTTTTGAAAGGTACTGTTATAAATTTCGTTATAAAAATTAATTTGCGTTTTATATTAATTAAAATATTTTATAAAATTATATTAATACGTATTACATAGAAATAATATGATATTTAGTAAGGAGTTGTTTTTCTTATGGACATGAGCTTGCTCGCATCGAAAAGCTTAATAGATTTGCGGGAAATTGCCAAAATTGCAGGCGTAAAATCGCCAACCAAATACAAAAAAGCGGAGCTATTAGAAAAGTTAGAAGAGCTTGAAAAAAATAACGAGGATAAAAGGGTAGAAGAAATTAAGGCGCAAGCCATAACCACCGAGGAAGCATTTGCAACCTTAGAAAGCCCCTTTGATATTCATCCGCCTATCTCAGTAAAAAAATCAAGGTCGGAAGAGGAAGAAGCGGCAAAAGAGCAAACGGCGGACATTAATTTTACCGCCAGCGAAGATTTAAAACAGCCGCAAAGCGAGGGTGAGTATACCCAAACGGAAGACGGCAAACGTGTTATAGAATACGTGCCAAACAACGATGCCGTAAACGAAATACTAAGCTCGGGGGAATGTGGTAGCGCTAATGGTATTTTGGAAGTTCACTCGGAAGGGTACGGCTTTTTAAGAAGCGAAAACTACCTGCCCGGTGCAAAGGACGTATACGTTTCTCAGGCGCAAATACGTAAATTTAATCTAAAAACAGGGGATAAAGTAATCGGAAAAACCCGCCCGTCCAAGGACGGCGAGCGGTTGCTTGCCCTTTTGTACATAGAAAGCGTAAACAGCGAGCCTGTGGAAAACTGCATCAGGCGCAAACCCTTCGAGGATTTAACCCCCATTTATCCGGAAGAAAAATTTACATTGGAAAATATCCGTGCATCAAGGGATATTGCCATTCGTATTATAGATTTAATTTCCCCCATCGGTAAGGGGCAACGTGGACTGGTAGTAGCCCCGCCCAAAGCCGGTAAAACTATTTTACTTAAAAAAATCGCAAACAGCATAACCACCAACTATCCACAGGTAGAGTTGCTTGTTTTGCTTATTGATGAACGTCCGGAAGAAGTTACGGATATGCAACGCTCCATAGCAGGCGAGGTTGTATATTCCACCTTCGACGAACGTCCGGAAAACCATGCACGTGTATCGGATATGGTTATAGAGCGTGCAAAACGTCTTGTGGAGCACGGCAAAGACGTAGTAATTTTGCTTGACTCGCTTACACGTTTGGGACGTGCCTACAACCTTATTGTTCCCCCCTCTGGCAGAACGCTATCCGGCGGTTTAGACCCGGCATCACTATACAAACCCAAGCGGTTTTTTGGTGCAGCTCGAAACATTGAGGGTGGTGGATCTCTAACCATAATTGCAACCGCACTTGTAGAAACAGGCTCTCGTATGGACGAAATTATATACGAGGAATTTAAGGGCACGGGCAATATGGAAATACACTTAGACAGAAAGCTGTCGGAAAAACGTATTTTCCCTGCGGTAGACCTTGCAAAATCCGGCACAAGAAGAGAGGACTTACTCCTTACTCAAAAGGAATTAGAGGGCACATGGGCGCTTAGAAAGGCACTTTCCTCGGGTAACACCACAGAGGTTACCGAGCAACTTATAAGCATGATAATTCGTACGCAAACCAACGAGGAATTTTTAATGCGCTTGCACGAGTGGTTTAGAATTTGGGAAAAGGAAGGATATAACAGCGGAAACGGCAACAACAGCCGATACTAAACGCTTTATAGGTTTTTAAAGTGGGAATACGCCTTGCAGAAAAGGAAGAATTTTATATTTGCGGTATAGTGATTAAAACGGATGTGCTAAGCAAAAGCAAAAATGTGGATGCAATTTATAATCACGGTGCCTTACTTAGTGAGGTTAAGGAGATACAAGAAGGGTACTACGGTATTCAATGGTACGAAAACAACAACAAGGTTTTTAACTATATGTTAGGCAAGGAAGTAGCCCCCGATTTTACCCCTCCCAACCCTTTGGAAATACGCAAAATAACCGCATCAAAATACCTTGTATGCGAGGTTTCCGTTACCGCAAACATTACAGAGGTTTGGACAGAATTTTTCTACAACTCCATAAAAGGCTTAGGCTACAAAAGGGATAATTTCAAAGAGTATTTCGAGTATTACCCTTACGGGCTTAAGAGCGATTGCGAGCTGTGGGTGCCTGTAATTAGGCAATAGCACATTATTTATGCAAATTAGCAGATTACTTGAAACAACCTACATCTTAATTAACAAAAAAAGAATTACCGCAGGCGAGCTTGCGCAGCATTTCGAGGTTTCCAAACGCACTATATTGCGTGATGTGGAGGCACTAAGCGGCGCAGGCATACCCATATACACAGAACGTGGCAAGGGTGGCGGTATTTTTTTGATGGACAACTACACCATAAACAACGCAGATTTTTCCAAAGAGGAGCAAGAGCAAATAGTGCTTGCCCTAAAAAGCTATACTCACAAAGAAAACGAGACTGCAAGGGTGGCATTAACAAAATTAGAGGCGTTATTTCAAGCCACAGGCACTTCGTGGATAGAGGTAGATTTTTCCGGTTGGGGAATGCGCAAAGACGAAGAAACAAAGTTTGAACTGCTAAAATCCGCTATTTTGGCAAAGCAAGCAATAGAATTTGTGTACGCAAGCGGTAAAGGGGAAATAAAAAACAGAGAGGTGCTCCCTCTTAAACTCCTTTTTAAAGCAACATCTTGGTATTTGCAGGGCTACTGTTTACAAAAAAAGAGCTATCGCACCTTTAAAATCAACAGAATAAACAACGCACATTTACTCCACCAATACTTTGCCACGGAAAACTTTACCCCACCGCCAATAGAAGTACCCTTCGAGCATACCGCAGGCAGTTTAGTGGAGGTAACCCTTAAAATTGACGCCACATACGCATATAGGGTGTACGACGAATTTACAAACGACTACATCACCAAAAACAAAGACGGCAGTTACACGGTAAAAACCACCTTGCCCGAGGATAATTGGCTGTACGGCTATATTTTGTCCTTTTTGGGAGGAGCACAGGTTGTTGCTCCAAAAAGGGTGAGAGACAGGGTGGTGGAAATTTGCTTGGAAATGGCGGGTGTTAGTGGTTAGTGGGTAGTGGGTAGTTTTTTGGTATTCCTTTGGGGGTTTACTTGGGTAATGCCCTTTTTTGTTTGGTGATGATGAGGGTAGATGTAGTAGTTTGGGTTGTTTTCCTTTTTTAGTGATGATGGGGGTGGTGGGGATTGTTAGTGATGTTGGCTGTTAGTGGGCGAGAGAGAAATGGCAAAATCCACTGTATGCAGTAAATTATGTCTATATTGCTAACCAATTATAGATACATTCTTGTATACGTTCGCTCCATTCGTATTCGTCCGCCGCTTTTGACATCTGATCAATAGCTGAGACTAAAAATCGTTGAACATCGGCAGGATCAGGTCGATTTGCACTATTGTACGAATTTTCCACAAGCCGAATAAATTGGTCTAAATTAAGCGGTACTATCTGAGTTTTGCCACCATAATAGCGGTTGTTTATTTGATTTAGCATATAAAAGTGCGTCAACGCCGCTGGATTAATTGTTGGGGCAATAAACAGGCAATAGGCGTCTTTTCCGGTGCGTTGCTTCATTTGCCCATAATGGCGCGCTACAGGTTCGCCCTCTGTTTCATATTGACGTTGTCCACTTTGCAATGTAACTTCAACAGAAAGTACAAAGCCATCATAATCGCACTCAATATCGGGTTTATTGCCTTGTGCTGTGGATAACGGTTTTCCTGCATCGTCAACGATGAAGTTGCCTTTGATGTCACCACCATCAAGCATAGTCATAGCGCGCCATGTATTGTATTCAAACATTAATGGTGCATCGTAAAATTCATCTGAAATAATTTCATTATAGGTATCAATTATTTCTGAATACAGAGCATAAGATTTGATTTTTTCAATCTCTGCACGTATTACGACATATTTGCTCTGCTTAATGATTTCGTTTCGTAAATCTTTCAACTCATCAATTGTTTTGTCAATGAGTTCTCGCCGCGTAAATTCACCAACGTACATAAGCGCATCAACTATGTTATCTTTAATATCAATATAAAGTGCAGGCGTGGTAGCAGAGAATAGGTGTTCTTTATATGCTTCAGCGTCAATATTTAATTGCCTTTGTTTCTCCTTTTTGTTCTTTAATTGCATAAAATCAATAAAAACAGGGTTTCTATCTACATTTGAAAGAATATAGTCAAGTTCAGTAACTTTATCTTGTGCTACTCTCAAAGAATGCCCGCTAAATACGAATAAACCCGTGTATCTCAAATAGCGGAAGCATGCATCAGCATAATCGCGGAGATTTCTTCTTTGCTTTTTTATAAAACTACCAAGAGTGTAGTCAGCAGATTCACGAGTTTTGATTTTACCTGCTTGTATTCTATCTTTATGAATATGCAATACTGCTTGTGTCCATTGCCCCATCACAAACTTTTTATACTCGCCCTTGTGAGCGTGTTTCTCATCACGGAATGTAAGAATAGCAGTCTTTATATTGTCAAACTTGCGATAGTCAGTCAGTTGCAATGCAAAGATTTTCAATTCATCAAAGGTTAGGTATTCAAGTTCACGCACCAACCGCATTATTTCAAGATATGGTCTAACATAAAAAGTTCCAACAATATCATCACTTTCAATATGATAAGGGGATGGCAACTGAAATTTCAGGAGTTGGCGTAGGGATACCTCTTGTGGACGCGTTCCATAAACAAAGGCCTTCCCCGATTCGGTCAATGCTATTAAAGGCGATAGGTCAACAAAGCCCAGTGCTTTTGGTGCGCGTGTTATTCTATCACGCGCGCTAAAAGCGGAGTACTTTTTTGAGGTGTTTCCCTCGAAAAAGTCAGATTTTGAAAGGGCTGTGGCAAACTGTTCTTGTACTCCTTTTTTTCCACTCCAAACTTGCCCACCAAATTGCTCGCAAAGCAATCTTATTTCGGGTATCATTTTAACAGGAGTTCGTGGCGATGTTGTAAAGAATAAGGCTTTGTTGTCGAGATGAGCCATTGCATACCTCCTACAATCAGTAATTTTTTACGACAATGTGCATTTTGTCGTTGTTGAAGCGATTTTTTATATTTACTGCATAGTTTTTATAATATTCATCGAAGATAAACCCATCGTACAATTCCTTGGTTAATGGGGTTTTCCCAATAATCATAAGAGCGCGACACGTTAAACTTCTAAAATCAGTTGCTAACCTACGATGTTCTTCTTCGTCAAAACCATTCATCATATCAATGTTGCCGTAGTCGTTGAATACGCAATCGTATGGGGGGTCAAGAAAGATAAAATCATCTTCCTGCGCCATATCAAATATCTGTTTATAATCAACGCTCAACAATTCTGCACCTTGCAACAACTCGCTGTGTTGTATGGCTACCAACTTTGTATTAAGATTAGGGTATCTGCCAAATGGAACATTATATTCACCGCTATTATTATAACGTATCATCCCTGAGTACGCCGTTTTGTTAATAAAAAAATACAGCACGCCATCAAGCAATGTTCCGTCAGGGTGATTGAACAATTCACGTATACGATAATATAAATTTTCATTTTCGTTCGGAACACGTTCCTCTGGAGACTTGGCTTTCAATTTCTTGTATGCGAGTTGATTAGCTTCATACTGTTTTTGAAGTTCATCAAGTTGCTTCCGCATTTCGGGATATTCATCCCGTAATTGTCGATAGAACATCATAAGGCGAACATTTACATCGTTAATTATAGCGTTATCGGGTTCAATATGAAAATAAACTGCGCCACCGCCGAAAAATGGTTCTATGTAGCGATTAAAGTCATCAGGAATATATTGAAGGAAGCGAGGAATTTCTCGTGATTTTCCGCCTCTATATTTCAAAACTGGATTCATCGCACTCACCTCCTTGGTATAAGTCAGTTTCATTACGTGTATACTGTTTTCAATAATTTTACCACAATTTCAGCTTTGAAGCAACGAAATTATTAAGTAAAATAATGAATTGAAGCGTAACAAGGTAACGAGGTAGATGTTCATCCATCCCACCGCCTTATTTTAGTGTGAAGAGCTACAATAAAATAAGTGTAAAAACTTTAGACTTAAATACAAATTTTGAAGAAATAAAAAACCGGTTAGATAGTATTGTTTGTAAATGGATAGAGGAATAATTTTGTGGTTACTGCCCCTCCGTAGTCTCCCTAACAACCAAAGTGGTTTTATAGTGCACACTTTCTTTTTTGCGGTTGGGGTTGTTTATTTGCTCCATAAGTAAATTAAAGGCTTTAATGCACACCTCGGTAATGGGTACGTGTACCGTAGTTAGTGCAGGGCAAAAATAAGCGGAAAAATCTATATCGTCAAAAGAGGCAAAAAGCATATCTTTTGGTATGCTTATATTGCTGTCTTGCAAAAAACGTAGGGCACCGAATGCCATAACATCATTATCCACAAGCACCGCATCCGGTCTTGTTTTGTGTTTTAGCATTTGCTTTGCGGATTCGTAGCCCGTTTTTGCGCTGTATTCTTTGTGTAGCCTTGTTATACTGTGGGGGGTAAGATTGTGTGCCTTCATAGCACGCATAAAGCCTTGCAGTTTGGGTTCTTCGTAGTTTTGCTTTGTCATACAACCTATGTAGGCTATGTTTTTTTTGCCCTGATTTATTAAATGCTTTGCCACCATTTCTATACCCGAGGCAAAATCTATAAATATGCTTTGAATATTTGAGTTTAGCTCTTCGTATTTAATTTCGTTGTTAAGCACAACTATGGGAATATCCTTGTTTTTAAAGGCAAACTCGTAGGATAAATCCATATTATGAAAATAGCATATAATAATACCGCTAAAATAATGGAGAGGCATTGTGCGCAAAAGTGCGTTTACATCTCCGTCAACATCGTTTATGGAGTATAGTGTAACCGAGTAATTTTGCTTTAATGCCTCTTTTCTTATAACATTATATATAGTTGCGTGAAAGGGGTTGGAAATTTCCTGTGCAATAACCGCAATAGTGCGGGAGCTTTGTACACGTAAATTTCTTGCAAATAAATTAGGGCTGTAATTTAGCTTTTTTATAGCATATGCAACTGCATTTTTGGTTGCTTCTTTTAGTTTTTCCGGAGTATTTAAGTATTTAGATACCGTGCCTGCGGATACCCCTGCTAATTTTGCCACGTCCTTTATGCTTGCCAAAACTTATTACTCTCCCTCTTAATAAATTTAGTATAATATTGCTGTATTAGGTAGCTTTTTTTACTACAACCATTATATCATATACTTATTTATTTGCATACTCATAAGCTCTGTACGCATTTTGCACTTTAAAAAATCCGCCGTCCACGCCTATTATTTCTCCCGTTACATACCCTGCTTCTTCGCTTACGAGAAATGCCACAAGCGCCGCCACGTCCTCTCCCGTGCCAAATCTGTGGGCGGATATTTGCTCTACTTGAATATTGCCCCTTTCCTGTATCATAGCGTCCGTCATATCCGTGTGGATAATGCCCGGAGCATAAGCGTTTACCGTAATATTGTGGGGTGCAAGCTCTGCCGAGGCTATTTTTGTCATCATATTAACGCTTGCTTTACTTGCCGCATAGGCTATTAGCCCCACATCCGAAAAACTGCCCGAAATGGAGGACGCATTTGCAATTCTGCCGTATTTGTTTTTCTTCATATAGGGAAGTACCGCTTTAATGGTGTAAAACTGACTTTTAAAGTTTACGTTTAGCACCTTTTCCAAATACTCGGGGGTGGTATCCTCTATGAAATTAAAATCAAAAATACCTGCATTGTTTACAAGAATATCTATACGTCCGTATTTTTCTCCAATTTCTTTTATTGCCGAGGTTACGCTGTTATAATCAGAAACATCCACGCTTTTAACATCGCAATCTTTAGATATTTCCGTTAATTGCTTTTTTGTTTCCTCCGCACTTTTTTTATTGGAGTTGTATAGGGCTATTACCGTGTTGCCCTCTTTTGCAAGTCTGATGCTTACCGCCTGCCCCATGCCCCTTGTGCCACCTGTAACTATTGCTACTCTTTTGTTGCTCATAAATATTTTACCTATCCTTAAATTAGTTAGTCCTCGTAATACCCCATATAGCCAAAGGACTGTATTCTGCCCTCTATCCAGTTCATCCTCGCATAGCTCAGTACCACGTTTTCGCTACTGTTTACAAATACGGAATAGGGTGTTTTTATGGGTATTTGCACCTTATATTTGTCCAGCCTGTCCAACCTAAAATGCAAAGACCGCATGCTTTTTACCTGTACATCTTTAATTACAACAGGCTCCAAATCGTCCTCAAACACCGCCGTTATTTCCACGAGTGCATCTTTTTTGCCGTTGTTTGCAAAGCTTAAACACTCGTGAGAGGGCGCATCCTTATTAAATTTTTCTGTTACGTATAAATCGGGTATGCACCATTTTTTGTGTCCCATTTCCATAGTTTTTCTCCTTATTTTGCCTTAGCCGCAGATTTTTTACGCATTACGTCTATTATTACCGCAACTACTATTATTAAGCCCTTTATCATCCTTTGTGTGCCTTGCGGTACGTTTAGCAAATTAAGCCCGTTTGCAATAACGCCAATAATTAACGCACCCACCAAAGTGCCTGATAGCTTGCCCTCTCCGCCTGTCATAGATATTCCACCTATTACTACCGCCGCAATGGCGTCAAGCTCGTAGCCGTCTGCGTTTGTTGGTACAGCGGAATCTAACCTTGAGGTTAAAAGCATACCTGCGATACCACAGCAAAAGCCTGTAATAACATAAGCAATACACCGTATTTTTTTAACGTTGATGCCTGATAGCTGAGCACAACTTTCGTTACCCCCTATGGCATAAATATACCTGCCATACCGAGTGTATTTAAGCACGTATGCCGCCACTATAAACACTACCGCCATAATCACTATTGTAATAACAGGAATATCTGCAATTCTGCCTGTTATTGCAAGAAACTCCTCGGGAAAGGTGTATATGGGTTGCCCTGCGGTTATGGTATACGCCGCACCTCTTGCTATTGACATCATACCTAAAGTGGCAATAAATGGGGGTAGCCTAAACATTGTTATTAAACCGCCGTTTATCAGCCCTATGCCTGCCGCTACAAGTATACCTATTATTACGCTTATCCATACAGGCATCATCATACTTTTCATAAGTATTGCCATAACCAGTCCGCAAAAGGCAACGTTAGAGCCTACGGATAAATCTATATCTCCCAGTAAAATAATGTAGGACATGCCTATTGCAATTAAAAAGTTAATCGATATTTGCTGTACAACATTAAGTAGGTTAGATGGTGTAAAAAAACTACTGCTTGCAATGGAAAGTATTACACATAATCCTACTAAAGCCGCAAGTATTCCCCAGTTAGAATTTTTAATTTGCGTCATTCTATTTGTTTTAATCTTCTCCAAAATAATTTCCTCCTTAAACTGCCTTTCCTACATCTATTCCCGTTGCCAAAAGCATAACGTTTTCTTGGTTTGCCTCCTGCCTTGTAAGCTCTCCGCTTACTCTCCCTCTTGCCATCACCAAAATTCTGTCGCAAATACCTAAAAGCTCGGGGATTTCCGAGGTAATAACTATTATTGCCTTGCCTTCCTTTGCCAGTTCATTAATAATATTGTAAACCTCTATTTTTGCGCCAACGTCTATACCACGGGTGGGTTCATCAAAAATTAATACCTTGCAGTTAGACAACATCCATTTTGCAAGCACAACCTTTTGTTGATTTCCGCCCGATAAATTATTGGCTTTTTGATCCGCTTTTGGCGTTTTAATGTTAAGCTTTTGTATGTAATCTTCCGCTATGGCTTTTTCTTCTTTTAGCTTTAGATGAAACTGTTTTTCTATTTTTTTTAAAGATGGAAGGGTGATGTTGCCGTCTATTCCCATTTGCAAAACAAGCCCTTCGCCCTTTCTGTCCTCTGTTACAAAGCCTATACCGGCGTTAATGGCATCTATGGGTTTTTTAATGTTGCACTCCTTGCCCTCCACAAACACTTTGCCCGTAGAGGCGGAATCCAGCCCAAAAATTGCTCGTGCCGTTTCCGTTCTGCCTGCCCCCACAAGACCGCCTATACAAAGCACTTCCCCCTCGCACACATTAAAACTTATGTTGCTTATTTTGCTTGGTGCGGAGGAAATATTTTCTGCTCTAAAAATTTCCTTGCCGATATTTTTTTCTATTCGTGGGAATTTTTCTTTTAACTCTCTGCCCACCATAAATTTAATAATATCGTCTATGCTTACGTCTCCCACCTTTACCTGTGTGATGGTTTTGCCGTCCCTCATAATCGTTGCGTTATCGCAAATCTGCTTAACCTCTTCTAATCTGTGAGATATATATATAATTGCAACGTTGTTAGCCTTTAAGGCGTTTATAACCTTAAACAGATTCTCCGTTTCTTTGTTTGTAAGAGGGGCTGTGGGCTCGTCCATAATAATTAGCTTTGCTTTTGTGGATAATGCTTTTGCCACCTCTACCATTTGTTGTTGCGCAATACCCAAAGTACGTATTTCTGCGTGAGTATCAATATCCATCTCAAGCTCGCTCAAAAGACGTTTTGCCTCGCTATGAATTTGCTTCCAATCTATGTGCGCCTTGTTTTGCATTAGGTAATGCCCCATAAATATGTTTTCCGCAACGGATAGCGCCGGTATTAAGTTTAGCTCCTGATATATAATGGAAATACCTAAATCTTCCGCATCTTTTGGTGTTTTAATTTCTGCATTTTTAGCCGAAAACTCAATTTCTCCCGTATCTTTTAAGTAAGCGCCTGCCAAAATCTTCATAAGTGTGGATTTACCTGCACCGTTTTCTCCGAGAAGTGCATGCACTTCCCCTTGTTTAACGGTTAAACTAACCTTATCTAAGGCAAGTACACCGGGGAATTTTTTTGTAATATCAGACATTTTTAACAAGATTTCGTTTGTCATGGTTGGTCTCCTCTACTTTTTGGAAATCCTTAAAATTATGGGAGCCACCGCCATTATTAGTGATGCTTGCAGTGGCTCCGAAAAAATTATAATTAAGTATAGAGTTACTCTGCTTTAAAATCTGCCACGTTGTCTATTGTTACTACAGTTGTGTCTACGGGTATTATTTTTTCCACAGTTTCGCCGTTGATGATTTTAATTAAGTTATCTACGCATAACGCTCCTGTTGCAGGTCCGCCTATGGAAAGTGTGCTCATCATTTTGCCGTCTCTAACTGCCGCTACTGCATTGGGGTTGCCGTCAAAACCTGCAACCTTTGCTTTGGAGTTTGCTTGCTCTATAGCTTTTACAGCACCTAATGCCATCTCGTCGGATAATCCGAAAAATACATCTATATCGGGATTTGCTTGCAACATATTTGTAGCGGCGTTCATTCCTTTTTCTCTTTCCCAGTCTCCCGGTTGAGATGCAACTACCTTAATGTCGGGATATTTTTCTGCCGCACGGTCTTTAAAACCGCCCATTCTTTCTGTTGTGTGGTCGGAAGGCAGTCCTTCTATTATTGCTACATTTGCTTTTCCGTCGTACATTTCCGCTACGTAATCGGCAACTTTTCCGCCACCTTCGTATTGGTCGTATCTTACATATGCGGCTACCTCTCCGCCTGCAAGCTCGTTTTGTGTGTTAAACATTACCACGGGAATTTTAGCTTCGTTTGCTTTTTTAACTGCGGATACTATTGCATCGCTGTTAATTGCGCATAAAATTATGCCATCCACTTTTTGAGTAATCATATCCTCAACTATTTGCACTTGTGCCGCATAGTCGGATTCCGATTCGGGAGCTAAAGTTACAAGCTCGCAGCCTGCTTTTGCAGCCGCTTCTTTTGCGCCTTCAATAACTCCGGCATAGTAGGGAGATATCATTGCCGGTGGTACTAAAGCAATTTTTAAACCGCCTGCATTTGCAGGTGCTTCGCTTGCAGGCGCCTCGCTTGCAGGTGCTTCGCTTACAGGTGCTTCACTTGCAGGTGCTTCGCTTGCCACGGGTGCGGCAGGGGCGGTACAACCCGCTAATACAAGAGCCATTGCCATTAATAAAGTTAGTACTATTGCTGTGATTTTGATTTTTCTGTTCATTTTTTGTTCCTCCTTAAATATGAAACGATATTTTATTTTCCTTAAGTAGTTTTTAAGGAAAAATTAATTTTGTAATTAAGTTTGGTGTACATACACCGAAAAACTTAGGGTACAAGCATTATTTTTGTTACATTCTCATTTTTTTCGCTAAGTTCAAAAGCTTCCTTCCAGTCTTTTAAGGGGTAGGTATCAGATATTAGCTTATCCGTTTTAATAAGCCCTTTTTGTATGCCTTTTAGCACAGAATCAAAAGTTTTGGCGGATAGGTGAGAGCCAAGAATTGTAAGTTCTTTTCCGTCTCCGATTACATTCCAATCTGCGCTTACTTCTGAGGCAAAAACGCCCATTTGCACGTATCTGCCGTGGTTTTTAAGTATATTTAGCCCTTGAGTAACACTCTTTGGATTTCCCGATGCCTCTACGTAAACATCACACCCTAAACCATCAGTTAGTTTAAGTATTTCCTTTTCTATATTACAGGTGGTTGGGTTTAGCATAACGTCTGCTCCGAATTCTTTTGCAAGTGCTTCTCTTGAGCCTTTAACCTCTATTCCTATTATTTTTTTAGGCAGACACAAACTTGCCATATTAAGCATGGAAAGCCCTATTGCACCAAGCCCTGCTACTACCACAACATCCGTATGTTTAATACTTGCAAGCTCTAAAGCGTGCATACCGCAGGCAATAGGCTCTACAAGCACCGCTTGCTCCACGCTAAAACCTTTGGGTACAATATGGTTTATGCTGTTTTTATGAAGTTTTGCATATTGGGCAAAACCGCCGTTTGCATACTGTTTAAATCCATAAACTGCCGAGCGGGTACACATCCAATATTTGCCCTCTTTGCAAAAAGCACATTCGTTGCAGGATACAATTTGTTCTGTTAAAATAAAATCTCCCACTTTAAAGCCTTCTACTCCCTTGCCGATTTCTGTTATTTCTCCGCAAAACTCGTGTCCGCCAATGCAAGGCGCTTCTATGTAGCGGTTTTCTTCGGAAGTACCCCAAATTCTAATTCCGCCGTGGTATGCTTTAATATCTCCGGCACAAATACCGCAGCCCTTTACTTTAATGAGTATTTCTCCCTCTTCCAAAACCGGCATAGGTACATCCTCGTATCTGTAATCGTAAGGCCCGTATGCCATTAACGCTTTCATTGTTTTTTCCATAATATTCGCTCCTTAAAAAGTTTTTTTGAAGATAAGTCAATGTGTAAATCGATTCATATTTATTGCTTTTACAAGTATATGCTGTATAAATTAGTAAATAGTATCAAGTTATTTTGTTGGTAAGATATAAAAGTAAATCGATTCATTTACATAATAGCATAAGAGTTTTTGGAATGCAATAGTTTTTTTAATTTTTTTTCGGGAGAGGTAGGGGGCACAAAAAAGGGCATTACCAAGTAACACCCAAGAAAAACCACTCACTACTCACTACTCACTAATTAAATCAACATCCCCCCCGTAACATCCACGCAAGTGCCGTTAATAAAATCCGCCTTGCTTGATGCCAAAAACGCTACGGAATTGCCTACCTCTACTGCCGTTGCCACTCTGCCCGAGGGTATGCGTCTCTCGTAATCCTCCAAAATTTTTGCGTCCGAAAGCTTGTCCTCGTTTAGCGGAGTGCGTACCATGCCTGGGATTACACCGTTTACTACTATGCCGTAAGGGGAAAATTCTCTTGCAAATGCCTTCGTTAAAAGCACAAGACCCCCTTTTGCAGATACATAATGAGCATGGGCAGGGGTGTTTACCGCATATGCGGATTTGGAAATTATATTAACAACTCTGCCCCTTATGCCCTTTTGCACAAAATGCTTGCACGCACGTTTGCTAAACATAAATGGGCCTGTTAGGTTTATATCTATAACCTTTTGCCAATCCTCGTCTGCCATATCCGCTATTAAAGTTGTGGGCCAGATGCCTGCGTTGTTTACCAAAATATGCAGTCCGCCGTATTCCCTGTCCGCTAAGTTTATCATAGCATCTATATCCTCTGCATTGGTTACATCGCCGTACACCGCCTTATGACTTCCGCCATAGGTTTTGTGCAGATATTCTGCCAGTCCCTCGCTTTCCTCTTTGTTGATGATGTAGTTAATAAGCACATTTGCGCCTTCTTGTGCAAAAACCTCACAAATGCCCGCTCCCAGTCCGGCACCGCCACCCGTTACCAAAACTGTTTTAGCTTTTAAGGATAAATCCATATTTTTTACTGCTCCTTTTTTGTGTTAATAAAGCCTTTATTCCCCTCTAACTATTAAAATTCCCTTGCTTGTGCCCATGCGTACCGCCCCTGCTTTTAGCATAGCATCGCAAATTTCTCTGTTGTTTATTCCTGTCGATGCTTTTACCTGCATGCTGTCCCCTACCGTTTTTTTCATTAGGGCAACATCCTCTACCGTTGCGCCGTCGCTGCCAAAGCCTGTGGAAGTTTTTACAAAATCCGCACCTGCTTTTTTTGCAAGTAGGCATGCCTGCACCTTTTCTTCTTCTGTAAGCAGACAGGTTTCTATAATAACTTTAACGTGAGCTTTAGGATGTGCGTTGTCCACAACACTTTTAATATCCTCAAAAACCACATCATACTCCTTATCTTTAAGAGCGCCGATGTTTATTACCATGTCCACTTCCAAAGCACCGTTTTTAACTGCCTCCGCCGTCTCCAAGCCCTTTATATACGGGGTGTTTGCCCCTAAAGGAAAGCCTATTACACAGCAAGTTTTTACCTTTGTGCCCTTAAGCGCATTTGCCACAAAAGGTACGTTTGCTGGGTTTACACACACACTTGCAAACCCCCACTCTATTGCCTCGTCGCAAAATTTCTGCAACGTCTCTTTGGTGGTGTCCGCCTTTAGCACCGTGTGGTCCATATATTTTGCATATGCCGTATCTAATTTATTACTCATAATTTCCTCCGATTTTTTTATTTTTATTGTGATGATTGTAAAAGCACCCTCTTTAGTGCATCTCTCTGCCACCTGTTATGTTAAATGCCTGACCTGTGCAGTATTCTCCCGAAACCGTTAGGAAAAACACGAAGTCTGATACATCCTCTTTTTTGGTTAGCCTGCCTAAAGGTACTTTGGCTGTAAATTTTTTAACCACTTCCTCCTCGGGCAGTTTTAGGTTGTGTATATACCCTTCGCTAACGTTATCCCACACTCCTGTGGCTTCTGTAATGCCGGGGCAAACTGCGTTTACATTAATGTTATCCCCTGCAAGCTCGTAAGCGAGGGCTTGGGTAAGGACTATTACAGCACCCTTTGCCGCACTGTACGGCGCCATTAGTGCAGAGCCTGTTTTGCCCGATTTAGAGGAAAAATTAATTATTTTGCCCTCTTTGTTTGCCTTCATACTTTTAAGAGCGCCTTGTATGCAGTACGCCGTGCCGTATACATTTACTTTAAACATACGGTCGAAAACCTGCTCGTCGTTTTCCTCGAAGGGACGTTGATCCACCACCCCTGCGTTGTTTACAAGTGCGTATATTGCGCCGTATTCTTTGGTTATTTCCTCAAAGCACTTTAGCACCTCGTCTCTGTTTGTAATATCAAGCACTATGCCTTTTGCGGATAAACCTGCATCACTCAAACTTTTAGCTGATTGCAATACGGTTTTATCTATATCTATAAGTACAACTTTTGCGCCCTCTTTTGCGTATTTAGACGCAATTTCAAACCCTATGCTCTTTGCCGCACCCGTGACTACGCACACTCTGTTTTTTATTTTATCCGAACTTAAACCCATTTTTTGCCTCCTTATATGGCTTTTTTGTTTTTTGTTTTATTTATATGCTAATACTAATTCATGTTAGAGAAAATGTCAATAATTTATAAAAAGTTGAACGAATGTTCACTGTAGTAGCCCCTTAGCTTTTTAGCCATCTTTGTAAAATTAGGCTTTGTAGGCTTATATACCCTCTTAGATCATCATCACCGTAAAAAAGGAGTTAGAAATTATGCTTGCCACAGTACATATTATTTGACAAATATTTACAAATACAGTATCATTAAACAAATACAACAAGGAAGTAAGAATTATGAACGAGCAAGAGGATTTGCGCCACGATTTAATGGTAGATGTGGCTAAAATGTACTATTTGGAAAATATTTCGCAAGAGGAAATTGCAAAGCGTGTGCATCTTTCAAGACCAAGCATTTCTCGCATTATTAAAAGCTGTTTTAAAGAGGGGATTGTGCAAATTCGCATTAACGAAACCACCTCTTACGGCAAAAATTTAGCCGAGCAATTACGTAAAAAATATAACTTGCAGGCGGTTATTGTGGCGCCTTACGGGCATAGCGAGGAAACGGCAAAGGAAAAGGTAGGTGCCGCCGCCGCCGGTTATTTGCAAAATATCCTCACGGAAAATATGCTTATAGGCATTGCTTGGGGCACTACCATATATAGTATGGCGCATCATATTGCTCATTCTCCTTATATTAAAGCGGATGTAATACAGCTTTTGGGGGGCAGAAACAATCAAACCAACGACACAGACGGAGATTTAACCGCCCACACCCTTGCAAAAGCGCTAAACGGCAAGTGCTATACCATGCAAGCGCCTTTTATGGTGCAAAGCAAGATTTTAAGGGACTTGCTGATGGAAGAGCCGGGAATTAAAAGCCATTTTGAAAAGATTATGTGCGCCGCCGTTGCCGTTGTGGGTTTTGGCACAGTAAAACCCCTTTCAAGCGCACAGTTTAGAAGCGGTCATATAAGCATAGACGAGGTAAATAAGCTGGATAAAAGCGGTGTAGTGGGGGATATTTGCGGTACATATATAGATATAAACGGCAAAATTTGCATAAACGAGCTTAACGACAGAATGATAGCCATATCCTTAGAGCGCTTAAAGCAAATACCCACGGTTATAGGCATAGCATCGGGCAAGGAAAAAACGCCTATAATTACAGGTGTGCTTAGAGGCGGATATGTAAATGTGCTTGTTATAGACGAGCATACGGCAGGAGAGGTGCTGGGGTATGATTGAGTTTTTGTTTAAATAGATGGCTTTCTGCCCTCTGTTTATACAGCAACGAAAAATTTTGCTATATATTTACCAATCAGAAATTAAAACCCAAACAAAAAAGGAATACCAAAGAAATCTGACCACTGATCACTGTTCACTGACCACTGCGGAAGGCAGAATGCATTCCGCTCAACCACTGACCACTGCGGAAGGCAGAATGCATTCCGCTCAACCATTGCCTTCTGCAACCAAAGCCTGAGGCAAGGTGGTACGCAAAATTGTAGTAAGGTAATGCAACATTTTTTCTTTATTAATTTTACTCGGCGCACGAAACCACTCTATTAGTGTGCCTACCAACGCCTCCGAATAAAAAGCGCATAAAAACTGCTTGTACTCTTCCTTTGCGGTAATTTTCAGTTCTTTTTGCGCATTGTCTATTGTCGCTTTTAAAATTCCTATAAAATCGGCGTACAAAAACTTTTTTAGCCCTTCTCGCCCCAAAGAATCTAGGGCACAGTTTAAGATGTGTCTGTTGGTGTCTACATAATTCATGATAAACATAATTGCGTCCTCGCAGTCCACCAGAAAATCAAATTTTTTAACAACCTCTACCGCCTCTTCCTCCAGCATCCATATTAAGAGGGAATAAACATCTTCAAAGTGGTAGTAAAAGGTTTTTCGATTAACACCGCACTCATTAACTATTTCGCTAACCGTAATTTTGGATAGCGCTTTTTCTTGCATTAATTTTTTTAGTGTGTTTGCCAATGTTTTTTTGGTATTTAATGTTGTAACTTCGTGTTTCATAGCTGACTCCTTTATAGATTTATTATACAGTTGTCCCACAAGCAATTCAATAGAAAATTTTGGATAGATTTGTCGGCATAATAAAAAAACTTTTTTATTTGCCCATCAAATGATATTAAAATGTCCCTTTTTTACCCAAATGCCAAAACATTGACCGTTGTACCCCCTAAATTATGCTGTTATGATTTTCATAAAGAAAGGAAGAAAGGAGTAAATCTTATGGAATATAATTATGATGTTGTAATGCAAACTCAACTGGGTAATCGAATAGGAAAACTGTCCGTCAGTAAAAAGCAAAAGAAAGTAAAGGGCTTTCTCTACATACTTGGCTATAATAATTCTTTGACAGGCAGAGTAGAGGAGAACGGAATGTACGAACTTACGGGAGAACTCGTTACGCTTGCACGCACAATACCCTTTCTTGCCGAAGGCTATGTGGACGAAAAGTCGGTTAATCTAACTCTGCATTGCCCTAATAATACTTTTTACATTGCCGGCAAAGCAATAGAAAATGTTAGGGAAGGAGACTAATACTTATGCAAAATTTTTACAGCAAAATTGTTAAACATCGAAAGATTATACTGATTATTTTTATACTATGCGCCGTATTTTGCGCATTATGCAAACCGCTAATAGCGGTAAATTACGAAATGAACGATTATTTACCCTCGCAAACAGCTTCGAGTATATCCCTCGATGTGTTGGAGTCGGAGTTTGAGGGGGGTATTCCAAACGCCCGTGTTATGATACGAAATGTATCCGTGCCCCAAGCATTAGAATACAAAGACCGCCTGCTTGCAGTAGATGGCGTAACCGATGTTGTTTGGCTTGACGATACAGAAAACATACTAACACCCTTAGAAATGATGGACGCCAATGTTGTGGATAATTACTATAAGAATAATACGGCGCTGTTTACAGTCACTTTGGAAAAGGACGACCGTCTAACGGAAACCGTAAAGGAAATCCGAGAGGTAATCGGAGATGAAAACGCTATGACGGGGAGTGCCGTTTCTACTGCCGCCGCAACTTCCAGCACAGTTTCGGAAGTAGCCAAAATAGCCGTTATTGCCGTGATTTTCGTGTTGATTGTGCTGCTGCTTACCACCACTTCATGGTTAGAGCCGTTTATCGTGCTTGGAAGTCTTGGAATTGCCGTGTTGATTAATGCAGGCTCCAATCTGATTTTTGGTGAAATTTCCTTTGTTACCAATGCGGCAGGCAACATTTTACAACTTGCGGTATCTCTCGATTACTCGGTGTTTTTGCTACATCGTTTTGCGGAATGTCGCAAAGAGTACGATAATCCGGTGGAGGCTATGGTACAAGCGTTGTGCAAATCCACTTCCTCCATTCTATCAAGCGGACTTACTACGGTTATAGGATTTCTCGCTTTATGTCTGATGCAGTTTCAAATAGGGCCTGACCTTGGGTTTGCTTTAGCCAAAGGTATTGCAATAAGCCTAATTACCGTATTTGTGTTTGCGCCGTGCTTAATCCTTAGCACCTACAAACTGATAGACAAAACCGCCCACAAATCATTTATGCCGAGTTTTAACAAATTTGGTAAGGCGGTATGCCGTGTTATAGTGCCCGTTGCTTGTATTTTTGCATTGCTGATAGTGCCGGCATTTCTCGCCTCTAACAGCAACCAATATTTTTACGGTGCCTCCCATATTTTCGGGGAGCAAACACAGCTTGGTGCGGATACCGAGGCGGTGGAGGAAGCCTTTGGCAAAAATGATACCTATGTGTTGATGGTGCCTAAAGGAAGTCCTTCCACAGAAAAACAGTTATCCGACGACCTTCATAATTTGGGTGATGTTGATGATATAATTTCTTACGTGGACAATGCAGGGTCGGTGGTGCCCACTCAATATGTGGAGAGTGCTACCCTATCTAAGCTGATTTCTGAAAATTACAGTCGTATGGTTGTGTCCGTAGGTGTTGATTATGAGGGTGATGAAACATTTTCGTTGGTGGAAGAAATTAGGGGTATTGCAAATAAATACTATCCGAGTTCCTACTATCTTGCGGGAGAAGGGGTAAGTACCTACGATTTAATGAATACTGTTACCTCGGATATGGTTAAAGTCAATCTGATTGCAATTTTAGCGGTGTTTGTTGTGCTATTGTTTGCAATGAAGTCCGTCTCCATACCCATAATACTTGTTTTGGCTATTGAAACGGCAATTTGGATTAACCTTTCCATCCCCTATTTTACAGGCTCTACGGTTTTCTACATCTCTTACCTAATCATCAGCTCTATACAACTGGGGGCAACGGTAGATTACGCAATACTGTTTACAGACAGGTACAAGGAGTTTCGTAGGAGTATGGGTAAAAAGGAAGCCATTGTAAAAACGATTTCTGCCTGCACGGTATCAATACTAACATCGGGTAGCGCACTTACGGTTATAGGCTTTCTGTTAGGTATGATTTCTTCTCACGGAATATTGTCTCAACTGGGGTATTTTCTGGGATTTGGCACTCTGTGTTCGCTAATAGCGGTAATATTTGCCCTACCGGGACTACTATATATCTTTGACGGGGTAATTAATAAAACAACTCGTCAAGCTAATTTTTTAAAGAATGTAAGGAGGATAAAATGAAAAAGTATACAAAATGGACGGCAGCAATGCTAACGGCAATAATGATTACAGCCCCCGTGTCTAAGGCACTTGCGGCAACAACTCCCAACCAAAAAGAAGAGGTAGTTTATGCTGTAACAGAAGGAAACGGAGCGGTAAAAGGCATTTATGTGGTAAACAGTTTTTCGGGCGGAGATATTACCGATTACGGCAACTACTCTCAAGTTAAAATGCTGACTTCCGAAACACCCATAAATAAAAACGGAGATAAGATTACCTTTACTGACAAGGGTAAAAAGGTATATTACGAAGGGACAATGGATAAAACCGCACCCATTCCGTGGAATATTGTAATTAGGTACTTTATGGATGGAAAGGAATATTCCTCAACGGAAATTGCAGGAAAAAGCGGAAAACTGGAGATACGGTTCCAAATAACAAAAAACGAGGCATGCAAAGGCACTTTTTATGAGGATTACGCATTGCAAGCAACCTTTTTGCTGGACACAAACAAATGTACGAGCATTACGGCAAACGATGCAACCATCGCAAATGTGGGAAGTAATAAGCAGTTAGCCTATACCATTCTTTCGGGAGAGGGCATAGACACGGTAATTACCGCAGATGTGCAAAATTTTGAGATGGACGCCGTAACAATTAACGGCATAAGGCTAAATTTGGATGTGGATATAGACGATAGCGAGCTTATGGAAGAAATAGGCAAGCTAATAGATGGTACGGTTGAGCTAAACGACGGGGCAATTTCCCTAAAAGACGGTGCAAATGCACTAAAAGACGGTGGCTTGCAGTTGGCTGAAGGTTCGGCATCACTAAAAAACGGAACAGACGGTTTAGCAGGTGGCATTGCCGATTTACAAGCAGGAGCAGAAGCTATGTTAGAGGGATTTAATCAACTAAACGCACAGTCGGATACCTTGCTTGGGGGTTCTGCCCAAGTTAAGGAGGCGCTGTCTCAAATACAAAGCGCATTACAATCCGTAGCCGTTTCAAAGGAGCAAATCTCCGCTCTTGCACAATCATCATCAAGCATAAAAAACGGAATTAACGAGTTGTACACCGGTGCAGAGAATTTAAAAAACGCCTTCGGCTATGCCAGGTATAAAAATGCAATGTCGGCAAACGGCTTAGATATTGATGCTCTTAAAGCGGGAAATGCACAGGCAGCCTCAAATCTTTCGGGTCAAATAGGTGCTTTGAGCGCAATTATAGGCTCGCTTGACGAGTCCGACCCTGCCCAAGCCGCACAGGCAGAGCAGTTGCGCAGTCAAATAGGCGAGCTTGAAAATGTAGCAACCTTACTTGCAGGCAATATAGGGGCTATTGAAGGAACGGCAGGCTATCTTAACGGAATTTCCGGTGGTGCGGACTCTTTGCAGGCAGGACTTATGCAGTTACAGGAAAACTACAATGCTTTTGACACGGCAATCTCCCAGCTTGCAGGCACCCTTGAAGGAATGTTTTCTAAACTTGAGGAGTTGACCTCTGCCATCAATCAACTAACGGCACAATACGATAAGCTTGATAGCGGTTTTAGGGAATATACAGAGGGAGTAGCACAGCTTTCTTCCGGATATTCTCAGATTATGAAGGGAGTTTCCGCACTTTCTGAGGGAAGTAAGGCATTGCAGGAGGGCTCGGGCGTGCTAAACGCAGGTACGGAAGCACTCTACGACGGACTTACCGAGTTATGCGACGGGGCATCCACCCTTACGGACGGCACGGGGGAAATGAAGGACCAAACGGAAGGAATGGACACCAAAACCCAAGAAAAGATAGACGAAATATTGACTTCTTTAGGGAGTGATGATGCGCAGGCAGTATCTTTTGTATCGGACAAAAACACTAATATTACATCTGTGCAATTTGCAATCAGAACGGAAGCAATAGCGGTGCAGGAAACGAAACAGGCAGACGTTGAGCCTAAAGAAGAATTAAACTTTTGGCAAAAGCTTGTGCAGTTATTCGAAATGAAGTAATTTGCACTCCCGGATTTGCGAAGCTTTTACGAATATTTTTGTAAATCTTATTATCACGCTGTTTTTGTATGTTGGAAAGGGGGGCAACCCTCTTTTCTTTTGCCTGCTTTTATTTTACACTAAGAATGTGGAAGAAGTTGTGGAAATTTCGTTTTACTGCTGATATAATGGGATAAAGAACATAGCGATAATATGAATTTGATGATATGGAAATGATGGTAAGAATTATATGCTCAAAGTCATTATTCCAAATTTTGAGTTATAAAGCGACAAGAGTTTCGTTTTTTTAGTATTACGGGGGAATTTATTATGAGCAAATTTATTTTGATAAAAGCAAAAAACACTCTTAACTCGATAGCCTATATGGATATCAGCTACAATGAAAATGGCACAGAAAAATACTTTCCTATTACAGGAAGTGACAATGATAAAGTAACGGTGCTTAACTTAGAGGACCGCGATTATCCTATTTACATATTTGTGTTTAGCGAAATTGAACAAAAAAAGCAAGTTGAGTACATATATTTAGGTGTTGGGCACAAAGAAAAATCCGATCAAGGGCTAATTCTAAAAGTATCTATAAAGCAGAAACTAATTAATAAATCTATTATTGCCAATTATGTCTCTTGCTCGGAAATCGATTTAACATTAGACTATGGCTTAAACTCATATGTAACTGTTGAAAACTCGCCCGGTTTTGTGAAACAGATGAGCTTTATTGCTTCGCCCCCTTACCAATATATTTCATCAACAAAGAATACCGAGTATCTTAGCTTAAAAGAAGAAGAATTTCTACATCCCTTAGCTCAAAAAAATGAGTACTGTAAACGAGAATATCCAACTACAGATGTAGATAACGAACGTGGGGAGTTTAGAAGAGACCTCGAGCGAATAATTCATTCTAAAGCATTTAGAAGAATGGTGGACAAAGCACAAATTTTTTCTGCAAAAAAAGGAGATTATTACCGAACACGTATGACACATTCGCTTGCAGTAAAGCAAATTGCACAAGGCATTAGTGCGGAACTGAAGTTGAATAATTTTTTAACCGAAGCAATAGCTTTAGGACACGACATAGGTCATACTCCTTTTGGGCATCAAGGAGAAAGAACACTTAGTGAAATTTTATCCGAGAAAGAACAGTTTTTTGAAAAGGAATATAAAATCGAATTGTCTTATGGGGGATTTAAGCATAATTATCAATCGCTGAGAGTTGCAACAAGATTAGAAGAAAAATATATTGATTTTGATGGGCTCAATTTATGTTTTCAGACACTTGATGGTATTTGGAAACATACAAAAACCAAAAAAGAGGTAATTTTATCCGAATTTGTATCACACAAACCACTTTTATCATATTTAACGTGTGAAACATCAATACCATGTACTCTTGAAGGGCAAATTGTCAAAATTGCAGATGAAATTGCACAAAGGAGCCACGATTTGGAAGACGCATTCTCGGCAAACCGCTTATTGCTTGAAGATTTAAAAAATTATTTGCTGTTGAACAAAACAAGCTTACTAAAAGAACAAATTGAACAAATTGAGAATTCTTTTGCAAAAGCTGTCAATTCCAACCGTCTGTTTGCTCATGAAAAAGAACTTTTGCATGGACGTATTTCCTCAAAAATTATTAATTTTTTTATTGTCGATGTCTTAAAGCAATCAAATATTAATATTGATCTATATGTAAAAAATAGCGGAATAGAAAAATTTAAAAACGACGATAATAGAGTATCCGAGTCTATTATTAACTTTTCCGAGAGCGGTCAAAGACTAAATGACTATATAGAAAGAATCATTAACAAGAGAGTTATTAACAGCACTGAAGTTTCATTGTTCGACAGCAATGGAGCAGCTGTTGTTCGTGCCCTATTCAATTCTTATTATAATAATCCTCGCTTATTGCATAAAGGAACTATACATAGAATAATGCAGGATTACCGCTCTATAACAAAAAATGTTATAGATTTTGAAGAAGGAGATCCCGGAATTATCAGACAAGAGTGGAATAAAATCATAGTAGCTAAAAGTGATGCGGATGACTTGGATTTAGTTGATAATGAATATCTTGAAAAGAACAGAAGTCTGGTTAAAAACATAATTGATTTTATTGCAGGAATGACTGATTCGTATGCAATAAACGAATATAACCGGATACTAAGATAAATATTTATTCCGTTAAATTATAGGTTTATCATTATCCAAACCGCAAACTGAACAAATTGGGCTTGATGGATAAAACCTATCTATTTTTGTAAGGGTTTTCTATTTTTTTAAAAATATTTGTAAAATAGCAAAAAATCTAAGACAAAAACATTGAAAAGGCTCCTGAAATATGGTACATTATGTACACAACAGTATTATAATTCGATAAGACAACATAGTGTTACGGAAATAAAGTATAGTAATGAATATAAATATTTCTTATTTTAAGCAATTTTAAATGAGTAAAAAGCTATGCAAGGAAACATTTTCAAAAAAGCACCCAAATGGCATTACAAAAGCAGATTGGGAAACGCAAAAAAGCGAAAATTTATTAAAGCAAGATTTTAAATCAGATGAGCCTTGCACAAAGTGGTTAAGCGATATATCAGTAGTAAAGACAGCAGATGGCAATTTGTATATATCACCCGTGTTAGATTGCTTTGACGGAGCAATAGTAGGACTTAGTATGGCAGATCATATGAAAGCAGAGCTGTGCATACAATCCTTTGAAAATGCCTGTAAGAGCTATAATGCACGAAATATGATTTTTCATAGCGACAGAGGTAGCCAATATACAAGTGGCAAGTTTCGCAATGTACTCACTGCATATGGAGCAATTCAAAGTATGAGTGGCACCGGTAGATGCTATGATAACGCTCGTATGGAGAGTTTTTTTGCTACTTTGAAAAAAGAAAAACTGTATAAAGTTAATTGCGAGAGCCTGCCTATGGATACTGTGAAAACTATAATATTTAGATGGATATTTACTTACTACAACAGATATAGAGTTTATACTTCAAATGCCGGTGGTTATCCACCGTTGGTAAAGCGTGAGATGTTCAGTAAGGAATTTTTAGATTTGGTGGCTTAATATTTTGTTCGAGTTTTTTTACTCTACTTTTATTGACAATTCCAAACCAATTCTTGTTTTTTTAGGTTTATTATTATCGTTTTCAGCATTACTAACATTATTTTTATCCATAACTATTGCTCCTAAGCTTTTGTTATAAAACTAATTCACGTATTTACTTTACGTAATTTATGTAATATAATATATATATGTCAATATTATATGTAATAGAAGCACTATTACTGTGTGAAAGGAGTACGCAATGGAATACGTTTATCCGGCAATATTCAATCAAAATAGCGATGGGAGTTATACAATTATGTATCCGGATTTGCCCGGCTGTATAAGCGAAGGTAAATCTTTAAGTAATGCGTTATATATGGCAAAAGATGCTCTTACACAATGGTTATCATATTTAACCGAAAACGGCGAGGAAATTCCATTTGCTACCGACATAGTGTTAGTAAATAAAAAACACAAAGATAGCATTGTCACCTTGATTTCTGCTGATTTAAAGGACTACCGTGCCGTTAAACGCACTATAAGTTTGCCAAAATGGATGGATGAAAAGGCATCTGCGGCGGGGCTAAGTCTTTCACGGGTTTTACAAGACGCTCTTAAAAAAAGGATAGAATAAGCGGAGTTAGTCCTTTTTATCCCTTATAAACTAATTTGTTTTTCTATTAGTTCTATAACTTTATTTTTTTCAATTTCTAAATATGTATCTCTCAAATTAATTGTTGCTTGTTTTAGCTCTATTCTATACTGTGGTTCGTTTACTTCCTGTTGTGATTTTTCAAGATCTCGCTTGTTATTATTAGCTGCTTTATTCAGTTTATCTAAGATTATCTGATACCGGTACATTACACGTAACAAATTTTTATATTGAATTACAAAATCTCCAAGTAAATTTGCTGAATTTCCCGAAAATAAGAACTTGATTTTTGTAGCTACTTCGGTTAGAGATTCCAACTTCGCTAAAAACGGTTTTTTAAGAGGATTTTCTATGGTAATAGAGGTTGATCGCTATTGTCGGAATTATCTTCTAAGGCGTTGCAAGTATCTCTATATAACTGAATCAGTCCAATCTAATAAACTATAATTTTAGTGTTTTTAAGTATTTTTATGATTAAATATTTATGCTTTGATTATTATAATCTACATTGATGTACAGATTTTTGTTGTTTATGCCCGGATGATTTCATTTAAAAAAAATGTAGTATATAATAATTACACAAATAAGGTGATGTTGCTTTGAAAAACTCAGTGTATATATGCAAATAAAGTACTGTTGCATAATAATCAATATAATTTTGAATAGTCTTTAGTTTAAAAGGATAGTGCCAATGACAGAAGAAATTATTTTCAAAACATTTAAAACGCACAAATATCACTACTTGTACGATAGGCATACAAATTCGATTTGCCGTATATCGCAAAAAGAATTTGATGACTTAAATTCTTTAGAAGATACAAGTACAAGTGCCACAATACGTAAATATCAAAGCTATGGATTGTTGGCGAAAAATGTTGTGAAAGAAATACGACATCCGGCTACAGACAATATAGATTATCAAATAAAAAATAACTTACAACAAATAATTTTGCAAGTTACACAGCAATGTAATCTCAGATGCTCCTACTGTGCTTACTCCGGACTGTACTCAAATCGTAGGGAGCATTCCTGCAAGAAAATGAGTTTTGAATTGGCTAAAAAAGCGATTGATTTTTTTATTGATCGTACTTCACAAAGAGATTCCATAGTGATTTCATTTTATGGAGGAGAGCCACTACTCGAATTTGATTTAATCAAGAAATGTGTGGAATATGCTAACGCTAAAACAACAGGAAAAAAAGTAATGTTCGGATTGAGTACAAACGGCACATTATTAAAGGGCAAAATACCGCTTTTTTTGGAACAGCATAATTTTATGATTAACATAAGTTTAGATGGTTCAAAAAAGGAGCATGATGCCAACAGAAAATTTGTATCGGGTGAAGGTTCTTTTGATGTGATTATGGATAATGTAAAATATATCAACGAGAATTGTCCAAACATTAAAAAGACGCTTGGTTTTTTAACTGTAGTTAATCCGAAAGCAAACTTAGGTTGTGTACTTGAGTTTTTTCAAACTAACAGTGTACTTGCAGACAAAAACATTATTTTCAATGCTGTTGTGGATAATGGATATAAGGGAAATTTATCGTACGACAAAAGCTTTATGATGATAAGAGATTACGAGTACCTAAAAATGCTTTTAATGTTACTTGGAAAAATTAATCGTAAAAGTGTAAGTGAGTTGGTTTTAAATTCTTCAATGCAATACCGACGTTTATATAAAAATCTAAATAGACACAATATTCTACAAGATATTGCACACCACGGCGGTCCTTGCCTCCCAGGCATTGCACGGATTTTTGTTTCGGTTGAGGGGAAGCTTTTTCCGTGTGAGAAAATAGATGAAACATCCGACTTTTTTTGTATTGGTTCAATAGAAGATGGCGTTAATGCCGAAAAAATCAAGAAAATTATGAATATCGGAGAAATCACGAAAAAGGAATGCATAGATTGTTGGAATCTGCAAAACTGCATGATTTGTGCTAATCAAATTGAATTTGAGCAAGATAAAATCCCAAATAAAGCAAATAAATTAAAAGTGTGCAAAGACGAAAAAAATCGAGTATTAAATGATTTTTACGAATTATGTGTTCTTAGAGAGTTAGGCTATGAAGGCGATTTTGCAAAAGGAGAAAAAAAGTGAAATATTTATCTGCATTTCCCTACACAAACGATTTGGAAATACTTCTTCGTAATAAAGATATGTTTTGTGATTACGAGTTAAAAGAAGTCATATCATACATTGAAGATAAGACTATTTTGCGTCGTGTTGCAAATGAGAATGACATAAATACATCTATTTGTTTTATGTCTGAGACATCAGCAATAAATGCACTACTATTGCTGGACAACAGCCGAAATCTTAATTTTGATGTATATTTGGAAAATTATAATTACGCTATAAAACATAATATTGAATTAGTTTGCTCTAAAAAACTTTTTTCTCAGCTTACAAGCATAAACCCTTGCAATAATATATCTCTGCTTGAAAAACATTACACTCCTTCCGCGCAATACTATACTAACAAACTAATGTCCATTGAAACCCCTATTATTTCTGTATTAGGATTGGGTGAGCATTGCGGTAAATTTGAGACGCAGATTTTAGTGAATGGTGTTTTGAAAAAAAGAGGATTTAAAGCTTTAAGTCTGTGTACCAATGAACTTGGAACCTTGTTTGGTATGTACTCACTGCCGAAATTTTTGTTTGGAAATACATATTCGTTTCAAGATAAAATATTAATGTTTAATAATTTTGTTTATGATTTGTGCAAAAAATATGAACCGGATGTATTGGTATTAGGCTTTCCCGGTGGAATTACATCTTTTGAGGAAGGTTTGCACAATTATTTTGCCGAGATACCTCTTGTTATGTCAAATGCTATTGTGTCTGATGTAGGTATTTTATGCTCTTATTTCACTCACAGGCAATTGATGTGGTACAATAAAAATGGACACTCCGAAGTCCAAGAGGTAAAATAAAAAA
>CAZVNZ010000020.1:0-54168 GCA_964628515.1 uncultured Christensenellaceae bacterium
TATTGGATCCTATTTTCTTTTTATTTTGTCACCTATCTATTGTATTACAACAAAGAATTTTTTGAGTTTCCCCCCACCCAACTAAACCCTCAACATCACCATCACCATAAAACAAAAAGGCACTTGCGTACCTTTTTGCTTTAGTTAATATATCGGTCTTAGGAAAAAGAAATTTTTTTGTTTTTTAGAGCATATTTATGCACCTCTATTTTGTTATTTCTTTGTTGCTGTGTTTTTCTTTCCCGTTTTTTCTTCTTTAGTTTCCGTTAAATCTGTTTGCGTAATTTCTGTACCTTGCGTATTTTCTGCGTTATTAAGCACGCTTACGCATCCTCCTATTAAAGCAATATATACGCTTGCAATAACTACAAAGGCAAATTTTTTAACGTTTTTCATAATCGGTTGTCCTCCTCTTTATGCTATTATTTTATAAGCCAAATGTGTGGGTATTGTGTTGAATATTTTAAAAAATTATGAAAAAATTAGCAAATAAAAACTCCCCTCAAATTTTAGAAGGGAGTGGTTTACAATAGTTGTTTAGCCTTTTACAATTACGCCTTCGTTGTATATGGGCACAATGTCAAACATATCTATACGGGTACAATATTCTAAATCGTCGTAAAGCTTTAGCTGTTTTAAATACTCGTAGTGAGAGTACCCTTCAAGCCCCGAGAGTATGTCGTCTTTGGATGCCTCGTAGAGTTTTACCGAAAGCAAGCCTAAATCGTCCGTTTGGATATCCTCTTTTATTGCCTGCATTTTACTTAAAATACAGCCCATTGCCAAAATATCGTCGAAGGAAAACTTGCCCTTTGTGCCTGCGCATACCAAGGAAACATCCCGTCCTAATTCTACCGCTTTTTTTGCCACCGCTCCTGCGTTTATAAAGCTGCCGATAAGGACATCTTCTGCCGCCGCACAGCTTTTAATAGCCACCGAGCCGTTGGTTGTGGAAAGCATTAAAAGTTTGTTTTCCACCACATCTTGAGTGTATTCTAAGGGGGAGTTGCCAAGGTCGAACCCCGAAACCTTTTGTGCCGCAATTTCTCCGCACAAAAGCACGTTGCCTTCAGAAACTCTTTTAAATGCCACTGCCTCCGTTGCCTCGTTTGTGGGTACAATTCTGTCGCAACCGTTTGCCACCGCCGTTACAATTGTTGCAGACGCACGCAGTACATCTATTACAACTGCTGTATTTGTTTGTAAATCGCCTTTTTGCAAACGTGTAAACACGTCAAAACACGAAACTATCATTTCTACACCTCTATTTCTACATAACAATTGTTCCACTAACTAATAATGAAATACATTACCACTCACTTTACTACAAATTTAGGTAAAATGCAATGTTTTTTTACCAAAACGCCTTATTTTATACCAATTACCATGCCATATGTCTTATTTTTTGCAATATTTAAATTTTTTGCTACCAGCGCCGCCGCATCTTTTTTGGAAAGCCCCTCATTTATGGCTACGGTTAGTTGCCTTAGTATTTCTTCCTCCGAGACTTCTAAGGTTTCTGGCAAAACTTCCCCGATTACAATTACAATCTCCCCTTTTATTTCCTCTCTTGAGTTGATTTGCTTAAAAACTTCCGTGGCGGTGCCCCTAATGCTTTCCTCAAATTTTTTTGTAAGCTCTCTGAAAACCGCAACTTGTGTATCCGAAAAAACCTCCGCAATTATGCTCATTGTCTTTTTTAAGCGTTTGGGGCTTTCGTAAATTACGCTAAGCAAGCCTTTTTCTTTAATGGTGATTAAATCGCTCTTAGTTTTTTTAGTGTCTAAAAAGCCGTAAAATGCAAAGTTGTCCGTGGGCATTGCGCTTAGGGTAAGAGCGGTTATGGCGGCACAGGCTCCGGGTAGGCTTTCTACCTCTATGCCCTTATTTATTGCCCTTTTTACAAGCTCGTATCCCGGGTCGGAAATTGTAGGTGTGCCGGCATCACTCACAATAGCAATACTGTTTTGTAAAAGCAAATCTATAATTTCTGCATAACGTTTATCCTCGCTAAATTTATGCAGACTGATTAACCGCTTTTTTATATTATAGTGATTAAGTAGCTTTAGTGTATGGCGTGTGTCCTCTGCCACTATAATATCTACGGTTTTTAGCGTTTCTAAGGCACGAAGAGTAATATCTCCAAGGTTGCCTATGGGGGTTGCCACTATGTATAATTTACCTTTCATACCCGTCTCCGTATATTTCTTTTACTTCCTGTGTGTAGTTTTTGTTATCGTCGTACATAATTAGGGGTGGCATTACTCTTAGTGCGGTTTTTCCCTCTTTGCTTGCGGAAATAAGCACTAATTTGGGCTCACTTGTAACATAAGTATGCACAAACCTGATTATTTTAGGCTCTAATTTATTTTTTGTAAGTGTAGAAAAAAGCTCGGATAGTCTGGAAGGTCTGTGGATTAAAAAGAAATTACCTCCGGTTTTTAGAAGTTTTGATGCACTAATGCAAATATCATCAAAAGTAATAAGCATTTCTACCCTTGCAATTTTGTGGCTGTCGCTTAAACGGGAAAAACCGTCCCCCTGTTTTTCGTAGGGAGGGTTGCACACAACAATATTTGCCTCTTTAAAAAATTTAGGCGCATCTTTAATATCACCATGAATAATATTTATGGAGGCTTGCAAATTATTAAGTGCCACGCTTTTTTTTGCAATTTCGTATAAGGGTTTTTGAATTTCTATTGCGTTTAGAGTAACATTTGTGTTTTTGCCGTAAATAAGCAGGGGCAAAATGCCTGTACCCGTGCCTAAGTCCACAATGCTATCCCCTTTTTTTGTCTTAACAAAGCTTGAAAGCAACACGGCATCCGTACCGTAGCTAAACAACTCCGTATCCTGTATTATTTTTAAGCCTTTTAGCTGTAAATCGTCCGTTCTTTCCATATTTAGATTATACCACAGCTTTGGTTTTTTACAAAATATTAAAAAATCCACCGACATTGTCGATGGATTTTATAGCATTTAATATGCAAATATCAGCCTTCCGAAATAGCATCGGCAGGGCAAACTTCTGCGCAAGAACCGCAATCTGTGCAAGCTTCCGCATCTATTACATAGATATCGCTACCTTCAGAAATAGCGTTAGACGGGCATTCTGCTTCGCAAGAACCGCAAGATACACATTCATCAGAAATTTTGTAAGCCATATTATTTACCTCCATAATAAAATTCACTTAATATAATATCATTAGTTGGAAAAAAATCAATAGTTTTTTTAATCTAAAATTGATTTTATTTCGTCGTCAATAATTATTATCTCTTCTTCTATAATTTCTTCCTTAGGTTTTCTTTTGAATTTTACATCCGCCAAATCATATGTGCGAATATCAAAAGTGCCGTCAGGCATAGCAATTTTGGCCTTTACCTTCTCTGTGAGAGGGTTGGTGTCTACCACCTCTGCCATACCGTCTAAGGATTTTACCATTGTGCCTATTTTAGGCAATTTTTTTCTGGTTTCTTTATAATGCTCGTTTTCGTAGTTTAAGCAACACATAAGCCTTCCGCAAAGTCCGCTTATTTTTGTGGGAGACAAGGACAAATTCTGTTCTTTAGCCATTTTTATGGAAACAGGTTGGAAGTCCCCTAAAAATGCGTTACAGCAAGCCGCTCTGCCACAAGGCCCTAAACCGCCCACTTTTTTTGCTTCGTCTCTGACTCCTATTTGTCTTAGCTCTATACGTGTTTTAAAAATAGATGCTAAATCTTTTACAAGCTCTCTGAAATCCACTCTGCCCTCTGCGGTAAAGTAAAATATTATCTTTCCGCAATCAAAAGTGTACTCTACGTCTATAAGTTTCATATCTAACTTATGGGCTAATATTTTTTCCTCGCAAATTTTTCTTGCTTCTACTTCCTTTTGCTTGTTTTTTTCCAGTTTTTTTACGTCTTTTTCGTCCGCTTTTTTCATAACCTTTTTTAAAGGCTTAATAATTTCCTCGTCCGTAACTTCCCTTGGGGGTATTACGACTTCTCCGAATTCTATTCCTCTAATAGTTTCTACAATAACATTATCCCCCATTGCTAAGGAATACTGTGCAGGGTCGAAATAATATATTTTTCCTATTTGCGAAAACCGCACCCCAATAATTATACTCATTATTCACACTCCGTTAAAAATTCTAAAACACAATTTGCAACTTCTTTTGTTTGCTTTGCTTTTAGCCCATAATACATGGGTAATCTTACTAATCTTTCGCTTTCTTTAGTGGTATATTTATCCTCTTTAAAAAATATACCGTATTTTTTGCCGGCAGGAGAGCTGTGCAGTGGCACATAATGAAACACACATATAATGTCACGTTTTTTCATGTACTCTATAAATGCCGTTCGCTGTTTAATGTCCTTTAGTTTTATAAAAAACATATGCCCATTATGTGTGCAATCGCAAGGCACATAGGGCAGTTCTATTTTTCCTTCCTCGGCAGCCGTTTTTAAGGCATCGTAATAAATATTGTAGTTGTCTAACCTGTCTTTATTTATTTCCTCGGCAATTTTTAATTGTGGGTACAAATAAGCCACATTTATTTCCGAAGGCAAGTAACTTGAGCCTATGCTTTGCCAGGTGTATTTATCCACCTGCCCACGCCAAAACTTGCTTCTGTCCGTGCCCTTTTCCCTAAGTATTTCCGCTTTTTCTATAAATTTATCCTCGTTAATTATTAAAAGACCGCCCTCGCCCATGGTGTAGTTTTTTGTTTCGTGAAAGCTAAATGCCCCTAAATCCCCTATTGTGCCTAAAGGCTTGTTTTTGTAGGTGCTCATCATGCCTTGTGCCGCATCTTCAAACATAAATAAATTATGCTTTTTTGCAATTTGCCCGATTTTTTCCATATTGCAGGCAACTCCTGCGTAATGTACAACTAAAATTGCCTTTGTGTTTGGGGTTATTGCCTCTTCTATTATGCCCTCGTCTATATTCATGGTGTCTTTACGAATATCCACAAACACGCATTTTCCCCCACGCATAGCAACGGAATTTGCCCCCGACACAAAATTATAGGAGGGTATAATAACCTCGTCCCCCTCTTTAATATCCGCAAGCAAAAACATCATGTCTAACGCATGACTGCAAGAGGTTGTTAGCAATACCTTTTTTGCCTTTAGCCTGTCTTCAAACCATTTACTTACAATTTGTGTGTATCCACCGTCTCCGCAAATTTTATTTTGCTTTTTACAGGCATCTTCTATATATTTTAGTGTATCCTCCAAATATATGGGTACATTGAAATCTATCAACCCTACTGCTCCTTGTTTAATATATTTCTTATTCTAACTTTTAATGGCGGTGTTGTCAATTAAATGAATATACTTTACTGTTAAATATAGTATTTTTTTGATTATCGTAAAGCAAAAAGCTATCCACTTCTCTTATTTTTTTATCGGGATAATACTGCAAAATATACTCGTACATTGCCTGAGCATTTTCCGCATTTGCAATATAGTATGCGTTTTTATAGGTTGCAAGGCTTAAAGCGGCATTGCTGTTCATGTTGTGCTTTTCTATACCCTCTTTAAGCATTGGCGAGCGAGACAACCACCCACCCGTGTATGCCATATTTAAAAACTCGTTATTATCCCCCATTTTTACTTTATTGGTGATGTTGGCAAGTGCATTTGTATCCGCAAAATAAAAATTATCCGGGTGTTGTTTTACGTAATTTCTTATTGTTTCTCCTACCTGCACTCTGTCCTCAAGATACAGTTTATCCGAGTGCAAATAGCTTTCGTTTACCTTAAGCATGCCTGCAAACAAAATACCGCTACCTGCAAAACAAATTGATGTGAGCACTATTGCCACCTTTTTGTGCATATTTTTAAATACATAGTTTTCGTGCCGTGCAATTACACCGCACATAGCCACCAAAAATAGCGCAATAATACAAATTGTTATCCTCTCTAACACCCTTTGAGACAGGATAATCCCCAAAGTTAAGCCTCCTGCTATAACTAAACAGCCAAGTAAGACAAGTAGCTTGCGTTTGTCTGTAAATATGGCAAACAAAAGGAATATCAAACTTATTATTAAAGCTAAAATAACGTGCTTAGAAACGTAGAACATACTGTATAGCGCTTTTTGGATTAATAAAACCTGCCTGCCAAAAGAGGCCTGTTGCGTTTCTAAATATTTTGCTCTTATTGCGGAGAGATTTTCAACATTAATATCCTCCCCCACCTCTAAAGTGTAGGTGTTTATGCAAAGAAAGGTAGGTTTTGAAACATTTATGCTATTATAAAACTCTGTGTTTGTATCGTATGGCGGTATTTGAGAAAAATCGTATACGTTTGAACGTGCTACATCAAATTCCATGTAGTTTTTATAATCTTCGTCGCTGTACGCAACTTTATCTATGGCGTACATGCTCCCCATTACGCAGGCAAAAATTGCACCGTAAATAATTGCTTGTTTTACAAACTTTTTTTTGTTTTTTATTAGTTTTACAACATAAAACAGGGCAATAAAAGCGCCTGCCATTAAAAAGACTTCGTACCGCACGCAAAAGGCAAATGCACTCAGTATGCCTATTATTATGCCATCGCTCCTTTTAAACTCTTTGCCTTGGGTAAAAAAGAAAAACAAACAGGCACAACTTAGCATAAGTGCAACCGTAGTAAATTGAGGGTACACTAAATATCTGTATAAAATTGCCGTAATAAAAGCATAACAAATGGAATTTACTATTAGCATCTTATAATTTTTGCATAAGTTTAGGGCTCTAAATAGTATTAAAGTAAGGGAGGCGTACATTAATGCGTACATTACAATGCTGTACCAAGGCAGATTGGGAGAAATCGTATAAAGACCGCTTAAAAGCAGTCCAAAGGGGTATTTCATATAAACAACATGCCCGTTTGGCACAGAAGAAATTCCTCCGGCGGCTATGTTTTTCATAGCTACATCGTCGCTTACCCCGTAAATACAGTTGTGTGCGTTTAGCACCACTATAAACAACACGGCATTTATAATTACCGCAAGGAAAACATCTATTAACGCCTTTTTTTTGTTATCGTAAAAGAGTAATTTATTTAGCATTTTTACCCTCCAATACTATATTAAGTGCCTCAAAAAGCATTGCCTCCACCCCAAGTTTTGCGTTTAACCCCACGCATATTGCCATATTTGTTTGTAAGCGAGAAAACGCCTCAAACACATTTGCAAGCACATAGTTAGAGCAATTTGAGTATTTGGCAATAAAGTCTGTGCTGTCCGTATTTGCCAAGCACTCCACACTTTTGGTGTTTTTGTATAAAATAATATCGCAAAGCAGAATGTTTAGCACCTTAAAATAGCTTTTTAAATCTTTTGCATATTCAAAAATACTGTCTAAAATTATGCTTGTTGCCATATTTTTAGTTTCAAGCACCCTGCCTATAACCGTTTTTGCGTTTTCTCGCATATTAAAAAAATCCTCGTTATACAGGTTTAGTGCCGTGTGGTAGTCCATTTTTGCGTTTTTAAGCAACACCGTGGCATTTTCTTGGGTAATTTCCAGTTGTAATGCCAAACTTTTTGCATCCCCCAACGTCCGCTGTTTTTTTATTCTTACACACCTCGAAAGTATGGTAGGTAAAATATTGTTTGCGTTTAAACAACCAAGTACAAAGAGGGTGTTTTGTGGTGGCTCTTCCAAAATTTTAAGCAAAGCATTTTGGGCTTGAGGGGTCATTAAATGCGCCTCTAAAATTACCACCGCTTTATAGCCCGACTCGAAGGCTTTTTTATACACAAAATCCGGAATTTGCCGTACTTCGTCTATTTTTATGGATTTATCCGAATTTTTTACAATAAAAACATCCGGATGGTTTTCGTTTTTGTATTTTGTGCATCCGCTACAATTATTGCATCCTGTTTTTTCTTTGCAAAAAATGTGTTGTAAAAATTCGTCCGCAATAGCTGCAATGCCCTGAGTGCTATCCCCTTCTATTAGGTAGGCGCCCGAAATTTTACCTGTTTGCAAAGCGTTTTTTAGGATATCGTTCATAATAATTTATCCATTTCTTTTTTTATTATTTCGTGTGTCTCAAATTTTGTACCCGAAACATCTATTTTAATTATTCTGTCGTTATTTGTTTCTTTGCCGTATTCTATTAACTGTAAAAACCCGTTGTATAGCTGAATGTAAAACTCCTCACTTTGCGTTTCTATTCTGTCAAACTTTTGCTTTTTCTTCATACGTTCAAAGGCAAGATGCGGGGGGAAGTCCAAAAAAAAGGTTTTGTTTGGCATTAAATCCCCTATGCCAAATTTATTTACGGAAAATACGTTTTTAATACCTAAATTTCTGCCCACACCCTGATAGGCAAGGGAGGAATCTATAAATCTGTCGCATAGCACTATTTTGCCCTGTTTTACCGCCGGTTTTATTATTTGCTCCACATGTTGCGCCCTTGCGGCGGCATAAAGCAACGCTTCCGTTTTGTCGTCCATTTCCTCGTTGTTAATGTCTAACAAAAGCTCTCTTATTTTTTCTGCAATTTCGCAACCGCCCGGCTCTCTTGTAACCAAAACGTTGTAACCCTTTTCCATTAAATACTCGGATAAAAACCGTGTTTGCGTGCTTTTACCGCATCCGTCCACACCTTCAAAAGTAATAAATAAGCCTTCCATTTTACCTCTTTTCTATACTTAAGCACTATACTAAAGCAATTAATATATCTTTGTCCTGCATTCCAAAAATCTCGTAACCCATACTTTTTAGCTTTAAAATGTACTCTATTTGCTCGTAAATAATTTTTTGCCCTTGCACTATTATTGGAGTGCCCGGAGGGTATACCCCCACATTTGCGCCACTTATTTCTCCTATGCTTTCTTCTATGGGCAAACTTATTTTTTTTGCAAATTCCACATACCGCATATTGTAATGCACGGGTACACTAAATATTTTATATAAATCAAACTCGTATTTGGAAATATTATAATTAGCGCCCTTTATACTGTTTAGCGCTACCAAAAGTTTGTCAAAATCCTCTTTGGTGTCCGCTACGGACAGTAGCAACACTATGTTGTACATATCCGCCGTTTCCACATATATATTGTGCTTTTCAAGCTCTGCTTTTGCGCCTATACCGCTAAGCCCTCTGTCTGTAACGTCTATTATAAGTTTTAGTATGTCTCTGTCGAACGCCCCTGCATTTTTGGGAATATCCGCATTTGCGCAAACATACCCACCCAGCGCCTCTATTTTTATTATATACTCTTCTGCAATGGCTATAACCCTACCTAACTCCTCTTTTGCGTTTATACGCATATTGTTTAGAGCAAAATCCATTGCCGCCAGCAAAATATATGAAGGGCTTGTGGTTTGCACCAAATTAATTTTAGCCTTAACCGCCTGCCCGTCCATTTTATCGTTGATGTTTAGCACAGCGCATTGATTCATGGCTTGCAAAGTTTTATGGGTACTTTGCACCCAAATATCGCAATTTGCCTGCGCCAAACTAAGGGGCAACAACTCCGAAAAATCGAAGTTAGAGCCGTGTGCGCCATCTCCTACCACCAACATATTTGCATTGTGGGCGTGCTCGCACACACTTCTAATATCCATACACAAGCCGTAGTAGCTTGGATATGTAATAAAAACCGCCTTAGCATCGGGGTTTGCGTCTATCGCATTTTTAACATCCGCCTCCGTTATCACACAGGGTAGTGTGGCATGCTGTGCGGTTGGAGTTACAAAAATGGGAATAATATCCCCAAGTATAAGTGCGTGCACCAAAGAAATATGAAAATCCCTTGCCACAAGCACCTTGTCTCGTGGTTTTAGCACACTTAGCAGGGCTGCAATTATTCCGCATGTAGAGCCGTTTACCAAAAAAAAACTTTCTTTTGCGCCTATAAACTTTGCGTGCAACTCCTCCGATTGCTTAATAACACCTGTGGGCATCATTAAATTATCCGCACCTTTAAGCTCGGTTATATCGTATTTATTAATTTCCTTAGGCAAAAAGCCGTCTCTGCCTTTGTGCCCCGGCATACAAAACCGTGTGCCTTCTTCTAAATTTAGAAGCATTTGTACAATGGGAGTCACTTTTTTCCTTTCAACTTGTTTTTAAATTCTTCGGAAACATTAATAAGCACCACAAAAAGTTTAAAATCCAAAGCAAATGTACTGCTTTTTTTTAAAAAAGTAAACTTATATACCTTTCTTTTTTTATCGTCTTTTTTTATGATGTCTGCGTACTCTCCGCATTTTTCCATATCTCTTAGGGGTATTGCAAGCAATTCCTTTTCCCTGCTACCCAGTTTTCTGTAAAAAATTATTCTGCCCTTTTCTATTTGGTAAATATATTCGGTTAAATAGTATTTTACAATGCATACACCTGCCACAATTACTATGGCATAGGCTATAAATTGTGGCCAGTTAATGTTTAGCACAAACTGTATAAAAGAAATTGTAAACACCAAAAATAAGGTTAGCGCTACTATTAAAAGCACCGCTAAAATACCCATACCCGTACTTAATTGTTTGCGTTTTAAGGTTTCTACCATAATATATACTTATATTTCCTTTTGTTTGTATTTGCGTTTTTTGCCCGCTTGGCATAATTTAGTATTTGTAGCTAACCTAATTATTTTATCAAAAAAAACTTACTTTTACAAGTAAGAGCAAAACAAAGCTGTAGCTTTCGTGTTTAGCGGCTACAAGCAAAACCGCACCTTAAAACATTGTGCTGTCTTTTAGCACCTTTACATAAAATTTGCGGTTGCGTGGTCCGTCAAACTCGCAAAAATAAATGCCCTGCCAAACCCCCAGAAGCAGTTTTTCCTTGCTTATTATTATACTTTGGCTGACACCCACGCAAGAAGTTTTTAAATGAGCAGACGAATTACCCTCGCTGTGCTTAAACTCCGCATGATTGCAAAACGTTTTATTTAAGCCAAATAATACATCTTTAACAACGTCCGGGTCTGCATTTTCGTTTATTGTAATGCCTGCTGTTGTGTGGGGGGAGTATACAACGCAAATACCGTTTGCCACACCACTTTTTTGCACCGCCTCTTTTACTTCCTTTGTAATGTTTTTCATACATTCTTTAATTGTTGCAAGCTCGAATTCGTATACCATTTGTACCACCTCTAAATTAATATAAATTTATTTTTATAGTTATTACTCTAAAATAATTATATCAAAAGTCGGTAAAAATTCAACTTTATATATACATTTGTTTTGCAAAAGACTAATAAATGTATTGTAAAATTGGCTTAAATAGCTTATAATTAACCTACACTAAAAAAATTAAGGAACCAAATTTATGTCTGCAAAAGATGATTTTTCTCTATCTCCACACATTAGCAAGGATGATGTGGCTTTGCACAAAATAAGAGAAAGCTTTAAAAGCATTGCCCCTAACACACCAAATACGGTTGTGGATAGTTGGGTGCGTGCGTGTGTGCATACAGGCATAAACCCCCTATATGTTTGTACCGAAAATAGCAGCACCCACATACCCATATTGTTTGTAATGCAGTTTGAAGAACAAAAAGAAGAGGCAAATATTTTTGGAAGCACCATAGACTCTGCCATAATAGCCACCGCATTAATTTTATACAGGCTTAAAACCACCCCCAACCACGAGGGTAGTATTTCTAAATATGCTAAAAGGGAAATACTGTTTTACAATACGTTTATAGGCATTTTATGCGAACATACCGCAAAATTTAACCTTTCTTAAAATTATTTAATTTTTTTTGTTGACATACTGTGTATTACACATTATAATAATCACAACAGTATTGTTGGTCTAACTATAATGTGTAAAGGAGATATTATGGGGCAAGACGAAATTTTATCTAATTTAATTTTAGAGCTAAGGCGTGGCACGGTAGTGCTAAGCGTGCTAAGCATACTAAAAACCCCAATGTATGGGTATAATCTTGTAAGTACTATGGCAGATTATGGCATAACGGCAGAGGCAAACACCCTCTACCCACTTTTAAGACGTTTAGAAACTCAAGGCTTGCTTACAAGCACTTGGGAAACAGGAGGGGCAAAACCACGCAAATACTATGTAATAACCGAGTACGGCACAAAAACCTTAGCAAAACTAAAAAGCCACTGGCAAGGCACGGTTGAAAGCTTAAATAAAATATGGGGGAAAGAAAATGACTAAAGAAAACAACGATTTAATACTAAGGTACATATATGCGGTAACAAAGCATTTACCGTCTAAAATACGTAACGATGTGGATAGCGAGCTTAAAACTTTAATAGATGATATGTTAGAAGCAAGATGCAAGGACACCCTACCCACTTTACAAGATGTAAAGGTGGTACTTACAGAGCTTGGCACACCTACCGAGCTTGCGCAAAAATATATTTCGGACACGGAAAGCTATTTAATTGGACCAAAATATTTTACCCAATATAAATCCTTATTAACTTTGGTGCTAATAGCGGTTGCAGGAGCGATAACCATTGCCCACGTTATACTTGCATTTTTAGAGCCACCTACAAATTGGCTTAAAATTGTGGGGGATTATTTTGGCACATTAATTATTACAATGACCTCTATATTTACTTTTTTTACACTAATTACTGCTATTTTGGAGCGCAAAGGCATTGCATTTAATTTATCTAACGATAGCTTAGACTCCCTGCCCCCTTTGCCTAATAAAAAAGAGCTGATTCCTAAAGGTGAATGTTACGTAGGCATTGTGGTAAGCGTTATTTTAGCCGTAGTGCTAATCTTTTTACCCCACGTAATAACGGTACCCATATCTTTTAACGGCACTCAAAGTTTTGTGCTCCTGCTTAACACACAACTTTTTACAACTTTTTGGTATTTAGTTGTATTTATTGCCCTACTTGGTATTGCAAGAGAGGTTTTTAGCTTAGTAGAGGGCAGATACACCAAAAGATACGCACTTGTTGTAATAGTCGCCAATACTTTAAATATTTTGCTTACTATTAGCTTGCTTAGTAACGGCTCGGTTTTCAGTAGGGAGTTTTTAGCTGCAATTAATACCGCAATAGGCGGTAGCGATGCTTATTTTGTGGTAGGATTTTTCTACAATTTTAATTCCTTTTTAATAGGAATTATGATTTTAGCCGTGGCTATAAACGTAGGTACTGCCATATACAAGGGCTTTAAGTACGATTATACCGCAAAAATCGAAAAGGGCAACTAAAGAGGGTGTATCATCATCATCACCATAAAAAACGTCATTTAAGAGGTGACGTTTTTTTAAATTATGGGTATAACTTGCTTATATGTAAATATATATTGACTAAAAATTAGAATACTTTATAATTAAAATATTAATATTTAATGGCTGGTATACAAAGTTGCACAAAAACAGTAATGCAAAAAAATCTGTATTAATTATGATTGTATTAATACTACTTATATTAACGATACTTTTTGTGTATAATTCTCATTTGCAAAACAGGTTTTTGGAATATGGCTGCAATATGTTAGATGAGGTTATGCTTGCGCAAAAACGCAGTTTTATACATAAACTTATTTACGAAAGACAAACACTTACCGCATACAGCAATTATATGGCAGAAATTGCCTTTAAGGAAGAGGAATTGCCCAACTTACTAAAGGAATTTAAGACCAACACGGAATTTGACGAAATTGCCTATACGGACAATTTGGGCAATTTGGTGGATGATGGTGGAGAGGAAACCTATGTTTACGGCTACGAATTTTTCGACTTAGCCATGCAGGGCAAGTCCTCTATTTTTGATGTATCCAATTACGAGGGTACGGACAACAGCTATATTTACATTGATGTACCCGTGTACAAAGAGCAAACCGTTTGCGGTGTACTTGCAGGTATTTACAAAACCCAATCCATAAACAAAGTGTTTTTGCCTATGTTTAACGGTAGCGGATACACTTATATATCGGATTCTAAAGGCAGAATTATTGCAGGACTCACAAACAACAGCACTTTAGAAGGTAATTTACTTACCGCCATAAGCGAGGCGGAGTTTTTAGATTATGACGATTTTGAAACTATAACCGATAACTTAAAAAAAGGAATTGCCGGCCATTCCAAATATTTTGTTAACGACACGGAAAAAATAATGCACTACTCCCCCACCGCTATTAACGACTGGTATATTTTCTACACCGTGCCTTCGGATGTTGTTTTCGGATCTCTAAAAGAAATTACCCAAACCACCGTTATTTTTGCCATAATCCTTATTTTAATGGTGATATTGTTCTTTCTAATTATGTTAAGTTTAGCAAAAAGGCATGCAAAGGAAGTTGCACGCATAACCTATATAGACGAGCTTACAGGCTTTTACAACTTTAAAAAATTTAGAGAAATCTCTTTAAATATTGTAAAAAGATACACCCAAAACAGATATTGCGTAATAAAATTTGATATTGTAAACTTTAAGCTTATAAACGAAATTGACGGCTACACCACAGGAGACAAAATACTAAAAGAAATTTCCGTACTGCTAAACTCGGTACTGGATAAAAAAACGGAGACCTTTGCACGCATAAACAGCGACGAATTTATAGTGCTTAGTATTTATGTGGATGATGCCACCATGTGCGAAAAAATAAGTGTATTTGAAAAGGTGTTTTGTGATTACTGCAATCAAAAGTTTGATTTAAAGGTAATAATAAAGGCGGGTATATATTCCCTAAAAGCTAAGGAAAGCGATTTTTCCGAGATATTTGAAAAGGTAAATTTAGCCCATAGTATTTCAAAAAGCACAGAGGATAACACAGTAATATATAGCAGTAAATTAAAATCTTTGGCGGACTTTAAAAAGCAAATAGAATGTAAAATGGCCGATGCTTTAAAAAAGGAAGAGTTTGAGGTGTTTTTACAACCAAAATACCGCTTAAAAGACGAACATATGGCAGGAGTAGAAGCCCTTGTAAGATGGCATTTCGACACAAATAAATATTTATTCCCCCACGAATTTATACCTATTTTTGAAAAAAATAATTTTATTACCAATTTGGATATGTATATGTTTGAAAGTTGCTGTAAAATACTTAAAGGTTGGGTGGATGCAAGTATTACTCCCGTTAAAATCTCGGTAAACTTTTCGGGCAACCATTTTGATAATGCCAATTTTGTGGAGGAGTTATGCGCCCTTGCAGATAAATACCAAGTGCCTCATAATTTGCTTGAAATAGAAATGCGAGAGTCAAATGTATTTTCTAACATCAATATGCTGACAATACTCTCAAAAGAGCTACACTCAAATAATTTTACGTTATGTATGGACAATTTTGGCTCTATAAACTCCTCTTTGCATATTCTTAAAGACATAGATTTTGACGTAATAAAAATAGACAAGCGGTTTTTTGAAAGCAAGCAAAACTTAAAACGTGCAAAACCTATTATAAGCAATATCATCACTATGGCAAAAAGCCTTGAAATTACAACGGTTGCCCAAGGCATACAGTCTCAAGACATTTTAGACTTTGTGTCCGATTTGGGTTGCGATATTGTGCAGGGCAACTACTTTGCACAGCCTATGCCAAACGAGGAATTTACAAAGCGCCTAAAGGATTTGGACTAACTTAGATTATCCCCCTTAATTTGCTTATGCCTTCCTCTAAGGTGTAATCTTTATGAAAAACACTCGAACTGCCTACTACGTAAATATTTGCGCCACTTGCTTTCATTAATTTTGCATTTTCAAAGCTTACGTTGCCGTCCACCTCTATTTCTACATTATGTTTTCCGGCGTCGTCTAAAAGTTTTCTTAGTCGTGTGATTTTGGGAAGTGCGCTTGCAACCAGTGCTTGCCCTGCGTAGCCCGGGTTTACGCTCATAATAAGTACGGCATCTATGTAGTCTAAAATATCCTCAAGCACACATAAAGGGGTGGAGGGGTTTAGTGCTATCATAGGTTTTGCACCAAAGTCCCTTATTTGTTGAAGCACCCTTTGTGGGTGGGCGGTTGCCTCATAATGTATGGAAAAATATTCCTTTTCTTTAGGGGCAAACCAAGCTAATTTGTCTTGTGGGCGGTCTATCATTAAATGTACATCTAAAGGTATTGTGCTTACCTCCCTTAGTTGCTTTATGTAGTCTATCCCAAGTTGAAAATTAGGTACAAAGCTACCATCCATAACATCTATATGTAAATACTCTATGTTGTGCTTTTCAAAAGTTTTAACCGTTTCTTGTGTTTCAAATATTTTCGCACACATCATAGAGGGTGCTATTTTTCCTTTTAACATTGTTTTTCTCCTTAATTGCTCCGGATTAGGGATTTACAATAACTCTTAAGCCTGCGTGATTTTCCGCTGTTTCAAAAGCCTTGTTTATATCCTTAAGCTCAAAATTGTGGGTTTTAAACTTTGCAATGTTTATCCTGCCACTACCTATAAGGTTTACCGCTAAAATATGATGATGTGGCATAGAGCCGTGGGCACCTGTTACAATAAGCTCTTTATAGTGTATTGTGTTGGTATTTATTGGCACTACGCTATCCTCTTTTGGAAGTCCGCCAAAAAAGTTTACCCTTGCTCTGTTTTTTGCCATTATTATTGCATCTGCCTGTGCCTTTGGGCTTGGGTTTGCGGTAAAAATAACATCTGCCCCTAAGCCTTGCGTTTCGACTAATACCCTTTTAATAGGGTCTTCCTCCGAGGAGCACACAAATACATCCGCAATACCTAACTCCTTTGCCATTATAAGCCGTGGTTTAGACCTATTTACTATAATTACCTTGCTTGCGCCCATATTTTTTGCAACTTCCGCAATCATCATTCCTATGGGGCCTGCGCCTATTAGTACCACTACATCATTAAGCTTTATGGGGCTTAACTCTATTGCGTTTAGCACGCAAGCTAGGGGCTCGGCTAATGCGCCTTCATCATAAGAAATATTATCCGGCATTTTAGTTATCGGACCGTAGTTTATTATGGTTTTGTTAAGTAGCATATACTCCGCAAAACCCCCTGCAAACTGGTAACCTATTGCATAGTTTATTTGGCAGTTGTTGCCTATACCCGCTTTGCAAAAAACGCACTCTCCGCAAGGCACGTCCGCACCTATTGCCACTCTGTCCCCTGCCTTTAGACTTGTAACATTTTTGCCTACCTCCACAATTTCGCCTGAAATCTCGTGCCCTAAAATTTGGGGCGGTGTAACTCTGTTGTTTCCGCTATGAAAAATTCTAATATCGCTACCACACACCGCACAGGCTTTTACCTTTAGTAGTGCGGAATTATCGTCCACTTTAGGTATATCTGTTTCTTGTATACGCATAGTATTTATGTCTGTATATATTGCCGCTTTCATTTTATTGCTCATGTTTTTTCCTTCCTTCATACTTTATTTTTAGTCTGTAACAAATAAGACTTTATTTGTAAATACATTTTTATCTTTAAAGATGTTGAACGCTTTTTTATAGTCCATCAATGCAAATTTATGGCTTATTAGCGGTGCTAAGTTTAGCTCCCCTGTTGCCATTTTGCTTACCGCCTCTTTCCAGTCGTTTGCTTTTGTGCTGTATCCGCTGTTCCACGTACCTTTTACCGTAAGTTGTTTTCTTAGTATTTCCCAATAGGCTTTTTGAGAAATATCTATATTTTTTATGGGGTTGCCCATTAGCACTACCTTACTAAAATTTTTGGCACAGTACAACCCTTCCTCTAAGGCTACGCTTACGCCTGTACCTTCAATTACAATGTCCGCTCCTCCACCTGTAACCTCTTTTATTTGCTTTGCTCCGTCTTTTGAAGAATTTATTGCACCAAACCCTAAAGATTTTGCAAATTGCACCTTGCCTTCGTCAATATCTGCAAAAACTATGTTTGCTACACCAAGGGTTTTTGCCCACATACCAATCATAAGCCCTATGGGCCCTGCACCAAAAACCGCCAAGGCATCACCTTTTTTAATGTCCGATTGCATTAGGCTGTGCCTTGCAACCGCACACGGCTCTGTTAGTGCCAAAATATCGTAGGGCACGCTGTCCTCCGCTATCACCAAATTAAATTCGGGTACGGCTATAAACTCCGCCATTCCGCCGTCACAACGGCTGCCAAAGTAGTTGTAGTTTGCACATTGGGCATATTGCTCCTCTTTGCAAGCATCACACTTAAAACAGGGTAATAATGGAAACACCGCACATTTTTTGCCTATAAGCCCTTTGTTTTCCCCCTCTACAATTTCTCCTGCAAACTCGTGGCCTATTACGGTGGGAAAGTTATACGTGCCCTTCTCAAACACCCTTTGAATGTCGCTTCCGCAAATACCACTTGCTTTGATTTTTACAAGCACTTCCCCCTTTTTAATTTGAGGGGCTTTTATATCCTCGTATCTTAAATCGCCGATGTTATGTAAATTTAAGCATTTCATATACTATCTCCTCGCATTATTTGGTTTTTTTGTAGTTTTCCACATAGGGCATCCAGTAATCCACACTTTGTTTATGCTCCTTTAAAATAAGTGGCTCGGTGTCTCGGTGTTCTCTGTGAGAGAGTTCAAGCACCAACTCGCACTCCTGTATACCTGTTTTTTCCAAACAATTTATTACTTTATCTGCCTCTATATGCCCTTGCTTGTTGTACTCCTCCGTAAATGCCCAATGCATAGATTTACCTAAAAGGCTTTGTTGCAAATGGACTATTGGGGAGTATTTACCTGCTTTTTCCAGCCACAAGTATGGGTCTCTTTGTTGTGGGTGGGGTGCGTGTCCTACGTCTATTACTAGCCTCATGGGTACTCCGCAGTTTTCGTTTACTCTATTCATTAAATACAGGCTGTCCTCTACTGTGTTTGCCATTTCTCGCTCCACACTCATAGGCTCAAAGCAAATAAAGTTAAAGCCGATTTCCTTTGCGTATTTACTTAGTGCTTGCCAGTTTTTAATGCCTTCTTCTATTAAAAACTCTCGCCTTTTTATATCCTCGTAATCTGTAAAGGTTAGTATTCCAAAGTGACTGCCACCGCTTTTTGCACCTAACTTTGCGCCAATATCAAACAACCGTTTGAAAAAATCCAAATATATTTTTCGTGCTTCGGCATCAGGGTGCATTAGATGGTTTACCCTTGTAAATGCACTTGTAAAAATGCTTGTTACTTCCACATTATGCGCCTTCATACTCTCTTTTGTCAGTGCTATTTGTTTATCTACCCAGTCTTTTGGCATAAATGGGTTTAGTATGTCCGCTACAAACTGAGCATTGCTTAAGCCCATTTCTCTAACTACCTTTGGCCATACATTGGGCTCGAAATATTTATTTATGGCAAAGCCTAAATTTACTCCTAAACTTAATTTCATGGTTTGTCTCCTCTTAGTTGTTGACATATTTACTTACATATATTATTGTAATACTATGTTAATTTTATTGCAATATGGGCGGAAAAATAGTTTATTTAACATAATATTGCACTATACTTTGCATGTTTTAACATAACTTTACATATTTGAGGTGCATTTATGCTTACTTTAGAGCGTCGAAACGGTATATTTGAATATCTAAAAACCAATAAATCCGCAAGAATAGCCGAGCTGTCCAAACAGTTTTTTATTGGAGAGGCTACCATACGCAGAGATTTGGAAAAGCTGGAAAAACAGGGGCTAATTAAGCGCACCTACGGCGGAGCCGTACTAATACAGGATATTAACTCGGAAATACCCTTAGCGGTGAGGGAAAAGGAACAACAAACCTCAAAAGACATTATAGGCAGATTGGCGGCTGACTTAATTTCTGATGGAGATATAATAATACTTGACTCCTCCTCCACCTCCAATATGCTTGTTAGCTATTTGAAGCACAAAACCAATTTAACTGTTGTTACAAACGGATTAAAAGTTGCTACCAACCTTGGGGAAAATACCACAGCCACCGTATATTGCACAGGAGGCAAATTAAGAGAAAACTCCCTTTCTTTTGCAGGGGCTATTGCACGTAGCAGTATGAAAAAAATACACGCAAAAACCCTATTTTTTTCTTGCAGGGGTGTAAGCGGAAAAAACGGTGCCACAGACCCTTTTGTAGAAGAGGCGGATTTACGCAAGCAAATGATAGAAAGCGCTTCTAAAACCGTTCTATTGTGCGATCACACTAAGTTTAACCAAAGTGCATTTTACACCATTTGCGATTTTAGTAAGATAGATTACTTTATAACGGATATAAAGCCTCCTGCCGATTTGGAGGAGGCTTTGGTCAGATGTGGGGTTTTAGTGGTTAGTGGTTAGTGGGTTATTTTTGCTTTTATGCTGTTAGTTAGCTTTGGGCTATTTTTTTACTCTCTTGGGTAAGCTAAGTAGAGCAGTGCGTTTACTATTGCCGCCGCTACGTTGCTTCCGCCCTTTCTGCCTTTTGCCACTATGTAGGGTGTTTTGCCCTCCAGTATAAGCTCTTTAGACTCCACTACATTTACAAAACCCACAGGTACACCTATTATTAGTATGGGGTTAAGCTCTCCTGCCTTTATTAATTCGTCTAATTTTATTAGTGCGGTGGGTGCGTTGCCTATGGCAAATATTAGGGGCTTTTTTATTTCCTTTGCCTTTTCCATACAAATACTTGCTCTTGTTACCCTTTTTTCTTTAGCCTCTTTAGCAACATCTTCGTCCGAGATAAAATTATATACCTCTCCGCCACCCTTGCTTAGTGCACTTTTATTAATTCCGGATTTTGCCATTTGGGTATCCGTTACTACACACGCACCCTTTTTAAGTGCTTCTATTGCAATGTTTATTGCGTCATTTGAAAAACTTAGGGTGTTTGCGTAGTCAAAATCCGCTGTTGTGTGTATAACCCTCTTAACAACCGCATTAGTTTCAAGCGAAAATGTATAATCTGTAAGTTCTTTTTCTATTATTTCAAAGCTTCTTGCTTCGATTTCCTCCGGTAGATAATGTATCATAGCTATATTTCCTTTCTATTTTCTAATTGTTGTATTAGTCTATTCCCTTTTCTATAATTTCGTATACTTTTTTAATATCTATATAATTTCTTACTGCATCCGCAAGTTTATTATACTCGTTTTCCTTATGTTGTTTTATTGTGGTTTTGTCTCCTTCTTGTGCTTTTATTCCTTTTTTTGCATATAAAATAGCTTGTAGCTTGTATATTAAATCCTCGCTGTCAAAAATTCCGTGTACGTAGCTTCCGTATACGTTGTTTTTGTTCATACCGTCGGCTTTTGTTGTTATTTCGCTTTGCAGTGTGGATAGCTGTCTCTCCTTTCCTGTTGTTTCCCCCATATGTATTTCGTACCCTTCAAATACTGCGCCCGTTAAGCCTTGCAAGTCCCCCTCAATATCCCCTATTGTGCCTTGTACCCTTGTGCGTGTTTTTTCTTTATTAAATACGGTATGTGCATCAAGCAAGCCAAGCCCTGTGGCCTCTCCTCCTTCTTCCACGCTATAAGGGTCTTTTAGGGTTTTGCACAACATTTGGTAGCCTCCGCATATGCCAAAAACTATTGTACCTCCATTGGCACACCGCACTATTGCTTTATCTAAGCCTTTTTCTTTAAGCCATTTTAAATCACCCATAGTGTTTTTAGTGCCGGGGAGTATTATCATATCCGGATTTTTAAGCTCCTCGACATTTGTTACGTACCGCACCTTTTCCTTTAGCAAAACTTCAAAGGAATTAAAATCGGTAAAGTTGGATATACGGGGCAATCTTATAACCGCAATATCTAAAACGCCGGTAGCGAATCTATTTTCAAAAACGTCGGATAGACTGTCTTCATCATCAATTTGAAGAGGAATATAGGGCAAACAGCCTATAACCTCCACGGGTATAAGTGCTTCTAACATTTTTATACCGGGTGTTAAAATTGCAATGTCCCCTCTAAATTTATTTATAATATTGCCCTTTATATAGCGTTTTTCCTCCTCGCTTTGCAACATATATGTGCCGTAGAGAGACGCAAAAACACCGCCTCTGTCTATGTCGCCCACTATAAGCACGGGGGATTTTGCCATTTTTGCCATACCCATATTTACAATATCGTTTTCCTTTAAATTTATTTCCGCCGGGCTTCCTGCCCCTTCGATTACAATTATATCGTTTTCTGCCGAAAGAGAATTATACGCCTCCATAATTGCCGGAATGTATCTATCCTTGGTATTGTAATACTCCATTGCCCCCATATTGCCTATAACCTCGCCGTTTACCACCACTTGAGAGCCTTTGTCGCTGGTGGGCTTTAGCAAAATTGGATTCATACGCACATCAGGTGCTTTATAGGAGGCTTCCGCCTGCACAACCTGTGCTCTGCCCATTTCTAAACCGTCTTTGGTAATAAAGGAGTTTAGCGCCATATTTTGAGATTTAAAGGGTGCAACCTTATATCCGTCCTGTGCAAAAACTCTGCAAAACCCTGCTGTCAGTAGGCTTTTGCCTGCGTTTGAGGTTGTGCCTTGAATCATAATTACTTTTGCCATTTAATCCTCCTCCAATGTTGATTTTAGCGTATCTATTAACTTTTTATTGCTTGCCTCGTCTTTTACTGCAATTCTGAAATAACTGCTGTCAAGCCCGTAGTAATTTTCGCATCTGCGTATTAAAATGCCTTTTTTGTATAAATCCATATACAAGCTTTCCTTGCTTTTAATCAGTATATAGTTGGCGTAGCTTTCAAAAAAGGTTATTCCTAATTTTTTTAGCTGTGCCGTTAAATATTCCCTTTGAGTTTTTGTATCGGCTTTTGTTTGGGCAATATAGCTTTTTTCTTTTAGTACCGCTATTCCCGTAATTTGCGCCGGTGTGGATACACTCCACGCTTGCCCTGCGGTACTTATTTGCTTTAGCAACTCTGTGTTTGAGCAAATGCAGTACCCTAACCGCATGCCTGCCATTGCAAAAAACTTTGTAAAGGCTTTAAGTATAATTACGTTACTGTATTTGCTTATATGTTTCTTAAAAGTGTAGTTTTCCTGCTCTTTCAAAAAATCGTTAAAGCACTCGTCTATAAGTAGCACACACCCAGATTTTTTACATTCCTTAGCTATTTTTTCCACTAACTCCATTTCCGTTACCATGCCTGTTGGGTTGTTGGGATTGCATAAAAACATAATATCAATATTTTTAATTTCCTTTAGAATATCCTCTTTTACCTTAAATTGATTTTCCGGTTTTGTGTAGTAGTGCTTAACCTTGCAATCCACATTTGTAAGCGCCGTTTCGTATTCCGAAAATGTTGGAGCGCACACAAGGGCATTTTTGGGTTTTAGGGCGTACACCGTTTTGTAAATAATATCCGCCGCACCGTTGCCTGCAAGCAAAAATTCCGTAGGCACACCCTCGTAATCGGAAATTGCCCTAACTAACTGCCTACATGCAACATCGGGATAAGCACAATAATCATCAATATGCGAAATAAGGGCATCTTTTGCACTTTTAGGCAATCCTAAAGGGTTTACGTTTGCCGAAAAATCCAAAGGCTGTTTGTTGTGCCTTTCCATATATGTATAAATGTCTCCACCGTGGGCACTTTTTTTCATAGTGATGTCCTTTCTTAATTTTGCTGTTGTAAATGAGTTTTTAGACCGGTAGCACCCACCATATCAGTGCGCACAGCCCAAGGCTTACCCCTAAGGCTAAAACCGCCGTTACGTACATTAGTTTGTTTGCTTTTTTAATATCCTCGCAATTTAACGGTTTGTTATTATCTCCTATTGTCTTTTTTTTAACTACTGTGCCGAAATACTCCGCATTTCCACCTAATTGTACGTCCAATGCCCCTGCGCATGAGGATTCCGTTTGAGCGGAGTTTGGACTTGCGTGGTTTTTTCTGTCCCTTTTATATATTTTGGCTGAGTTTTTATAATTAAGCCCAAGTATAAAGGCAGATGCAACCATTAATATTCCGCTTAACCGTGCAGGCAGATAGTTTGCAACATCGTCTGTTTTTGCGCTAAATCTACCAAAATTAATATATTTTTCGTTTTTATAACCAAGCATAGAATCCATTGTATTTATAGCCTTGTATAAAAAGCCTAAAGGCGCACCCCCTACCGCCATAAATAGCATGGGTGCAACCACACCGTCCGAAGTGTTTTCCGCCACCGTTTCTACTGTGGCTTTTATAATCTCTTCCTCGTTAAGATTTTGGGTATCTCTGCCTACTATGTAGGATAGGTACTTCCTTGCCTCCCCAATATCTTTATTTTTTAGGGCGGTATATACTTTGGTGCTTTCTACCTTTAAAGATTTTGCCGCCAGTATTTGCCAACAAAAGAACACATTTAGTGCAAACCCTAAATAAACGTTTATTTTAAAGGCTATAATTAGTATTGTAAGTGGTAAAAAACAGCTAATTATAACAACTATTATCCATAATACTCTGCCTGCTACAATTTCGTTTTTGCAGTTTTTTCTTAGTTTGTTTTCTAAAAAGCTAATTAGCTTGCCAATAAAGCATATGGGGTGAGGTATAAAACGGGGGTCTCCAAAAAGCAAATCCAATACAAATGCTAAAAGAAGGGTTAGTACCATTAGTTTTTACCTCTGTTTTTGTATTTTGTACACTCCTGCAAAAAGCCCTTTGCCAAACTTAAATTGCTGTATAAATGTATGTGGGGAAAGCCGGCGTACATAGTTTTGGTTGCAAAACCCGTTTGCCATTCCTTTCCACTTGGTTTTAGCGCACTAAAGGCATCTCCGTTAGACTCGCAAGCAAAATAATGAAACTCGTGGGCATTAACTTTACCGCCTTTTTTTAAAAGCATACTGTCTTCCTTTGCATTTAAGGTTATGTAGCCAAATGTTTGGAGTTTGTTTGTCATTTTTGCGTTTGTGTTTATAACTTCTGCCATTTTGTAGGTTTTTTCTTTGTATTCTATACTGTTGCACAAATACATAAATCCACCGCACTCGGCATAAATAGGCATATTTTTCTCTGCTGACTCTCTAATACTATTAAGCATAGAAGTATTGGCACTAAGCCTTTTTGTGTATACCTCGGGGTAGCCTCCCCCAAGTATTACACCGCTAATGCCCTTTGGCAAGGATTTTGCCCTTAATGGAGAGAAATATTTAAGTTTTGCCCCCATTTCTTTCAGTAAATTTAGGCTGTCCTCGTAGTAAAAGCAAAAGGCTTTATCTTTTGCTACGCCAATATTTACATCAAATGCTTTTTTAATATTAATGGCGTTATATGTTAGTTTCGGTGCATTTTGTGCAATTTCAACAAGTTTTGCAATATCTATGTTTTCCTCCGCACTTTTAGCTAAAATATCTATTTTCTCTTTTAAATTGCCTACCTCTTTTGCAGTAACCAACCCAAGATGTCGGCTTTCAAGCACCGCCTCTTTAATATATGGCATAAAGCCGAGTACCTGTACCTTTGTATGTGTTTCAATAATATTTTTGTACATTGAATAACTGCCTTTAGCTATGTTATTTAGTATTACCCCTTTAATATTATTTGTACCAAACTTAGTAAAACCGTTAATAATGGGCGCTACGGATAGGGACAGCCCTTTGCAGTTGACCACAAGCACCACCGGCGTTTTTGTAATGTTAGAAATATAATTAGACGAGGCGAAAACCTGATTGTTTACCCCATCATAAAGGCCCATAACCCCCTCTAACACAGAAACATCACAGTTTTGCGAGTTTTTTGCAAGGAGATATTTAACTGTATTTTTAGAGAGCATAAAGGCATCTAAATTTCTTGAATGTGCGCCTATTACCTCCTTATGAAACATAGGGTCTATGTAATCCGGACCGCACTTAAAAGAGGCTGTTTTATAACCTTTATTTATAAGCGCTTTTAGTATTGCGCAAGTTATGGTTGTTTTACCGCAACCACTGTTAGTGCCTGCAATCATAATTCTACTCTGCATTTATATCTCCGCTAATAATGTAGACGGGGTTGTTTGCCATCATTAAGTTATATTCCCCTGCTTTTTTGTTTTTTGCGCTGTTGATACAACAGATATTAGTGGGTTTTTTTAGCTCTTTTAGCACCGCCGTTGCGGTTGTAAGGGTTTCTATGGTTATTGCATTAATTACGTATTTAAGTTTTGGATTTTTGTTAAACAAATATATAAGCATTTCTTTAAGCTCTCCCGAGCTGCCCCCGATAAACACGCAATCGGGTATGGGTAGTTGCTTAATAACTTCAAGGGCGTTCCCAAAATATGTAAGTACATTAAGCGCACCTAATTTTTCTTTGTTGATATTTAGCAAGTTATAGGCAGTTTCGTTTTTTTCTACGGCATGTACTATACCGTTGTAGGCTTTTCTGCTCATTTCTATGCTTACCGAGCCACTTCCGGCGCCAATATCCATAACTATCGAGTTTGGTTGCAAGCCAAGTAAATTTACGGAAATATGCCGCACTTCCTGTTTTGTCATGGGGGTTTTATCTCGCACAAAATCATCATCAAAAAGCGGAATATGCTTATTTACGAAATTCGGGTTTTCAAACATTAGCACGGTTAGGTCGGAAAACTCTTCCTTTGCTAAGGTTGCAATATCTCCGCTTATTATCCGCTCTTCCCGCGTGCCTAAGTTTTCCCCTGCGGTTACCCTTATATTTTTAAGAGCTGTTAGGTCTTTTAATAATTGTGATGCGTTATTTTGCCCTCCTGTAAGGGCGAAAGTGTGCTTGTTATAGGCAATACTCCCAAGCAGACTGTTACTTCTGCCGTGCATACTTACTACCGCAACCTCCGCAATGCTAATTTGCATTTTTGCGCATAAATATTGGAGACTGCTTACGCCGTTTATGTACTCCACCTTAAAGTTTGCTTTAAACCTTTCTTTTAAGGTATTTGCCATACTGAAAAACACCGTATCTCCCGAAAGTAATACTCCGATTTTTTCCCCTTTGCAATCCTCTATGTTTTTACAAAGGGCATCGTAAGTGCATTTTTCTATTGTGTTTAGCTGAGAAAAGCACTCCGCCAGTCTGTCGAAAGCAAAGAGCTTTTCGCACTTTTTAATTGTTTGTAATGCGTGGTTTGTAAGTAAGTCCAAACTACCCATACCACAGCCTATTAAAAACAACTGCTTCATAGATTTGCTCATAGTGCGGATTTTACTCTGTCTGATAGGATTTGTGCCAAACGCTTGTCCGCACCTAAGGTTTCTCCCATGGATATTTTAATATCCGGATTTTTAGCGGTGTAGCACTTTATTTCCTCGGGAATATCCTCCCTTATATGCACTCCCGAAAACAAAAAGTAGGGTATTACCACGATTTCCGTTGCCCCTTTTGCTTTTAAACTGTTTAGCCCGTTTTCCAAGTTATTATCGCTAAATTGCAAGTAGGAGCTTTCTATTTCGTACCCTTTAAAATCTGCTTTTAAGTAATCTACTATTTGGTTTAAAGTGTTTTGGGTTGATTTTTCTCTACTACCGTGTGCCAAAATTAAAATGCCTTTCATCTTTCAAATACTCCTTCTGTTTTCATTTCTGTTAGGGCTTCTTTTGCCTTTTGCAAGGTTTCTTCTATATCTTTTGATGTGTGAGCATAGCTTACAAACATGGCTTCAAATTGCGCCGGTGCTAAATTAATTCCTTTATTTAGCATTTTGTGGAAAAATATGGCGTACTGCTCCACCTTGCTTGTTTTTGCCGTTGCAAAATCCACCACGGGTGTTGGGGTAAAAAACACGCTAAGCAAAGAGCCTTCTCTATTTACCCACATAGGTAAATCTAACCGTTTTATCGTGTCCTCAAAGCCTTGTTTTAGCATTTCACCATATTTACTTATTTGAGTGTAAACCTCTTTATTTTCATTTAAATATTTTAGTTGAGCATGCCCTGCACTCATGGCAACAGGGTTGCCTGATAGAGTACCTGCTTGGTAAACACTACCCAAAGGCGCAATATTATCCATAATTTTTGCAGATGCACCATAAGCGCCCACAGGCATGCCACCGCCTAATATTTTGCCTAAAACCACAATATCCGCAGTTATGCCAAAATATTCTTGAGCACCCCCTTTGGCTAATCTAAAGCCTGTTATAACTTCATCAAAAATCAATAAAATATCGTTTTTAGTGCATAGCTTGCGTACATCCTGCAAGAAATTTTTGCTTGGAGGTACAACCCCCATATTTGCCGCCACAGGCTCTATAATTATTCCTGCAACATCATTTGCCTTAATTAGTTTTTCTATGCTCGCTATGTCGTTGTATTTTGCAATTAAGGTGTTGCCCAATATTGCCTCGTCCACTCCAAGACTGCCTGCAATGTTTACCGCACCGCTTCCTGCACTTATTAGCATGCTGTCGCAATGCCCGTGGTAGCACCCCTCAAATTTAATTATTTTGCTTTTTTTAGTGTACCCTTTAGCCAGCCTTAAAGCACTCATAACCCCTTCTGTTCCGCTGTTTACCATACGTACCTTTTCTATGTTTGGTATTAAGCTAACCACAAGCTCAGCCATTTCCACTTCAATTTGAGTGGGCGCACCAAAGCTAAGACCATTCTTTGCGCTGTCCTCCACGGCTTTTAAAATGCAATCATCATTATGGCCAAGAATCATAGGCCCCCAGGAGCACACGTAATCTATATATTCTTTGTTGTTTGTATCATAAATTTTACTTCCCTTTGCGCTTTTTACGAATATGGGCTCACCACCCACGCTGTTAAAAGCACGTACAGGGCTGTTTACCCCTCCGGGAATAACCTTTTTTGCTCGCTCAAATAAACTGTTCATCCTATTTCCCCTTTAATAATTCCTTGCGCCAACTCCAGTGCGTAATATGTTATAAGCATATTTGCCCCTGCCCTAAAAATGCTTGTTGCCGTCTCGTACATCATATTTTTTTCGTCTATAAGTCCTGATTTTCCTGCGTTTTTCAGCATTGCGTACTCTCCGCTTACGCTGTATGCGCATAGGGGTAGGTTGATATTTCGGGCAACCTCGCTAATTATATCTAAATAGGAAAGCGCCGGTTTTACCATAATAATATCCGCACCCTCGCAAACATCCAAAAGTACCTCTTTTATTGCCTCTTTTTTATTGTGATAATCCATTTGATAGGTTTTTCTGTCTCCAAAAGAGGGTGCAGAGCCTGCAACTTCTCTAAATGGCCCGTAAAACGCAGAAGCGTATTTTGCGCTGTACGCCATAATGGGCGAGTTTGCATAACCCTCTATATCCAGCGCTTCTCTAATAGCCTTAACCCTGCCGTCCATCATATCCGAGGGCGCTACCATATCTGCACCGGCTTTTACGTGGCTAAGTGCCGTTTTTGCCAGTAGTGGCAGAGTTTCGTCGTTTAGTATTTCGCCGTTTTTTGTTAAACCGCAATGCCCGTTTTTTGTGTATTCGCACAGGCAAACATCGGTAATTACATACATTTGAGGGTACTGCCTTTTAATTTCTGCGATTGCCTCTTGCACCACTCCGTCTTGAGCATATGCGCCAGTTGCATTGTCGTCTTTGCTGTTTGGCACTCCAAATAGTATTACGCTGTTTACACTACCTCTAAGGGCTTTTTCCACAATTTGCGAAACGGTATCTTTGCTGTAATAAAAATGCCCTTCCAATGCGGATATTTCTTCTTTTATGCCCTTGCCCTCTTTTATAAACAGGGGCAAAATTAAAGAAGATGTACTTATTCGTGTTTCTCTTACAAGCTCCCTTAGTATTTTATTGCTCCGTAATCTGCGTGGTCTTTCCATTTACTACCTCCAGAAGTTTTTCTATTACACTATCTATTGTAGCACTATTTGCCACCTCGTAGTTATAGCCGTATTCTTTTGCTCTGCTTGCCGTTTGTTTGCCTATGCAAACAGCTTTTAAGTTTGGGTTTGCTTTGCATATTTTATTAAAACCCTCTACCGTAGATGCGCTTGTAAAGGTTACGAATACTTCCTCATTTTTTACTAACTCCTCTATTTTTTCCTTATTGCTATCTATATAATTGGAGTAGTAAATAGGTAAATCCGTAAACTCTTTTCCCTTTTCTCCTAATATATTAACTATTTCCTTGTTACCGTCTTTTGCACGAAGTAGCAGGAAGTTATTGGCACTTTGCAACTCGCTCAGCCCTTTAGCTAAGTTTTCTCCGTCAAAAATTTCCGGCATATAGTCTGCAATTATGCCTTTTTCCCGTAAAGTTTCTTTTGTTTGACTGCCTATGGCGGCAATTTTTAAGTTGCCTAATATGCGCACATCTTTATTTAGGCCTTTTAAGCCGTTAAAAAATATTTCTACACCGTTTTTGCTTGTAAATACCAACCAATTATACTTGTGCAAATTATTTAACTCGTTAAGAAATGCGCTTTTGTCCGTAATTTCTATAATTTCCGTTACAGGACAATCATAAACATCCGCCCCTAAATCCGTAAGTTTTTTGCTTAACGTACCACCCGACATTTTAGGCCGTGTAACAATAACCTTTTTGCTAAATAGGGGTAGTTTGGAAAACCAATCATACTCATCACTTAAAGAGGCGACCTCTCCTACCACAATAATTGCAGGAGAGGCAATAGCTTTTGCCCTATCTACAATGGTGTCTATTGTAGCCACCACTTTTTCTTGGTTGTATCTTGTGCCGTTTCTTATTACCGCAACAGGTGTATTTACATCTATTTTTGCATCTTTAAGCCCTGCTGTAATAGCTTTTAGTGCGGATACACCCATCAAAAACACTAAAGTGCCTTTAAGCGCAACAAGTGCCTCGAAGTTGATTTTTAAAGGCTCGTTGTTTTTTTGATGCCCTGTAATAATATGAAGGCTACTGCAAAAATCTCTGTGAGTAACGGGTATACCTGCGTATGATGGCACGGCTATTGCGGAGGTTATGCCGGGTACTACCTCAAAATCTATATTATGCTGTTTAAGTAGCTCTAACTCCTCCCCACCTCTGCCAAAGAGGTATGGGTCTCCGCCTTTTAAGCGAACGGTTAAATTGCCTTTTTGTGCTTCTTCAAGTAAAATCTCGTTAATTTTATCTTGCGCTACCAAATGGTTACTGCTTTTTTTACCCACATCTATTTTTTTTGCGCTAACAGGTATCAAAGCCAAAATTTCCGTAGATACCAGTCTATCGTAAACCACCGTTTCCGCTTTTTCTATGTATTCCTTTCCTCTTAGTGTGAGCAACCCTAAATTTCCGGGACCTGCCCCCACTAAAGCAACAAAGCCTTTTTTCATCTTTCTGCATCCTTCAATAAATTATTTGCAAGGGATACACCTAAGGTTTCCCCCTCCAAAGCATTTCCTACCGCCATTCCCTTTAAATAAATGTTTTTTTCCTCGTCTGCATACAGCCCTTTTAGTACCAAACTATTATTGTCTATAACGGCATATGCCGCAACCGGCGAGGTACACCCTCCGCCTAACTGCTTAACAAAGGCACGTTCCGCTTTGGCTATCAGGTGCGATTCATCATCATTAAAAAGCGCTAAATAGTCTGTGTTTTCCCCTCTTCGAGCCTGCACTGCCACAATACCTTGGCATGCCGAGGGCATAATTTCCTCCGTACTGAAGTATTTGCTTATCCGCTCTGTAAGACCCAAACGTTTAATGCCTGCCGCCGCCAGTATAATTGCTCTGTAATTATGATCGTCCAATTTTTTCAAACGGGTAATTACATTGCCACGCAAAGATTTTATTTCCTTATGCCCCAGCCGATTTAGCTGAATACTCCGCCTTTTGCTTGAGCATCCTATGGGTAGCTCTTCTAAAGGCTGTGTTTTTGGCAAAATTAGCACGTCTCGTGGGTCTTCCCTTTTAGATAGGGCTACTATGGGTAGATTTTCGTTTATTTCCATGGGCATATCCTTAAAACTATGTACGGTAATATCCACATCGCCGTTTAGCAAGGCGTCGTCTAATTCCTTTACAAAAAGCCCTTTTCCCCCAATTTTGTCTAAAGATTTATCTAAAATTTTATCCCCTGTGGTTTTCATTGTAATAAGCTCTGTTACTATTGTGCTATCGTAATCTTTAATGGCGGAAATAACCATTTGCGCCTGTATTATAGCCAATTTGCTGTCTCTGCTACCGATTTTTACAACCTTCATTAATTATCAATTCCTTTATTTAGTATTTCCCTTAGGTAATCTCCATATTTTTTGGCATTTTTGTGATTATTGCCATCTATTGAGATTAGCCCTCCGCAAATGTCTTGGTTTTTAAACAAAGAGGGAAAGTAAAAATCGCTTTCCTCCTTGCAATCTGCAACATTTACACGTATGTTTGCCTCTTTGCAATCTATGCCTATTTGCTTGTTTACTTCTCTGTTATTTGTTGCCCCCACCACGCAAAAGGCGTTTTTTATGTATTTTTTGTTATATTTGTCTAAAATTAGTATAACGTCTTTTTGTTTTTGTAACTCCTCGCAAACTTCTTTTGCCACTACGGTAATTTTTCCACCTAAGCTAAGTAGGCTTATGGCTCTGCGTAGGGCAATTTCGCCACCGCCTATTATTACAATCTCTTTGTTTTTAATATTTTCAAAAAACGGGAAGAAGCCACTTTGCTCTCCATTAATATTAAGCCTTTCCATTAGGACTTTTTTTGCGTCCTCAAGGGTTATGCCTTCCTCGTTTTTTATTGGTCTGCCTATTAAAATTACTTGTACGTTCAGTTTGTTTGCCGCACTTATTTTTTCCTCCACACCCCCTGTATTACCTGTTTCTTTGGTTACAATGTACTTTGCTTTGGTATGTTTTAGCATTGCTATGTTGATTTCCTCGCTAAAAGGCCCTAACATACAAATAAGATTTTTAGGGGAAAACCCAAGCTCCTCGCATTTTTGTATTGCATCTGTGGTTGGGAGCATACGAACAAACACCCTATTTGCGTAGTCAGAAATTGTGGTGTAGGGCAAAAGCTCTTTACTACCCGTTGTTACAAGAATATTTCCTTTGGTGCTTTTTAGGTAGTTGCACGCCTGCTCTATACTTTCAAAAATCTCTGTATTGTTATACCCGTTTTCTTTGCGGATAATCCGCATTAATTTTTCCTTTTTACAGCCCTCTGCAATATTTAAAGACACCTCTTTTGCAAAAGGGTGGGTTGCGTCTATAATTAAATCGTAGTCTTTTGTCAGGTTTGCAATTTCCTCTTTTGCCAGTCTGCCCTTAAGTATTTTAATGTTACTACTTTTAGGCAACATAACGGCGCCATACTCGGTTGCCGTTGCTACCGTTAGGGTTATGGCGTTTTTGGCTAAGTATTCGCTTATTTCTCTGCCCTCTGCCGTGCCTGCAAAAACTAAAATTTTATTCATCTTCTAATCTGTAACCCCTTGGCGTTATTAGTAGATTGCCCACCTTTTTTGTGGTTTTGTTGCCTATTATTATGGTGGTAAACATATCTAATTGCTCTGTTTGCAACTCTTTTAGCGTTAGAATTTTATAGCTTTCGTTTTCTCTGCCAATATTTTTTACATATCCGCACATAGTTGTTTCCTCTAAATTTCCAAGTAAAATGTTGCATGCCTTTGCTACAAAATCTTTGCGTTTTTTGCTTGTGGGGTTATAAATTGCAATTACAAACCCTGCTTTCGAGGCTAAATCCAACCTTTTTTCTATGTCCTCCCAGCTTGTAAGCAAATTGCTTAGAGATACCACCGCAAAATCGTGGGTTAGTGGCGCACCTAACACCGCCGAAGCGGAGCTTGCGGCTGTAATTCCTGCTATTACTTTAATTTCTGTGTTTATTTTAAGCTCGTAGCACACCTCTATAACAAGTGCCGCCATGCCGTATATACCTGCATCTCCGCTTGAAACCACACAAACATTTTTGCCCTTAGCCGCCTCTTTTGCAGCCTCCTTGCACCTTGTGACTTCTTTAAGCATGGGAGTGCTTATAATTTCTTTATCTTTAATTAAATGCTTAATTAAATCTATGTATACGGTGTAGCCTGCTACAACATCGCAATTTTTTAGTGCATCTAAAGCCTTTTTAGTTATTTGGCTTTCCTCTCCCGGCCCTAAGCCTATTATTTGAATCATCTCTATACCCTCCTTGCCACGCTGTTTATTGCATCTATTACCATTTGGTCGGATGCGTTTTCTTTAAGAGAGTACAAAATAAAATCCACCGTTTTTGTTATGGCATACTCTATTTTTTCCTTTTCGCCCATATCATCATTTATTTTAGCAGAAATACTTTTTACTGCCATTTGCTTAATTTGGCTAATGTCTCCTGCACAACTGTGAATTACCTGCCAGTCGTAAAACCGCTTTAGCTCTTCATCTATATATTTGCGTGCCTTTTGTATTTCAACTTCGTTTATACTCGTGCTTTGCTTACCAATGCTGTCTACATCGTAGTATTTAACCCCTTCTATTTCCTGTACTTTTGGCTCTATATCTCGTGGTACGGCAAGGTCTATAATGTAGTTTGGCTTGTTTTTTAGGCTTGCAATCATATCGTAACTCACAGTATGATGAGCACTTGCGGTTGCACTTATTAAGATATTGCAATTTGCCATTGCGTCCTCTCGCTTATAATAATCTATAGTCTTGCAACCAAAGGGCACCACCGTTTCTCCGTGCCTGTATGTACGCAGGGTTAATGTTACGTCCACCCCCGAATTTATAAGCTCCTCGCACATCAACCTACCGATTTCTCCGTTGCCTATTATTAGCGCTTTAGCCCCTTTATTATCATTAATAAAAGGTAGGAGTAACTCTAAAGTTGCGCTTGCCACCGAGGGATTAACCCTTTTAAAAGTAACGTTTGTTTTAACCTTTTTTGCGCTTGTAATTGCGTATCTAAATAACGTACTTAGGGTTGCATCCGCCCCTTGCGCCTCTTTTGCAATAACCAATGCTTCTTTTACTTGGGTGAGTATTTGGTCCTCTCCAAATATCATAGAATGAAAACCGCAGGTAAGCTCAAACAAATAGTTTAGCGCCTCTTTGCCCTCTTTGCAGTAAATATGCTTTCTAAAGTCTTTTATATCCACATTTGCATAGGTGCACAGCACTTTAACCGGATTTGTTTTTTCTTTGGTTGTAATGTATAATTCCGTTCTGTTGCAAGTACAAAGGAGTACACCACCCAGAATATTATCGTCTTTTTTTAAGTTTTGAAGTATTTCTTTAATACCGCTTTTGGTAAAACTTACCTGCTCTCTAAGCTCCAAATTTGCAGTCTTAAAGTTAATGCCCGTTACGTATATGTTCAAAATTATAACCTCCCGGTTTGGTTTGTGCAATGGCTATTGTTGCTCCGTTATTTGCTTTTTTTGCTAAAATAAGTTTCTCCCCCTCTACCATTGCGCCCCTTTCGCATACGTTGTCTACCCCTGTTGTCTTTTTTACAAACTCCGAGGCGGTAAAGTTGCCTGCTACCCCTTGTAGCTCCTCTTTGGTATAAGTTACAAAATCTATATTGTATTTTTCGCTGATATTTATTAGCGCCTCTTCCCTCTTTTTTAAGTCTATTGACACTAATTTACGTATCATAAACGGTTTTATGCCACATTCTTCTATGGTTTTTAAAAAAAACTCCTCTGTTTTGCCTATATCTGCACCTTTTCTGCAGCCCATACCCACTGTAAAATCTTTTGGGTATAGTATTAGCGTATTTTTATAGGGCTTTGCATTAATGTCTTTGGTTATGTATATCCCCACTTCCTTGTTGTTTTCGTCTGCAAAACTTGGCATTGCTACTATGTGAAAATCCGATTTTACCCCGATTTTTTCCCCCTCCAGCAAGGAGCGGGAAACATACTTAATTGCATCCGTATTATATACAAACAAATTATTTGCCTTTGCCCAAACATCTACGGCAAAAACCTTGTTAATATCCGTAGCTGTAGTAATTACTGCGTTACTCTTTGTTAGCTTTGCAAGGTTTAGCGCAAAATCGTTTGCCCCTCCTAAGTGTCCGCTTAATATGGGTATTATGTGTAAATTAAGCTCGTCTGCCACCACTACACCGCAATCTGTGGCTTTAGAAGTAACGTAGGGCGCTATTAGCCTAACCGCAATGCCCACCGCACCTATAAAAACTAAAATATTGTTGCTTTTAAAGTGCTTTTTTACAAACTCCTTTGCCTCTACTTCCTCCAAACCCTCGGTTTTTTTTGTGGAATATCCCAAAACATCGTAGTTTTCTTTAAGCACATTTAGGTATTTTTTGCATAACTCGCCACCCTTTTGGGTAAAGGCAATAATGCGTAGCTTCATTCTACACCCTTTCTGTATTCGTGGGTAAAGGCTTTATCGTAAAGCTTGGATTTATCGTAACTTCCGTCTAAAAAATCCCCTACTAAAATTAAAGCGGTTTTTGTTATGTTGTTTTCCTCCGCACTCTTTTTTAAGTTGGCGATGTCCGTTCTTATTACCTTTTCGTCCTCCCAAGTGGCTTTATATACTATTGCCACAGGTGTGGTTGCCTTAAGCCCACCTTCTAATAATTTTTCTACAAGTTTGTCTATTAATGATGATGTTAAAAAAAGCACCATAGAGGCATTATGGGTGGCGAGGCTTGCAATATCCTCTTTTTTGGGTACAGGCGTTCTACCCTCCATGCGTGTAAGTATAACCGTTTGGGAAACTCCCGGTAGTGTGTACTCCGCATTAAGTGTGGCGGCGGCTCCAAAAAAGGAGCTAACCCCAGGCACTACGCTATATTTAATGTTGTGCTTGTCAAGCTCGTCCATTTGCTCTTTAATTGCACCAAAAATACTTGGGTCTCCCGTATGCAAACGTACAAGAGTTTTGCCGTTTGTGTTTACAAAGGCATCTATTACCTGCTCTAAAGTCATAGAGGCGCTGTTTAGAATTTCGCAATCCTTTTTTGTGTAATCAAGCAATTTGGGATTTACGAGAGAGCCTGCGTAAATTACCATATCCGCCTTTTTTAAAAGCTCGTACCCTCTAAGTGTTATTAAATCCTCCGCACCCGGCCCCGCTCCTACAAAATATACCTTTTTTTCCACTTTTTGCCTCCCTTATTCTTTAACTATTATAACAGAAAAATAGCTGTTGTCTGTGTTAATTTCTCGTAAATTTGTGTATAATTTTTCATTTTCCATATAGCAACACTCCACCATTTTTGCATTATCCAGCATATTTAATTCGTCTAAATTTTTTACAACCTCGCCTATACTTTTACCGCTTTTCATAAGGACTTTGTTGCCCCTTAGCTTTAGTAATTCCTTAGTGTTTTTGTATGATGCCGGTATAATATGCAAGGCTTCCTCTCCGTCACATAAGGAAATATTTAGTTTTGCCGCCGCCGCACAAAAGGAGGTTATGCCGTTTATAATTTTTGCACTAAACCCTCTTTTAAGCACGATTTCGTGTATATACATATACGTAGAATATACCGTAGGGTCTCCTAAGGTAATAAAAGCGCCGTTTTTGCCCTCTATTAGTCTGTTGCAAATAATGTCCGCACACTCCTCGTGGCTTTTTTTAAGCAGAGATTTATCTCGTGTCATGGGGAGCTCGCAGTAGATTTTTTCCTTGCTTTCTATGTATTCGCTTGCGATTTTTAGTGCAGTATTTTCTCCACCCATATTTGGCACAAAAATAACATCTGCATTTTGCAAGGTTTCTACCGCTTGTAATGTAAGTAGCTTTTTGTCTCCCGGTCCTACTCCTACTCCGTAAAGTGTACCTATCAAGTTAGTTCTCCTTTAGCTTGGCTATATATTCCGCCGTATTTTTTGTTTGGGCAAGCACTCCGTATTCTTTGGAAAAAATAATTACTTCCGGATTTATGTTACATCTGCATTTAATATGATACACAATTTTACTTAGTATACAGTTATACACCTCTTTTAGTAGCCCTGCATTTTTAAGTATAACATAAATTTCGTCTGTGGTATTGGCATTAAGTATTTCTCTTGCCGTTTTTTGTGATGCTCCGAGGTAGGCGCTGTGTGCACAAAAAACCTCGTTTCTGCAATCCGCATTTTTGGAGTGAGTATTCATAACGCCTGCCGCAATCTTACTTAGCTTACCGCTGTGTCCCACTAAAAGCAGTTTGGAAAAACCCTCCTTTGTGGCTGCGTCTAAAGCCTCTCCAATATAGTTTGAGCATTTTACCGCTTTATTAATGTTTAAGTTTAGCACATTTTTTGCAAAATCTATGCCGTAGTTGCCGGGCGCTAAAAAGAGTATTTCCTCTCCGTTTGCCTTTTTGCTTGTGATTTCAAGCCTTATTGTTTTAATTAGTGCGTCCTCGCTCATAGGCTCTACAATACCTGTTGTGCCTAAAATTGAGATACCGCCTACAATGCCAAGCCTTTCGTTAAAGGTTTTTTTGGCGATTTCCTCCCCTTTGGGAATGGTTAGCTCTACCATTAAACCCTCTTTATAATGATACATTTGCGCATTGTCCGTAAGCGCTTTTTGTATCATGGCTAAAGGCATGGGGTTTATGGCTTTTTTGCCTACCTCTACCGCCAAACCTTTTTTGGTGACTGTGCCTATGCCAAGCCCACCTACCACCTCAAACCCTTCCTTAATTTTGCTTACTGTTGCATATATTTTAATGCCGTTTGTAACGTCAGGGTCGTCCCCTGCATCTTTTATGATGCTACAACACACGCTGTTTTGGGTGACTTCCTCCGTTTGTATTTCAAACTCTTTTGTGATGCCGTTTGGCAAAGTGTACGCCACACCATTTAGCTTTGTACCGCTTAGAAGTATTTGCGCCGCTCCGTAAGTTGCCACCGCCGAGCAAGTGCCTGTTGTATAGCCTTTTTTTAGCCTTTCACCTTGCATTATTGTTGCCCACCAAATCTTTTATGGTTTTACGTGCGGTAGAAATTGTTGCCGCACCAACATCAACATTCAAATTATCTTTATTGTGCAAAATACCCATTAAATGCGCTAATCTTGGCAATCGTAAGTTATGTATACGCAGTATTTCGGGAGTGGCAAAAAGGGTGTTGGGTGTACCCTCAAACACTACCTTGCCTTTATCTAAAACAATTACTTCCTCGCAATATAGGGGTACTAAATCTATTTCGTGTGTGGCAATTATTACTGTGATGTTTTGCTTAGATTTTATATCTTCCAGTAAATCTAAAATTTCGCTAACTCCTACGGGGTCTAAGCCTGCGGTGGGCTCGTCTAAAATTATTACTTTTGGGCGCATAACCAGTATGCCTGCTATTGCAACCCTTTTTTTCTGCCCAAAACTTAAGGCATGTACGGGGTTATTTGCAATGCTGTCTATCCCTGTTTGTATTATAACTTCTCCTACCCTTTTTTCTATTTCCTCGGGGGATAGCTCTAATTTTGTAAGCCCGAAGGAAATGTCCTTTTTAACGTCCGAAGAAAACAGTTGGTCGTCCGGATTTTGAAAGACTATGCCTACCTGTTTTCGTAAATCCGTAAGGCTTTTTTTATTGTAGGCAATTTTTTCTCCGTTTAAATAAACCTCTCCGCTTTTGGGCTTTAGCACACCGTTTAAGTGCAAAAATAAGGTGGATTTTCCCGAGCCGTTGCCCCCTAAAACCGCTGTTGTTTTCCCCTCTTTAAACAGGATATTTACGTTGTCTAAGGCTTTTTTGCCTGCCTCGTATTCGTAGGTTAGGTTTTTTACTTCAAGCATTAAAATACCCAAGTATTGCCACTATAAGTACCGCTGTAATACCGATTATCGCGAACACCATACCCTTACTGTTTTTTTCTTTAACCGCAATATATGCGTAGTCTGTACTGAAATTTCTCGATTCAAACCCGTTATTTATGTTTGTAACTCGCCTTATTGATAGCACAAACAAATTGCCTGCAAGCTCTCCTACCGATTTTATACTGTTTTTTATCGTGCTGTATCCAAGCCTTGAGCTTTGCGCCTGATGTATTTTTACGGCTTGCTCTAAAATTATAAATATAAACCTGTATATAAGTTCCATCAATTCTAAAATAATGGAGGGTATTCTTAGCTTTTTTAGGAGATTAAACACACTTGCCATAGGGGTTGTAAGTATAAAAAAGTACAGACAGGAAACTGTTGCGTAGGCTTTTAAAAATAATGCCAACCCAAAGTTTGCAGATGTGCTTGTTACACCTATTTGCACACTAAAGATGTTAAAACCAAACAATACCGGCTCACTTCCCACCGTTTGAAAAATTACGGGGATAACTCCCAACACTAAAAACACTAAGGGTATCAAAATCAGCTTTAAATATTCTTTTGCCGATACACCGCTTAAAAGCAAGGTTGCACACACCATAAAGGCAATGGTTACAATATTTACAATATTGAGTGATGCAACCAAGCAAATTAGCATTGGGATTCCCGCAAACAACGCTTTTTGGAAAGTATTTATATGAGTCAGCTTAGATTTATAAGCATACTTATCTATTAGTATCATCTTGTTTCCCCTTTACTTTTGCAGATAGCCTGCCAAACCCAAAGCCTACAATTCCTGCGCCTATTGCCGCTTGCAATGCGAACAGCAAGGACTCCGTTTCCGAGCCGGGTGGAGATATTAAAGGCTCTGCCCAGGGCTTGTAATCTGCGTTTATTTCTCCCACCAAATCCATAGCTGCACCGTCCGCACCCCCAAACTCTGTGTTTGTCAGCACCATTAAAGGCACTACCACTACCACTACCGCTATTAAGCCTAAAATTAGGTTTTTTTGCCACAATTTTAACTTCTTCATTATACACCTCTTCCGTTATATGCCAGCTCTTCAAGTTCGTTTTCGCCGTATTTTTTAATTCCGCTGTATGCAATGGTGGTTATAAGCCCCTCTGCTACCGCTATTGGCAGTTGGGTAAGGGCAAATATCCCTAAAAATTTTATAAAAGATGCGCCCACTCCCATAGTAGCATCGGGAAACGCCAAAGACAGTTGAAAAGAGGTTATAATATAAGTGGAAATACTTGCGATAAATGCGGCTAAAAATACACTTAGCGATACATTTACTTTAAATTTTTTGCATAATATAAATACGCCAAAGGCAATAAAAGGCCCTGCTATTGCCATAGAAAAGGTGTTTGCCCCTAAAGTTGTAAGACCGCCGTGGGCAAGTAATAAGGCTTGAAAAACAAGTACAATCAGCCCTATTATAGCCATTGTAAAAGGTCCAAAAATTACAGTACCAAGCCCCATACCCGTTGCATGAGAGCTACTGCCCGTAACTGAGGGTAGCTTTAGTGCGGAAAGTACAAAGGCAAAAGCACCGCACATTGCAAGTATCAACAAACGTTTAGAAGAGCCGGAAACCTTTTTTTTAATTACAAAAATACCTTTTACTATAAAGGGAATACACAGCACTCCCCAAGAAATGCACCACTCTGGAGGCAGAAAACCTTCCATAATGTGCATAGCATAAGCATTTAAGGGAAAGGCTAAAAATGCGCTTATTACTATTGATATTAAAATTGCTTTGTTTTCAAAAGATTTCATATATATTACCTCGTGTAGCATATTTTTTACTTATAATATATAGATATATGCTACTGTAAAAACATTTACTCTTAGTATACTTTGGTTAGGTTTTCAATTAAAAAACGCCTATCCCAAAATGATAAGCGTTGTCTTTTAATTAGCCTGCAACTATCTCATACATCGTAAGATTTGTTGTAAGAAAAAGCATTCGTTTCCTGACTTAAGCATCAACACTTTGTCTGCCTTCCCAATTTCTTAGTGGCGTGTTAGACAAAATTCCTCTATTACAGTTGCGTGACAGTGCGGGATTTACACCCGGCTTCCTTATATGGCTTTTACACCATATGTTATGCAGTTCCTGTTACTATTTACTTTTCTAAATCATAACACAGTACAATATAAAATACAAGTATTATATTTTTGTTTTATAAATATTTTTTTGTATAAAAAAGAGTGGGTTAGCACTCTTAAATACTCTTTTATTTTTTTGTGGGTTTTTTATAGGTACTAAACTTGTACTTTAGATAAAAAATCCTGTAATCTTGTGTTTTTTGGGTTAGCGAAAAACTCGTTGGGTGGTGCTTGCTCTAAAATTTTGCCGTCGTCCATAAAAAGCACTCTTGTGGCAACATCTTTAGCAAAACTCATTTCGTGAGTAACCACTACCATCGTCATACCGTCATCCGCTAAGGCATGCATAAAATCCAGCACCTCCCCTACCATTTCAGGGTCAAGGGCAGATGTCGGCTCGTCAAAAAGCATAACTTTTGGCTCCATTGCAAGTGCCCTTACAATAGCTACCCTTTGTTTTTGCCCTCCCGATAGTTGAGAGGGAAAGCTGTCCGCCTTTTCTGTAAGCCCTATTCTTTCAAGTAACATAAATGCCTTATCTTCCGCTTGTTTGTCCGTCATTTTTTCTAAAAGTACGGGTGCCATTTTAATGTTGTCTTTTACCGTTTTATGAGGAAACAGGTTAAATTGCTGAAAAACCATACCCATATTTTGACGCATTTTATCCACGTTATGCTCGCTTAGGGAGGTAATAAGCTCCCCTTCAAACCAAATTTCCCCTTCTGTTGGTTGCTCAAGCAGGTTTAAGCATCTTAAAAAGGTGGATTTTCCGCTACCCGATGGCCCTACTATTACCACCTTTTCCCCTTTTTTTATATGCTCGTCTATACCCTTTAGCACTTCTGCGCCATTAAAGGTTTTGTGTAGGTTTATTGTTTTTATCACAGTTATCTCCCGTCGCTTACGGCTAATTTCTTTTCTAACTTTTTAAGGAAAAACGAAATTATCATAACTATTGCCAAATATATTAGGGCAATAAGTATAAAGGGCACAAAAGCCTGATAGGTTCGTGAGCGCACCATTTCCGCCGCTCTTGTTAAATCCGCAAGGGCAATGTAGCCCACTACCGAGGTTTCTTTAAATAACACTATAAACTCGTTGCCTAAAGCCGGCAGTACATTTTTTATTGCTTGAGGTAAAATGATGCTACGCATAGTGGCGCTTTTAGAAAGCCCTAAAGAGCGCCCTGCCTCCGTTTGCCCTTTGTCTATGGACGTCAGCCCTGCTCTTACGATTTCCGCTACATATGCACCGCTGTTTATGCCAAAGGTTAGGCAGGCAACAAGGGGTGCGTATTCTATGGGTGCAGAGCCAAAAATTATGTAGTACATTATTAAAAGCTGTACAACAATAGGAGTGCCTCTTACTACCGTTAAATACACATCGCAAATAAAGTTTACCCCTTTAAGCCTTTTGTTTTGCATTGCATTGTACTTTGCAATGGCAACCAAAGAGCCTATAAGCACACCTAAAACTACGGCGACTCCGGCAATCATCAAAGTTACGAGTAAGCCGTCTACAAACAGAGTCCACCTGTTTTGTGCTATTAAGGTATCGTAGAGTTGTTCTCCTAAGTTACTCATAGCTTATTATTTTCCGGAAAACGCTTGTGCGTGCTCTTCTGTCAGTTTTGTAACCGTGCCGTCTCCGTTTAATTTGGTAAGCACTTTATTAATTACTTCCAGTAATTGAGTATCTCCTTTTTTAACAGCCATTGCGTATTGCTCTTCTGTAAAGGGCTCTTCTATTACCGCTAAGTCTTCGTTGGTTGCAACAATGCTTTTTGCCGGCAGCTCGTCTATAACTACTGCGTCAAGTTTGCCGTTTTTCAAGTCTAAAGCCGCCTCTAATGCGGATTTATAGCCTTTTGTTGTTACCCCTTCAATATCGGATACAAAGTAGTCCCCTGTTGTGCCCAGTTGAACACCCACCGTTTTACCCACTAAGTCGTCTGCATTTGCAACTTTAGGGTCTAATTTATTTACAATTATTAACTGTGTAGCATTTGCGTAAGGCTCGGAAAAATCCACACTTTTTGCACGTTCAGGGTCTATTGTAAGTCCTGCCGCAACTAAGTGCCCTTTACCCGAAGTAAGCGCCGGAATTAATCCGTCAAAAGACATGTTTACAACTTCTAACTCCACACCAATCTCGTCTGCTATTGCCTGCGCCATATCTACATCCACACCTACGGGCTTGTTTTCTTCCCCTAAGTATTCGTAAGGCGGAAATTCTGCATTAGTAAGCATTATCAGTTTACCGTCTTTTTTTATTGCATCTAAACTGTTAGTGCTTCCGCAACCTACCGCAAACATTGCCACTAAAGCAACTGCAAGTATTAAAAATAAAATACTTTTTGATTTTTTCATCTTTTCTTCCTCCGTTATGCTTAACTATACTATGAATAATTATACAGATTGTGTGGATAAAATGCAAGGATTTATTGTGGGGGTGGGATAATATAAAAAAGCCCCCGTTAGTATTACCCAACGAGAGCCTTATAATCATCAAAATCAAGTCAAATACAGATTATTTTACGCTATCCATATAAGAAATTAAATCTAATACCTTGCAGGAATAACCCCACTCGTTATCGTACCAAGCAACTAATTTAACGAAGTTGTCGTTAAGCGAGATGCCTGCGCCTGCATCAAAAATGCTTGTACGGCTGTCTGTGATGAAGTCGGAAGATACAACAGCATCTTCTGTATAGCCTAAAATGCCTTTTAGCTCTCCGTCTGCCGCTTTTTTAACCGCTGCTTTAATAGCATCGTAGCTTGCGCCTTTTTTAAGTCTTGCCGTTAAATCCACAACGGAAACGTCTGCTGTAGGTACTCTAAAAGCCATACCCGTTAATTTGCCATTAAGCTCCGGGATAACTTTGCCCACCGCTTTAGCCGCACCGGTAGAAGAAGGTATGATGTTAAATGCCGCACCTCTGCCACCTCTCCAGTCCTTTTTGGAAGGGCCGTCTACGGTTTTTTGTGTAGCGGTTGTAGCATGCACGGTTGTCATAAGTGCTTCCTCTATGCCAAAGTTATCATTAATAACCTTTGCTAAAGGTGCAAGACAGTTAGTTGTGCAAGATGCGTTAGAAACGATGTTCATAGATTTATCGTAAGATTTATTGTTTACACCCATAACAAACATTGGAGCGTCTGCGGACGGAGCGGAAATAACAACTTTTTTTGCACCTGAGTTAATGTGTGCCTGTGCTTTTTCTAAAGTTGTAAATACTCCTGTGGATTCCACAACGTAATCTGCGCCGATTTCTCCCCAGGGAATGTCTTTAGGGTCCATAGCCGCATAAACCTTAGAGGTTTCGCCGTTTACTGTGATGGAGTTGTCCGTATAAGAAACTTCTCCGCAAAATCTGCCGTGAACGGTATCGTATTTTAGCATATATTCCATATACTTAGGATCGATGAACGGGTCGTTAATACCTACTACTTGAATGTCCTTGTTTGCTGCTGCGGCTCTAAAAACCAATCTTCCGATTCTGCCAAAGCCGTTAATGCCAACTTTAATTGCCATAATTTTAAAATCCTCCTAAAAAAAATAATAATATTTAAAATTCTTACTTTTTTATTATATTGTATGTTGACTGTTTTTGCAATATTTTTGTTGTTATTTATTAACATTAATAGTATAATTAAATTGTTTAAAATTATTTATAAAATTTTGGAGGAAATAAAAAATGCCATTAGTTACAACAACAGATATGTTTAAAAAGGCTTACGAGGGCGGTTATGCCATTGGTGCTTTTAATGTAAACAATATGGAGATTATTCAAGGAATTACCGAGGCCGCTCAAGAGCTGAAATCACCTCTTATTTTACAGGTATCTAAGGGTGCGAGAAATTACGCAAACCCCGTTTACCTTAAAAAACTTGTGGAAGCGGCGCTTGAATGCACAGGACTTCCAATAGCCCTTCATTTAGACCACGGCGACAGCTACGAGACTTGCGTTTCTTGTATAGAAAGCGGATTTTCTTCCGTTATGATAGACGGCTCTCACCTTTCTTTTGAGGATAATATTGCCCTTACAAAAAAAGTAGTGCAGTATGCCCACGATAAAGGTGTTGTAGTAGAAGGCGAGCTTGGCAGACTTGCAGGAGTGGAGGACGACGTTAAAGTCTCCGCTGAGGACAGCAGTTACACTCAACCTGGAGAAGTACAGGAATTTGTGGAAAAAACAGGTGTAGACAGTTTAGCTATTGCCATTGGCACAAGCCACGGCGCATTTAAGTTTACGGGCACACCCGTTTTACGTTTTGACATTTTAGAAAAAATAACAGAAATTCTACCCGGCTTCCCCATTGTACTTCATGGTGCATCTTCCGTTATACCCGAATTTGTGGAAATGATAAACAAATTTGGCGGAAATATGCCCGGAGCACAGGGTGTTCCCGAAGAACTTCTGAGAAAAGCGGCAAAAAGTGCCGTGTGCAAAATTAACATAGACTCCGACTTACGTCTTGCTATGACAGGCACTGTACGCAAATATTTTGCAGAGCACCCCTCTGATTTTGACCCTCGCCAGTATTTAGCACCTGCAAGAGTAGCCATTAAAGAAATGGTTGCCCACAAGATACTAAATGTTTTGGGTTGCGACGGCAAAGCATAATTTTAATTGTATTACTACCCTTGCATAGAAAATATGCAAGGGTTTTTCTTAAATTAGGGGGCAGAAATGAAAAAAGCCATACCCATTTTACTATTAATTATATTTGCACTAACCCTGTTTGCAGCCTGCGGAAATGTTAATACAGAGCAAAACACCAATGCCTTGCTTAATGGTGATGATGCAACTGCAAACGCAAGTGTTTTAGAGGATAACAGCTACACCTCCAAGGAAGAGGTTGCGCTATATATTAACACCTACGGAAAGTTGCCTTCTAATTTCATCACAAAAAAAGAGGCGGAAAAAGCGGGCTGGGAAAGCCAAAAGGGTAATTTGCGGGAGGTTGCAAAAAATAAAAGCATCGGCGGAGATAAGTTTTCCAATCGAGAAGAGCTATTGCCTACAAAAAAGGGCAGAATATGGTACGAGTGCGATATTGACTATAATGGCGGTTACCGAGGTGCAAAACGCATTATCTACTCTAACGACGGGCTGATTTTCTACACCGAGGACCACTACAACACCTTTGAGCAACTGTATTAAAGGAATAAATTATGGAAGTTACACTAAACTGCAAAAAAATGACAACCAAAGAAATCACACATAAATACATTGGAGAAATCTTAAATTTCCCCCATTACTACGGAGAAAATTTAGATGCACTATGGGATATTTTAAGCACCTACGGCAAGGAGCTTAAAATTACCTTTTTACACAGCGATCACCTTAAAAAAAACCTCGAAGGCTACGGAGTAAAACTAATAGATTTGTTTAAGGAATTAGAGGAAGAAAACCCCAAAATAAAGGTATTTTGGGAATAAAAAGACTGTGAGCACACCCACAGCCTTTACCTTTAGCTAATCACTAATCACTAATCACTAAAATGCTAATCATCACCAAGAAAAAATTAAACCAAATTTTCTTTGTTTAGGCATTTAAGCTCTTCTGCCACAAATACTCCGTCTTTTCTGATGAGTTTGTCGTCGAAATAAATTTCGCCCCCACCCATTTCCTTTGTTTGCACCAGCACTAAATCCCAATGTACTGCGCTTTCGTTGCCGTTGTCCGCATCGTCGTAGCAACTGCCCGGGGTAAAATGCAGAGAGCCTGCTATTTTTTCGTCAAACAAAATATCACCCATGGAGCGATTGATATATGGGTTTACACCTAAGGAAAACTCCCCCACATACCTTGCCCCTTCGTCCGTGTCAAAAATCTTGTTTATCCGTTTTGTATCGTTTGCCGTTGCCTTAATAATTTTGCCATCTTTAAACTCCAAGCACACATTTTCGTATTTAAAGCCCTGATTTAGCGAAGGTGTATTGTATGTAATTTTGCCGTTTACGCTATTTTTTACGGGGGCTGTGTACACCTCGCCGTCAGGCACGTTAAAATGCCCATCGCATTTTTTTTGTCCAATACCCTTAATTGAAAATTCAATATCCGTTCCCGGCCCTACAATTTTAACTTTATCCGTTTTTTTGAAGTAATCGAGGAGTGCATCCATTGCTTTTGACATTTTTTTGTAGTCTAAATTACAAACATTGAAATAAAAATCCTCGAATGCCTCCGTGCTCATACCCGCTTGTTGAGCCATTGCTGGCGTGGGGTATCTTAGTACCACCCAATTTGTTTTTTTAACTCTAATATTGTGATGAAGCTCTTTAGAGTAGATAGATTGGTACATGCTCATAATATCGGCAGGTACATCGCTTGATTCTGTGGCGTTTTCTCCCCCTCTAAATGCAATGTAGGCTTTCATTTCCTTCATTCTGGCGCATTCCCATTTGGTTATATCCTCTATTTGCTCTTTGGTTGCCTGCATAAGCCATTGCCTGTTTATTGCGGAATCTACCGTGTTGTAATAGGGCAAACCGCCCACAGCATACACCTCTTTTATAAGCTGTTGGGCAAGGGTGTTTGGGCAACCCAAAACATCTATTAGCACTTTATCTCCCTTTTTGACATTGCAGGAATAATTAACAAGTGTGTTACATAGTTTTTTAATTCTCTCATCTACCATAATATTTTCCCTTTCTGACATATATATTTCTATTATATATTATTATAACACAAAACAGTAGCGCTATAACAATAACTTTCGTTTATACCCAAGCGGTTTTTACCTTCATCCACGTATCCTCGTACAGCCTTAGTACCTCTTTTTCCAAATGCTCGTAGTAGTAGGTGTTTTCCACTTCCTCGGGTGTTGGGTTAAAGGCGTTGTTTTCCAGCATTTCCTCGTCTATATATTCCGCCGCTTCGCTGTTTGGGGTGGAATACCCTGTGTATTCAGCATTTAGTGCCGCAATATCTGGACGCATAAGAAAATCTATAAACCTAAGGCTTGCATCGTAGGCATCTGTGGTTTTTAGTATGCACAAGGAATCTACAAAGATATTTGCCCCCTCTGTTGGCACTACGTAGCGTAAATCCTCATTTTCGTCCATACTGTATGCCGCATCTCCTGCATACATCATAGAAATTGCCGCACTTCCGTTTACCATAGACATACGCAAATCGTCTGTGCCGTAGGCAAGCACTATGGGTTTTTGGTCTATTAAAAGCTGTGCCGCCTCCTCTAACTCTTTTGGGTCTTTTGTGTTTAAATCGTACCCCAAATACAACAGCGCCGCACCTACACTGTCTCTTATGCTGTCGTACATCATTACTTGCTTTGCGTATTTTGAGTCAAACATACTGCTTAGGCTTGTAATTTCCTCTCCTGTAAGCGCTATGTTGTACATTATCCCAAAAGTACCCCAAGTATAAGGTACTGCATAGTCTGCTTTTGGGTCGTACCCTAATGTGCTTGCAAATTCTTCCACATACTTAAAATTTTCCATTTTAGCGGTATCTATTTTTGCCAGCATATCTTCTATCATCATCCTTTGTACCATATATTCCGAGGGTACAACCACATCTATTTGAGTGCCTTCGGTAGATGCTATTACGTACATCTCCTCGTTGGAGGGCACGGTTGTCATATTTATTTTAATATCGGGGTTTTCCTCCTCAAACATGGGGATAACCTCCGGGTCTATGTAGTCTCCCCAATTTAAAAAGTTTACCACCTTACTGTTATCTGCTTGGGCACGTGTGCAACCAAACAATGCGATTATTGTAATTAGAGAAAGTATTAATGCTACTATTTTCTTCATCTTCTAAGCTCCCTTACATCTTTCTTTTTAAATGAGTTTAAATTTACCACCAGTAACAGCACTATTACCACCACAAACATTATTGCGGAAAGCGCGTTTATCATAGGATTTATACCCACTCTCGCCATACTGTACACATACACCGAAAGATTTTGGGTTGTGCCTTGGGTGGTAAAGAAACTTATCATAAAATCATCAAAAGACATAGTAAAGGCTAAAATAAAGCCTGTAACAATACCCGGCGTTATTTGAGGCATAATTACCTTCCTCACGGCATAGGAGGGGTTTGCCCCCATATCTAAAGCCGCCTCGTAGGTGCTTTGGTCCATCTGCCTTAGTTTTGGAAGTACGGCAAAAATAACATAGGGAATATTAAAGGTTATGTGGGCTAAAAGCATTGTAACGTACCCTCTTGGAATGTTGAAAAATATAAACAACAGCAGTAGAGATATACCCGTTACAATATCTGCATTTATCATAGGAATATAGGTTAGGTTAATTACTACATTTTTAGTCTTTTTTCTGTAATTATCTATGCCTACCGCCGCTAAAGTGCCTATAAGTGTTGCGGCTATGGCAGACAGCACCGCAACGGACAGAGTTACCCACAAGGCTTCCGCAATAACAGGGTCGGAAAACAGTGCTTCGTACCATTTTAAAGAAAAGCCCGTCCAATGCCCCATAGATTTAGATTCGTTAAAGGAAAAAACCATAAGTGCAAAAATGGGTAGGTACATAAATATTAATAATATTGCTAAATAAAAGCGTTTGAAAAATTTTCCCATAGTATTATATAAGGGCGCTACCCTCTTCCTCCTTATCGTATTTTCTCATAAACCACATAAATATTATGGTTAGTATCATCATTACTACCGCCAAAGCCGAGCCGAAGTTCCACTCGGAGAGTAGCAAAAACTGCATTTCTATAAGGTCGCCGTACATCATATAATGGCTTCCCCCCAATAGCCTTGTTATTACAAAGGTTGTCATTGCAGGCATAAATACCATGGTTACACCCGAAATTATCCCGCTTTTAGAAAGAGGCAGGGTAACTTTTGCAAAGGTTTGGAGTCTGTTTGCGCCTAAATCTTGCGCCGCTTGTATGCAGGATAAATCCATCTTTTGAAATACCGAATATATGGGGAGTATCATAAAGGGTAAAAAGTTGTACACCAAGCCAAAAATTATTGCCCCTTCCGTGTACAAAAACTGTACGGGAGCAAAGCCCATAGAGGTTAGGGCTTGGTTTATAATACCCGAATTATCAAGTAGCGCACGCCATGCGTATGTTCTAAGCAAGAAATTCATCCACATTGGCAGTATAAACAGTATGGAAATTATAGCCCCTGTTCTTGCCTTTAGTTTAGACAAAATATAGGCGGCAGGATAGCCAAGCAACAAGCACACCGCCGTTGCCAAAAAAGCGAGCCACACACTGCGTGCAAAAACGGACATATACAAAGGCGAGAATGCTCTTGCTATGTTTTCCGTAGTGAGTATTAAAACACCGCCCGAGCCTGTTGCCGTAAAGGCGTACAGCAGTATTAAAAGGAGGGGGGCAAGTATGAAAATTGTAAGCCAAATTCCGTAAGGCAGGGCAAAAACCTTTCTGCTGTTGAGTATTTTATTTATTTGAGTGTTTGTTTTAATCTTCAATCCGCTACCTCCGTATCGTCCGTCCTCAGACTGTCGAAGGAGGAAACCTCCATAACATGAATATCGTTAGGCTCTAAAACAAAGCCTACTTCTTCTCCCACATCAAAAAAATCTGTGGAATGTACCAACCATTCAAAGTCGTTCTCCCCTTTTAGACGAAGTTCGTAATGAACGCCCATAAACAAGGTAGATGTGACAATGCCCGTTATCATATCCTCTTTGATTTTGCCTGTGATTTCTATATCTTCCGGCCTAACTACCACCATAACAGGCTCGTTTTCGTTAAAGCCTCTGTCTAAGCATTTAAAGTCGTTACCGGCAAAATGCACCAAAAAATCCTCTTTCATATGTGCGGTGATGATGTTGGACTCCCCAATAAAGTCTGCAACAAAGGAGTTTTTAGGCTCGTTGTAAATTTGTACCGGAGTACCCATTTGCTGTACCACACCGTCGTGGAGCACGGCTATTGCATCGCTCATTGTTAGGGCTTCTTCTTGGTCGTGGGTAACATAAACAAAGGTTATGCCTAAAGATTTTTGCATACGCTTAAGCTCTATTTGCATATCCTGTCTAAATTTTAAGTCAAGTGCGCCTAAGGGCTCGTCTAAAAGTAATACTTCCGGCTCGTTTACAAGCGCCCGTGCTATTGCAACACGTTGTTGTTGACCGCCGGAGAGTTTTGCAATGTCTCTGTCTTCGTATCCGCTTAAACCCACGAGTTTTAGCATATCGTTGACTTTTTTGGAAATTGTCGGTTTGTCGATTTTTTTAAGTTTTAAACCAAATGCAATGTTTTCGTAAACACTTAAATGAGGAAATAACGCATATTTTTGAAACACCGTATTTACTCTGCGTTTAAATGGCGGAATATCTATAATACTCTGATTAAAAAGTTTTATGTCTCCACTTGTCGGTAGTTCAAAGCCTGCAATTAGCCTTAAAAGAGTAGTTTTGCCACAACCCGAAGGGCCGAGCAAAGTTAAAAATTCATTCTGCTTAATGTAAAAATTAATGTTGGACAGCACTTCTACGCCGTCGTACTCTTTGTATACATTAATAAAATCAATGATGTGTTCTGCCATTTTATTCTCCTCTTATATATTAATTTTCAGACTAAATACTATCGCTTTATTTTCCTTTAGCATTTAGTCGGAAAATTAATAGCATACTATAAGAAGTTATCTAAAATATTGTTTATATCTGCTTTTAGTGCTTCAAGTTTCATTTTTATTTCCTCTTTATTTATTGGTTTTGAGTTTTTTATGTCTATGTCGTTTGTCATCCGCAGGTGTAACATTCCCATTTTACGCCATAGCCTTTTTACGTCTTTTTTTACAGCGTTAAAATCTTGCAAGGTTAAATATTTTTCCCTATCCTTCAATCCGGCTACCCCTAATATTTGTAATGTATGATAATTATCGCAATATGCAGGTTTCTGCAATATTGCGATTATCACCTACATAATTATTTGCTTAGTTTATCTTTGGCTTTTTGCGCCACTTCTATAACTTTATCTGCTGTGCCTTCTGCTGCTGTTTTGGCAGCCTCTGCCGCCGCTGTGCTTGCATCTTTAGCATACTGAGCAGCTTTTTCTGCCGCTTCTTGTGCTGCTTCTTTTGCTTTTTGAGTACCGCTTTTAAAGAATTCCGCCATTTTTTTTGCCGCCTCTTGTGCGGCTTTGTTTGCTTTTTCTGCCGTTTCTTGTGCAAAAGCCGTAGTTTTTTGTACACTCTTGGTATATGCCTCGTGCCCTTTTTCTACCGCTCTTTCAATAAATTCGTCTGTTTTTTTGCCCATTTCTTCAAAACTTTTCATTGATATCCCCTTTTTCTTGTATTTTATATTTACATAATATTATTATGCGTGCTAACCTGTATTACAAGGCTAAAAAAGAATCAAAAAGATTTGATTCTTTTTTAGTGGGTAATTAAATTAAAAACTAAAATTAGTTAATTTCAATTTCTGCGCCAACTTCTTTTAATTGAGCGGCATATTTGTCTGCATCGTCTTTAGAAATACCTTCTTTTAATGTGTTAGGTGCGCCGTCTACTAAGTCTTTAGCTTCTTTTAAGCCAAGGCCTGTAAGCTCTCTAACTACTTTAATAACTTTAATTTTTTCTGCGCCGGCAGCTTTTAACACTACGTTAAACTCTGTTTTTTCTTCTGCCGCTTCTGCTGCGCCACCTGCTACGGGTGCTGCCGCTACTGCAACGGGTGCTGCTGCGCTTACGCCAAATTTTTCTTCTAATTCTTTTACAAGCTCTGCAAGCTCGAGTACGTTCATTTGTTCAATAGCTTCTATTAATTGTGCTTTATCCATTTTATTTATTCTCCTTATAAATTAAAAAATTATTATTGTTTTTGTTCTTTTATTGCATTAAGAGCACATACAAGCCCTCTTGGGATTGCGCTTAGTACACCCACAAAGTTTGTTATAGGTGCATTTAAGCTGCCAAGCATTTTTGCAATAAGCTCTTCTTTTCCTGGTAGTTTTGCTAAATTATCCACAGCTTGTGCATCAAGCACCTTGCCGTCTAAAATTCCGCCTTTTATTTCTGTTTTTTTGGCTTCCTTTATAAACTTAGCAAGTATTTTTGCCGGTGCAACAGGATCTTCGTAGCCGAATGCAACAGCGGTAGGGCCTTTAAAGTAATCCTCTGTGCCTTCAATATTTAGGCTTTTTGCGGCACGCAGTAACATATTGTTTTTAATTACCTTATACTCTATGTTTGCATCTCTAAGCTGATTTCTTAAGTTGGTAACCTGCTCTACGCTAAGACCTCTGTAATCTAACAGAATAACGCTTTGCGCTTTTTTGATTTTTTCCGCAACTTCGGATACCTTCTCTTGTTTTTGCATAAGCTTTGCTTCTTTCAAGTCTTTCACCTCCAAATGCGTTTATTAAACTAAAAAATGCCCCTACAAAAGCCAAAAGACATTATAAGAACACTTATATACTGTAAATTCTTTTACCTCGGTAGGATATTAAGCATACGCACCTACTGTCTTGGGCTTGAAACATTATTAATTTTTACGCTTTTTTTATGATAGCATAGATTTTTTTGGGTGTCAAGGAGTTTTTTGGGTGGTGTAGGTTATGCCGTGTTGAAGTGTCAATGATAGGTGACACTTTATCCAAAAAAATAATGTTATTACT
>CAZVNZ010000021.1:0-52089 GCA_964628515.1 uncultured Christensenellaceae bacterium
ATTATTCATTTTATTATTATATCATACGAAGTGCTTTTTGTCCACTCCTTTATTTAGCGTATTTTGATTGCTTATTTTCCACAGTTGAGTGTGTATAATAAAATACGATTGCAAGAAAAACTTACTCTATTACCGCCTTTGCAAATTCCTTTGCATCGAAGGGTTGTAAATCGTCCACACCTTCCCCTACCCCTATAAATCTTACGGGTACGCCTGTCATATCCTTAATGGCGCACACCACTCCCCCTTTTGCCGTGCCGTCTAACTTTGTAAGTACAATCCCCGATAAATTAACACTTTGGTTAAACACCTCCGTTTGAGAGATTGCGTTTTGCCCTGTTGTTGCATCTATCACCAAAAAGGTTTCCTGTTGTGCCTCGCTAAATTCTTTTGTTATTACCCTATTTATTTTTTCAAGCTCGCTCATTAGATTTTTTTTGTTATGCAGTCTGCCTGCGGTGTCTATTATAAGTAAATCTGCATTGTTGTGTTTTGCCGCATCTATGGCATCGTACACCACGGCGGCAGGGTCTGCACCTTCCGCATACTTAATTACCCTTGTGTTTGTGCGCTCTCCCCATACACTTAACTGCTCTGCGGCGGCGGCTCTAAAAGTATCTGCCGCTCCTAAAATAACCTTTTTACCCATGGCGGTGTAATAGGCGCACAACTTGCCTATATTTGTGGTTTTGCCCACACCGTTTACTCCTACTATTAGCATTACTGTAGGGGTTTTTAGCTGTAGTGGCGGTGCGTACATATAATCTGCCAGTATTTCCCTTAAAATATCTTTAATATCGTCGGACTCGGAAATTTTATTTTCTTTTACTTTATCTCTTAAGCTTTCTATTATTTTGGAAGTGGTTTCGTAGCCTAAGTCGCTTAGTATTAAGGCTTCCTCCAACTCCTCAAAAAATTCCTCGTCTATTTTTCTGAAGTTTTTAATTACGTTGTTTAACTTCCCCGAAATATTATCCCTCGTTTTGTTTACCCTTTCTTTTAGTTTATCAAAAAAGCCCATTATTTATCTCCTTGTTTAATTTAATGATACGGATACTATATTGGAAACCCCTCTTTCCTGCATTGCAATACCGTACAGGGTATCGCAAATTGCCATAGTGGGTTTTCTGTGAGTTATAATTATAAATTGCAAATCTTTAGACAGCATTTTTACATACTCGCTAAACCTTATAACGTTTGCATCGTCTAAAGGTGCGTCTATCTCGTCTAACAAACATATTGGGGATGGATTAATTTCTAACATTGCAAATAATAGGGCTATTGCTGTAAACGCCTTTTCCCCACCCGAAAGCAAGGTTATACTCTGCAACTTTTTTCCGGGGGGCTCTGCAATAATATCTATACCGCACTCCATAATATTGTCATCCTCTAAAAGTACAATTTTTGCGTCTCCCCCGCCGAAAAGCTCTTTGTATACCCTGTTAAAATTGCTGTTAATTTGTGCAAATTTTTCCTTAAAGCTGTCCGTCATATTGTTTAGTAGGTCTTTTATTACCACTTCTAAATCCAAAATTGCGTTTTGCAAATCCGCTTTTTGCACAAGTAGGTTGTCGTAGCGCTCCTTTACCCTTGCGTAATCCTCTATGGCGTTGGGATTTATGCTACCCATAGCTTTAATTTGGTTTTTAATGTCCTCTGCCTCTTTTACACCGCTATTGTAGGAAAAATCAACCTTAAAAGGAAGTGCGTTGGTGTAAGTAAGCCCGTAATCATCCCATAATTTATTAAGCAAAGTTTCTTTGGAAAGCTCTATTTTTTCTTTATTTGCCATTAGTTTGTATTTAGTTTCTATTAAAATGTTTTTTTCCTCGTGGATTTTGCCTACCTTTTCCTCGTATTCTTCTATGTAAATATTTAAGTTATCCCTTTTAACAAATATTTCTTTTGCGTTTCCCCCCGCATTTTTTATATACTCAAAAATTTCGGATAACCGCCTGATTATTTCCTCTTTTTTGTATGATATTTCTAAAACTTCCTTTTGTAGCTCCTCACTTTGCTTTTGTGATGCCTCAATTTCGCCTTGCAGTCGTGCGTTTTCCCCTTTTACGTATTCTAAATCCCGTGCTACAATATTTTTATTGCCACTATGCTCTTGATGCTCCTTTTCATGCAAATTAAGTTTGTCTTTAAGGTCGTTTAGCTTAGTTGCCCCTGCTTTGTACTCTTCTTCCGTTTTACTGCCTGCAACCACCCTTTCTTCGTATTCTTCCGTGATGTCTGTAATTTCACCTTCAAGAGCAGAAATATGCTTGTTTAGTTGCACCAAGCTGTTGTATGAGTCAAGCTCCCGGGTTTGTAAATCGTACAGCACTTCGTCCCTTTCGCTTAGGCTGTTGTTTGCACCAAGTATCCGCTCTTTTAGACTTGCCGATTTTATTTCCAGCTCTCGTAATTTATCTAAATATTCCTGTTGGCACTCTACTTTTGCGTCAATTTCCTCCTGCTTGCCCTTAAGTTCTGTTTTGCAGGTCTCCATTTTTGCGGTAAGTGCAACCGCCCTTTCCTCCAACTCTGCTATTATACGTTTTTTGGACAGCAGTCCTGCTTTTTGGTTTTTTATACTGCCCCCGGTAATTACACCGCCGGGCTTTATAAAATCCCCTTCCATTGTTACCGCTCTAAAAGCATAGTTTGCTTTGCGCATTAGTTTAATGGCACACTGCATATCTTTTACTATTACCGTTCTTGCAAGTAAAAAATCTATTGCACCTCTAACGTTTTGCTTGCAACTTATTGCCTCGCTTGCAAGGCACAGCACCCCTTCTTCCTGTAAATACTTGCGCTCCTCTTTTTGCAGATATTTTATTTTAAGTGCGTTTACGGGTAAAAAGGTTACTCGACCTAAGTTAAACTTACGCAAATGCTCTATAATGTCCTTTGCGTCCTCGTCCTCTTCTACCACCACATTTTGCAGAGCATTGCCTAAAATAACCTCTATGGGTGTTTCGTATTCTTTGGGTACTTCTATTAGCTCTGCAAGCACCCCTGTTATTTTTTTTGCAATGTGTGGTGCTTGTTTTGCACTTTTAAAAAGCTCTTTTACACTATCAAAATACCCCTCGTATTCCATATTGGAAAGCAAGTTGTGCTTGGATTTTGCCTCGTTTAATTTGTGAAGCATATTAGTGTGTTTGTCCTCAATTTCCTTTTTTTGAGAGCTGAGATTATTAATCTCCCCCACAAAGTTGTTTAGCGTTCTTCTTATCTGCGTACTTTCGTCGCTTATTTTCTCTTTTTGCGCCTCAAGCGTGGCTATTTCCTCTCTTTGAGACTTAATATGCTCTTCGTATTCCCCAATTTGCGTTTTTATTTCTTCGTGCTTTTTGGTTAGCAGTTCCGCTTTTACCTGCTTTTCGCTTAACTCTATGTTTAGGCTTTGCATAAGTGTACGCTTGTCCTCGATTTCCTGCCTTATGCTTTCTATATTTGCGGAAAAATTACCGTATTTTTCCGTTAAACTTGCAATTTCTTCTTTTAAGTCCTCTATTACTTCGTACTGAGTATCCGTAACCTCGTTTATCTCGTTTATTTTTGCTTTATAGGTTGCAATTAGTTTGTTGTTTTCCTCTATGGCATCTTTGGCGGTTTGCTCTAAAGCCTTGTTTTTTTCCAGATTAACGGCATAGTTACGCTCTTTTTCCTCAATTACGTTAATATCCCCTTTTAACCGCTCCTGCTCGTTGGAAAATCTGTTAAACTCCGCATTGTGCACTTCTATTATGTTTTGGATTTCACCAAGCTCTTGCTTTGCTTTGGAGATTTGCACGTTTACACCTGCAATTTTGGTGTCTATGTTTGAAATTTCGTCCTCGTTTTCCAAAATAAGCTCTTGGTTTTTGGCGATACGCTCGTCGCTTTTTTCGTAATTATACAAAAAAAGGTTAATTTCCCATGTTTTTAGCTTTTCCCTTAATGTCAGGTAGTTTTTTGCCTCCTGCATTTGTTTTTCTAACGGAGCTATTTGGATTTCCAGCTCGCTTATTATATCTGTCAGCCGTACTATGTTGTCTTTGGTTTTTTCTAAGTTTTTTTCCGCCTCTTCCTTTCTTATGCGGTACTTCATAATACCTGCCGCTTCCTCGAAAACCTTTCTGCGTGCGGTTGGCTTGCTTGTGAGTATTTCGTCTATTTTCCCCTGCCCTATTATAGAGTAACCCTCTTTGCCTATACCGGTATCTCTAAATAAGTCTATTATATCTTTTAGTCGACACGCCGTGTTATTAATATAGTAAATACACTCTCCGCTTCTGTACATTCTTCTGCGTACGGAGATTTCGTTATATTCCGGCTCTAATGCTTTTTTGGAGTTGTCAAAAATTAGGGCAACTTCGCAACAATTTTTTTTGTTGCGCTCCACCGTGCCGTTAAAAATAACGTCCTGCATGGTTTGCCCTCTTAAATTCTTGGAGCTTTGCTCGCCTAAAACCCAACGAAGTGCATCCGCAATATTACTTTTACCGCTACCGTTAGGCCCTACAACGCCTGTAATACCTTTATTTATTATTATCTCTTTTTTGTTGCAAAAGGACTTAAATCCGTTTACCTCAATTCTGCTTAGAAACAAAAATTACTCTCCGATAATTTTTTTTATTGTGTACACATTAGCTAATTTCTTGGAAAAAAACGGGTTTAGCAGTTTTAGTACCAAAAACGCAACTGCGCAAAACATCAAACCCAGTATTGCCGCAAAAGCATCCTTAACTTCAAAAAGGGTCTGTGGGATGGTGTAGCCCAAAAACACTCCTAAAAAAAGCATCACCAAAGGAAAAATATAGGCAATGGCGGAAGAGCTTAACGCCGTTTTGGTTTTAAACTCCACTTCTACTATGTCGTCTACTTTTACATTTAGGTTGTTTATTGCACTTATTGTAATATCTTTGCCGTTTGCAAGCATACCGCATGCACCGCATTTTGCACAGGCGGATGTGCGTTTAAAGAGTATGTAGGCTTTGTCCTTTTCTACCTTTGTTACTGTACCTGTCTCGTTCATAGTTGTGCCTCCGCATAAGCCTTTGTTGAAATTGCCTTACTTGCTTATAATATCTTTTATAACCTCGCTTGCCATTATTAAACCACAAACGGATGGCACAAAAGAAATACTTGCCGGTACCTGCTTTCCCTCGTCTGTAATACTCGTTTTTATTGGCATCTCCTTAGAGCATACTACCTTAAGCCTTGGTATTTCCCACTCCCTTAACTGCTTTCTGACTATTTTTGCCAGAGGGTCGTAGGTGGTTTTGTATATATCCGTAACCTCAAACTCCGTGGGGTTTAGCTTGTTGCCTGCGCCCATTGCACTAATAATTGGTATATTATTAGTATAGCACATTTTTATCAGCAGTAGCTTGGATTTTACGCTGTCTATTGCGTCTACCACATAATTTGGTGTTGTGGCAAACAGTATTTCTTTAGTATCATCATCAAAAAAAACTTGGTGAGTTGTTACTCGTGCATCCTTGTTTATATCCAAAATGCGCTTTTGCATTACCACAGTTTTGTGCATACCTATGGTAGAATTTAGTGCAACAAGCTGTCTGTTTGCGTTTGATGGTTTAACAACATCGTTATCTATTAAAATAAGGTTGCCCACACCTGCCCTGCAAAGTGCTTCGGCGGCGTAAGAGCCTACTCCGCCCACTCCAAACAGGGCAACCGTGCTGTTTTTCAGTTTTTTGGCATTGTCCTCGCCAATTAGTGCAAGTGTCCTTGATTGATCCATTACTTCTTATTTATTTTTATATGCAAATCTCTTAGCTGTTTTGGGTCTACCTCGTCGGGAGCTTTAGACATTAAGCAGGATGCGTTTTGCACTTTTGGAAAGGCAATAACGTCTCTTATGGACTCCGAGCCCGTAAGTAGCATTGCAAGCCTGTCTAAGCCGTAAGCCAAACCGCCGTGGGGTGGTGTGCCGTAGGCAAAGGCTTCTAACATAAACCCAAACCGTTCCCACGCCTCCTCTTTTGTAAAGCCTAACGCCTCAAACATGGTTTCTTGCAGTTGGGTGCTGTGTATTCTTATACTGCCACCCCCGATTTCGTTGCCGTTTAATATAATATCGTAGGCTTTTGCCCTTGCGTTTTCCGGGTCTGTTGCCACTTTTTCTATATCGCTGTCCATTGGGGAGGTAAAGGGGTGATGTTTTGCCGTATAGCGTTTTTCCTCCTCGTTATACTCAAACAAGGGAAACTCCGTAACCCACAGTAAATCCCAGGTGTTTTTTTCTATTAAGTTTAGTTTTTCCGCAAGCTGCAGACGCAAATTGCCCAAAGAGTCAAAAACCACCGAGTTTTTGTCCCCTACAAAGAATAAAATATCCCCTACTTTGCCATCTAAGCGCTCCATAATTTTGTCTATTTCTTCTTGTGTCATAAATTTGGTTATGGGGGAGTTTAGCCCGTCCTCTTTTATGGAAATCCAAGCCATACCCTTTGCGCCGTAGATTTTTACAAATTCTACAAGTGCGTCGATTTCTCTGCGTGCCATGGCGTTTGCACAGCCTTTTGCGTTTATTGCCCTAACGCTACCCCCGTTTTTAACCACGGAAGAAAACACTTTAAATTCGGAATTTTGTATAATATCGCTGACATCCTTAAGCTCTAAACCAAAACGGGTATCCGGCTTGTCGCTACCGTACCTCTCCATAGCTTCTTTATATGTAAGCCTTTTTAAAGGCAGAGTTATTTCTGTGTCCATAACTTCTTTAAATATGGTTTTTAGCAGGTTTTCGTGCATAGCTATAACGTCGTCTGTTTCCACAAAAGACATTTCCGTATCTATTTGGGTAAACTCCGGCTGTCTGTCTGCACGTAAATCTTCGTCTCTAAAGCATTTTGTTATTTGAAAGTATCTGTCGTATCCTGATACCATAAGCATTTGCTTAAATATTTGAGGAGATTGTGGCAGTGCGTAAAAAGCCCCTTCGTGAATACGAGAAGGCACAAGGTAGTCTCTTGCCCCTTCGGGAGTGCTTTTTTGGAGCATGGGTGTTTCTATATCCAAAAAGCCGTTTTCCGTAAAAAATCTGCGTGTTACATCTGCAAGTTTGTTTCTTAGCATTAAGTTTTTTTGCATTTGAGGACGGCGCAAATCCAAGTATCTGTACTTTAGCCGTAATTCCTCTCTTACCTTTGTGTTATCCTCTATGGCAAAAGGTGGCGTTTTAGCCTCGCTTAACACTTTAAGCTCTTCTACCTTTACTTCTATTTCTCCCGTAAAAATTTTAGTGTTTATAGTGTCCTCGCTACGCTGAGTAATTTTGCCTTTAACCGCCAGCACAAACTCGTTTCTTATTTGTTGAGGCTTTGCAAAATCACCTTTAAAAACAGATTCGTCAAACACTATTTGCATAATTCCGGATCTATCTCGTAAATCCACAAAAATCAGTGCACCTAAATCTCTTCTGGTGTCTGCCCAACCCATTAATGTTACATCTTTTCCAATATCCTTTTTGGTAAACTCGGCGCAAAGTGCGCTTCTTTTCCAATCTCCTAAAAATTCGCCCATTTAGTTGTACTCCTGTTTTATAAAAATAATAATAAATCTTTAATATCGTTTTTTACCCTTTTTTCGTCCCCTGTTTCCATATCCTTAATGGTTACGGTGTTGTGCTTAATCTCTTCTTCTCCTATTACCATAACCTTTTTAACACCTAATTTATCCGCAAACTTAAATTGGGATTTCATACTTCTTTTAGCGTGATCGCAATCGGCCTTTAGCCCTTCGTTACGCAGTTTGTTTACAAGTTTTACCGCAACCGGTTTTGCCTCCTCGGTATGCGTACACACGTAAACATCCAAATACACGGGCTTAGGTATTTCTATGCTCTCCGCCTCCATAACCATAAGCAAGCGTTCTATCCCAAGCCCAAAGCCTATTCCTGCCATTTTAGGCCCTCCAAGCTGAGAAATCAAGTTGTCGTACCTACCCCCACCGCACACCGTGCCTTGCGAGCCTATGTTTTCGGATACTATTTCAAAAACCGTTTTAGTGTAGTAATCAAGCCCCCTTACAATAAAGGGATTAACCTCAAAAGCCACATTTAGAGCGGATAACAGCTTTTTTAATTCTTTATGATGATCCTTGCACTCCGGGCAAAGCCGGTCTATCATTAAGGGTGCTTTTGCAACTATTTTTTTGCACTCTTCCTCCTTGCAGTCTAAAATACGCAAGGGGTTTTTTTGTAGTCTGTCCTTGCAGGTTGTGCACAGGTTTTCCTTTTTATTTTCTAAATATTCCTTTAAAAGCTCGTTGTATTGGGGTCTGCATTTTTCGCAGCCTATGCTGTTTATATATAGCTTTAACTTTGTTATTTTTAAGGTATTAAGAAGGTTTAGTGCATTGCAAATAACCTCTGCATCTATGGAGGGGCTTGTAGCACCGAAAACCTCTATGCCAAACTGATGGTGCTCTCTAAGCCTTCCGCTTTGGGGTCTTTCGTATCTAAATACGGGGGTGCTTAAATAGTAGCATTTTGTGGGTTGTGCCATGCCAACTAAGCCGTTTTCTATAAAGGCACGGGCTACTCCTGCCGTTCCCTCGGGTTTAAGTGTAATACTGCGCTCCCCTTTATCTAAAAAGGTGTACATTTCTTTTTGTACTACGTCTGTTGTGTCCCCTACACCACGCAAAAAAAGCTCTGTATGCTCAAAAACAGGGGTTCTAAATTCCAGATACCCCGAAACATCCATTATTTTTCTTACTTTTTCTTCCACAAACTGCCATTTATAGCTGTTTTGCGGTAGTATGTCCTTTGTGCCCTTAGGTGCTTTTAAACTGCTCATTTTTTCTCCAAATTATTTATATGGCTTATTTATAGCCTCTTTTTTTACTTATTTATACCTTAGCGGTAATGGTTTAATTATACAAATAATTACTATAAGTGTCAACTTGCGTTAGGGTAAATTATTTGCAGGCAAATAATTAAACTATGTGTCAACTTGCGTTAAAGTAAATTATTTGCAGGCAGGCAGGCAAATAAATAATTACATTACGTGTCTACTTAATACTAATGTATATTATTCCCTCTCAAACAACCGCTCCTTTTTTCTTACCAATTCCGCTATATTATTAATATAGGTTGCAATGTCCTTTGGGTTTGCTTGTCTTTCTATTCTGTTTTCTTTGTTTATCAGCACTTTTGAGATGCCTCCCGCTCCAAATGCGCAGTTGCTTGTGAGCTCTTCCATAATATCTATATTGTATACACACTCAAATCCCTTTTTTGCAAAGCCTACGTTTTCTAAATTTCCGCTCATATATTTTTGTCTGTATAAATAGTAGGGTGCATAGTGTGCATGCAAAAAGTTAAAGGAATAGTCTATCATTTCGGCAATAATAGCCTCGCTAACTAAATCTTTGCTGTTTGACGTAACAAATTCGGAGGCTCGCTTTAGTGCCAGAGTGTGCACCGTTATGTTTGTTGGCTCAAACTTTAAAATATCCTCTAAGGTTTTTTGTACATCCTCCACACTTTCTTTGGGCAAGCCTAAAATAATATCCGTGTTTATGCTGTTAAAATTATAACCTTTGGCTAATTCAAAAGCATTAAAAAAATCCTTTGCGGTGTGGCTTCTGCCTATTAACTCCAAAGTTTCGTCCTTAGTGGTTTGGGAATTTATGCTTATCCTGTTTACGTTATATTCCTTTAATAAACCTAATTTTTCCTTAGTTATGGTGTCCGCTCTGCCTGCCTCTACGGTAAACTCGCAATTTGTGTTAAAGTGATTATTTACTTCTGCTAAAAGCTGTTGTAGCTCTAAAGGCTCAAGGGTGGTGGGGGTGCCTCCTCCTATGTAGATGCTCCTAACATCGTAGCTTTTTGCATCAAAGGTTTTAATTTCCCCTATCAGAGCGGATATATACTCACTTTTTAAATGGTTTGCGTTATCCTTGGAAATAAAGGAGCAGTATTTACAGCGAGAAAGACAAAATGGTATGCCAATGTACACATCTAAACTGTTTGGTTTAATGCTGTCTACTTTGCTTTGCTGATTGTTAAGTATCTCAAAGGCAAGGGCGGTTTTGCTTTTAGAAACATCATAATGAGACTTAAAATAATCCTTTGCTTTATCCGTACCTAATTTCTGAGTTAAATCCCGTGCCAGCTTTACGGGGCGAATGCCCGTCAGACTGCCCCAGGGCAAAGTTTTACCCGTGTAATTTTTAAAGGCATAATAAACGGAGTTTTTAATTAGCCGTTTTATCTGCCTTTTGTTTTCTAAGGCATCCGCACCAATTTTTAGTTGCTCCTCCAAAGTATACTCGCAAACGCAATCATCACCAATAAAATACTTAATTTGGCTTGTGAATGTAGTGTCTATATTGCTAAAAAAATGCAAAAGAAAATCCCCTTTTAGCTGTTGTGTCTCGCTTAAAATGATTCTATCGTATGGGGCAAACAGGCGGATTTCCTCGCAAATATCGTTGTAGTATTCTTTTGTTTGGGTATATAAATTTAACATTAGCGCATAAACATATTGGTTTTCTTTTCTTCGTCCAATGTTGTTGCAGGGCCGTGACCGGCGTAAATATTGTAATTTCCGCTAAGTCCTCCAAGAACGCATTTTACCGAGTTGTCCAAGTCCTCAAAACTGCTGTCGGGAAAATCTGTTCTGCCTATGGACTGCTTAAATAGGGTGTCGCCCGTAAAAATATTATCGTTTATCATAAATGAGCTGCTCCCTGCCGAATGTCCCGGGGTGTGCAGTACCTTAATTTCAAGCCCGTTAATACTAAAAGTGTCTTTGTCCTTAAAAGTTGCGGTTGCCGGATAGGTTGTTATTGGTTTTCCCATATAAAAAGATAGGTTGCGCATAGGCTCGGTTAGCATATCGCCGTCCTTTTCGTGTATTAAAATCTCGCAGTTGTATTTATCTTTAAGCTGGGTTATTGCACCTATATGGTCCACATGTCCGTGGGTTAAAAATATATGTGATGCAGTTAGGTTTTTGCTTTCTAATTTATCTATTATTTTTAAGGCATCGTCGCCCGGATCTACAAGTATTGCCTTGTTGCTCTCCCCTTCGTATATTATATAGCAGTTTTCGTATAATTCTCCTGTTAATACGGATAGTATGTGCATAGTTTACCTCTCTTTAATAATTTACTCTGTATACGTCCATTACTCCCGGAATATTTCTTAGCTTGCTTGTAAGCCCCGAAAGCTCGTCTATGGAAGTAATGTTAGACCTTATATTTATATTTGCCACACCGTTTTTGCTTGTGCGTGCATTTATTGCCGTAATTTCCTTGCCACTGTCCGCAAGGCTTTTGCTAATGTCTACAATTAGGCTGTTTCTGTCGTTGGCTACCACTTGTATTTCCACATTATATGTGGATTTTTGCCCTAACTCCCATTCCACATCTATAAGCCTGTCCTTTTCAAACTCCAAGCCTTTAATGTTTTTGCAATCCACATTATGTACAGAAACTCCGCTACCCCTTGTAATGTATCCTATTATTTTATCGAAAGGTACAGGATTGCAACATTTTGCAAATTTAACAAGCATACCCTTGCTACCACTTACAGAAACATCTCCCGATGAGCCTACCGCCTTTTTATCCACTATTTTGATTTTGGGGGTATCGTCTTTTACGTTGTTTGCAACATTGTATTGCTCTATTAGCTTTAGTAAAATTTGATGCACCGAAATACCGTTATAACCTATTGCGGCGTACATATCCTCCTTAGAGTTTAGACTAAACCGTTTAAAAATAAGGGCTAACCACTCTTTATTAAGTAAATCGGATAGCTTGTAGCCGTGCTTTTTTGCCTCTTTTTCCAAAAGTTCTTTGCCTTTTTCTATGTTTTCCTCTTTAAGCTCCTTTTTAAACCAAAGCTTAATTTTGTTTCTTGCAAGGGAGGTTTTGGCTACTTTTAGCCAGTCTCTGCTTGGGCTTGCGTTTTTAGAGGTTAGTATTTCTATAATATCTCCTGTTTTTAGCTTATAATCCAAGGGTACTATCTTACCGTTTATTTTTGCGCCCACGCACTTGTTTCCCACATCGCTGTGTACGCTGAAGGCAAAATCTAAGGGGGTTGCGCCGTTTACAAAATCCCGTACATCTCCTTTGGGGGTAAACACAAACACGTTTTCACTTAAAAAGTCTATTTTTAAGGTCTCCATAAATTCTTTGGAGTCCTTTAAATCGTTTTGCCATTCCATTAACTCTCTTAGCCATGCAAGTTTGGAGTCTATATCCCCTATTTTTTTCCCTTCTTTGTATTTCCAATGTGCCGCAATACCAAACTCCGCCGTTCTGTGCATATCGTAGGTGCGTATTTGCACCTCGAAGGGTCTGCCGTCCTCTCCTAAGAGTGTTGTGTGCAAGGATTGATACATATTTTGTTTGGGCACCGCAATATAGTCTTTAAACCGCATAGGAATAGGTTTGTACATGGTATGTACAAAGCCCAGTACCCCATAGCAATCTTTAACGCTTGAAACTATAATTCTGATTGCAATTAAATCGTAAATTTCCTCAAAGATTTTATTTTTGCTAATCATCTTTCTGTAAATGCTGTAAATGTGCTTTGGTCTGCCCTCTATTTCCGCTTTTATTTTAACTTCTGTTAGTTTTGCCTCTATTTTTTTTATTACAAAGCTTAAGTTTTTCTCCCGTTCTGCACGGGAATAAGCAATTTTATTCGCAATTTCAAAATATTCGTCCGGATGCAAAAACTTTAAAGATAAATCCTCAAGCTCCCATTTTATTGTGTTAATACCCAATCTGTGTGCTAAAGGCGCATATATTTCCAACGTTTCTTTTGCTTTTTGTATTTGCTTGTTTTCCGATTGATACTTAAGCGTCCGCATATTATGCAGTCTGTCCGCCAATTTAATTATAACCACACGAATATCCGTAGCCATAGCAAGAAACATCTTACGCAAGGACTCCGATTGTTGTTCTTCCGGAGATTTAAAATCGTAGTTGCTTAGCTTGGTTACACCGTCTACAAGCATAACAATTTCTTCGTTAAATTCCTTTTTAATATCCTCTACCGTAAGGTGAGTATCTTCGATAGAGTCATGGAGTATACCTGCAATAATTGTGGTGTTGTCTAAACCTAACTCCGCAATAATATCCGTAACCGCTAAGGGATGAGAAAAAAAAGCATCTCCCGAGTGTCTAAACTGCCCTTGGTGAGCTTCCTCCGACATTTTAAACGCTTTTTCCACACTTGCATCGTATTCTAATTTATGCCTTCTTATAAAATCCTGATAAACTTGTGACAATTTTTTCTCCTATTTGTACTACATGTACTTAGCGTATGTTTTGCTGTTTGCAAGTTCAAACTTTCCTTCTTTAATTAATATTATAATTTTATCACCTTTTTTGATTTCAAGCAAACCAATTTCTTTAAAAACAATAATTGCAAAGGCTACTTTTTTAATATCTCTGCATTTTTCCTCTATGTAATCGCATAATTGCTTTCTGCTGTAAAAGGTAAGTGTTGCCGTATCTTTAAGAAAAGCAAAAATTTGGCTAAGCTCTTCTCTTTTACACAGGTAGTGCTTTTTGATTTTTTCGGTGATGTTATTTGTTTGCAAGATATACGCCATTTCTGCATCTAATAAAGAGATTTCCTCGTAAGAAATACACCGTACAGTCATTTGCGGTCTGTTGTCGTAAGAATTTATGCTAACCGTGCCTATAACATCCGCCCTATTGGGTAAAATGGTATGCTCTTGCCCAAAGGCAACTGCGCTTAGTGCGGTACTGTTACTCTTCAGAGTAAACTTTGAGTGTTTGTCCTCGCAAATTCCGATTATATTGTTTAACCCTGCGTTTCTTATTAGTATTTCCGGTTGCTCGTTTTTATAGCCAAAGGGCTTTAGCCTTTCCGTATCCTCTATGAATTTTTTGGAAATATCCTCTAAGGCTAAATCCAAATCGTAGTTTTTTGTGGGGGAAAAAACCTCATCGTTGTAATCCTCTAAATATTCTTTTAGTTTTGCAGTTAATATGGCTATGTTTTCTTCTTTAAGGGTTAGTCCTGCCGCACCGTAATGCCCTCCGAATTTCTCAAATAAATTACTTTGAGTGCTTAGGGCTTTGTATATATTTATGCCGGGTATACTTCGTGCAGAGCCTGTGTAAAACTCTCCGCTTTTGCCTAAAAGTATTGTGGGTTTGTTATATGTATCAACTAATTTTGATGCCGCCAAACCTACTATTCCGATATCCCAATTCTCTTGGTACAGCACTATTACTTTGGCTGTTTTATCGCTATATTTTTTGAGTGCTTCTTCTAATATTTTTTCCTGCCGTCTTTGCCTTTCTGCATTAAGCTCGCAAAGCTCGTCGCTTAAGGTATGCACATCCCCTTTGTTTATAAGTAAATTTAGTGCTGTTTTTGCGCTTGCAATTCTGCCTGCGGAGTTAATCCTTGGGGCAAGGCTAAAGGAAATGGAGTAGGAATCTATTGGCATTTTTAATGCCGATTTTGTAATTAAACTCGCAATACCCAAATTGGGTTTGGTGTTTAGCTTTTCTATACCCATTTTTGTTATTGCTCTGTTTTCGTTTAAAATAGGCACAATATCCGAAACTGTGGCAATGGCGGCAATATCTATATATTCTAAAGCCTGCTCATTAATTAAGGCTTGAGACAGCTTAAAAGCCACACCTGCTCCGCATAAATCGGCAAAAGGATAGCTTTCCCCCTTGCGTTTTGCGTTTAAAATACAATCCGCTTTGGGAAGTATATGCGGACACTCATGATGATCCGTAATAATTGTTTTAACACCCTTGCTTTTTAGGTATTCTATTTCTTCTACATTAGTTATACCGCAATCTACGGTAATAAGAAGTGCAAAGTGGGTAAGATTTTTTACGGTGTCAAGGCAAAGCCCGTAGCCATGCTCTAACCTATCGGGCAGTATACAAGAAACATCCGCACCCATTTGTTTTAGTGTTAAATAGGCTATTGCACAAGCGCAGGTGCCGTCTGCATCGTAATCGCCGTACACACATATTTTGCCTTTGTTTGCAATTACATTTTTGATTATGCTGACGCAATCCTTCATTTGCTCAAACAGGAATGGGTCGTGTATTTGAGAAATATCTGGCAACAAAAACTCCCTTGCTTCTTTTGTGGAGGTAATTTCCCTGTTTACTATAATACGGGCAATACTAATATCTAAGTCTTGCTCTTTTGCTATTTGCCGTGCAAGTGCTTCGTTTTGTATTTGGTTTTTTTGCTTTAAAATGTACTTCATACCGCACCGCTTCCGAAACGTTTTCGTAATGCTCTCAAATTGTTTCCAAAAAAGGCTCAATAGAGCCTTTTTGGTGTTTATGTTTTATAGCTTTTACGCTTTAGCTTTTTTGGGTTTTTTGCTTTGGGTATTTTTAGCGTATTTATCCTTTTTTTCAAATTTATCGCCAAGCATTACCCAAAGACGAGTGGCTATAAATATGGAGGAATATGTACCTGCTATAAGCCCTATTATAATAGGAAGAGCAAATTCTTTTATGGAATCCACACCGAATATATATAGTGCAATTATCATAATAAGAGTTGTAATAGATGTATTTAATGTACGGGGAAGAGTTTCTTTAATACTTACATTTGCCACATCTATACGCAAGCTGTTTTTGTACTGCCTGTCTTTGTGGTTTTCTCTTATTCTGTCAAAAAGTACGATGGTATCGTTTATAGAGTAACCCACTATTGTAAGGCATGCCGCAATATAGGCGCTGTTTATTTGTATTCTGAAAATACAAACCACCGCCGTCATAATACAAACGTTGTGCAGTAAGCCAATTACAGCACTTATGCCGCTGTAAAGCTCAAATCTTATCCAAATATAAATTAGCATTAAGCCACAGGCAATAAGCACGGCTAAGAAAGCATTTCTTACCATTTCTCCGCTGGCAACACCCCCTACCCTGTCTATGCCTTCTAAGGTGGCATTAGGGTATGTGGTTTTTACATCTGCAAGAATACTGTCTGCAAGAGCTATTTGAGTAGCCTCGTCTTCTACCGCCTTCATTCGTATAATGGCGTTTTTGTTATCCGTACCCGATTTTAGCACACTTGCGTCTTTAATATTGTTGTTGGCAAGTGCTTCGTTTATCTTTGCTATTTCAAAATCCTCACCAATTACTACGGTGGTAAGACTTCCTCCGGTAAAGTCTATACCAAGGTTTAAACCACCGAATGCAAAACCGCATATAAGACCTATTATCATAATGGCAATGGATATGAGAACAATATATTTGGTTTTTTGTAAAATCATTTTGCCTCACCTCCCGTTACTTTTTCGCCTTCTATCTCTCTGTATTTTTTTGCGTTTTTCATAAACACATTTGTGTTTTTAATATCCATATTTATAAACAGTTTTAGCAGTCCTCTTGTTACCGCTATTGCAGAAATCAGAGAAACCATTATGCTTATAATTAGTGTGTAGGCAAAGCTCTTTATTGTGCCTGTGCCAAATATTGCAAGCACTATTGCACAAATTAAGGTGGTTACGTTACTATCCAGTATGGTGGAAAACGCTTTACCAAAACCGGATTTTAAAGAAGAGCGCAAGGTTTTACCCACTCTAAGTTCCTCTTTAAACCGCTCAAATATTATTACGTTGGCATCCACCGCCATACCTATACCAAGTATGATACCTGCAATACCGGGCAATGTCAGTTGTACTCCCGGCACACTGCCAAGTAGTAACAGTACCAAACAGATGTATACTAAAAGTGCAAGGCAAGCCACAACTCCCGGTAGTCTGTAAAAGAAAATCATATATACAAACAGTATTAAAATACCTATTAAGCCTGCGTATATACTGCTTTCTAAAGCATTAAACCCAAGTGTAGCACTTATAGAACGTACCTCTATTTCCTTTAAATCCAAAGGAAGCGCTCCGCTTTCTATTTGTAATGCAAGGTTTTGTGCCGTTTCTTCCGTAAATGTTGGGCTTTCTATCATACCGCTACCACTTGCAATTACAGAATTTACGGTTGGGGAGGAAATAACTTCCCCATCAAGTTTTATGGATATTGCTTGATTTAAGAACTTAGTGGTTGCATCCGCAAACGCTTTTGCACCGTCCTCTGTAAGCTCAAAGGAAACAACAGGCTTATTGCCTTCTCCGTAAACCGCACGAGCAAACTTAATATCTTTGCCTTCTAAAATTGTAACATCGTCCGGCCCAACAAACTCTAATTTTGCAGGGGAGCCTATAAACTTTGTAACTTCGTTAGGGTCTTTAATTTCGCTTGAGGCATTTATGGGTATTTCCACCCTGATTCTGTCCTCGCCCTGTTTGGTTATGGTTGCCTCTGTAAAGCCTTTTGCATCTAACCTGTTTCGTAAAACAAGCATTGCGCCATCCATTTTATCGTTGAAGTTTTCAATAGTAGTATCTTCCGCCTGATACACGGTATAAATACCGCCGGTTAAATCAAGCCCTTGTTTTATACCATTTAGCGGACGAATTTCGTATATTCCTACATTAAACCCGTTTACTACTATAAAACCCAGCAATCCTATAAGAACAACAACAACTATCAAAATAGCTATGCTGCGTTTTTTCATACGGTTCTCCTCCTTGTTTTTGTACTATATCATAATTATTAACTTATATATTATATATTTATATTGATAAATAGTCAATAACGCAATTAAATATAGATTTTTATTTTAGAAAGTTTTCCTCTACTAAACTCTTGTTTAGTACGCATATTCGGCTTACCTGCTGTGTTTTTAACACGTAAATTAATTTTTCTTTTTTTATGGTGATGTTTGTTATTCGGCAATAAAAAAGGCTTTTGCGCTATTAGTTACAAAAGCCTTATCTGGCAGGGGAGACAGGCCTCGAACCTGCGACCTACGGTTTTGGAGACCGCCACTCTGCCAATTGAGCTACTCCCCTAAAAAAATTTGTTTTTTTACACGTATTATATTATAATAGTTATATTAATTTTAGTCAATCTTTTTTTATTGGAAAGGAAGTACGAATTTGAAAATTGGATTTATAGGCTGTGGAAATATGGCAACAGCAATAATTAACGGAGCTTTGGAAAATAACGTTATTTCTAAGGACAATATTTTTGTGTACGATACAGACCCACAAAAATGCACCTCCCTAAACCTTAATATTTGTGAAAACATTCCCTCCTTAATAAGCAAAAGTGATATTATTTTTTTAAGTATAAAACCAAATGTACTGCGTGATGTAATAAGCACTTATGATTTTGCACATAAGGCTGTGGTATCCATTGCGGCAGGTATTACCGTCATCACCCTAAAAGAAAAAATGCCTGACAGCAGAATTTTACGCATAATGCCAAATACCCCTTTACTTGTAGGCAAAGGGGTAAGCTGTTTTGAGCAACCAAGTACGCTAAATAAAGAGGAGTACGATTTTATATATAGTTTGTTTTCTAAATTAGGAGTTGTGGAGAGTATTCCCTACAATTTAATGGACGAAATAACCGCAATAAGCGGTAGCGGACCTGCTTACGTGTATATGTTTATAGATGCTTTGGCTACCGCAGGAGTAAGTATGGGAATACCCAAACAAACCGCCTACAATATTGCACTCAACACCTTTATAGGTGGTGCGGAAATGCTGGTTAAAACAAAAAAAGAGCCAAAGGAGCTTATAGAAAACGTATGCTCCCCCGGCGGTACTACTTTGCAAGCAATGCAGGTATTTGAGGAAAAGGACACCTACGCAATTATTAAGGAAGCAGTAAATGCCTGTGCAAATAAATCTAAGGAGCTTTCTAATGCGTAAAAGCGAAATGAAAATCGTAAGTCTGTACTCCGATGGTGCATGCTCTAAAAATCCGGGGCCCGGAGGTTACGCCTACATTTTGGAGTACAAAGGCAACAAAAAGGAAGGTAGCGGTTTTTTGGAAGAAACCACCAATAACAGAATGGAGCTTTTGGCAATAATAAGAGGATTGCTTGCACTTAAGGAAAGCTGTAAGGTAAACGTATATACAGACAGCGCCTATGTGCATAATGCTTTTGATAAAGGCTGGATAATAGCCTGGCAGGAAAACGGTTGGAAAACGGCGGCAAAAAAGCCTGTTGAAAACCAAGATTTATGGAAACAACTGCTAAACGCAACCAAAGACCACTTAGTGTACTGGCATAAAGTAAAAGGCCATTCGGATGACGCTTATAACAACAGATGCGACGAGCTGGCTCGTGGGGAAATTACTAAGAATGTTAAGAAGCAAAAAAAGAGTGCTGAGTAGGCGGTTGTAATTTTACTTTTGTTCCACCCCAAGACTTGACATAGAACCAATAAAACAAGCCCAACAAAAGTCAGGCTCGTTTTATATCGTAGGGGTTATTAAATCAATTATCTTAGTATTTGTCTGTATTTTCGTAACTCTCTAAGTCTATTACAGGCACGTGGTTTTCGCTCGTACTATCCTCCATCTTATATTGTTTCATTACATTAACTTTTGCTACAATATCTTTGAGCAGTTGTGCTTGAGAGCTTAATTCTTCGCTTACTGCCGCACTTTCTTCTGCTGTTGCATTGTTTGTTTGTACAACAATGGATATTTGAGATACTCCTGCCTCTATTTGCTTTGCAGACTCTGCTTGGTCGTCCGATGCCCTTGCAATATCGTTAATAACGGTTGTAATTGCCTTTGCTTCATCTGCAACTTCGGAGAGGGAGTGCGCCGCTAAGTTTGCAAGCTCGGAGCCCTTTCCTACTGCGCTTATAGAGCCTTCAATTAGAGCTGTGGTGTTTTTGGCCGCCTCTGCGGATTTACTTGCAAGGTTTCTAACCTCGTCTGCCACAACCGCAAAGCCCTTGCCTGCCTCCCCTGCTCTTGCCGCTTCTACCGCCGCATTTAGTGCAAGTATATTTGTTTGGAAAGCAATGTCCTCAATAGTTTTAATGATTTTACCGATTTCGTTGGATTTATTTGTAATATCGTCCATTGCAATGGTTAAATCTTTCATTTGCTCGTTATTTTTGAAAATCATATCTCCAACTACAACAGCTTTATCGTTAGCCGCTCTTGCGTTGTCTGCCGTCATATTTATTTGCTCTGTTATTTGTGTTATGGATGCAGACAGCTCTTGTACCGCTGATGCTTGCTCTGTTGAGCCTTGAGATAGACTTTGTGCTCCTCCTGCCACCTGCAAAGAGCCCATAGAAACCTGCTTTACTGATTGCTGAATATTTGCATACGACCGAGACTGCACATCTATCATAGTTGCAATAGAATTTACTATGCCTTGGAAATCTCCTCTGAAATCCTGAGTAGGATATACATCAAAGTTGTTTTGAGAAAGCTCGCCCATTGCTCTGTCTATATCTGCAATATATGCGGATATGGTTGCAAGAGATTCTTTAAGGTTTTTGGAAAGCTCGCCTAACTCGTCCTTAGACTCGTAGGTAATGGAGGGCTTTAAATTGCCTTTGTAAAGCTCCTTTGCCGCTACTTCAAGCTCCATAATCGGCCTTCTTATACCCTTAGTTATAAAGTATGTAAGCAGTACGGCTACAATAACATTTAGTGCCAGTATTATAAACAAGAGTAATTCCGCATTGGCAACAATTTGGTCTGCCTCTACCTTTTGGTTGGCAGATATTTCATTTTGATTATCCACCACTTTAATTAAGCTGTTTGCGGCTGCGTCATATGCAGTTTTATATTCTCCCTGCATTAACACCATAGCTTCGTCGTGCTTGCCTGTTCTGCCAAGGGCAATAACTTGGTCGGAAAGATCTTTTACTACTATAAGTTGCTCTTCTAAACTATCAATAACATCTTTAGATTGCCTTGTACCCTCTTTATATGTCGCTAAATCGGAAATTGTTTTTTGAGATTCTGCCTCGGCAGCTGCATATGCAGTCTCTCCATCGGCAGCATCTATATTTGCAAGACCTTCGTAAATATATCTTTGTGCCGAAACAAAATCTCTTCTTAAATTCCAAAGAGTGTCTGTGTTTGGCACAGAAAGCAATGCATAGTTATCTATTTCTCGAGATACTGCCCTAATTTGTGTAAAGGACACAAAAATAGCTACTACCATAAGTATAACAACAATAGCAAATCCTAATATTAGCTTTGTTGCAATTTTAAAATTTTTAAACATAATGATACCCCCTAAGCTGTATTAAAATTACATATTATGATTATATAAAAAGATTTTTGGATTGTACATATTAATAATCGTTTTGCCTTTAGTAAAATAGGACATTTTTAGGACATACTTATTGAAAATACATATAATTCGTGTATAATTGAAAAAAAGAGGTAAAAATGGCTAACAATATTTCTGCACTGGGTTATTTAATGAACATATTAAATATATCCATTAATAATTTATCTGTTTATTTGAATTTAGAACGTAGTACCGTAAGCAAGTGGAAAACCGGAGTACGCAAATTTTCTTCCTCATCTTCTTATTACGATTGGGTTGTGGAATACTTAATTGAACAAAACAAAAAAACAGGGGTGCAAACGTTAGAAACATTATACGACGAGTTTTTCCCTACCGAATCAAAAGAAGACCCTCAATACCTTTTTAAATGCACTAATATGTTTTTGGCAAAGGAAAATGTACCTGCCGCTTCCTTGTTTGCACCGCAAAAAACCGCCTATTCCTCGGAAATTTCCTTATATAAAGGCATAGACGGTATATTAAATAGTATTTATGCCTTTTTTGATGCGGTTAAAAACTCCAAAACACCGGGTAAAATATATATAACGGAAACAGAAATGTTTTTTTTGTTAAACAACAGCAATCCGGAGGAAGCAAACAAAATAATTTTAAAAGTAATTGAATTACTTAATTTGGGGCATAAAATAAGGGTTATTTACTTTATTAAAAAAAGTACTCTGCAAACAAGCAGCGTAGTACCCAAGAATTACTGGGAGTTGATGTTTCACCCTAATTTTAAGGAATACATTTATATTTCTCCGGACAGCACTCAGTTTGCTTACAGCTACTATATATTTAAGGGCAATTTATCTTTAAGCATTTTTTCAAACAAAAATAAGAAACTTTATTCCACACTTTACATAGATACCTATAATATTACCGCTCACGAAACTATTTATCGCAATATTTTAAGTTTATCCAAAGTGGTATACTTCGATAAAAAGACAAACTTATTTGATACCACATTAAAAGTAATAGAGCAAAATTCTTATATCCACGAGCCTTTATGCCTGTTTTCCAACTATTTAAACCGCCTCACCATGAGTAGCGAGCTTTTTTGCGAGGTGGTAGAAATGGCAGATGTGCCTCAAAGCGAAAAACAAAAGGAGATTACCCTATATAATTTACTGCATATATCCAATTTAAGTAAAACCAACAACATTAGACATATATATGTTATAGAAAATTTGGAAGAGTTTATCCAAAACGAGAATTTAGGCATGTACATAGGCAACACCACCAAGCCCTTTTGCGTAAAAACCACAAAAAAACAGCGGATAGCCCATATAGAAAACACAATTAATTATTTGCAAACTTATGATAACTTTGATGTCAGCCTTGTGCATAAAACCGTGTATTACAATTTAGACGCTACCATTACCACCGTTTGTAAGAACAACTTATGGTATTATTCTATTAATCACAGTACGGGAAAGGTGCATTTTAACGAGGATTGCGCCATGGCTAATATTATGTACAGCTTTTTAATTTCCATAAGCCAAAACACCTCTTTTGAGTTAAACGACAAACAAAGCGTAATAAATAAGCTAAAACAAATTGCATCACTATAAATATGCTACCCTATTTTTCCCCCGTTAAAAACTTGTTTATTGCCACAATATAGCTTTCATAACCCAAGCCGTACACGGTGTCTGCGCAAACCTCTTTAATTACCGAAATCTTTCTGAAATCCTCCCTCTCCATAACGTTAGAAATATGCACCTCTATACAAGGCACGCTTACTGCCTCTATGGCGTCTCTTATTGCGTAACTGTAATGGGTGTAAGCGCCTGCGTTTATTACAATTTTGTACACCGTGTTGTGTTTTTTATGAATTGCATCTATAATTTTGCCTTCGCAATTAGATTGGAAATACTCTATATCTGCAACATTTTTAAATTTTTGGGTGATGTAGTCCTCAAGCTCCGTCAAAGTTTTTGTGCCGTAAACATCCGTTTTTCGTATGCCTAACATATTTAAGTTTGGACCGTTAATAACAAGTATTTTTTCCATATATGCCGTCTCCTGCAAAAATTCTTTATATATCTCCTCTAAAACAAGAAAATATGCTATAATTATTATAGCACAAAATATACGAGGTAAAAAGTTTGAAACAAAATAAATACGCAGTTATCGGAAGTCCGGTAATGCACAGTCTATCCCCCGTAATCCATGGGGAGTTATACAAAATATACGACATAAACAACTGTATTTACGAAAAAACAGAAGTAACCAAAGCAAGCATTTTTGCATTTACGGAAAATCTGCAAAAAAACAACATTTGCGGATTTAATATTACCATGCCACTAAAAGATGCAATAATACCCTATTTGCACCAAACAGAAAACAACTTTAGTATAAACACGGTAGTGGTTAAGGAGGGCAAGCTGTACGGCTACTCCACAGACACTCAAGGCTTTTTAGCAGGGTTAAGCCTTATTTATGGTGATGGTGATGGTTGTACTACCAACATCACCATAGAAAACAAGGGGGAAAACACAAGCATAGACAACAAAAACATCTGCATAATAGGCGCAGGAGCGGTTGCCCAAATGTTTGTAAGAGAGTTTACCGGTGCTACGCACATAAGTATTGTAAACCGCACGTTTAATAATGCAAAAGCCTTAGAAATAAGAGAAAATATTACCGCCTATCCCAATTTTAGTTTAGAGCTTTCAAACTGCGATTTACTTATAAACACCACCCCACTTGGCATGGTGGGCAAGGAGAATTTTACCTCCTTTAGTTTTCTTGACAAACTGCCAAAAACCGCCATAGTATACGATTTATTATATAAACCCTCCAACACCGATTTAATTTTGGAATCAAAAAAGCGTGGGCTTACCACGCAAAACGGAGAGGATATGCTTATTTGGCAGGCATTTTATGCCTTTAAAAAGTTTTTTGGCATAATGCCAAACTATAAAGATTATTTGCACATTAAAGGTATTTTGAGCAAATATAATTAATAGTCTCCTCCATATCATTATTAAGTATTTCTTCCGTACAGGTGGATTTGTACAACCTTTCCCTGTTTTTATATATTTGCAAAACGTCCGTAGCATTTTTAAGCAGAGGGCGTTTTTTTGTGTTGATAGTGCTTGCAATTTGGTTAATATCTCTGTTAATAAAAAGGATGACTCCCGAGGATTTCATAATTTCTATATTTTGTGCTTTTAGCACAATTCCGCCACCGCAGGCAACTACACATTTTTTGCTTAAAGAAATTATATTTAGTGCCGTAGTTTCCAACGCTCTAAAATACTCCTCCCCATGCTCTGTGAAAATTTCGGGAATACTCATTTTTGCCTGTGCTTCTATTTTGCAATCTAAATCTATAAAATCCACATTTTTTTTGGTGGCTATCTTTTTGCCTAACGTGGTTTTTCCGCATCCCATTATGCCTGTAAGGTAAATATTCATTGGTGACTTCTGCTTAACTCCATAATTAATTTAAATAACTTGGTAATATCCTCTTTATACTCCTTATTATTTAGCATTTCCATACGTTTTTTAATTACTTCCGTTTCTCGTTTTTCGTCTAAAACGGGTAGGTTGTTTGCCTTTTTGTACTCCCCTACCTTTTTAGATATGCCCATACGCTTTTCTATAAGCGCTACTAATTGCCTGTCTATATCGTCTATTTGGGCTCTGTATGTATCTAAGTTGCTCACTGTATATCCTCCGGTTTTCTGTTGTGATACTTGCTACCCATATACATATCCATAATTACAAAGGCTGCCGCACTTTTAACCACTTCTAAGGCTCTTGGAACTATACAAACATCGTGTCTGCCCTTTATTTGCAACTCTGTAATTGTTTTGCCTAAAATATCCACCGTCATTTGAGATTTTGAGATTGACGGTGTGGGCTTTACCACCACTTTAAACTCTATGGGCATTCCGTTTGATATACCCCCGTTAATGCCACCATTGTTGTTGCTTGCAAACTTAACTCTGCCATGCTCTAAAATAGGCAAATCGTTAGCCTCGCTGCCACGCAACCCTCCAAACTTAAATCCGCAACCAAACTCTATGCCTTTTATTGCCGGTATACTAAACATCATTTGAGATAGTTTGCTTTCTATGCTGGAAAAAAAGGGCTCGCCTATTCCTGCCGGCACACCTATTATTACGCATTTTATCGTACCTCCGCAAGAGTCCTGCTCTAACCTTACCTCGTTTATATGCTCTAACATTTCTAAGCCTTTGTCGTCGTCTATTACGCCGAAGTCCTTTTGCTCTATTTCGCTAAACGCATCTTTGGAAAACTCGGTAAAATCCCCGTCTTGAATATCTGCAATGCTTTTTATATGAGCACCCACAAAAATGTTTTTGGATGCCAAATACTGCCGTGCAATACTCCCTGCAAAAACTATGGGGGCTGTCAGTCTACCCGAAAAATGCCCTCCACCTCGTCTATCGTTATACCCGTTGTACCTTGCGTCTCCCGAGAAATCCGCATGCCCCGGACGTAAAATATTGGAAATTCTTTCGTAATCGGAGGACATAGTGTCCGAATTTCGTATAATAAAACTTAAGGGAGTACCCGTGGTATGATTGGAAAAAAATCCGCTAAAAATTTCGTATTTGTCCTTTTCTCTGCGTAATGTAGATGCCACGGATTTCGAGCTTGGCGATCGTCTTGCCATTGCCGCCTTAATATCTGCCTCGTTTAATTCTATCCCCGACGGCAAGCCGTCTATTACTGCACCTATCCCCTTAGAATGAGATTCCCCAAACAATGTTAATTTTAAATTATCTCCGTAAACTGCGCTCATATTGCACCCCTTATGTATTAGCTTTCTTCTACTACTCCGCCTAAAGCGGAAATTTCTTTGTAAAATGAAGGCGCCGATTTTGTTACTGCATCTGCATTTAATAATATTACATTTTCCGTAGAAATGCAAGCCGCCACCGTAAGTGCCATTGCAATTCGGTGATCGTCATGGCTGTAAACCTCTCCGCCTTTTAGGGTATCTACCCCCCGTATTATTAGGCTGTCCTCGTATTCTGTAATGTTTGCGCCCAATTTGTTTAGCTCTGTTGTTATGCTGTTTAGTCTGTCGCTTTCCTTTATGCGTAAACGCCCTGCATTGTATATTTTGGTTGTGCCATTGCATTTGCACCCAAGTACCGCAAGTATAGGGACTAAATCGGGTATTTGCCCTGCATCTATTTCTATACCCTGCAAATTGCTTTTGGAAACTTTGATACCCTCAGCTAAATACTCTACATTACCGCCCATTTGCTCTATAATGCTAAAAATCGCCTTATCCCCTTGCAGAGAGTTTTTATTTAGCCCCTTTATTAGCACATCTCCGTTTATTGCACCTGCCACCGCAAAAAATGCAGCATGAGAGTAATCCCCCTCCACAAAAACATCTCTTGCAATGTAGTTTGCGTTTCCTTCTATATATATAGTATTTCCTTCAAAAACACTTTTAACCCCAAAATACTCCTGCATTTGCCGTGTAAGCTCTATGTAATCCAAAGATTCTATGGCTGTTGTAATATTTATTTTGGAATCTCCCTTTTTTAAAGGTAGTGCAAACAACAAACCGCTGATAAACTGGGAGGAAACATCCCCTCTTATACTAAACTCGCCATTTTCTATTTGCTGTGTAATTTCTAACCAATCATCACCCAAAGTATACTTAATACCCATATTATAAAACACGTCCATTGGGCGCTTTAGCAACCTGCCCTTACCACAAAATTTAGTGCCCACCTTTGCAAGAGGCATAAGAAACCGTATTGTAGAGCCGGATTCCTCGCAGTTAACATGCTCCTTAGCTATCAAGTTAAGGTTGCCCTCAATAACGCATTTTTTTTGCGTGATGATGTAGTTGCAAATACCCATATCCCTTAGGGCATTTAGGGTTGCGTAAATATCGTCGCAATAGTTTACGTTTTCAAGCACACTTTTGCCTATGCTCAAAGCGGCGCAAATAATCCCCCTGTGAGACACACTTTTGGAGCCTTGTATGGTAATTTCGCCGTGTAGCTTGGAGGGTTTTATAACTTTCATATATTAAGCGCTTCCTTTATAGTGTCTAATTTTAGTTTTTTTATGATACTGTTGCCCACAGTTTCTATTAGTATAAAGTTTATTCCGTCACTTTGGGCTTTTTTGTCGTGCTCTAATATATTAAGTGCGGAGGTAAGCACCTCTTTTGGCACTTTTGTGGGTAAATTATAAAATTCAAGCATTTCTATGGTGTTTTTATGCAGTCCGCTTTTTGCAATGCCTAAGTTTTCCGCTATTTGTGATGCGTACGCCATACCTATTGCAACACCCTCGCCATGTAAGTAGGTATTGTACCCTGTAACCGTTTCTATGGCATGCCCTATGGTATGCCCGTAGTTTAGCTTCATCCGCTCCCCTGTGTCGTATGGGTCTTTATGCACAAACTCCCCTTTGATTTCGCAACTTCTTTTTACAATTTGAGCTAAACTTAAATTTTTAATGCTTGCAATAAATTCTTTATCCGCAATATAGCCATACTTGATTACTTCCGCCATTCCTGCGCTTATTTGTCGTTTATCCAAGGTTTGCAGAGTGGAAATATCCGCATATACGGCTTTAGGTTGATAAAACGCCCCCACCATATTTTTGCCTTGGGGAATATTTACCGCCACCTTACCACCAACCGAGCTGTCCACCTGTGCCAATAAGGTTGTGGGTATTTGTATAAAGTTTACCCCTCTTTTAAAGGTTGCCGCCGCAAAACCTGTAATATCCCCTATTACTCCACCGCCTAAGGCTATAAGGTAGTCCTCTCTGTTTAGCTTGGCGTCCATAAGCTCCTTATATATATATTGAAGATTTTCCATATTTTTGGACTCTTCTCCGGCTTTTAGCACTACAAATTTTGCGCCTTTGAAATATTTACCGTAAAGGTTATGCACAATATCGTCTGTAACTATAACAAATCCTTTATCTATTTTAATACTGCTTAACAAATTATTATCAATATTTATAACATATTTGTAACAATCTGCGTTAATTTTCACATTTTCCACACTAAAACCTCCGTATATATTCTATTATTATATCTAAAAAACCCAAGTTTTACAACAAAAATTAGTTTTAAAAAAAATATTTAAAATTTATTACATTTTTTTAACAAAACTCTTTACAAGTATTAAATTATGTGTTATATTTGTAATAAAGATAGATAAATGATTTTTTTTACGTTCCTCCTGTACTATATTTTGAACGAACAGCTGTAGAAATACGGCTGTTTTTCATTGCAATTATATGTAAATAAATATATAATAAATTTATACAATTTTTTTAAATATGAGGTACACATTTTGATTATTATAGTAAAGCAACACACACCAAAGGAAAAAATACAAAAGTTTATTAGCGAGCTTGAGCAAAAAAACTTTAAAATACATTTAAGCGAAGGAGAAAACACCACCATAATAGGTTTGGTGGGAGACACCTCCGTTATAGACATAAACTCCATTAAAGCAATTAATATTGTAGAAGATGTTAGGCGTGTTTCCGAGCCTTACAAAAAGGCAAACCGCAAGTTTCATACGGACGATACGGTTATAGATGTGGATGGACTAAGAATAGGGGGCGGATATTTTGCCGTTATTGCAGGGCCTTGTTCTGTGGAGACTCGGGAGCAAATAGGGGAAATTTCGTCAAGCATAGTAAAAAGCGGTGCTAACTTTTTACGTGGCGGAGCCTTTAAGCCTCGCACCTCCCCCTATGCTTTTCAAGGGCTGGCTAACGAGGGCATCGATTATTTATTGGAGAGCAAAAGCAAGTATAAATTGCCCATAGTATCGGAAATTATGGGTATTTCGGATATTCCTCTTTTTGAAGATATAGACATAATCCAAGTGGGTGCAAGAAATATGCAAAATTTCAGACTGCTAAAAGAGTTGGGGCAACTTAAAAAGCCTATACTCTTAAAAAGAGGTTTGGCAAATACAATAGAAGAATTTTTAATGAGTGCGGAGTACATTATGGCAGGCGGTAACGAGCAGGTAATTTTATGCGAAAGGGGCATACGCACTTTTGAGACTTTTACACGCAACACCTTTGATGTCAGTGCAATCCCCGTTTTAAAAAGGCTTTCCCATCTACCTGTAATTGCAGACCCTTCCCATGCGGCAGGCATAGAGTGGTTGGTAGAGCCTTTAAGCAAGGCGGCAATTTCTGCCGGTTGCGATGGGCTTATGATAGAAGTACACAACAATCCGGCAAAAGCATTATCCGACGGAGCGCAATCCCTAAACCCCAAAACATTTGACGATTTAATGCAAACGCTATCCAAATATTTAGCTCTCGAAAATAAAAAAGTTGATAAACATATGTAATATATGCAGTAAAACGGAGCAAATAAAAGATAATTATATATAACTACAAGAAAAGCGGTATTTTTTAGTAAATACCGCTTTTTAAGTAAAAATATAAATATTGTATAAATATTAAGAAAATGTTACAATTTTTTAGTAATTATAACATACATAAATTATATGCTAAGGAGAAACTATGTTCAAGCGTATTGCAATAATAACTTTATCAATGTTTACAGTATTTGTCGCATCTAATATACCCAATGTAGCTTTTGCGGCAGAGCGATATGAAATTCTGCAAGTTGGTGACGACGATTCCTTTGTACTGGAATTACAAACTGCGTTAAACAAACTTGGCTATTTGCAATTTCCGGCAACAGGTTATTTTGGTACAGACACGCAAAACGCAGTAATAAAATTCCAACAGGAAAAAGGCTTAGGAGTGGATGGCAAAGCAGGCCCCGGTACAAGAAAATCTCTTCTTGGAGACGATTATCAACCTATTTTGGAAAGGGAAGTTAAAGATATAAGCGATTCCGAAAGTGCGGTTTTTGAAGGTACGATTAATGAGCCAATAGCGGAAACTCCCGACACACCACCCACAGAGGAAATTAAAAAAGTACCTGTGGAAAGCCTTATAATACTACCCATACCCGCACCTCCCACAACGGCAACGGCGGCGGCGGATATAGACAGCCTAAAATCCGGAGATAAAGGCGACGAAGTTGCAAAAATGCAGTCTCGCCTTGCTGAGCTGGAATACTACGAATACGGCAACAACACAGGGTATTTTGGTCCTGTTACGGAAGAAGCGGTTAAAAAATTTCAAAGAACAAACGGCATAGAAGTAAACGGAATTATGTCTAAGTCCGCTTTAGACTTGCTATACTCGGAAAATGCAAACTACTATATGATGTTTGCAGGAGACAGCGGAGACGATATTAAAGCAATGCAGGAAAGGCTATCCGTCCTTGGCTATTTTACAGGCAATGCCACAGGTTATTATGGTGATGCTACCTTACAAGCCGTAAAAATGTTTCAATCCAACAATAACTTAATAGTGGACGGTAAAGCCGGTAAATCCACTCGCAAGATATTATTTTCCGATACAGCGGTAAAGGCGCCTAACGCACCTGCACCCTCTGCATCACCAAAGCCATCCGCAACACCCAAGCCGGAAGCTACACAAAAACCTAATGCAGAGGCTACCCCATCCCCTACTCCACCGCCTGCAAATAACGGCGGAGATACGCAAGCACCTCCACCGGCTGCAACACCTGAGCCACCTGCACCTGCGCCCGAGCCAACACCCGAGCCACCTGCACCACCTGCGGTATCTCCGGGAACGGGCATAGATAAATTTATAGAAATTGCGCAATCCTTAACAGGAGTGCCCTATGTGTACGGCACAAGCGGACCAAACTCCTTTGATTGCTCCGGATTTGTGTACTATTGCCTTAAAAATTCCGGCGTTGCCACAGGCAGACTAAGCTCTGCAGGGTACGCAAATGTATCTAACTGGGCATCTGTAAGCGATGTAAACTCCTTGGTATACGGCGATTTGGTGTTCTTTAAGTCGGACAGCAGTTCGGTAATAAGCCATATGGGCATTTACTTGGGAGGCGGAAGTTTTATACACGCAGCCCCCTCCATTGGCGGAGTTTCCACAAGCAGTATGTCTTCGGGCTACTACGCAAGAAATTATGTAAGCGCAAAACGAGTTTTTTAACAATAACATTTCGAAAACCCTACCAATTAGTTGGTGGGGTTTTTTTTAGTGGATAGTTTTGTGTACTGATGTTGAAGTTATCCACCAATAACTGATTACTGATTACTGAAAAGTATTGACATACTTAGAATACCTATGTATACTATTATACATAGATATTCTATGTATATAAGGAGTAATATTATGAAGTTTAACAAGAATTTAACTTCCGTCAGCACTTCCCTACTTATTTTAAAGTTGCTTAAAGAGCAGGATATGTACGGCTATCAGATTATTAGTGAGCTTAGTTGCCGTTCTAACAATATTTTCGAGTTTAAGGAAGGCACGCTGTACCCCTTTTTGCACTCTCTTGAAAAGGATAAACTGATTGAGTCCTATATGGTTACATCAAATAGTAACAGACAGCGCAAGTATTACCGTATAACCGCTTTGGGCAAAGAGCAGTATACACAAAACAAGGACGAATGGAGTGTTTTTTCCAAATCTATAAACACCATACTTGCAAAATCGGAGGCTTAAACAAATGGGTAAATTAACAGATGATTTTTTAAAAAACATAAAGTCTAAGCATGTAAAAGCGGAATTGTACTCTCATATTTACGATAAAATAGAAAAACTTGTTGAAGATGGGAAAAGCTTTGCGCAAGCGGAGGAAATTGCAGTAAGCCAAATGGGCAATCCAAAACAAATTGCACGCAAGCTGTATTGGATTAACCTATCCCCTCTTGAAAAGGTTATGTATTTTTGCGTAATAGCAGGATGTGTTCTTGCTGTGCTTACAGTTGTGTACATTGGATCTAATTTTAACATGGGTAATGACAACTTGCCTGAAAGTTTTTCGGTAATCGGTGGTGCGGACGGACCTACCGCAATTTACATTACTACTGATATATTTACTCTTACCGTGCTTTTTCCCTTCGGCAGTATTGCTTTTTTTGCAACAGCACTAATAATTTATATAATAGTAAGAAAAAAACAAAAATAAACACACAAATAAGGTGCGCCGGTTTTGCCTTCGCACCTTACTTATTTTTATTATTTTAATACTCTACGGATTTAAGCAGTCTTAACGCACTTTCTAAGTTTTCCTGTTTTACCATAAAATAATCTGTATTGTAGGTAGAAACACACAAAATGCTGTACTCTTTTAGAGCATCGCTGATTTTTGCAAGCACTCCCTTCAGAGAGAAATCTAAAATATCATCAATATAAAAAACAGCGTAACCCTTTTGTATATTTTTACACAAGGGTGCTATGGGTGCGCATTTTTCCGAGCATATAAGGCTTATTTCTTCCTTTGTTGCAGACAAGGTGAAAAACCCTTCTAAACGCTCTATATTAGGCGCTTTACTTAGTTTGCTTATGCAGTAACTGCCTTCTAAAACTTTAATCTTCATTGCTAAAATACATACATTCTACGTATTTTTCCATAAAATAAGGATTTCCACCTAATTCTACGGGTTTAGCCAGTTTGGATATTTTCTCCGTTGCGGTTTTATAATCGTTATTAAGCAAAGCCATAGAAGCACCCGAGCCTGCCGCATTGCCTATGCTAACCGTTTTATCTGCAAATTCTTTGGATAGCAAGCCAATTTTTAGTGCGCTTTCTTTGTTCATATAATTTCCGAATCCACCTGCAATATATACTTTTTTAATATCGTCCACCGTGTAGCCGGATTCTTTAATTAAGCACTTAACCCCTGCCGCAACCGCACTTTTTGCCGTTTGCAGTTCTCTTATATCCTTTTGAGCTATAAAAACCTCGTCCGTAATATATATAGATATCCCATCGGGGCCTTTTTTAACTAAATCTCCAAACTCTTCGGCTTGATTAATTCTGCCCGTTTCGTCTATTACGCCTAAATCAAGCATTAGAGAGATTGCATCAAGTAGCCCCGATCCACATAAGCCAATGGGCTTAACCTCCCCTATTACGCTTGTAATAAGTTTGCCGTCTAAAACGTCCACAACATTTATTGCACCCTTAACTCCTGCCATTCCGCAAGTAATTTGAGAACCCTCAAAAGCAGGGCCTGCCGCCGTTGATGTGCTTAACATAAAATCTTTATTGCCCAAAATAACCTCGCCGTTTGTGCCAATATCCATAAGCAAGCAAATATCCTCGGAATTTTGTATGTCTGCGGCTATTGTTGCACTTGTAATATCCCCTCCCACAAAAGCGGAAATACAGGGAGACAAATAGCACTCTGCATTACTAAGCTCCAGCCCAAGCTCTGTTGCTTTTAGGGTGTTGCCAAAATAGGACTCCGGCTCAAAGGGAGTATGCCCCATAGAAACGGGAGAAAGTTTTTGCAACAAATGTAGCATGGTGGTGTTGCCCGTTATCACCATATGTTTGATTTCGTCTGCGGAAACATCCTCCAGCACCTCTTTAATAAGAGAATTTAGTTCCACAATAATAGCTTCGTTAAGCTTTTCTAAGCCGTTTGGGTTGTCCGTGCAATATTTAATGCGAGAAATAACATCCACAGCCAAGGAAACCTGTGCGTTAATCCTACTTGACGTACGCATACATTTGCAATTTTCTATTTGATACAAATAAACCACCACAGTTGTTGTGCCAATGTCTATTGCAAGCCCAAGCCCCTGTTTGTCCGGGGTGATGTTTGGCATATCCCCTGTTGTTAGGATATTCATACCCGTTTTGATTTGTACTGCCGTTTTTTCCTTGTTTAAAAATTTAATACATTTTTTATGAGGGCACTTGCCAAAAATACATGCGCCTGTGCATACCAATTCCATAAAATACCTCTCAATTATTCGGCTTTCATAATACCGCCGTTAAAGTCTTCTACTACCGTTTTGCCCGGTGGCACTATTAAAAATCTGTCGTCCCAGTTGCCGTCTATTAAATCTCTTAAAAAGCAACTGTCTCCTTGAATTTTTTCGTAGTTCCAGCCGTAAAACTTTGCCGCCTCTTTTGTGTATTCTTCGTATTTGGGGAATTTTAGTTCGTCCCAATTTATATATGCGCATTTATTGTAGTTTGCCACAAGACAGGCATCCTCCATTAAATACTTTGCATTTTCCTCTCCATATTTTTCCACGTATGCCTCTAACATTTGGGCATCGTTTTCCTCCGAGGGCATATGGGAATTTTCTATCCAGGAGGCATTGTACCAATATGTACCCGTGTTTTCCTTAAAACATTCCTTGTATTTTTCGTAAGAGCCTAAAAAAAGCCCTATACAATCGTCCGTTTTTGGTATTACCAAAGGATATTTTTCCGAGGATAGTCCAATTACAGCATTAGAGCACAGCCCATAGCCAAAAATAATGGCATCGAAGGGTCTTTTGTTATACATAGAAGAATAGGTGTGGTTATCCTCGTCCTCATCTATTTTTTTAATTTCTTCCGCTAATGCCTTGTTTAAAAGTTTAGGGGTATCGTGAAGTATCTGCTTTATGTAGGTAACGTCCACAAAATTATCGCAGGTAGCTGTAATTAAGCTAAGTTCCCTGTATAAAGCCTTACACGCAAGTAGTTTTAATCTTTTCATAATTACACCTCAAAAGGTTTGTTTTTAAAAATAAGGACTGCCAAAAACTTAGCAGTCCTCGTATAATTAATTATACTCTTATTATTTGCAAATATCAAGTGCTACATCGCTTGCGCTTGAAGCATCCGGTGTATAGAAATCTGCGCCGATTTTGTTTTTGAAGTCTTCTGTAACAGGAGCTCCGCCAACCATAATTTTAATTTTGCCTTTTGCGCCCTTTTGGTCTAATACATCTACAACTTCCTTCATAACGGACATTGTGGTTGTAAGTAGAGCGGAGCAACAAATAACTTGTGCATTTTCAGAAATTGCTGTTTCTACAAATTTTTCTGCAGGAACATCTACGCCTAAATCTATAACATCTAAGCCTTTAGACTCCAACATAATTTTTACAAGGTTTTTGCCTATGTCGTGCAAATCGCCTTTTACTGTGCCTAAAACAACCTTGCCTGCTTTTTCTACGGGCTCGCCTGCTAATGCCTCTTTAAGTGCGTCTATACCTGCTTGCATTGCTCTTGCTGCAATAAGTACTTCGGGTACGTATACTTCGTTGTTCTTAAATTTTTCACCAACTATGGACATACCTGCAAGTAAGCCTTGTTGTAGAATTTCTTTTGCGGATAAGCCTTCCTCTAAAGCAGCGGCAACTACTTCCTTAACATTTTTAGCCCTACCTTGTTGTACCAGTGTGCTTAATTCTTCAAATTTGCTCATAAATTATATGAACCTCCCCTAAATAATATAATATATATAGTATAAAAAATACTAATATTTCCGTTTTTTACTATGTTTAGTTTAACCTTAACCCTATTTTTCATATTGTACTATTCAATTTTTTTTTGCATTCTTATAGCATAATATTACAATTTTACAAAAAAAAGTAATATTCACCATTTATTAATAATTTATATATATTTTTTTCACTTTTTTATTGTATTATGTAAATAACAAAAGAAGATATTCTCACTTTATCAAGTGTTTATATATACTCACTATATACCCCACTAATACAAAAAAACCGCAACCGCGGTTTTTTTGTTGTGGTTAGTGATTAGTGGTTTTGATTAGTATCACTTTTAGTTTGGGTTTATGTGTACTATAATATCTTCTACCTCTTCCCTTTTTGTCAGTAGTATATTTTCTATTTCTTTTGCTATTTTGTGGCTTGTTATTACAGACATCTCTTTATCTACCGAAACTTTAACGATTAAAATGTATTTAGCCCCTATGGGCTTTGCCACAACTGAGTCTATGTGGTCTACACCGTCTATACTTAAAATATCCTCATAATACTTGGAAATATCCTCTTTTTTTGCATTGGAATCCATTAAAATATCCGAGGAGTCCTTTATAATATTTATGCCCACATAGGCAATCCAACAAGAAATTGCAATACCCACCGCACCGTCAAACCAATACACCCCCGCAACTCCTAAGAAAATTGCAACGAGAGTACCTGTTGTAACAAAAACATCGTTTCTGTGGTCGTAAGCGTTTGCCTTTATTAGTATGCTGTTGTAAGCTTTGCTTTTTTTGATGCAGTAGACAAACAAAATACCTTTTGCACAAATTGTTATTACGGCAACTATCACCAATAAAAAAGAAAACTCCGCTTTTTGTGCATTAAGCAAGGAATTTACAGAGTTAAAACCTGTGTATGCCGCCATTATCACCATGGACAAACCAATTATTAAAGATGCTATAAACTCCGCTTTGCCATGCCCGAAAATATGCTCTTCGTCTTTAGGCTTGGCGGCGTAAATGCTTCCAAATAAAGTAACAACAGAGGCAAAAACATCACCTAAGCTGTTAAAGCCGTCTGCTATCATAGCTTGACTGTTTGCGCTGTAACCTGTGTACAGTTTAATTGCAAGCAAAACAATATTAATAAAAATACCCAGCATAGCAACCTGCTTGCCTGCTGTATACCGTTTATCCACTTTATACCTCACCATTAATGTGTGCTATATAAATATACAGCGCCGATTAACAATCAACGCTGTACTACATTTTAATTTTTATTATTTAAATAAATTTGTAAAGAAATCTCCTATGCCCTTAAAGAAATCCGCAACCTTTTGTCCAAAGCCCTGGGCTTGCTGTCCTGCCTGTGCTAATTTTAGGAAGGTGTCCGGGTCTACTCCAAGCTCGTTCATTTGCTTTATCAGCCCCAAAATACGCTCTACATCTTCGGGGTAAATTACCGCATTGTAGCTTGCCGCCGTGTCGTTTATCAGTTGGCGGATTTGGTCGTCCGTCATATTTTTGGTTTCTTTAAGTTTGGACTTTATTTCGTTGATTATTTTTGTGCTGTCGTCCCCTAAAGATTCTTGCAGTTGCCCAAGTACCACCAATTCTTCTGCGGTTAGTCCTTGTATTTCCTCGCTTATTTGTATGCCTGTTGCATCTTCGTAGGCTTTATAAATGCCTGCAAGTGCCCCCGTGCCCGAAACCGGTTTGTATGCTGCCACAACAACTTTTGCGTTATTTATGCCTGCCGTTGCAAGTGCGGATTTATACATATCTTCCGTTACATAGTTGATGTTGTGCGTTTTTAGGTCTATTCCTCCGTCGCTCATTGCGTTAATATACACGCAGGACAAAGCCACATTACCTATTTTTTCTGCCGGAATAGCTTTTGATAGCAACGCCTTTTCGTCCCCGTTTGTTACTTTAACTTCGGGTACGCTACCTCTCTCTATTCCAAAAAGTCCGTATACGGTATTTATTTGCTCCTCGTTATTGTCTGCACCGATAGCTACGCTTGATACATCTGCCGCCATAACGGGCGAAACACCAAAGGCAATAATTAGCATTGCAACTACTACCACCGATAAAGCTTTTTTAAACATATTTAACTCCTTTTAATAAATTCTATTACATATACTTTATTAGCAAGTTCTCTTTTGCTACAAATTGTATAATACCATATTTTATCGTAATTATCAAATTATATGCAAAATTTTAAAATCTTATTTACAATTTCTTAATATTTTGCTTTTTCTTTGTAGTTTTCAATTAGCTATATTCGATTTTTGGAATTTGTCTTTTTAAAAATATTTGTCATATGCCCTTTTACAGTAGATTATGTTAAAAACAAACTTTCGGAAATCTCTTTTATGCTAAACCCTTTTATTAAAGCATAGGTTTTTGGGGATAGTTGTGTTGTAAATTAAAAGCAAATCAAAGCAGTATTTTTTCCTCGTTTTTTTGTGATGAAAACTGCTCACCCTCGCTATTTTGTTGATTTTGAGCGGTGGGGTCACCCTCGTTTTTTGCACCGCAATTAGCGCAAAATAAATCACTTTTGTTTATTTCTTCTCCGCAGTTTGCGCAATGTTGTTTTTCTTGCTGTGGTGCAACAACTTCCAGTTTGTTTCCGCAATTTGCGCAAAAGGTATCCGTACCGTTGTTAATAAAACCGCATTGCACGCAAGTTATTGTGGTATTTTCTTTATTTTGATAGTCGTATTCCTGTGGCACGGAGGCACGTATTGCTTGTATTTGCAAGTCGAAGTCTTTATTTATTTGGTTAATTTCCTCGGATAGTGCGGAAATTTTTTTCGTTAGTCTGTCCGCTTCGGAAATATCTTGGGCAACAGGGCTGTCTGTGTAGTTGTCCCTGTAATTTGTGTATATCTGCCTTCCGATTTTTTCGTAAACAAATCTTAGCGTTTGCTCCAAACTCCTAATTTCTCCCGTTGCGGAGTTAATTGCCGCTTTTCTTTTTGAGTCCACACCCAATATTTCGGTTTCCACTTTAGCCTTGTTAAAAAATCCCGATACTTTTTCTGTAAATGCCATTGCTTTACTCCTTAAAATTTAAACTATGTAACCCTTAAAACAAAAATGAAAAAGGCATTGAACCTAAGCAAGATGCAAAGGAAAGTGCTCCTATAATAACTATAATAATGGGCAAAAGGCTAATAATTAAACCTGCAATGCCAAACCCTCTTCCCACACCGTTTCTGCTACCCGAAAGGGCTAAACCCACAATAGAAAGCACAAGCCCTATTATTCCCAGTATTATTCCAAAAACAAAACCTATAAAGGGAATAAAACTTAATACAAGCCCTAAAAGTGCGCAAACAAAACCTGCGGTTGCACAGCCGTTAGAGTAAATTACAGGTGGGTAGTACCCATTTGGTTGCCCTTGAGGTGCGCTTTGATAGCCTTGGTTGTTTTGATAGTTACCGCCGTTTTGGTAGCCTTGATTGGTTTGATAGCTTTGATTGTTTTGGTAGCTTTGGTTAGCTTGATAGCCTTGATTGTCTTGATAACCTTGATTAGCTTGATAGCCTTGATTGTCTTGATAACCTTGATTAGCTTGATAGCTTTGGCTGTTTTGATTGCCGACGCAACCGCAAACCTCGCCCTCGCCAAGCTCTCTGCCACAATTTGTACAATACATAAATAACCCTCCATTATATATTTAATGTATATTATAGCATATTTTTAGAAATGTAACTATGTTTTATTATTAAAAATTTATTAAAAAATAGCAGACAAAAGTGTAAGAATACTTATAAATTAAGCTACTAAAACCAAGACGAATATAACGAAGCTCCAAATAAGCCTGCACACGTAGCTAAAACAACCGTAATTAAAAAGGACGGCAAAAAGCTTATAATTAAGCCTGCAATAGCAAAGCCTTTTCCGGCACCGTTTGTTTTACTCGAAACTACTAACCCTGCAATGCTAAACCCAAACCCTAAAGCACTTAATACTATGCCAAATGCAAAACCAATAAGAAGCAAATTGTACAAGATAAACCCTATTATACCACATACAATGCCTACTTTTGCAAAAATGTTTGAATGGGCTATGGATTTATTGTCATCACATATATCTACATTTTTTACGTCGTTTACACACTCTGCATTATTTGGGTTGTTTTGTTTATCAATGTTTTCGCAATTAACTTGATTGTCTTGATTTCCGCCACAACCGCATACTTCGCCGTTTTCAAGCTCTCTTCCGCAATTTGAACAAATCATAACCTATCCTCCTATATATTATATTTAAAGTATAACACATTTTTACTAATGTAACTATTAAATAAGCAACATCCCCTAAAATAATTTAGGAGATGTTGCAAGTATAAGTGTATATAGTTAATTGAAAATTAGCAAAGTTACTCTTTAACTCCGCCCGCAGTTAAGCCTTCCACAACAAACCTTTGTACAAATACAAACATTACAACGGTGGGCAGAAGTGCAAGTACGCCACCTGCCATTAGTTGCCCCCATCTTACATCGTATTTACCTATTAGAGATTTTAACCCAACGGGTATCGTCCACATATCAGGAGTGTTGGTAAATATTGTAGCCGCTATAAGCTCGTTCCACGCACCTATAAAGGCAAATACAAACACCGCCACAATTCCCGGGAACATTACGGGTAGTATAATCTTCATCAACCCCGAAAATTTTGTACAACCGTCCACCCAAGAGGCTTCCTCTAAGGCGACGGGTATTCGCTCAAAGAAGCTCCGCATGGTAATAACGCAAAATGGCAGGTTGACCACCAAATAAAATATTATCAGCGTGGGGAGGGTGTCTAACATATTTAGTTGGGAATACAGTATATAAATTGGTATTATAACCAAAATGCTTGGTATCATCTGTGTCAGCAGAAAAAATGTTACCATAGAGCTTTTGCCCCAATACCTGTACCTTGCAAGTGCGTATCCGCCGAATATGGAAAATACCGTTACAATAACTGCGGTAGATACTGACACCAGCACGCTGTTTTGCAAAAATTTACCGTAATTTAACTGCTCAAACAAGGCAGAATAATTATCCCAAGTAAAAGTTTTTGGAAAATATGTGATTTCTTGAGCGTTAATAATTTCGGGATGGGTTTTTACGGAGGTAATAAACATCCAGTATATAGGCAAAAACACTAACAGAAAGAAGAAAATAAGCAGTAGTACCCTTCCTGTTGTAGCCAATCTTTTTTTAGTTACGTAATTCATTAAAAATCACCAGCCTTATTATATTGTGTTGCCTTTAAATATATTAAAGCGTAAATTATCAACACAGTCATAAGCACGGTACCAAGTGCGGAAGCAAGACCGAAGTCGTAGCTTGAAAACGCCTTTGAATACATATAGCTCGGCAAAGTTTGAGAGTAGTTTGCAGGTCCGCCACCTGTTATCATCACAATTAAATCGAAGGAATTAAATATCCATATAGTTCGCAAGAGTAGTGTCATAATTATTGTGGGTTTTATATATGGAAGTGTTATTTTGAAAAATTGTTTTATACTGCCTGCTCCGTCTATATCCGCAGACTCGTAAACATCTGCCGGTATGGATTGCAGCGCCGCTAATATCATAATTGCAAAGAAAGGAATACCTATCCACACCATTGCAAAAATTACTACCAGTAAAGAAAGCCCGGGTGTGCCAAGCCACGCAATTTTATCTTGAATAAGTCCTAACTTCATGAGTACATCGTTTACCACACCGTATTCGCCGTTAAAAGACCATCTAAACATTAAGCCCACAACAAACGCAGAAAACGCCCAAGGTAAAAACACAACGGATTGATAAACATTTCTTCCTCTGAATTTTTTTCTTAATGCCAGCGCAAGTATCATACCAAAGAAGAATTGTAGCCCTACGGATGCCACTACATAAACTATTGAATTTCTTGTTATTAACCCAATATCCGGGTCGGAAAACAGTTTTACATAGTTGTCTACACCGTTAAAACCAATTTTTCCAGGTGCGGAAAGTTTGTAGTTTTGAAAGGACATCATAATGCTGTCGAGTAAGGGATACCCGAAAAATCCTATTAATATAATTAGCACAGGCAGTATGAACAAATAGGGTTCCCATAGCTTTCTTCTTAGTCCGCTGCTGTCGTTTTTAATTTTTCTGCTTACAACAACAAAATATATAACCAAGAGCGCTATTATAGCTACCCAAATATACCATTTAGTTTGCAAATCTTTCACCTACCTTTTTATTTGCTTTTAATTGTTGCGGCGAAGTTTAATTCGCCGCAAACCTTTTTTACTACTTTTATAGCAATTTATTATTTCTTTTAGCTTACAACTTTTTTAGCCGTCTCTACTACTGCGTCCGGATTTTCTGCTAAATATTCCTTCATACGTTTGGACAACTCTGCGCTTATTTTGTTTAGCGTATCTTCTGCGGATTGCTCTCCCAGTAAGTATTTTTGTACTTCCTCGTGTAACATTCCTTGATGAAGATCTGTAATATCCATTGGCCCGAATGTTGGAGGTACAGCTACTTTAGAATCGTTTAATTGCTTAACAAATTCTGCGTATGGGCCGTCTTCGCCGTATAGAGGGTCGTCGCCAACTTCCTTTTTAATGGGGATTAATCCTGTAAGTTTGCAATACTCTATGTTGTTATCCGGTCTTGTTAAAAACTCAATAAGTTTCCAAGAAGCATCCGGATTTTTGCTTGTGCCGGAAATTCCGTAAGAGTAAGGAGAGTTTACTGTGTTTAGTCTTAGCTCGCCGTCTTTTGTGGATATTGGCATAGGTAGCACTCCCCATTGTTCCGGTTGCATATTCTCTATTAATGTAGCCGCAACTTCAGAATCATTTATAAGTGTGCCTGTAAGTCCGCCTGAGAAGTTATCTACCATTTCAACAAAGCCCCAGTTTATAGATTCTTGTGGTACAAAGCCTTTTTTGTACACATCCGTCCATTTAATAAAGCCTTCCACACACTCGGGAGAGTTAAGCAGGCAGTTGCCTTCGTCGTCGTAAGTTCTGCCGTCTGTAAAGGATTGCAGATACACCATTAGCGGATCAAACGCACCACGTGCTCCTCTGTAAGAGTTGCCGTATCTGTTTTGGTCCGGGTCGTACAGCCCTTCTATCATCTTAAAGTAATCGTCGTAAGTCCAGTTTTCGTTTATGGTGATGTTTTTCTCTGCTGCCCAGTCTTTTCTGTAAAATACACCTTTAACCATAACGCCATCGGGTACTGTGTAGTTTTTGCCAAAGTTTTCCTTCTCCGATTTCCAAATGATGTTGTTGACAAGGTCTGTATACTCGTCTCTTACAGGGTCTATGTACTCGTCTAAAGGTATTACCCAGCCTGCCGGTACAAATTGTCCAAGCCAGCCTGCCCAAATTGTAAGTACATCGGGTAGTTGTCCCGAGGCGCCCATAACCGTAAGTTTGTTTGCGGCATCGTCCCAAGGTACAGATTCGTAGGTAACTTTAATGCCTGTTTCCGCCTCAAATTTTTTAAAGGTTTCCTCGTAATATTTTTGGCGTACCGGCCCGGGAGATACATCTAAAAATCTGATTGTTTCTCCTGCTCCTGTGTTTGCCTCCGCAGGTGCTTCTGCTCCTGCATTACCTTCTGCGCCACCTTGCGCCGTTGCATCGGGAGATGGTGTGGCAGCCGGAGCACCGCAACTTACAAGAAGTGCAATTACCGTTACCACTACTACTAATGTTGTTAAAATTCTCTTCATCGTTTTTCCTCCTAGTTTTTATTTTTTAGCTAAATTTTCTGCTTTGCAAAGGTATATTATGCTACTCCTTAAACGAGCTTTGCAGGCATTGTTTAGCTTGATAACTCTATATGGTAAAGTATTGTAAAATACGTATTCTTTGTATTAATGTTAAATGCCGTCTAAAGCCTCCCTTAAGTCCCCTATTAGAGCGTCCGCACCTTCAAGACCGCAGTAAATTCTAATTAGCCCCCTACCACAGCCAAAGTTATTAAGTGCTACTTCATCCTCATAATAAAGAGGGGTTAGGGCAAGGCTTTCAAAACCGCCCCAGGAGCAACCTTTTTGGAAATATTTAAGACTGTCTATTAGCTTAATTGCATTTTTTTCCTCTTTAAGCTCGAAGGCTAAAAGCCCTGTTACACCCTTCATTTGCTGTTTGCCGATTTCGTAATTTTTGCAGGATTCCAAACCGGGAAAATACACTTTTTTTACTTTGGGATGCCCTTCTAAAAAGTTTGCCACTTTTGTTGCAACCTCTCCGTGCTCTTTTATTCGTATGGATAGCGTTCTTATTCCCCTAAGTACAAGCCACGCCTCCATAGGCCCTATAATTCCCCCGAAAAGCTCTCTGTAATTGTCTTTAATATCCCTTGCAACCTCTGCATCTTTAACCACAAGACAACCGCCTATAATATCCGAATGCCCACCTAAGTATTTAGATGCAGTGTGCATTACATAATCCACCCCATAGTTTAGGGGCTTTTGGTTTATGGGAGTACACCAGGTGTTGTCCGCAAAAGTCTTTATATTATGCTCTTTTGCAATTTCTACTACGCCTTTGATGTCTATAATTTCAAAGTTAAAGGTTGCAGGGCTTTCCATCATTATTAATTGAGTATTGCTTCTTACAGCCTTTTTTACCTCGGCTAAGTTTGTCATATCCACATAAGTTACGGAAATATCCAGCTTATTTACGCAAATTCTGTTTAGAAAGTTTTTATCCGGCCCATATACACTTTTTTGGCATATTATATGCCCACCGCTTTTAGTTGCGTGCAAAATAGCCGTACTTGTAGCCGCCATACCGGATGCGAAAAATATCCCCTCCGCACCGTTTTCCAAAGCCGCCATCTTTTTTTCTATTATTTCTACGGTTGCATTGCTTGCTCTGCCGTATACATATCTGCCTGTATGGTATTCCTCAAAGGTTTTAAATGAATTTAGCGAGTTTAAAAACACGGGCGGTACCACCGCATTATAGTATTCCTCGTTGCTTTCGCCATGATGACAAGCAATAATAAGCTCGTTGTTGTCTTTTTTTGTGTCTTTTTGCATTGTATTATTCCTCTCCTTTTAAAATGTATACATCTAATTTATATGGATTTTAAGGGTTTTTTCTTGAAATTTGCGTACACTAACACACCTACTTAAAAAAACACTTTTTTAAATAAACCATCTCATTATGATATATATGTAAATAAAATTACTAACTAAATTATGAGTTTGCCGGCTTACTGTTTTCTATAATTGCAATATCTGTTTCGTATAACTTTTTGTAAGCCTCTTTTGCGCTCTTCTCGTCTCTTTCTTTAATACACTGCACTAAATCTACATGCAAGGGTATTGTTGAGTTAAGTTTTCTTGCGTCCGGTACAAAGTGTCGCCATTGCTCGTTTATTACGTAATGAATTTCCTTAAGAATGTTTTTTAGTAGCTTGTTTGGGATAAACTCCGCAAGCATACTGTGAAATTCTTCGTCAAGCTCGTAGGGGTAAACATCCCCCAAAGACTCTGTAAGCAACTCACGGGCAAGTATTTCAAGTTTTGCAATTTGAATGTCCGTGGCATGCTTTATCCACTCTGCCGCTATTTCTTTTTCTAACATTAGCTTAACTTCTAATGTTTCCGCAAAATCTATTTTTACAAATTGAAGTCTAATGGAATCGTCCGTTATTTCCCTTTCTACAAAGGAGCCTATGCCTACTTTGGTAGAAATAATTCCCTGATTTTCCATTAAACGCAATCCCTCTCTAATGGAATTACGGCTAACCTTAAGCAAGGTACAAAGCTGTCTTTCGCTTGGGATTTTGTCTCCCGGCATCAGCTTGTTGTTTCTTATGTATTCGCTAAGTATTTCAGCCACCTGATAATACATTGCACCCTGATTGGATTTATGCTTAATTGCATTTAACATAAAAACAGTTCCTTTAGTTTTATACCTTGGGGTTTCATCACCTTGCCTACCGGTACTACCACTTAATTGATAATAACCATTCGGTTACATATAAATATACAACATTTGTATAATGTTGTCAATAACTTTTTGCAAATTTTTTAGTATTTTTTTAATAATTTTTTATTAGTAAAAATAAAGCAAAAAAATATAAATGCTCAAAAACAGCGCTTTAGAGCATTTATATTAGTTATAGTTATGCTATTTATTTGGGGATTAAACGTCAAATTCTTTACTGTTGCCTGCCATATCTCCGCAAACCGCTTTGCCCTTTTCTATGGTAAAAATTTCAAACATTCCATCGTTTACTTTGTACATTCCCCCTAATTGAGGCATAACATCGAGTGCTTTTTGTTGAGACTCTTCCGATGTTACAAATGCAATTTTTCCGCAAATACGCAGAGTATTACCTGCGCCGTCAAATGCGCAAATTTCTACCTTGGGGTTTGATTTTAATTGTTTATACATAGGTTTTTGGTTGCTTGTGCAAAATGCAAGTTTGCCGTTATAGTCCATTACAAAACCGAGAGGACGCACGTGGGGTTGATCTGCGTCCGTTGTTGCAAGATAGTATACTCCTGCTTTGTTTAAAAATTCTAAAGCTTCTTTCATAACTTTATTTCTCCTTATAACTTGTATTCAGGTTTAACCTGTGATATAATTTTACTACAAGAAAAGAAAAATGCAAGTACGCAGTATTTTAATATATACTATTAAAATACATACTATTGTATAAGAGGTGGAAAAATGAGCATAAATAATACACAAGAACAAATCGAACTACTTTGCCCCATACGATATTTGCATTTAATGTTTGGGGGAAAATGGAAGTTGCCCATTATTTGTATGTTGGCAAGCGGTACGCCCACAAGGTACAGCTCTATAAAAAGGAAGTTAGGAGACGTTACAAACATGATGCTTTCCCAATCTTTAAAAGAGCTTGAAGCCCACGGCATAGTACATAGGGAGCAATATAACGAGGTACCGCCACGAGTGGAGTATTCCCTAACGCCTAAGGGTAATTCTTTTGCGCCTATGCTTGGACAAATTACCGGTTGGGCACTTGAAAATATGCAAAAAGAAAGTGCTTACGATACAAATTGCATACAATGTACGCAAACATCATAACAAAAAAGAACTGCTTAAATATTTGTCCAAACTGCCTATTTTTTGTTTACTGTGCAGGATATTTATGATAAAATAGCGGTATATTTTAGGGTGTGCAAGGGATTAAAAAATGGACGCAACGCAAAATTTAAGTATATCAAAAAAAGGAATGACGGGTAGCACATTAAAGCTGATTGCCATTATTTCTATGCTGATAGACCATATCGGTGCCACTATTTTACTGAGGTTGCTGGTAGTCTACGGTATAGCCGGCAACGAGGGGCTTTATAACACCTATACGATTTTTAGATTAATAGGCAGGATTGCCTTCCCTATCTTTTGTTTTTTAGTGGTGGAGGGTTTTTTGCATACTCGCAACGTAAAAAAATATTTAGGCAGAATGTTACTTCTTGCCTTTATTTCGGAAATTCCCTTTGATTTAGCCTTTTACGACACTCCTTTTGCCTGGGTGCATCAAAATGTATTTTTTACTTTGTTTTTGGGATTGCTTGCAATTTGGGGCATTAAAGTTATTGAAGATCAAAAGCAATGGAGCATATTTAAGCGGGCAATTATTGGCTTTTTAGCGGTAGCCGGCTGTGTTGCAGGTGCTACTTTACTAAAAACGGATTACTATTTACTCGGTGTAATTATAATAGTCATTATATATTTATTTCGCAAAACAAAAACCTTGGCAGTGGGAATAGGTTGTGCGGCGCTAATGACACCTACCGCTTTTTTTGCGCTAATACCCGTGCATTTTTACAATTATAAGCGAGGGCTTAGCTTAAAATGGGTTTTTTATCTTTTCTATCCTGTGCATCTTATTGTTTTGTATTTGATTGTCTTGGCTATGGGGCTTGGCGGGGTTTTGGGCTAGGAGTGTGGTTTTGATTATTCATAGATAGTATGATAGCTCACCAAGTAACCTCATCTTAGCTGATGCACTCGCTTACAGGTGTATTCATTCCTTCTATTACATGCTCTTTCATTTGAGGTATGGAGGTTATATTTGTGTTATGCATTTTTAACGCCTACGTATATGCACATTATATGTCTCAGCATATGTCTCAGCTACTGATATATACAAAAACAGAGCAAACCTAATCCTTTCAAGATTTAACGTGTTTTGAATGTTGTAGCGAGGATTTGGCTTTTGCACATAAAGACATCTATCACGAGTTTTCCACGGTTGAATTAAAGTAGGCAAAAAACTATTGACTTTCACATGAATACATAGTACAATGTACTATATAGGAGGGAGATGATATTATGGCATTTTCAATAAGATTAACGGAAGAGGAAAGAAATTTAGCTGAAAGTTATGCAAAGATTCATTCTATTTCAATAGGGGAAGCCTTCAAGCAAGCTTTGTTTGAAAAAATAGAAGATGAATACGATATAGTAGTTGCAAATGAAGCCTGTGGAGAATATGAAAAAAGTGGTAGAAAAAGCAGACATATTGAAAAACTTTGGAAGGAACTCGACTTATGAGTTACAGGGTAGAGACTACCACTCGGTTTGATAAAGAGTTTAAAAAACTTGACAATTATACCAAACGCATTTTGAAAGCCTGGATTACAAAAAACCTTATGAGTTGCGAAAACCCAAGAGCACAGGGCAGGGCTTTAAAAGCCGACAAAAAAGGACAATGGCGATACAGAATAGGAGATTACAGGTTAATTTGCTTAGTAGAGGACGATAGGCTTATTATAACAGCACTTAATATAGGACGCAGAAAAGAAGCATAATACAAATAAAATTCTTGCAGAAACGAGGTAATGTATGGGTATAATTAAAGACATTGAAAAGCATTGTGAATTAGCTTTAAATGCAGTAAAAAAAGCTGATGATATAAAAAAAGATGAGATTGCTTGGACTGAGTTTTATAAAGATTTTAAGTATAGATTTTGTTGGTCTTCTAACAGTCTTGAAGGCAATACTCTATCTTTAGATGACACCATAGCAGTTATTGATTATGATGAAGTCAGAAGCAATCACACTTATAGCGAATATTCAGAAGCAAAGTGTATGTATAATGCTATAAAAAATCTAAATGTATCGGGGCAAGAGATTACTGAAACTTGGATAAAAGAAAACAATGGGATAATAATTGATAGCGTAGGAGAATACCGAACTAAAAATATTTATATAGGCTCAGTAATAGAAGCAAAGTTTTATCCACCAAACTATACTAAGGTTGCATCGTTAATGAAGGAATATATGGATAGCATAAAAAACGGACTGCAAGGAAATTTTAAACAAAAGATTGAAAGTGCTGCGGTTTCGCATATTACCTTTGAGCGCATACACCCCTTTATAGATGGAAACGGCAGGGTAGGGAGATTGTTACTTAATCAGTTACTACTAAACGAAGGATTGTTTCCTATTTCCATATCAAATACATCCAAGTACAGACAAGCATTACAAGCATACGATAATACTAAGGATACAAGTCTGATGGAATATCTTATATGTGACGGACAAAAGGAAGCCTCAGAACGATTATTACAATTTGAAATAAAAATAAAAGAAGTTGAAGAAGATTTAGAGAGATAATTATACGAAATTTGTTATATAAAAGGTGTATAATATTAAAAAACTATTGACTTTTACTTAAGAATGTGCTACAATGTACTACATAGAGAGGAGTTGATATTATGAATTTTTCCTTAAGAGTGAATACAGAAGATGCCGAATTAATAAAGGCGTATGCAAAAATGAAAAATCAGTCTGTTTCAGATGTAATTAGACAGGCGGTAATTGAAAAAATCGAAGATGAGATTGACTTGGTAATGGCAGAAGAAGCATATAAAGAATATCTTGAAAACCCCAAAACATATTCTATGGAAGAAGTTAAAGAAATGTTGGGGATAGAATGATGTACAAAATAGTGATGACAAAAAAGGCAGTTAAAGCACTTCGCAAAATTGATAAACTCGATGCTACATTAATCTACAAATGGCTAAATAAAAACATAGACGGTTGTTTAGACCCAAGAATTTATGGAAAGGCATTAAAAGGTACTTTGGCTGATTTTTGGAGTTACAGAGTAGGTTGCTACCGTGTAGTCGCAAGAATTAACGATAATGAAATCACAGTGCTTGTGGTAAATATAGGACACAGAAAAGAAATATACAAAAACTAACAAAATTTGTTATATAAAAGGTGTATAATAAATGTATAAGAACCAAAAATAAAAAACCCTCTGCAACACTAATTGCATAGGGTTTTCTAATGGTCGGGGTGACAGGATTTGAACTTGCATTTAAAATGGCTTAAATCCCTTATATACAGCAGTATAAAAGCATTTATATCAAATTCGTTTCGCATTTTACGATTTAAAGAAATCGCTATACATTAGGATTTTATCGTATCGAGTTTCTACAATGCGAAACGAAATGCGAAACGAATTTAAGCATAAAATAGCAACAAAAAAACACCCCACCCCGAAGGGCAGGGAATTTTTTTTACATACTTTCAGTCATATAGTAGCCTGCAATTTTTTCATCTAAATTTAGGTCTTGATATCTCTTAATTTCAAACAACTTAACAACATCAATGCTACATATGCTACAATACTTTTCCAAAAAATCTACTGTTAAGGCTGTTTTCCCAAGCTCAATTTTGCTTATTTTATTAGTCGAAATGCCCATATGTTCGGCAATATGACTTTGGGAAATACCTTGTTTTTCTCTAAACATTCTTATCAGCTCATAAATTTCCATTGCATTAGTATTCCTTAACGACTTCTTGCTCTTCTTCGGTGCTGTCGCTTTCTGTAACTCCCTCCTCTTTATTTTTGTCCTGATGCTCCGCTTTTGGTGCATCGGCTTGTTCCCTGCTACCCTCTTTCTTCAAGTTGCTTAAGTTCGCAAAATATTTCTTTTCCTTTTCTAAATCTACGGTGTCGGTAAATACTATCTCTCTTGCATACAGCTCTGTAGTCCATCTGTCTATGCCGTATTCGTCTTTGTATGCACGTGCTTCAAAACTTCCTGATGCAACCAACCGTGAGCCTACGGCAAGGCAAGCCTTGCAACGTTCCGCAAGTCCTTTAAACGCAACTACTAACCAGTTATTCTTCTTTACCGTGCCATCAGGCAGTATCTTTTCATCCTCCACATAAAGCACGGCTCTTTCATTTTGCAAAATAATTTCCCTTGTAATAGTTCCATAGATAATTGAGTTGTTCATAATTAAAAATCTCCTTCAATAATATTATTTTCTTCTTGCGAAGAATAATTGTTAATGTCATATTTAAATGCTATTTCATCTATGCTCTCGCCGTTTAACAACAGATTGCGGATTTCCCTCATTTGTTCAAATTCTATACAGTTATTGTGATACGCCGAAACATAGAAACTTATTTGCTCGTAGTTAAGTCCTTCCGTATGCCCTTCTATTACCTCTGAGTAGTTTATAAGTTCTCCGTTTTCAAATCTATGTCCGTCAACAAGGAATAACTCAAAAAGCGTTTGAGGTATATCAAATTGCTCCAGGGCGGATAGCTCTATCATTTGCGCATATGAATACTTCACTTTGGCATAATTAGTTACATCAACCCCTTCGGATAGTTTAATTCTTAGGAATTTTATTTGCATATAATCAAAACTATCGGTGTAAAAAATTGATACATCCACACCATCTTTAAGAGCCAGCAGAAGCTCTTGTTTTTGTCGAATATCGAACCGCTCATCATCTAAAAGCTCGCATATCTTTTGTTGATTATAGCCTGTCTGCAATAGCTCCAGCACACATTTAAGTGCTACACCGCTAATATTTCTGTCTTTAATGAAGGGCGTAACCTTACATCCCTTTTCGATAAAGCCTTTAACTGTGCGCATATCTTCATTATCGCAATTTAGACTAACAATATACTTGATGGCATCATCTTCCAATTTATCTTCTGTACATTCCACAATAACCTTTAATTGATTTTTAGAAAGATTTTCGATATATCCGCTCATTTTAGAGATATTAAAACCATTAAGTAAAAGGTTTTTGATATACTCCATTTTTTCTGCATCGTAACTTGCATCGGCATATAATAGTAAATCACTTGCTTTAATACCTTTTTTAACTCCGTCAATTACTTGTAGTAACTGTTCATTATTAAATTTTTCAATAATGCTTTTGTTTTCAATTAGTTTTAGTAGAAATTTCTCCATATTACCTCCAATGTACGCACATTGTACAAATACAATTATGATTTTTTATAATATACATTTAATGTACAAAAAGAGTACATTATCTGTCGTCGTGAGAATACTCCTCAGATGCTTGCTGTAATTGCATTGTTTCTCTAATATTAGAATTATCCTCGTCTTTTTTTATTACAAAACTGTTTTCGTTATGAATTGATTCTCTTTTTTCTTCCAAAGATAACCCTTCATCAAGTGCGATACTGTTAAATGTTTCAACCGAGCATTTATTATTATGAAGAATATCAAAAGCGTCTTTTAGCATATCAGGTGTAAACCCTGCTTTTAAATACGGATTTACCTTTATGCCTGAATTAATAAACTTTGTAATTTCCCTTGCAAATTCTAT
>CAZVNZ010000022.1:0-576 GCA_964628515.1 uncultured Christensenellaceae bacterium
TAAACGCTGAAGGCATCTAAGCGTGAAGCCCCCCACAAGATAAGACTTCCCATTCGTAAGAAGTAAGACCCCTTGAAGACTACAAGGTTGATAGGTCACAGGTGGAAGTGCAGTAATGTATGTAGCTGAGTGATACTAATAGGTCGAGGGCTTGATCAACATTTATGTTGAAACAAATTAACTTCTTTAATTAAGAGTTTTAATTTTAGACTTGAAAAACTTTATTCTTTATTATATAATGTCATTATGCAATTTTGAGTGTGCTTGTAAACTAACTCAGATATGATCCTCAGTAGCTCAGCGGTAGAGCATTCGGCTGTTAACCGAAGGGTCGCTGGTTCAAACCCAGCCTGGGGAGCCACGATAATAAGACGAAAGTCTTAATATACAATTTACGGTGGTGATAGCTATGGGGTTCCACCTGTTCCCATTCCGAACACAGAAGTTAAGCCCATATACGCCTAAAGTACTGCACTGGTCACGGTGTGGGAGGATTGGTAGCCGCCGTATTCAACTAAGAAACCTGTGATGAAAATTGCAGGTTTTTTTATGTCTACATACCGCAAGGTGTGGGAG
>CAZVNZ010000022.1:676-50883 GCA_964628515.1 uncultured Christensenellaceae bacterium
GCCGTATTCAATTAAAAGACCTGTGATGAAAATTGCAGGTTTTTTTATGTCTACATACCGCAAGGTGTGGGAGACCACGCCAAACCCTAGCCGCCGTATTCAATTAAAAGACCTGTGATGAAAATTGCAGGTTTTTTTATGTCTACACACCGCACGGTGAGGGAGACCACGCCAAACCCTAGCCGCCGTATTCAATTAAAAAAGCCTGAGATGAGAATCTTAGGCTTTTTTGTATCTAAGCACCGAAACGGTGTGGGAGACCACTCCAAACCCTAGCTACCGTATTATTATTTAAGAGCAGATAGTGAAATTAAAACATTATCTGCTCTTTTTGCATTTCGGAAAAGAGGTGATGAGAAATCAAAACAATGGTAGTAAACTTATACGCAGGACCGGGAGCGGGAAATTATGAGAAGTCTGCTAAAATGGAAAGCAGATGCGGTGAATGCTGAAATAGACAAAGGAGTCCCCATATTTCTTTACATAATATTCTGTATACTTATAAATGAGACGTACAACGGCATCAAAAATTAGGAGGACAGAATATTATGGAACGAGAAACAAAGTTACAAGACATAATGAACGGAATCGTTGCGGAAATGAAACGGATGCGGTATTGTCGCGCTTCCCTAGATGATTTTCTGCTTAATTGCAGAAGGTACGCGGCCTTTGCCGCTTCTGAGGGGAAAGACGGTATGTTTTCGGAAAAATTGGGTATTAGATTTCTTGCCCCGCTTTATGATAATTGTAGTACTCCAGTAAACGATTTAATAAATTTGTAGGCTCAATACTATTTTGACTTACAAGCAACGCATATGCAAAATAGTTTAAATGAAATAGAAATTGCAACATCACAGTATTGGATGTGGATAAACATAATAATGGTTGCAAGTGTTACCGCGCAATAATAATGCCAGGTTTTTAAAAAAGTTGCCGGACTTTCCCCACTTAATTTTCGTAAAAGTAATACAGTTTGCTAAAGATTATTACGCGAATTCAAACAAGTATGCGCAACTTAACACTACTATCCCCAATTTGACACAAAATATCAATAATGCTATAATTAAAAAACGTATACATTAAAAATAATTCTATAAAACTGTAGTGGTTTCATTGAGGGAAAAATGATAAAGGTTTTAATTGCTGATGATGAAATAATGATCCACGTAATGCTTTCAAAGTTGATTAATTGGGAATCTTACGGGTTTGAGATAGTTGGGTTTGCGGAAGACGGAATTAGTGCACTCAAAAAAATTGAAACAGAAGAAATAGATTTGGTAGTAGCAGACATCCGAATGCCCGGTCTTGACGGAATAGGGCTTATAAAAGAGCTTAGAGAACGTGGTTTTAAAACAAAAGTTGTGTTTATAAGCGGACACAGGCAGTTTGAATATGCAAAAAGCGGTATGAAATACGAGGTGGACGACTACATACTAAAACCCATAAAAAAAGACGAACTAATAGGCACGCTAAACCGCCTAAAATCCAAAATAGATGCGGAAATAAAAGGACAAACGGAAAGTAAAGAAAAAGAAAACCAACTTATAGACGGCAAAAAAACATTGCAGAGTAATTTAATAAAAATGCTTATTTTAGGCAAAATAAACAAAAAAGAACTGCTTGCTTTAGAGGAAATAAACAAACACTATTTGTGCAAGTTTAAAAGCGGTTTTTTTATGTTTGCCGTTTTTCATGTTGATGTAGAAAAAACCGCAAAAAACACAAAGCCTAACTTAGATATTGTGGATACCTGCGTAAAATCATTTGTAGATGTGGCAAATGTGCATTGCTACTACGTAATTACCTACACGGAAAACAATACGGTAACCCTGCTGCTAAACTTCGACAATAGCAAGGAAGAAGCTTTAAAAGAGGATTTAGTGCGTGCTTACCAAAACAACTCCACTATTACGGAAAAGTTTTGGGATATAAATTTTACCTTAGGTATGGGAGAGGGGGCGCAAACCCTTGCAAACGCAAAAGACTCCTATATGCAAGCCTTTGAGTGCGTTTGTGCAAGAATTCAGTTAGGTAAAAACAAAATAATTCAGTATAAGGATTTATTACATAAAGATATTAATGAAGAGACGCTTTTTCCCGTAGAAAAACAAAAGCAATTAGAGACGGTAATTGCCGAAATAAATTACGAAGGTTTTGTGCATATTACAAAAGAAATCTTTAGTTTGGGAGGAAATAGCACTTTATATACTTACTACGAATTATGGTGGGTAATAAAAAAATATACAGAAATTTTGCTAAAGGGCTTAAAAGAGCTACTCCCCAATAAAGAGGAGGCAAAATACGATATTAGCAAGCTATACGATTATACGGAAATGGCAATGCTAAAAGAGGGTGCAATAGAAGAAGGTATTAAGTGTTATGGTGATGCTATTAAAACCATCGTGGTGGAAAACCCATTTATTGCGGCGTCAAAAAACTACATAAAAAAGAACTACCGCAACAAAATCACCCTAAAAGATGTGGCAAATATAATACATTTAAACCCTGTATATCTTTCCATCTTATTTAAAAAGGAAACAGGCCAAAGGTTTGTGGATTATCTTATGACTTACCGTGTAGAGCAATCCAAAATGTATTTAGATAACAACAAATACAGCATTGCGCAAATTTCCGAAATGGTAGGCTACGGCGACAGCAGACACTTTAGCCGTAAATTTAGGCAAATTACAGGCTATACCCCAACAGAATACAGAAAAATTTATTTGAGAATTAAAAAATAATTATACGCAGATTGGAATAGTAAAATTATGCAAACTAAGCCCTTTAAAAACAAGAAAATGGTTTATACAATTATTTTGGCTGTATCCGTTTTAGCTGTACTATCTATATTATTCGATGTTAAGCTAATTGCATTAGATACATACATTATGGGTATAATAATAGTTTTAATGACGGTGGCGGCTTTTGCATATATACTTTTGGGTAACTCTCTTTATTGGGCAGAGCGCCAATTAGAGCTGTTTGTGTTAGACGAGCCGGAGTTGCCAAAGGCAAAAACACTTCAACAAAAACGGTTTGTAAGTCTTTTAGACCAAATGCAAAAGCGAATTAAATATTTAAGCGAAAGCGAGTATCTTGCGGAAATACTAAGAAGAGAAGCAGAGCTAAACGCATTACAAAGCCAAATAAATCCCCATTTTTTGTATAACACCTTAGAGGCTATAAGAGGTTATGCCCTTCAAAAAGAGGTAGTGGAAATCTCGGATATGACGGAAGCCCTCTCATCTTTGTTTAGATACAGCATTAAAAAACAAGGTAAATATGTTTCCATTGCAGAGGAACTTGAAAACGTAAAATGCTATTTAACAATTCAGCAATATCGTTTTCCCGGTAAAATTACCTACCACGAATTTGTAGATAACGGTCAAATAGACTTAATGCAGTATTACATACCAAACTTAACAATACAACCCTTTATAGAAAACTCTTTGCATCACGGTATAGAGGCAAAGGTGGGCAAGGGTAATGTGTGGCTTAAAATTTATGCCACGGATAAACGGATTATAATAAGCGTAAAGGATGATGGCATAGGCATAAAAGAGGAGCGCCTAAAGGAGATAAACCAAAAACTCTACGAGGCTCAAGAAGGCTCCCTAAAAGACAGCCCAAACAATATAGGCATAGCCATGACAAACATCAACCGCAGGCTTAAAATGCAATACGGAGAAAAATACGGAGTGTCTATTGTAAGCTCGTACGGTATTGGAACGGAAGTAGAGGTTTCTTTGCCTTTAAAACAAAGGGAGTAAATATGGAAAATAAAGAGCTTTTTCGTGTAGAGCATATTTCAAAAACCTTTGAGGGCGCAAGCCTAATAGAGGGATGCACCTTGTGCGTATATAAAGGAGAGATTAGGGGAATAATTGGGCTTAATTCCTCTAACAAAGAGGTTTTGGCAGATGTTATGGCAGGCATAACCCCCTTAGACGAAGGCAAAATGTTTTTGGAGGAAGAGGTTTACCTACCTACTTCCAGACAGCATGCGGAAAGTAGCGGTGTTTTCTACATAGGCAAAGATTTAGGCTTGCAATACAACTGGGATATTTTAACAAACCTAAGTATTACCCCTGTAAATAAAAGAAAGATTATTGTACGTAAAAAAGATATTAATAAAAACATAGAGGAAATACTAAGCACGGTAATCCTAAATAAAAAAGCGGATACCAAGGTATACGGACTAACAATTTTAGAACAGCAAAAAATCACCATTGCAAGGGCACTTTTAAGAAACGCAAAACTAATTATACTTAATTTTGATTGGGAAATGTACACAATTCGAGAAATGCTGGATTTTATGCAAATAATAGTTAATTTAAAAAATAAGGAAATTGGGGTGGTACTTGTAGGGTTTGCCCACGATTTACTAACGGCGGTGTGCGATTTTGTTACAATTATGAGAAACGGCATTATGGTAGGCAATTTTAGCAAAGATGAATTTGATAACCAAAAGATACTAAACATAATGCTTGGCTACGAATTTGGAGGCAAAAGCCTGTTTTCTTTAAAAAATGTTGATAATACTGAAAATAATAACAATCAACTAAATGCAAGCATGCAATCAAATGAAAAGTATTCGGGGTTTTCTTTTAGTCTTTACGACGGAGAAATTGTTAGTGTAATAGATTTGCGAGGCAACAGAGAGACGGATATTGCAGAGCTTATTTGCGGTAAAGATGCAATAAACTACAATATACTAAATCAAAAAGCTGATAAACTCATCCAAAAATCCGATGGCAAAGCCCAAAAGCAAAGCATTTATTACATACCCGAGGTGGAAACTCAAAGACTGCTAATACCCAATTTTTCCGTAGAAGAAAACATAACTGCCGCCGTGGTAAAAGACCATTCCGGCTTTGCAGGAGTAATTAATAACGCAGAAATTAAAAATGCCGCCTCCTTTTATGCAAGCAAGCTAAAGCTATGGAACGAGTGGGATTTAGACAGGCTAAGCCTAAATATTTTAGACGAGCTCGAAAAAAAGCGAGTAATTTTATTTAGATACCAAATGGCAAACGCCTCTGTAATTGTTATGAACGGCTTTACAAAGGGGCTTGATATGATTGCAAAAAAACAAATATTTGAGGATATAAAAGAAATTGCAAAAAGCGGATGTAGCATAATATTTATAACTCCAAATATTACGGAAGCATTGGAAATCGGAGATAAAATATTAGTGTGTGGCAACAATAATATTATTGCAGAAATAAAAAACAGCGAAATAAGCAGTATAAATCCCATAGAAACACTTATTAAAAATATTATTGCAAGTAATTAATTGTATATTTCATATAACGCATTTTGTCTGTAATTATAACTTAAATTTTAAACAACTAAAAATAGGACACTTAATATATATTTTGTCTTATTTAATTTTTTGTGTACATTAAATATAATTCAAGTTAGTGTAACACACACATAAATTATTGGAGGAAAAAGAAGAATGAAAAAAAGTTTATTGATTGTTATCAGCTTGTTGCTTATAGCAGCACTAACGGTAGGCTGTTCTATGACAGGACCTACGGCACAACCCTCTGAGCAACCGGCGAGCGAAGCACCTGCAGCTACTCCCGACGCTACCCCTGAGGCATCTACCGCACCTGCGGAAGAGACACCGGCAACAAAATCTCAAGCCCCTGCGGCGGCAGGCGGAGACGATATTACAGGACTAAACGCTCCCGATATGCCGGAAGGCACTTTTAAAGTAGGCTTTGCAATGGCAGACCTTAATAATCCCGTTTGGGCAGAACTTTGCCAAGTAGCACAAGAATACGGCAAGCAAAAGGGCATAGAGCTGACGGTAGTGGATTGCCAAAACGATTCGGGAAAACAAATTACTCAAATAGAAAACTTTATACAATCGGGAATGGACGGAATAATTTTCTGTGCGGCAGATATTAATGCAATGGGCCCTGTTGTTCAACAAGCAAAAGATAAAGGTATTGCTGTAATGTCTTACGGACTTGTTTCCGAAAACTCGGATACAGAATTTATATGCAATAATTACAGCATTGGCGAAAACATCGGCAAACAAGCGGCTCAATGGATAATAGATAATCTGGACGGAAAAGCAAAGGTTGCAATTTTAGACCAACCGGAGCAACCGGAAATTATGCAAAGATCCAAAGGCATTAGAGACACCCTTGCAAAAATGGTTCCGGAATCCGAAATAGTTGCATCTGCATCCGCAGTTACAGCAAGTAACGGTATGAAACATACAGAAACCTTCCTGCAAGCAAACCCCGACTTAAAAGTTATTGCTTGTATTGGAGATGGTGGTGCGGTTGGTGCTAACGAGGCTGTTATTGCGGCAGGCAAAGATGCTCCTGATTTTGGTATCTTTAGTGCAGACGGTACAACGGAAGTGCTTGAAAAAATCAAAGCAGGACAACCCACAAGAATGTCTTTAAGCTTAGGTGGCGGAAACTATCACGGTCATCAAGTAATAGACATGATTTCCTTAGTGCTAAACGATCTTCCTTTCGAGAAATCTTACTACACACCGGAAATTCCTGTAACAATAGATAATGTAGACGAATACCTAAAATAAAAACAGGTATGCAAAGTTTGGGGGCTCAACCATAAGCCCCCTATCACTTTGGAAAGTGAGAGTAAAAATATGGAAAATACAACAGCGCTTCGTTTAGAAAATATTGTAAAACAGTATCCCGGTGTTTTGGCTTTAGATGATGTAAGCATGGATTTTGCAAAAGGGGAAATACATGCCATAGTGGGCGAAAACGGTGCAGGTAAATCCACCCTTATGAAGGTAATATCGGGGGCTATTTCTCCGGATAAAGGTACAATAGATGTAAACGGACAAAAGCATAAATTTATGACAACGGAATTATCCAAAGCAAACAGTATTTCTATTATATATCAAGAATTTAATCTTGTACCTATGCTTTCCGTAGCAGAAAATATTTACTTAGGCGCTCCCATAAAAAAAGGTATTGTACTGGATAAAAGGGCAATGGTGGAAAACTCTCGTAAAATATTTGAGGATTTAAAAATTAAAATAGACCCTCAAACAAAAATAAGAGATTTATCCGTAGCTTATCAACAAATGGTAGAAATTGCCAAATCTCTTTCAAGAAACTCCAAGGTTTTAATAATGGACGAGCCTTCCGCTCCCCTTACAGATTCCGAGGTAGATATTATGTTAGACCTTGTGGTTCGCCTTAAAAACTCAGGGGTTACTATAATATATATTTCTCACCGATTAGACGAAATATTTAAAATAGCAAATCGTGTTTCGGTAATGAGGGACGGCAAGTACATTACAACCCTAAATATAGAAGATACATCTAAAAATAAACTGATACAGCTAATGGTAGGCAGAGATTTAAGCGAGCAATTCCCCGAAAAAAAAGCAAAGCCGGGAGAAGTTGCTTTAGAGCTTAAAGGCATTTACGGCAACGGCGTAGAAAATATTTCTCTTAAGCTGCATAAAGGGGAAATACTGGGTTTTGCAGGGCTTGTTGGCGCAGGCAGAACAGAGCTTGCACAGCTTTTGTTTGGTGTAGTGCCTTTAGAAAAAGGAGAAATTTATTTATACGGCAAAAAAATTGCACCCAAAAAACCCAAAAATGCAATTAAACATAAAATAGGGCTAATACCCGAGGACAGAAAAAATCAAGGAGTGCTTTTAGAGCGCAGTATTTTTGAAAATATTTCCCTGCCCTCCTTGCCAAATCTCTCCAAAATGTCTGTAATAAACAAGAAAAAAGAAAACGAAATTTGCGAAAAGCAAAAAAGTGATTTACTTATAAAAACCCCTTCCATTCATCAACAGGTTAAAAATTTAAGTGGCGGTAATCAACAAAAGGTGGTGCTTGCCAAATGGCTGGCGGCAGATTGCGATATTTTAATATTCGACGAGCCCACTCGTGGTATAGATGTAGGCGCAAAGCACGAAATCTATAAGTTAATGAACGACCTTGTAGCGAGTGGCAAAAGCATTATTATGATTTCCTCCGAAATGGAGGAGCTTATAGGAATGTCAGACCGCATTGTAATACTGCACGAAGGGGTAAAAACCGGCGAACTTAACAGAGATGAATTTGAGCAGGATAAAATCCTTGCCAAAGCATCCAACTAAATTATAGAGGTAAGAATAATGACTAAATTTAAAAGCTCTAACAAACTGGGAATACTTGTTGTTCTTGTAGCGATGATTGTATTTTTCTCTATTATGTCCAATGCGTTTTTGACGGTAGATAATTTTATGAACGTATTTAGACAGGTGTCCATGCTTGGTATTGCAAGCGTAGGCTTTGTATTTGTACTGCTTACAGGCGGTATAGATTTATCCATAGGCTCTCAAGTAACCTTTGTAAACATTTTTTGCGCCTTTCTTATGATAAACGTGGGTATGCCTCCCGTGCTTGCCGTAATAATTTGCGTAATATGCACCACTTGTTTTGGACTCATAAACGGACTAATAATAACCAAACTAAATGTACTGCCACTAATAACCACACTTTGTATGATGAACATTCTGCGTGGCGTAAGTTATATTATTTGCTCGGGTATGCCTATCTTTGGCTTTCCGGAAGAGTTTTCTTTCTTGGGGCAAGGCTATATAGGGCCCATTCCCTTCCCGGTAATTATAATGATAATTGCCTTTGTGGTAGGCGGTTTTATACTTAACAAAACTTACTTTGGCAGATATTTTTATGCGGTAGGCGGAAACGAGGAAGCGGCATCACTGTCCGGCGTAAACATTACGGGTACAAAAATTATGGTTTACGCACTTTGCGGACTTTTTGCGGGGCTTGCAGGTGTAATTTGGCTTTCTCGTGTAAACAGCGGACAACCTGTAACAGGGCTTGGTTTCGAGTTTGACGTACTAACCGCAGTAGTGCTTGGTGGTGTAAGTACCGCAGGTGGCGAGGGAGACATTGCAGGCGCACTGATAGGCGTAATTGTAATAGGCTTGCTAAACAACGGCTTGGTACTCATAAATGTAAGCGAATACTTCCAGCTTGTAATAAAGGGTGTAGTACTATTAATTGCGGTAATTGCAGACAGCAAGCGGAGAAAGAAGAAAAAAGTAGTATTAAAAACAGCGTAAAAGAGGTATAATAATGAAAGCATACGAATTTACAAAACCAAACAACAGCAGAGTAATAGAACTTGATATACCCAAACCAAAGGACGACGAAATTATTGTAAAAACAATGGCTTCCGGCATTTGCGGTACGGATATACATATTTTTGAAGGAAACTACTACGGAGAATACCCCATAATAGGCGGACACGAATTTGCCGGTGTGGTATGGGATGTAGGTAAGAATGTTACGGGCTATAAAAAAGGAGATGTAGTATCTCCAGACCCCAACGTATTTTGCGAAAAATGCTATTTTTGCAAGCAAAACATACAAAATCATTGCTTAGACAGAGAGGCAATAGGCATAGAGCGTATGGGCGGTTTTGCTCAATATGTGCCTGTGCCTGTATCCTCCGCTTTTAAGTTAGAGGGGGGTAAATCTTTTGAGGAATACGCTTTTTTAGAGCCACTTTCCTGTGTTATAAACGGACAAAAGCGTGCAAGAGGAGATATTGGGCAAAATGTACTTATTTTTGGCTGCGGTGCCATAGGGCTTTTGCAAATACAAATGGCTCGTTTTAACGGCGCGGCTAAAATAGTGGCGGTGGATATAGACGAAAAACGTGCGGAGTTAGCCTGCAAATTAGGGGCAAATGCCTTTGTGCTAAGTAACGAGGATATGCAAAAGAAGCTATTTGATTTAAGCCCCTACGGCTACCAACTTGTAGTGGATTGCACAGGCATTCCCAAGGTGCTTGAAAACGCAATTAAATTTGTCAGAGACGATGGCATTTTACATGTGTTTGGTGTGTGTAATAACGATTCTAAAATCAGCGTTAATCCCTACGATATTTTTCTGCACGAAATAAGCATTGTAGGTTCTCACTCTCTTAGAAAAACCTTTGCAGATTCTATTAATATGATAGAAAGCGGATTTATCAACACAAAGGATTTAATAGGAGAGCGTGTGGGCATAGACGATATGCCAAATACAATAGAAAACATTCGTCAAGGGAAATCCTCTTTAAAAACCTTGCTAATATTTGAATAGGAGCATCATCATGAAAAAAACAATGAAAGCATTAAGAATATACGAGCCATATAAGCAACAAATAGACGAGGTGGAAATCCCACAAATTACTGACGGCGAAGTGCTTATAAAAGTGCTTGGCTGTGGTATTTGCGCAGGAGATATTAAAACACTTCACGGTGGGCAAAAGGTTTGGGGGGCAACTCCCGAAGAAGCCTATATAGAAACCCCTTGCATAAGCGGACACGAATTTTTCGGAGAAGTGGTAGAGATAGGTAAGGACATTGAAGGCATACAGATAGGAGATACCGTAACGGCGGAGCAAATTTTGCCTTGCGGAGAGTGTAAGTATTGCAGGCATAACAAGCCGTGGATGTGCAAACCTCATACCATATACGGATTTAAGCAAAATGCACAAGGCGGTTTTGCGGAATATATGAAGTTTGCAAAGGGTAGTATTATACACAAATTGCCAAAAGAGCTAACGGTAGAGCAAGCTGCATTGGTAGAGCCATACTCTTGTGCCATGAACGCTGCCGAGCGTGGAGAAATCTTGCATACCGATGTTGTTGTAGTAAGCGGTCTTGGTACTCTTGGGCTTGGTATTGTGTCGGCGGCTAAGAAAAACTCCCCTAAATTAATTATAGGGCTGGATTTAAAAGAAACAAAGCGGAACAAAGCCTTAGAATTCGGAGCGGATATAGTATTTGACCCAACCAAAACAGATGTGGTAAAAGAAATAATGGATTTAACGGAGGGCTACGGCTGCGATGTATATATAGAAGCGGTAGGAAGCGAGGTTAGTGTAACACAAGGCTTAAATATGATAAGCAGTATGGGCAGATTTGTACAATTTGGAGTGTTCCCCAAAAATATTTCTGCGGACTGGAATATTATAGGAGATTCTAAAGCAATAGATATTCACGGTGCGCATTTAAGCGGACATTGCTATGCTCCCGTAATAAAAGGTATTGCAGACGGCACTCTTAAAACCAACGGTGTTGTTACCCACATTTTTAAGTTAGACGAGTGGGAAAAAGCATTTGAAACCGCCCAAAAGGACGAAAGTGCGATAAAAGTCGTACTTGTACCATAAGGAAGCACAAAGTATGTATGTAATAGGTCTGGACATTGGAACAAGCGGTGTTAAGAGTACATTGTTTGATGATAACGCAAATGTAATAAGTAATGCTTACAGCGAATACAATCTTATAAGCGACGCACCCGGGCATTACGAAATCAACCCAACAGAATTACTTAACAAGAGTATAGCTGTTATTATGAAGTCTACACTCAAAGTTAAAAAGGAGGAGGTAGGCGCAATTTGCTTTACTTCCTTTGGGGAATCCTTCGTATGTACGGATAAAAACAAAAATGTACTTTCCAACTCTATGATATATATGGATCATAGAGGAGAGGAGGAATGCAGAGAGTTTGTAGAAAGGTTTACGGAAGATGGGGTGTTTGAAATTTGCATGCAACCCATAGAAAGTATGTTTGCCTCGTACAAACTTAGATGGATGCAAAAACACAAGCCCGAGGTTATGGCAAAAACACACAAAATTTCCTTTATTGCAGATTTTGTAGCGTACAGCCTTGGTGCAGACCACGTTTGTGATTATTCTTTATGTGCAAGAAGTGCATTGTTTGATGTGCGCAAAAAACTGTGGTGGGAGGAAGGAGTGCAATTTGCAGGCATAAACTCCTCCATACTGCCAAAGCCCGTAAAAAGCGGAAGCGAGGCAGGTAAGCTTTCCAAAGAAGGTGCAAAGCTAACAGGACTTAGGGAAGGCACTATGCTCATAATAGGAGGGCACGACCAAGTTTTAGCGGCAGTAGGTAGCGGTATTTCCTGCGAGGGAGATATTGCAAACGGCATGGGTACGGTGGACTGCATTACAACATTGCTAAGTAAATCCAATATTGACACCAAAATAATGAAGCATTACGCACTCCCATTAATTCCTTATATTGATGATGATAGTTATATGACAAGCGCCTTTAATAAATCCGGCGGTAGCATAGTAAAGTGGTTTAGAGACACGATGGCAAAAGACTTATGCGACAAACCCAACGCTTACGCAAAGCTAAACAGCGAAATGCCACTAAAACCGACATCACTTATAATACTCCCCTATTTTGCGGGCGGAGCAACACCGGAGGCAAACAGCATCACTCCTGCATCTCTACTTGGACTTACACTTAACACTTCCCGTGGGGATATAATGCGTGGTATAATGGAGGGGGAAGTTTTTATAATGAAGCGTTGCTACCAATGTTTTGACGAATTAAAACTTAAACCCGGTAAATTTGTGATTGTGGGCGGTGGCTCTAAATCGGATATTTGGATGCAAATTAAGGCGGATGTGTTTAATAAGGTTATGGATATTCCGCTAAATCAGGAGGCAGGTACCCTTGCAAGCGCATTGCTTTGCTATGTAAAATTAGGCATAGTAAGCAGTTTAAAGGAAGCGCAGGAAAAATACGTGCTTACCCAAAAAAGTTTTGCGCCCATAAAATCCAATGTGGAATTTTACAACAAGCAATACCACAAATTTTTACAGGCAAACAAAAAAGTAACTGAAATTTACAATATTTTGGAGGGTAAATAATGAACGGATACCAAAGAATGAGGGCGACTCTGCAAGGCAAGCAGGTAGATTACACTCCCTCTATGGAGCTTATGATAGACGACGTTGTAATTAAAGCAACGGTACAAAGCGGAGATTACGGGGATTTTTGCGAAGCTGTGGGTTTAGATGCGGTGCTAACCCCTACCCCTTCTAAGCTTTATAGAAACGAAATCATCAACAAAGAAAAAGGGATTTTCAAAAACGAGTGGGGCACGGTTAGACAGCAAGGCACGGAAGTTGTTTCCGCAATCATAGACGAGCCCATAAAAACCGATGAGGACGTGTTTTCCTACATAGCCCCAGACCCTTTAGACGATTACCGATACACAGAGCTTAAAAAATTAGTGGCACGATTTAAGGGGGAAAAGCTTATAGGCATGCACATTCACGATGCCTTTAACTACCCCTATTATTTAGCAGGTATGGAAAACCTTTTTGTGATGATGTACGAAAACCCCGAGGCTGTGCATAAACTGGTGGATATTTCCGTTAATCATAATATTGCACTTGCAAAAAAAGCAATTTCTTTAGGTGCGGATTTTATAATTTTGGGAGATGACTACGGCGGTGGCAATCAACTTCTTGTATCTCCGGGTAAGTTTAGAGAGTTCTTTTTGCCCGGCTTGCAAAAGGTGGTAACCGCAGTAAAAGAGGAGGGCGCATACTGCTTTAAACATTGTTGCGGAGACATAAACGAAATTCTAAAGGATATGGTGGACACAGGCATAGATTTACTGCACCCCTTAGACCCCTCCGCAAACATGGATATTACGGCGGTAAAAGCGCAGTACCCTAACTTAGTGGTAATGGGGGGTATTAATTGCTACGAGCCTTTGTGTCAATATTCTTTAGAAGAGGTGGAGACGGAAACAAAAAGGGTAATAGATTTGGTAGGCAAAAACGGCAGATATGTAATTGCATCTTCAAACAGCGTACACTCGGACGTTAAGCCGGAAAATTACCTAAAAATGCAGGAAATACGTAAAAGTGTTCCCGTAAAATACGAATAACAGGAGTAAATATTTATGATAAAATCAAAAGGACTTGCCCATGTGGGCGTATTTGTAGAAGATTTAGAACGCTCCAAAGCGTTTTATAAAGATATTTTAGACTTTGAGCAAACTTGGGAGTTTTCCGCAAAAGAGGATGATGGTGCGGTAGCAAAAGCCGCCTTTATGAAAAACGGAAATTTGGTGTTAGAGCTTATACAAGCAGGGCATTTTACTAAAAGGCAGGACGGCGTTGTAGACCACATAGCAATACTTGTAGAGGACATAGAAAATGCGGTAGTAGAGCTAAAAGCAAAGGGCATAGTTTTTGAAAGCAAGGAAATTGTGCATAACATGGATGCCTCCAAAAACGGCTCTAAATGGATACTTTTTAGAGGCCCTGATAAGGAGCATTTGGAGATTTCTCAGGTGATGTAGGTGGGGGAGTCGGTATAATTTTATTTGGCTGTATCGTTTTTTTTGATGATACAGCTTTTTAATTGGTGGGCTTATACTTTCAACAAAAACTAAATAAAATGCCGTCCAAATCTGCAATCCATTCTTTTATAACAGTACTGTTTTCTTCCAATTTAGCAGGATTTTTTTCGTAGCCCTGCAACAACACAAGCTGATGCTTCCAATATAACTGTAAATTTTCAAATAGCCTTTTGCAATCACCATCAACAGCTTCGGCATTAAGTAAATTAGCCTTTATTTTTGCAAAATCATTTAATGCTTTGTCTGCCGATATCCCCATATATTTTTTAAAATCTCTAAAAACCCATTGGCGCTCAAAAACATTCATTTTTTTCCAACCTCTATATTGATCTTCAAAAACGCCTATGCTTTTAATAATCAATTCCTTGTTTAAATCTCGGATAGTGTTTTTGCTTTTTTTATTTGATTGATAGTAATTAAAATCGTTTAGCACCTGTATGGATGATATTTCTTGTCCGTGATATTTTTGAGCGTTTAACACGGATAGTGCAAAACCCATTCCCGCATCTTTAACATCTAAAATGTGATTGCTATTCATAGCGTAAAAATCCTCAACAGCCATACCCATTTTAGTGGCAATAACCTCTATGCTTCTTTGAGCGGTTTGCGTTTTTACCAATCCCGGACCGATTGTGTAGGCGTAAACATTGGTTTTTTCCAACTCCATAGCCAAAGAGTTTGCAAACTCCACTTGGGAGGTTTTAAATGTTTCGTAGGCACCCATATAGGGTGCGGCGCCGGAGGAAGAGACAAATACACAACAACCGTCATTTGCTTTTTTCATATATGGCAGAAAATAATGAGTAAGTATTATAGGCGCTTTTAAATTTACCTCGTAGCTTTTATCCCAAAGCGCAATATCAACCTGCTCGATATTTCCAAGTGGGGCAATAGTTGCATTGTTAAATACAACATTAGGGCAACCGTGTTTTGAAAGGATATTTTCGCACAGCTTAACTGTTTGTGCTTCATTTGATAAATCAGTATGATAAAAAAATGTAGTGCACGGATAATCGCTATTGATGCTTTCTGTGGCAATCAAGCCATTTGCACAGTCAATATCAACAATTAAAACTCTTGCCCCCATTTGCACAAATGCTTTCGCCGTTTCGTAGCCTATGCCACCGGCGCCTCCCGTTAGCAAAACTGTTTTATCGTTTAAGTTTGTCATAGTGTTACCTCTTAAGCATATATGATGAAATTTTGTTAAGCAAGCCTACCAACTGCTGTTTTTCTTCTTCTTCCAAGCCACTTATAATTCTTGCGCCTATTTCCTGCTGATAGGCAGTATATTTGCTAAGGAACGCAACGCCGGCTTTATCCAACTCAAGGCCATAGGAACGACGGTCTTTTTGGCTGATTATCCTTTTGATAAACTGCTTTTTTTCCAACCGGTCTAATATGCTTGTAAATGTACTTTTAGGAATATGAAGGATTGAAATATAATCCCTAAGCAGTAGCCCGGGTGTTGCTCCCGTTATTAAAATCACCTGTATTTCTATGGGGGAACATCTCATCAATTCCGGATATTTTTCAACATCCTCGGCGGTAGAGCTATTCATTAAAATTTCGTGCCACATCTTTGAAACAGTGCATCCAATATCATTCATAATTAGTTCCCTTACCGAATAGTACTAATATCGTACTATAATTATAAAATGAAAGGGGTTATTTGTCAATATTAATTTGCTTATTTGGTAAAATATAGCAAAATGAGCCCATAAATTCGTACCCAACTAAATCGAGTAGCAAATTTGGCTTTTTTTCACAGTATATGCACTCATTCCCAGACCAACTGCCATGTCACGCCGAATTTATCGGTCACCCAAGCAACCTTGCGAAGCTTTAGTACGGGCTCCGGCCCCATCATCACCCTGCCACCAAGGGACAACTTATTGAAAATAGTGTCAAACTCCTTTTCGTCAATACAACTTAGAAAAATAGATGTCGCCCAGCTAAAATCCGGCACGGGATAGTCGCCGACCATATCCATAAACATAATTTCTTGCTCTCTAAAAGAAAGTGAACCGTGCAACACCTTATTTTCATCGCCTTTTTTTGCAACGGGATTATCACTTCCGTATCGCACAATATCCATAATTTTAGCACCGGGCAGAACCAATGCGTAAAACTGCATCGCATTATTTGCGTTACCCGAAAAAGTCAAAAATATAGTTATTCCTTGTTTATTCATAATATACATCTCCTATTTTTATTTGCGTTAATGTTTGTCGCATAAGTGCCTTCAATAGTATTCATATATATATATAAACATTTAATGATTGATTAAGCAAATAGTAGTTTGGAGTACTACAATAAAAGTAGAGAGATAATTCTCGAACAAAGTGATAAAATAAAAAGAAAACAGGAGAATTATCAAAATGAAAAAATATGAAGAAGAATTTAAAAAAGAAGCAGTCAAATTAGCAAGAGAAATAGGAATAAACAAGGCAGCAGAGCAACTTGGGGTTGCAAAATCCACTATGTCAACATGGTGCTCTAAGCCGGCGAGTGATAACAATAGCAACGATGCACCTTTGACCCCAAGAGAAATACAATTAATGAAAGAAATACGAGGATTGAAAAAATCAAATGCAATATTAAAGGATGCTCTTGGTTTTTTCCCGCAGAGCCAAAAAAGATAGCAAAGAAAGAAATATTTAAGTTTATAAATAGCACTGAAAATAAGCGGAGTGTGTCAGAAATGGCAAGAGAACTTAATGTGTCGCAATCAGGATATTACAAGTGGCTTAATAATAAAAATAAGCCATACAAGCACGCATCTCTTTTGGCAGATATACAAGAGGTTCTTGATGAAAGAGCTGGAAATAAAGGTAATTATGGAGCAAAAAGAGTATATCTAAGGCTTCATCAGGATGAATATAAAAGGACTGAGAGCTACGGAGTGATATATAGAGTAATGAAAAAGCATGGATTATTACAAAAAAGGAAAAGACATCCAAATGGGATTACAAAAGCGGATATGGAAATTCAAAAAAGCGAAAATTTATTAAAGCAGGATTTTAAATCAGATAAGCCTTGCACCAAGTGGTTAAGCGATATATCCGTCGTTAAGACAGCTGATGGCAATTTGTATATATCACCCGTGTTAGATTGCTTTGACGGAGCAATAGTAGGACTTAGTATGGCAGATCATATGAAAGCAGAGCTGTGCATACAATCCTTTGAAAATGCCTGTAAGAGCTATAATGCACGAAATATGATTTTTCATAGCGACAGAGGTAGCCAATATACAAGTGGCAAGTTTCGCAATGTACTCACTGCATATGGAGCAATTCAAAGTATGAGTGGCACCGGTAGATGCTATGATAACGCTCGTATGGAGAGTTTTTTTGCTACTTTGAAAAAAGAAAAACTGTATAAAGTTAATTGCGAGAGCCTGCCTATGGATACTGTGAAAACTATAATATTTAGATGGATATTTACTTACTACAACAGATATAGAGTTTATACTTCAAATGCCGGTGGTTATCCACCGTTGGTAAAGCGTGAGATGTTCAGTAAGGAATTTTTAGATTTGGTGGCTTAATATTTTGTTCGAAGTTTTTTACTCTACTTTTATTGACAATTTCACAGCACACCCAAAGGAATACCCAAACAAAAGAGGAATACCCCAAAATCTGACCACTGACCACTGTTCACTGTCCACTAACCCCAAAGGAATACCCAAAAATCTAACCACTAACCACTGCAAAATGCAGACCAAAATCACCAAAACCGATACTCTACCAAAACCTCCCAATAGCCGTTTGATGCTTTTCCCGGTATTTTAAACTCAAAAGTGTCCGAGGTTCCGCTATTAAATGCCGCAGGCTCGGCTAAAGTTATTATATCCGCCTCTTCGTAGCCCCCAAACAGCCATACATCTATGGCTATTTTTGTCATGTAGGGCAAATTGTTGGTAAGGGTTATAAAGCAGTCGTACCCTCCGTTGCCGTCCGGCTTTGCGCCCATGTCCGACAGGACTATATCCATATTGCTTGAGGAGGTGTCGTCGTAATTAACTATGCCGATAAATGTAACTTCGTTTCCCGCATTGCTTTTTTGTGATGATCCGCTTGTACTCTCGTTAGATGCACTTGCAGAGCCTTTGTTTTGTGCAGTAGTAGCATCGGGAGCAGGCAGTATCCATTGAGTAATTATGGAGAGTATGCCATCACGCTTAAGTAGCATAACCCCTGTATAATCATTAGAGCCGGATGTTGCACCAAAGCCTGTACGAAAGGAAATATACGAAGAATCCAAGGAAAGCTCTATTATTATATCATCATAAGAAAAGCCGTTTGTTACCTCGTTATACAGCTCTAAATCCTTAGCTTTACCGGATATTTTGCCCATTGCATCTACGGCGGCAAAGTAGGTATCCGCTACCTCCTCGGGTGTTGCGTTTGGGCTTACGTAGTATTTGTAATCAAACCTAAATACATTACCGTCAGCCATTGTGTAGGCATAACACTCGGATTTATCCGTTGCGGGCAGAAGGTGATTATAGGGTGCCGTGTAAATTTCCGGCTTAAAATCAACCTGCGAGCTTATCCGCTCAGTTTCTTTTGCGTTGTAAGAAAGCCCCATATTTGATATAAATGAGTCTATATTCATAGAGTTTTCCCAAAAGGAACGTATGTTATATGCGTCAAACAATTCAGGAGAATATGGGTCTACGGTTGCCTCGGGTATGGGCTCTTTTTCTGTACCTGTGGCGGATTTTAAGTTTAGTTTGGGTTTTGCCCCCTTTTTTTCTGTATTTTCTTGGGACTGTCCCAGTTTTTCCGCCAAACTTTGTGCTTTCTTTGATTGCCCAATAAGGGAGCAGCCGCAAAGTAAAAACATTATTACGACTATAAACGCAGTTAGTTTTTTCATTTTTTATGCCATTCCTTTCATGTAAAAGGCGCAATGTAAAATAATGTTTGCCCTTTTACTCTAACCTTAACCTGTATTTATGCTAAATATTTTTAGTTAGCCCACAGACACAATTCTTGAGCCGTCGGGTGCATAGTATTCTATTATTACTTTACTGTTAATATCCGTTTTTTCTTTAATATCTCCGCTTAAAATATCCACTACATTCTTTCTTGCGGAAGAAACCTCGCTGTTGCTTTTAAGCTCGTTTGCAAAGGTGTTTAGTTTATCGTCGTTTTCGTAAATGGTGGGTGGAATATCCGCAACCACCGTAAGTACAAGGTTGTTGCCCTCCGCAAATACTTTTAAATCCACAAAACCATAGGTAAATCCGCTGTCGTTTAGTTTGTCTGTAAGTAAATCGCTTATTTCCGAAGTAATCTCGCTGTTTATATACTCTTTTATTCCCATACTTGTTTTACCGCTCTCTTCTATGGAGGTGCTGTCTCCAAACAAAGAGTTTCCTCCAAATAGCGATTCCCCGCCACCACCGCCTAAAATAGAGCCACCAAAACCCAGTAAGGAGCCTGCCATAATAAATACCATCAGTATCATAATAAATGCGGTTGTAGCAATACCACCCACTACAATTAGCCCAACAACTAAGCCTGTGTGCTTATGTTGCGGAGGTTTTTGGTAGGTGTGCGGCATATACTCCCTGCTTGGTTGGGGAGGTGCATAATACCTTGATGGTTCCGGTTCATAATTTTGATTATTATACTCCTCTTGGTAGTGCTCCTCTCTTATGGGGGGTGCTTTGGGTGCATTTACCGTGCGTGGAGGTTGGTTGTATACCGGGCGAGGTTGGTTTATACTGCCACCGCCCCCTCTAAATAGGTTTGCGCCAAAAATGTCTCTAACCCTTACAGACCTTATTAAATAAATTAAAAACAGTACGTCCATTATAATTACAAGCACCGGCATAATACTTTGAATGGGCAAAAACATTGCCGCAATACGCATTAGAGGGTTATTTGCAATTACAAAACCGCCTATCATATTTAAAATTACCGTTATAAAAAACGCAATGGGAAAAACCGGTTTTCTCATAAAAAACAGTATGGCGGTAGGTATGCACATAAAACCTGCAATCATAGTTAGTATCCCCATATTTCCGCTTAGTGGCCCTAAGGAGCTTATGCCTGTCATAATCCCAAAAAATGCGCCTACAATAACTCTTATTATTAAACAAATTAAAATTCCGCCGTAAGGTACTTTTCTATCTTCCATCTTGCTATCCTCCGTTTTTTAGTGTGTTTTTCTAATTATAGATAAGAGACGTAATAAAGGGCAACAGAGTAATTTTGCCGTGCGTCTGTGGGTGTTTCTACGGCTAAAATAAGCTCTCCCGTTTCCTCAAACCATTTGTACTCGAAAACTTGGTTGGGTGCCTCGGCCGCTATGGCATCCTCCACCTTTGCGAAGGGGAATAATTCCTCTGTGCCGTTAAGGTAAGTTTTCATAAGGATTCCTCGGCTGTCCATTGCGGAAATTGCAAAGTCAAGCAACGCTTTTGAGCAGTCAAGAAAACTTTTCCCTTTCCATTTTACAGAGCTTCTGGGCACTAACACATCGTAAGCAATAAAGAATATGCTTTCCGCAACACCAACGTTTAGCTGTCCCTCCATACCCATTACGTTTACAGGGGCTGTATAAACATCTCCCATATCCTCGTTGGTAACTTTTGCATTGTATGCACTACCAAGAGCGCTTATATTTGGATTAAATACATTATCGTAGCTACTGCCGGGTGTTATATCAAACTGTGTATCGTAGGGAATGGCAAGTCTGCTTTGCACGTACTCGTTTAAAACAGGTAATTTAACATTATAAGAATTAATTCTGTAATATTGAGTACCTTTATTATCCAAAACATCGTATTTGCTTATTGCCACCGTTTGATCGCCGTTGGCGTAAAAAATTGGGTTTTCATCCTTCGACGAAAAACTGTATATTGCATCGCTGTACTCAGAAAGAAGGTCTGTCGAATTTAGTGGCGGTCCGTATAGCTTTTCCGCCGCTTGATTTAAGGTTTGAAAAACGTTTTGTGCTATTTGAGCATCCGTTGTATAACCTGCGACGGAAGAAAGCTCTGCCTTACCGTCGGGTGTAAAATAAACGGCAGAACTCCCCATACCTTCCATACCCTCAAACAAGCCGTCAACTTCGGATTCGTAGCCGAGAAAATCGTATCTAATATCCCCTGAAGAGCCAAAATTACCTTGCGTATAACCGCTTGGAATATCATCGGGTGTATTTATATTGCCTAAAGAAAATTGCAGAGGGTCGAAGGGGGCAAGTATTTGTGCGCTGTTGTCCGCAGGTTCCTCCCCTTCATCGTCAGCCACAGGCTTAAGCTTGGGAGTGTTTTCTTCTCTAACAGCTTGCTCTTTTTCCTTGCTTCCGCCTAATTTATCAAGTAAGCTCTCTTTGTTTTTGATGTTAGTACCCAACATTCCGCAAGAAGATGCAAAAAGTAAAGCTACCGTAAGTATAATTAAAACTAATTTTTTCATAAGTATATCTCCGCTTTTTTCTAATTTATATGTGGAATTTAAGGTGCTACCCACCCACAGATTTTGCAGAGCTGTTTTTCATCACCATAAATAAAAAAACCGCCATACTTAATTTATGATAGCATCACCATAAAAAATTAAAAATGGAAAATGTACACATTAGTTTGTATAATATTCACTTATTTAGTTGTATTATCCAATGTTTTGTACTCGCTTGGAGACATTCCGTAGTAGTCTTTAAAAACTTTGCAAAAATAGTAGTAATCGGTGTAGCCCACATCCAACCCCACCACTTTAAAGGGTTGCTTGCCCTCTCTTATCAGCTTTGCCGCCTCCTCCATTCGCATTTTGGACACAAGGCGTGTAAGGGTAAGCGATTGATGTTTGGCAAAGAGGTTGCATATATAATTTGCGCTTAAATTAAACTGTTTGGAAAGCATTTTTAAACTTATGGACTCTCTAAAATGCGCCTTTACATAGGCTATCAGCTTTAAAAACTCCGGATTTACGCCGGCGTCCTCCTCTCTATGCTCCTCTCCTTTTACCGTTGCCAATTTTTTGTATAATTTTTGCAGTAAAAAGGACATATCGTTTTGCTCTAAAGGTTTTAAAATATAGTCAAAGCCGTTGTTTAAAAAAAAGGCACGAGAGTCCTCAAAAGTGCCGTAGGCGGAAAGCATTACAAACTCGCAGTAGTGCTTTTCTCTAATGGCGGACATAAGCTCTATGCCGTCAACGGCGGGCATTTTCAGGTCTGTAAACACCACATCGGGTAGTAGCGTCAAAATTTCCTCCTTTGCTTGCAATACGGAGGCAGAAAATCCGCACACGGTAAAACCGTTATCCATCCAGGGTATTGTATTTACAATTTCCCTAAGTATAAGCTCTTCATCATCCACCACATAAACACTAAACATGGTATTTCTCCTTTTTAGCCCTAACAAATTGCCGTATCCGCCAAAAGTGGCAGGGTTACCGTAACGGTGGTATACACACCTTCATCACTATTAATGGTGATGCCGTATTTAGCACCGCATTGGGACAAAATTCGCTTTTGAATGTTTATTAGGGCAACCCCGTTTAACCCTTCCTTTGGGTATTCGTTGGTGTAGGCATTTTTTAGGGCTTCTTGCAACTCTTCTAACTTTCCTTTGCGTATGCCTATGCCGTTATCTGTAATTGTAAAGGTAATGTTGTACTCGTATCTTCTTGCGATAAGAGTAACTTTAAAATCTTCGTTTTCCTTAGAAAACCCGTGTACTAAAGCGTTTTCCAATATGGGTTGCAGTATAAACGCAGGCATTGCAAAATCTACCAATTCTTCGTCAATGTCCATTATTACGCAATACTTAATGTTGTGCCTGGTGTTCATTATTTCTATGTACCGCTCCAGCACGTCGATTTCCATAAATACGTTACACAACCCTCTTTGCTGATGCTTAAGTATTTCGCACAAATCCCCCATTATGTTTTTGGCGGTGTCAGACTCCTCCTTGCCTATGAGTATTTCTATGGTATTTAAGGTGTTTACCAAAAAATGTGCGTCCATTTGTCTGCCCAGCAACCCCATTTGCATTTGCTCTTTAGTGGTTAGCAAAGGGTTTATCATAGTTTTGGAAAGGTAGCAGTGCAGGGTGTAAATGAGTATTAAAAACAGTCCTACAATTAGGGAGCTTATTGCCACAAAGGCGGTGTTGATGGTAGAGTAAACATTGTTATTTGCACTTACAACTATGGTTAAGTCTATCCCATTAATTTGTTTTTCCGCAAAAAAGTCGTAAGTGTCGTAAAGGCTTGATCTTGCCCCACCCTCTAAGGCTTTGTTTGTGGATATTAGCACCTTTTCGTCCGAAACTACGGAGGTATCCATGCCGGAGGGGATGTCTCTGTCTATCATTCTGCGTGTACGCAATAGGGAATTTACTATTATGATGCTACCTATACGGCGAGGGTTTTCGTAGCTCGTGTAAAACACCGGACTTATATGGCAAAAGTAGCCTACATCGTCTATAATAACACTTTGGAAGGTGGCGTCGTCATCTTTATAATCGTTAAAAATTTCGCCAATGCTTTCGTTGCTTAAACTGCCTACAAAGCGGTAAAACTCTCCGCTTTCGTTTACCGTTATTACGTGGTCGAAGGTGTATTCTATACCCATTACTTTTGCAATAATTTCGTGAACTCTTGCAGATTTTTCGTAGTACAGGGCAACATTTTTTTCCGTAAGAAAATCCTTAACATAGGCACTTCCGCCTATTAAAGTTGCGCTTGCTTTAATATCGGAGAGGTCTGACTCTATTGCCTCGAGTATCCTTTTTGACTCCCTTTCCATATTTTCGTGTACGGAATTTTGGTTATAAAAATAAATTATTCCGTTGTACGCCAGCCACACACACAAAATTGCACAGGTATACAGAAATAGCACAAGGGTGAATTTTTTCTTAAAGGATTTAGTGTTCATTAGCCACCGTTTCTCTGTTGTATGCGGTTTGCGCCGTGTCTAAAAACTCGTATAGCCCTATTGCTTTATAGCCGTCTAAATAATTTTGCCATACTGCATCGTCATTAATGGCTTTTTCGCCGGTTATAAAGGCAATAATTGCATCTTTGGTGTATTTTTCTATTTTGGGGGTAAGCTCTTGCACCAACTCCTCCTCCTCTAAAGAATATACAAGTGCGCCTATAAATTCTTTAGGCTCGTAAGGCTCGTAAAGGAGGGCGGCGGTGGCATTCATATATTCCCCGTCCGTAACGTTGCCGTCCCATGTTACACCCCCCGAATATTGTGCCCTTGAAACATAGGGCACAATTTGCTTTAAGTGCTTGTTTTGAGGGTTATTCCACAGTTGGTTTTTAATTTCTATTGTTGCCGGTGTGCCGTAAATGCTTACCTGCCCTTCCTTTGCAAAATCCCAATCTACCCCTTGCTCGCCGTATCGCCCTCTTAGGCAGGCTTCCTCGCTTAGCATAAAATCAAACAGCAAAAAAACTTCTTTTGGGTATTTGCATGCGGAGGTAATTATGCCGTTTGCTTTGGGCAAGGGTATACTTACGGTGGCAAACTGTGCGTCGTTTTCCCCTTTAATTGGGGCAATACCCACATACCTCTCCAACACTTCGGGAGAGTTTTGTTGTACGGTATAAGTAATTCCAGAGGTGGTAAACCCACCTAAAATATCCCTGCTGTCCGTTGCCATTTGTTTCATTTGCGTATCGTCTTGGGTAAAACTGTTTTTATAAATAAGCCCGTCTTTATACAGTCCGTTTAGGTATATTAGAGCCTCTCGCCATTCATCACGAAGGGGAGCATAAGAAATCTTGCCCCCTTCCAAAAGCAACCGCATATTTTTTTCGTTGTTGTAAATAAAGGCATTAAAGATGTAGTCGTATACCTGCTTGCCCATATAGCTTTCCGTACCTGCAAGGGGTATTTCGTCCTTTATGCCGTTTTTATTTGGGTCTTTGGTTAAAAAGGCGTACAGTACCTCTCTAAATTCTTTTGTGGTAGTGGGTGCTTCTAAGCCTAAGTTGTCCAGCCAACCTTTATTTAACCACATAATTTGGCGGTATCTTGTAATTAAGGAGTAGGAAAAACCGGGCATAAAGTAAATGTTTCCGTCCGAGGAAGTCATATACTCTTTAATGTTAAATGCGCCAAGCTCTTCAAACAGCCCTTTTAGGTTGTCTCCGCTCTGCTCTATCATATCATTTAAGGGCAAAATTACACCGCTTTTACCTAATTTTTCTAAATTAGCCCCTTTAAAAACGGAGTAGTCGTTAAACCCCACATATGCGTCGGGAAGGTCTTTGCCCGTGAGTAATGCGGTGCTTATAATTTCCTCCGCATTTTTTTCGGGTAGCCAAATCATCTTTAGTTTTAGCCCTGTCTCCTCCTCTAACCAAAGCTTGTAGGCATTAGTGTCAAAATCCTCTATATAAGAATTTTGCGGGGCACAAAGGGTAATTTCTTTTGGGGGTTCTTCCTTATTGTTTGCTGTATCAGCGTTTGGCACATTACATGCCAAAACCCCAAGGAGTAGGCAGATACAAAGAAGTAGCGGAATTAGTCGTTTTATCATTTTTTGCCTCAGATAGTTATTTGCGATATATTAGCATTCGTACACAGCCAGAGACGATAAAATGTGTTGCATAGTTTAAGAAAATTTCTTAAAAGGTTGCAAAGCGTCTTTGAAAAACTGCAAAGTGCACTGTTTACAATGCAATAATAGCATAGTAACATGCTAAATGTCAACAATCCCAGACAATACCCTCCCTCTTTTTTAAAGCTAACGCCATTAAAAAAGGCTCATAATTCCACCAAGACCGCCCACAAGAGAGCCAATGCCCGAGAACATGCTCATAACAGAAGTAACAATAATAGCAATAACAAGCATAACAATACCGATTATCATACCGGCAATGGATAGCCCTTTGCCTGCGCCTATTCTGCTTGAAAGGACAAACCCGTACACACTAAGCCCAATAGCCGCAATAACCAAAATAAAGTTAAGGACGGGTACCGCAACTGTAAATATGGAAACCAAAGAAATAATAAAGCCAACCAAGGCAAAAATATTGGATGTGGCACTACCATAGGTTGCACTTTGAGGTCTTTGATAATACTGATGGTGATTTTGGCTGCCGTATTGTTGCCCCTGCGGTTGCCTGTATTGCTGTGCATTTTGTTGACTGTGATACTGTCTGTCGTAGGATTGTTGTTGATGTTGCTGAGAGTTCCCTTGCCTGCCGTTGCCCATGGGTTGCCCGCATTCCGGGCATACATTAGCACCGTTTGGCACGTCTTTTCCGCATCTTGTACAAAACATAATCTTAATTTTGGCATAAATATATTATGCGCTCCTCCTATATTTTTATTGCAATTTGCTTGCACTAAGATTATAGCACTATAAATGGGGCTTTTGGGGGTAGTGGGCGTTGTTCGTAAAATAATACAAAATGTTCTTAATATTTTTTGGGGTGGGAGGGGTAAAAGCAAAGAAGGTAAGGGGATTAGTTTTATTATTTAGCTAAAAGCCCCTGCCTTCCTCCCGTTGAATATTTTTTTGGTGATGTGGTGATGTTAAATAGTGTAGTTAAGGTAAATAGCAAGAGCCATCCTGTAAACCCTTACCGCCAATGCCTTTTAGCTGACCGCTACCACACGCACCGCCACCCTGTCTTGTGCCGGTGGCAGAGTAGGTGCAATCTTTTTGCCTAACTCGTGTGGCGGTGTAGCGTGTACCTTTGTTAGCAAAAGCACCTCGTGCAACCTGTGTGCTTGGTGGTGTGCTTGCCGCAAAGGCGGTTAGTGGTACTAAGCCTATTACAAGCACTACTGTAATCATCACAATAACTTTTTTAAAGATTTTCATAAATATGACCTCCCTTATTATTTTCTTGTTATAGGTATAATATCAGGTAATTTTGTCAAAATTGTGTTTTATTTTTGCTTTTTTAGTATTTTTTTGTGCCTTTTACAACCAAAAGGTAAAAATTGCACCGCCGTCCTCATTGTTGTGTGCGGTTAGTTTAATGTTATGCCTTATGGCAATTTGCAGGGCAATAGCAAGCCCAAGCCCTGTGCCCGTCTTGTTGTCCTCGGTATGAGACTTGTAAAACCTGTCAAATATATGGGGCAAATGCTCTTTAGAAATGCCTATGCCATTGTCTTTAACGGAAATATAGTCTTTCGTATACTTAATTTCTACAATTCCTCCTTTATTTGAAAACTTAATGGCGTTGTTTAGCACTATCATAAGCATTTGTCGTAATCTGCCATAATCCCCCTTATATTCGGATATGTCTGTGGTTTTTGTTACTTTAATTGTAATATTTTTGGCTATTGCAAGTTGCTCTGCACTTCTTGCAACATCGCTAAGTACGTCGCAAATAGAAATCTCTCTTTTTTCTATGGCAAAATCCATATTTTGAAGGCGGGATAACTCTAATAAATCCCCAACGAGACGCTCTAAAAATTTGGTTTCTGCAAGCATTTGTATGTGGTAGTCCTCCACTTTTGCAGGGTCTGTAACCACCTTTTCCGTAAGGGCTTCAAGAGAGCCTCTAAGGACGGTAACGGGAGTTTTAAGCTCGTGAGACACATTTGCCACAAAATCTCGTCTGATTTTTTCTGTGGCAAGGGCATTTTCCGCCTCTTTTGCAAAGATAGGGTCTGTAAATCTTTTGGATAGCCACAAAGAAAGCACAAAGGACACCAAAAACCCAAGGGTAATGCTAACGGACAGTATCATAATGCCTTGTCCTATTGCCAAGTCTGCATCATTAACGGGAGAATGGAGCAAAACCACTCCTATTACACCGTCTGTTTGGCTTTTAATAGGCACACCCACCGTAAGTGTGGGTTTAGAAAGCACCTCGCTGAAGCCTTCGCTAAAAACCTTTTTATCCGCAAAAACTTCCTCTATTATCTCCTCTGCATTTGTGGGTAAATCTCCGTATGTATACCCCCCTTGCATTTGCCCTCGCCCTGGGGTAAGCAAGTTGTACTCTCTGTCTATTATCCAAACATCGCTACCTGCAATATCTCCCAAAAACCGCATATATCCGCCATAACCGCTCATGGCTCTGCCCTTTTCCATAAAGCCTAAGAGGGTGGTTGCCATTGAAACCGCGCGGTTTGTAAGCTGTGTTTTTTGTAGGTTTATGGTATGATTTCTAAAAAGCACCACAAAAACACAACCGATTATTAAGGAAAACATAAGCAAAGCCAAGGTAAAATACATATTTAATTTACGTGCAATAGGGCTTTTAAGCATTTGTTTGCACCTCAAATTTATACCCCACCCCCCAAATTGTTTTAATATCCCACATTGGATGGCTGTACTCGTCTATTTTTGCACGCAAACGTTTTATGTGGCTGTCTACCGTACGGCTATCCCCTAAATAGTCGTACCCCCATAAAGAATTTAAGAGATTATCTCGAGAAAACACTTTGTTTTTGCTGACTGCAAGCGTCCATAATATCTCTGTTTCTTTTTTGGTAAGGGCAACACCTAATCCGTCTATATGCACGGTATAATCCTCAATATTTATGGCAAGATTGCCGATTTCTACCCTTTGCATATCTTTTTGCTCTCTTGAAACACGGCGCATAATTGCCCCTACATGCGCCATAACAACTCCGGGGGAAAAAGGCTTGACAATATAGTCGTCCCCACCTATTTCAAGCCCCATAATTTTTTCAAAATCCTCCCCTCGTGCCGTCACCATAATAATAGGAACGCAAGAAGTCTTGCGAATTTCTCTGCACACCTCAAAGCCGTCCTTTTTTGGCATCATAACATCAAGGAGCAAAATATCCGGCTTGTGCTCATAAAATTTTTCTAAAGCCTGCACCCCGTCAAGAGCAATTATGGGAGTATACCCCTCTTTTAGTGCGTACTCCTCCAAAATAGAAGTTATTTGCTTGTTGTCGTCAACTATTAAAATTTTAGGCATTGGCGGCTCCCCTTTTTTAATCTTTTACTTAGTTTAACATATATTTGTGGTTATTTTATGTTTTTGCAATATTTTTTTGGTGATGATGATGCCGGCAAGCAAAAACCGTTTGCCCATAGAAACCCCCACGTCTATGCACCCTTGGCAGTAGGTTATACGGCTTCACCAAAAATCACCATAAAAAAAATGAATACGCCGTTTTTAATCCGCATTTTGCCTTAATACCAAAAGTAAGCAGGGTATATGCAAAAAAATACAAGATAAATAGTGGAAATTTTAACTAAAATTGTGTAAAAATTAATTGCTAAAAAAAAATATTAAAGTATAATATAATTAGAGAAAATTATTTTTTTATATAAAGGAGAAAAATTATGGCAAAGATAGGCATAAGACCAACTATTGACGGCAGAGAAAGAGGCATAAGAGAATCTTTGGAAGCGCAAACAATGAACATGGCACGTATGGCGGCGGATTTAATTTCATCTACACTTAAGGACAGATTCGGAAATCCTGTGGAATGCGTAATTGCAGACGGAACTATTGGCGGTTTTGCTGAAGCAAAGGCGTGTGCGGATAAATTTACTAAAGAGGGTGTTTGTGGGTCGCTAACCGTTACTCCTTGCTGGTGCTACGGCGGAGAAACAATGGATATGGACAGACACACTCCCAAAGCAATTTGGGGCTTTAACGGCACAGAACGTCCGGGTGCGGTATACTTAGCGGCCGTACTTGCAGGGCATACTCAAAAGGGTATACCGGCATTTTCTATTTACGGACACGATGTACAAGATGCAGATTGCAAGGAAATCCCCGAAGATGTAAAGGAAAAAATACTGAGATTTTGCAAAGGCGCAGTTGCTGTTGGGGAAATGAAAAACAAGAGCTATCTTGCCCTGGGTACCGTTTCTATGGGTATCGCAGGTAGTGTGGTTAATCCCGAATTATTCGAGAAATACTTAGGTATGCGTTGCGAATACAAAGATATGAGCGAAATTATTCGCAGAGTAGAAAACGGCATTTACGATAAAGAAGAGTTTGAAAGAGCCCTTGCGTGGGTTAAGAAAAACTGCAAAGAGGGCAAAGACAGAAACGCAAACCCTCACACAAGAGAGCAAAAGGACAAAGAGTGGGAATTTTGCGTAAAAATGGCAATGATAGTAAGAGATATGATGAACGGCAGCGAATATCTTAAGAAAAACGGCTTTAACGAGGAAGGCAACGGCAACAACGCAATAGCCGCCGGTTTCCAAGGGCAAAGACAATGGACGGACTTTATGCCAAACGGCGATTTTATGGAAGCAATCCTAAACAGTAGCTTTGACTGGAACGGCACAAGACCACCCATGGTAGTTGCAACGGAAAACGACTGCTTAAACGGCACAGCTATGCTGTTTGGCCAACTTTTAACCAACACCTCTCAAATTTTTAGCGATGTAAGAACATACTGGAGCCCCGAAGCCGTAAAGCGAGTTTCCGGCAAAGCCCTTACAGGCAAAGCTGCAAACGGCATAATACACCTAATTAACTCGGGTGCAACAACACTTGATGCTACCGCTCAACAAAGAAAGGACGGCAAGCCGGCCATTAAACCTTTCTGGGAAATTACAGAGGAAGAAGTACAAAAGTGCTTAGACAACACAAATTGGTGTCCGGGTAACTTAGGTTACTTTAGAGGTGGCGGTTTCTCCTCTAACTTTAAAACGGCGGCAGAAATGCCTGTAACTATGTCTCGTATAAATATGGTGGACGGCTTAGGCCCTGTACTTCAAATTGCGGAAGGGTACACGGTGGAACTACCCGACGACGTACACGCGGTTATAGACGAAAGGACAGACCCAACTTGGCCTACAACGTGGTTTGCTCCTACCCTTACGGGCGAGGGCGCATTCACGGATGTATACAGCGTAATGGCAAACTGGGGTGCTAACCACGGTGCAGTTTCCTTTGGGCATATAGGTGCGGATTTAATTACATTAGCCGCAATGCTGAGAATACCGGTAAATATGCACAACGTACCCGAAGAAAAGCTGTTTAGACCATCCGCTTGGAACTCCTTTGGCACAAAAGACAGAGAAGGCGCAGATTATAGAGCATGTAAGAATTATGGGCCTTTGTATAAGTAATTTTTGTAGGATTTCTGCGTAAGTAATTGGAATTTAAACACCCTGTATTTTTATGATGCAGGGTGTTTTTTGGTGTAAAAATTTAGTGCAAAGCACTTTTGCAAAGAGAAGGTCGTCTTTAAGATAGAGTTTTCTTTAAAATGCTACACTATCAACCATTTGAGTAATCGGTGTAAATTGAAAGCTGTTAGAACGCATACTGATTTTATAATAAATCAGTATAAAAAAAACTTCTAATAACAATGCTTGAAATAACAAATCAAGTAGTTGGTACAAGTGCCCAAAACAGCGGTATTAAAGGATTTAACAAAATAAGCACTTACAGAAATCAACTTCCTGTAAGTGCTGCGCACGCATCAAATTGGAAGTTAAGTTTTTGCTATCGCAAAAATTAACTACTGAACTGCACCCAAAAAGCAGAGCAGTTTTATACTTTCTTCCGTGTTAAGAAAATTCCAACGATCGTTCCTATAAGTATAATCGGCGCCAATCTGAAAAACAGCCATTCAAATGCGTGAAAAGCTACTCCGACAATGCCGGTTTCAGGGGCACTATAATCCCAATCTAAGTAAGGACTATTTGATACAATTAAGACCGCAGAAATGATTACTATGACCGCGCACAATGAGATAAGTAGCCAATGAAGTATTTTTCGTCTTGTGGTTTTCATTTGTGCAAGCTGTAAGTTTATAATTTCCAGTTTTTCGGAAATGGCTTTTAAGTCATCGACTTTTGACTCAATAATAGCTTCTCCAAGCAAAGTGCTCACGGGCGTTTCAAGCACTTCTGATATGGAGATTAGCATTTCAGAATCAGGGACCGACAATCCTTGCTCCCATTTTGAGATCGTTTGTCGCACCACATTCAGCTTGATAGCAAGTTCTTCTTGCGAAAGTCCTTTTGATTTTCTGATTGCTTTCATGTTTTCGTTTAACAATAGGGATAACCTCCTTCCTTTCAGCCGTTATTACTATTGTATGAGAACCTGCCCGTTGCGACAAGCAACGCATATTAACATTCAAGATTTATAGTCGTGATATGCTGTTGGGTATATCGGCAAAGGAGAAGTAAAGTACGGCAAATTGTTCGTGGTATCTTTTATTTATCTAATAAAAAAACAAATTTACTTACCTTTATCAATACGAAAGTTGCTAGAAAAGAAGCGTGATAGATAATGATTTCGGATTGTAATATTGTCACTTCGCATAAATTAACTCCTTAAAAAGCTAGACGCAAAATAATTTTAGTATTTTAAATGTTATACATTATAATTATAACATATTTAGGTTAAAATTATGATATAGGTTTTGCACTTACAACTATCTGAAGTATTTCAAATGATGTGGAGGATATTAGGGATAAAAAAATAGAGTGCCCTTATGAACACTCTACTGGTGCCGAAGACCGGAATCGAACCGGTACGATCTTTAACAATCGCAGGATTTTAAGTTATAAGTTGATATTTTTTATCTGTTGCCTTTATCAATATATAATGTGTTAAACAGCTGTATGTAGGCATTTTCCCATATTAGATTGCATTGCTTTTATTTGACTTTTTATCAGTCAGAAATCAGTCAGTCAGTCAAAAATCAGTCAAAAAAAGGAGAGTTTCCCACCCTCCTCTAATACCTAATCTTAGATAAAATCACCTTAATATCCTTAAGCATTTCCTGTTGAGTTTTTTCTATGGTGTTTAGCATAATGTCAATCTCTGCAAAATGCTTATCCCCCTCGTTTAACTCCTCTTCGTGCTTGCCTGCCAACTCCTTTAAACCGATTACCTCATCACAAGGGCATTTTTTGTTTATTAGTTTGTTTAGCTCATGCTCGTTTATGATGTTTTGCTTGCGCCTGCCTGCGCCGTAGCCGGCAAAGGCGGCAACTATTGTGCCGCATAAACCGATTAAAGCTACTGTTATTGTACTATCCATTAGCTTTTTACTCCTTGTTTTCTTTTTTTATTCCAAATTGCTTTGCTATTTGATTAACTCCCGTTGCGGTAAATCCGCTAACCACACCTATGGCAAAAGCTGTAATGAAATCGTTAGCCGGGTACTCGGGAATTACCGCCATTGCCACTACCCCTATTATGCCACCGCTAAAGCCTGCAATAACGGGTAACCACTTGTTATCTAATTGCGTTGCTTTAACTGCATTGCAAATTAAATAGCAGATTATCACTATTACGGGGATTGCCACTAAACCTAAATCTTGAATATTCATATACTTACGCCTCCTCAATATATTTTAGCCATACGTACCCAAGCATGCCGTCCACATACACCCTTGCCCAGTCCTCGCCCTTTATATAGCAATCTAATTTTACTAAATCACCCTTTTTAAGCTGTTTAAGCACTTTGGATTTTGTGCTTGCGCCCTCTCTAAAGTTAAGCACACCTACAGCAACCTGCCATATGAGTGGGTCTTTTTCGTCCGGTATTACATTTTCCACCTGCATATACTTGTTTACTTTGGCTACAAACTCCGACCAACTTATAGGGTTGCCCTTGCGTATCTGCTTAGGGCAATCCTTACCGCTCCAGTCGTAGTGCTGCCAAATGTTTTGCTTATGCACGGCTTTGGTAAAGCCCTTTTCAAGCAGTATTTCAGCCACTAACTTTGCGCCGTTTTCCACCGCATTTGCCCAGTAAGCGCCGGTAGTAACTTTGTCTGCAATTTCAATACCTACGGTAGTATCGTTGCCCAGCCTTTTACCGCTATGCTCCGCAACTTCATCTAAAGGGAAGGACTGCCAAGCCTCTTTGTCGTCTACCGTGTAGTGCCAGCCGTTTACGGCGGCGTTGCAGTTATTGCATTGGTTTTTGGCGTGAGCCTGTGCCGTTGCGTTTGGTGTGCCTGCCTCGTGGATTGTTACACCGTTGTTTGCAGTCATCTTTTTGCCCCGTCTGCGTTTAGAGCCTATGGGTACTAATAGTTGTTTTATTATCATTTTTGTTTTTCCTCCGTTTTTAATTATTAAAAAAGAGCCTTGCGCTCTTAGTTTAAAGTGTATTTATTTCTTCTTGGGTTATCAGCCCTTTACTCACGAGTAAGTTACAAAGTTTATCATACTTGTTTGCTTTCTCTTCCAATGCTTCCAGCCTATTTAAACTGTCCTTTACACCTGTCAAGGCAAGAGAAGTATAAGAACCGCTATTCATTGTGTAGGTTGTTTTTCCGTTTATATCATGCTTTTTTCCAATTAAGCTAAATAACGGATGCTGCGCAACATCATCTAAGAATATGCCAAGCTCTATGTTGTCACTATCAAGCACCCTACTTATTTCCGCTTCTTTTGTAACATTACCCTCCTCATCTCTTTCCTCGGGAGATGTAATCTCATTTTTAAATCTGTTATATTCTCTTATTTCCAGCTTATTAATTAAATCTCTTATTTGTGTAATTGGTATTGTAGGAATAGCGCTTCTGCCTTTTCCCATAGCTTCTGTAAAATCCACATTGGCAATAAGTTTTTTCTCATCACTACCGCAAGAGGTATCAAATCCACCTGTGGCAAAAACCTTGTAAAACCGCAAAGCCGGAGCTCCCAAATTCATTAATTGGTCAGTTAACGGAAGAACTGCACCACGTAAAAAGGTTTGGTTTGCATTTAAAAACAAGTTACCGGTACCATAGGGCACTATTTGCATACATGATGCGTTCCCCACTCCTGTACCTGTAGTTGCAATTTGTATGTAATCCGTTAAATTACCGATGTAAATTAGAGGCAATCTAAGCAACCCCGTCATTGTGTCACCTGCCTTTTTAACTCTGCTCTCTGCATTTGTATTTGCAGAACTTGCAGAGTTTCGTGCCGTTTGGTCTACCGCACTACCTGCCGATGCCGCATAACTAACGCTTAAATTCCCCTCAGCTTTTCCACCTAAGAGTGTGGCACTATTAACATTCAAAGCACTTTCAGCCTTATTATTAAGCTTAGTGGCATTAACAGCCGTTGCAACACTTAAAGCACTTTCCACTTTTCCACCAAGTTTAGAGGCATTATCCACACTCAATGCACTTTCAGCCTTATTATTTAGCTTAGCGCTATCCGAAGCCTTGCCACTCACCCCTAACGCTCCCACATCCGATGCGATTAAGGATATATTGCCTTTTAACGCTTTACCGTTTACAGTAAGGGTTACAGGCACAAAATCTGCCGCAGTTTTACCTTCCAAGGTTTGAGCATCTCCGGCATTGGTAGCATTCGCAACACTCAAATTTCCCTCGGTTTTTCCTCCAAGAGTTTTAGCATCAATATCTACCCAGCCGGCATCATAATCAATATTACTTAACTTAGTAAACGCCTGTCCTGTTTTACCCCCGAGTTTAACACCATTTCCTGCAACACCCTGTATGCCTTGTATCCCCTGCTCCCCTCTATCCCCCTTATCTCCTTTATCTCCCTTTGCTCCGACTACGCCTTGTATACCTCGCTCACCTTGAATACCTTGTATTCCCCGTTCTCCCGTATCTCCTTTCACTCCTATTGTGCCTTGTATGCCTTGCTCTCCTTGCTCGCCTGTATCTCCTTTTACACCCTGTATACCCTGTGCGCCTGTGTCTCCTTTGTCTCCCTTTTCGCCTGTGTCTCCCTTAAGTCCCTGCTCGCCTTGTACACCTTGTGTGCCTTGTATTCCCTGTATACCCTGCTCCCCACGCTCCCCTTTATCTCCTTTATCGCCCTTAACGCCTTGTATACCTTGCTCTCCTTGCGGTCCTTGTATAGATCCTATTAACTGCCATTCTTCTGTTTCTTTATTCCAAATATATACTACATTGTTTGCCGAACTGCCCACCGCATATGCCTCTCCCGATATCCCTGTTGGATGTGCAAGCTGTAAAGCATAGAGTGTGGGAAAAAGAGCAAGTATCGTAAAGGTTTTACCGTCCGCACCCGTGTTTCCTTTAATGCCTTGTATACCCTGTTCTCCTCTATCTCCCTTATCTCCTTTTTCTCCTTTATCGCCCTTAAGTCCTTGTATACCTTGAATACCCTGTGTGCCCGAAAGTCCCTGCTCGCCTTTTACGCCAGGTAATCCTCGCTCACCTTGTATTCCCTGTATACCTTGTTCTCCGGCATCTCCTTTAATGCCTCGTATACCTTGAATGCCCTGCATACCCTGCTCGCCGGCATCTCCTTTTTCGCCTTTTACACCCTGTATACCCTGCAAACCTTTCTCGCCTTGTATGCCCTGCTCTCCCTTTTCTCCCTGCTCGCCTTTTTCGCCCTTTGCGCCTGTAGTTCCTTGAACAATAGTGTAAACACCATCATCATAAAGCTCTCCATTAATAAATTTAAGCCTTGCACGCTGGGGAAGTTGCTCGTTATCCTTGTTAAATATCAAATGTCCGCTACTTCCCGTTGCCTGCCATTTTATGCCATCGGCGGAGGTTTCTATTGCTAAATCCTCATTAATTCTTATAAATTTAGCGCTTACAGTTTTAAAGGTTGTGCGTTTATCCGCCAATTCTTTTAAAAAATCCCAAATTGTTTTTGCAGAAATATCACTATAGTTTCGTGCTCCTATTTCTAAAGCTCCGTCCACGTCTTTTAACGAATCGATTAGCTCGTTAAATCTACCTAATGCAATCATATTTTTAGCAATATAATCAAACCTTTCTTTAAGTTCTTGTGCGGTTAAACCTTCGTTACTCGGTTCATCGGGTAGCGAGGATATATCCTTCCCTGCAAAATCACTTTCTTTAAACTTTAAATTTTCAATGCTCATTTTTTACCTCCAAGTAAATTTTTGTATTTTCCTAACAAATTACTATTTGCTATTATGTCTTTTTCTTGTGTACCGCCCGCAAATGTCCGCCCTGCAAGCATTTTGGAAACGTCAGGCCGTATATCCCTGTACCCGTTTATAGTTTTGCTGTTTGTAGCATTAGCTCCTGCCATTCGTGCCTTGTGCTCCGCAAGATTGATTTTCGGTCGTGCCGTTTCTACCTTATGCTCTACTATGTTAATTTTTGGTCTAACCGCTTTTTTGTTTGCAGAGACTGCGGTTGTTGTTGCACTTTTAGGCTTGTTTGATGCAATTTTTTCCGATACACGCTTTTTAAATGCATGGCTTTGTTCTACTATCTTTGCTGATTTTGGTGCTTTTATTTTTGCGCTGCTGCCTCTACCGCTACTGCTTTTTTTTGAACGTCCTCTACCCTTAGAGGAGCTTGTTTTACCCGTTGGGTTTGCATCTTCAAAGCCTAATTTTTTTAATACAATTTGTTTTTCATTCTCGGATAAAGCACTTTCATAAATATAATTTACAATATCCTTTTTAGTGCCTGCATCCACCTTAGAGTTTATTTTTTTTAAAAACACCTGCATTAAAATATTTTTATGAACCCCTTCAAGTCCGCTTTCATTTACTCTGTCAATAATCGCTTGTTTTTTAGTTCCGGATATGGTTTTTCCCGTTTCGTCTTTTTTACCTTGTATATTCCATTCATCGCCTGCAATCTTTAAATATTCATCTACCGGAACATTTAAAGCCATGGCTACAGGGAAATAATCATCACCCGAATTAGCACGTTGATAAAAATACTTCTTCTCAACTTCGTTATATCCGCCTTTTAGCAGGTTTGCTACAGTATCACGCATTTTAGTTCCACTTACAGAGCTTTCACCGTCTTTTACCTCAATGCCATTAGGGTTTAAATAAATATCCGTAGATGTTGCAGGGTCTCCTTTTTCGCTATATGCCTCAACCTCACGCTTTAAAAAGTTTTTAGGAGAAACTCCAATGCTTACGGCATATTCTATTGTATTCTCTGCTTTGGTTTTAGCATTTTCAAAATCAGATTTATATACCTTTATAAGATCATCATCTGTTAATACTACTTTCTGTAACGCCTCTTTTTTCTCAAACTCCTTTACATTTTCGTCTTTTGCTTTATTGTCCTGCAGTTGCTCAATCTTAGTTTTATACTCTCCGTACCCGGCAATACTGTATAAATCCCTTTTAAACTCATTATCAATTTGCGCTTTTTTAACGTCCTCCTCAATATATACTTTCTTTGTATTAGTTGCACTTGTTTCTTCTTTGTACTCCGGAGAAACCCCAAAGGCATTAAAAACCGCAAGTTGTTTATTAGTATCGCTGAAGTTCTTATAAATGTAGTCCCTTTTGGCATTGGCTGTAGCATTTTTTATTCCCTTATAGTCTGTTCTGGTGATATCTCCCATTGCTTGAAATGTTGTAAAAAATTCATCCTCTGTTAGTCCATATTCGATTGCTTTAATTGCACTAACTTCTTGTTTTGCAGTTAATATTGCCTGCTTTACTCCAAAAACATCTTTTATTGCAAGGGTGTATGCTTTTTCTGCCTGCCATTTTTGCATATTTTCAGGTTGTGTAGTATCTACGTTGTAGTGATCTTTAAGCGCATTTTCTAATTGCGAAATACTTTCAAGTGCAATTTGTTGTATTCCATTTATTTCTGTTTTAAGTATGCGTGCTTCCGTTTGCTTCTCTGCGTCCGTTTTATCGGAAAGCTCAATATCTCTGATAGCTTTGTATAAATCAGATACAAGAGTGTTCTGCTTATTTAGGTAACGTAATTGTAAATCCGTAATGCTTGGCACTTCACTTACAGGCTCATCACTTTGCTTATATGCAAGCTCTTGTTTTGCATTATAAAAGTCATTACTTGTTCGGTTTGTATATATACTGTCAACAACAAAAGAAGATGTAAGTAAATCTCTCTCGGCTTTTGAGGTAGTTATTGGTAATAATACGTCTCCAATAATACCTGTGTAAGCATCTAATACATAATTAACTTTTGCAGGAGAAATTTTTAGTGTTTTACCTATCCACTTAGAAAGTGCATCCGTTCTTTCATTCCATCTATCTTCCTCACGTAAATTTTGCATTGCTGAATTTTCAATTAAGCCGCCATACCACGTCTTATTATTTATAGCAAGTAATATTGGTGATAATAAATTATTTTCAAAAGGATTGATTGGAGCTACATTATCCTGTATAGAAGTAATATAACTTGACCAATCTACGTCTTTGCCTTGTGCAGACTCTGCTAATCTGCGTGCAAAATTCCCAAACGCACTTACCTCACGTCCTTTAGGAATTTTTAAAAACTTCCCATCCTTAATCGGAAACAGATAATAATTGTCCTTTGTTCTGTCATCAAGCATTTTATAATCTTCTCTATCACCAAGAACCATAGCATTCAGTATTGTAGGTAATACACCTAAAACCATACATTTGCCTATTATACTCAACCATTGTTTAGAACCTTTTGCTTCTGCAAATGTCCTTATTAACTTACTCGTACCCTGTATTGATGGATTTAAAAAAGGCACTATTGTTTTGTTAAGAACCTTTGCCCATGTTCCGCTTCGCCCGAAATTAACGGTAATATCTGCTGCATTATACATTGCTTGTAATATGTTTTCAAAAGTCATTCCGTTTTTATCTAAAGTGGCAATAAACTCTGAGAATCTTGGCATTTGCTCAATTATCATATTTGCCATTTCCAATTTATCTATAGTATATCTTGCAACTGCATTGCGCTTGCCTTTTAGTCCTTTTTCATAATCAAAAAAAGAAGAGTTAAAACCGCCCATAGCTTGATAAAGTTGCCACATTTCTCCATTTTTTGCTATTTCTGCAAATGCTTTTGGGTATGCTTTAATAAAATTCATTCCATTTTTTGTGTATAGTCCTGCGGCTTGTATATCTCTTATACTGTTTCTTATCATAAACAATGGGTTATATCCTGTAATTAGTTGTTTAAAAATAGTGTTTGCTTTCTCTATAATCGGCACTTTAAAGCTATTACCTCGTAAAGCGTTAAATCCTTCAAACATTCCGTTACTAACATACATAATATAAGACTTACCGTTTCTGAAAAATTTTATTTCATTAGGGCGTTGCTCTCTTTTTTCTGCAAAAATTGTGCCCGTAGTATCATCTACATCGTAATTTAATCCACCTTCTTTTATCTCGGATACAAAGTATTCAAAATTGTTTATGCCATCGTTATTATCCGCAATTCTGTTAGCAACGGCATTTATTCCTGCCGCTTTCATCACTTGAACAGTCTGTTGTGCAATAGCTTCACTTAAAGGTATAATTGGAGAGCTGCCACCCTTTGCTTTTTTAATGGTAGATGTAACTTTAATTTTATTGTCTTTTACATTCTCACCTGCTGTAGTAACGGTATCTCTGTAGGTAGGCACGTAATTAGGATACATTTGACTCATTAACTGTGCCTGCTCCTTGGTAATAAGTCCACTATCAACCCTGTAATCCATTAAATTATCAAGATACTTGCGAATTTTCAAGGCATATTCCTTAAATTCAGGATGTTTATTTTCAAATTTATTAACTAACTGCTTAGATATTTCCGCTGTCACATAGTCACCAAATACAGGCTTGTTTTGTGCCATTCTGTCTATATTATGTAAATTAAGCATATATTTTTCAAATGCTTTTTTATTTTGAATAGGCATAAATATTTCGTGTAGGCTTTCTCCCACTTTTTTACCACTAAAGCTAAACTGATATGTTTTTTGCCCTGTGGTAGTTTGCCCTATAGCATATTCTGCTTTTTGCTGAGCTTGTCTTGCATTGTTATATATAGGATATAACAATTTATCTTTAGCTAATTTAGCAAAAGTATTTATTGTATTTCCGCTATCTACAAATTTCCTCTTTAAAAAATCAAACGTATTATAGAAATTTTCTTTATTGTTCGCAGCCCTATGCTTTGGTACATCTTTTAGTATTTGTATGTCCTGTAATACTTCAATTTCGTCAAGTTTTCTATTTCTTGCATCGATAGCCTTTATATGCGTAGAATACTTTTCATCTTCATACTCTACTTTTTTACTGCCAATACTAAATTTCGGTTCCTCATCCTTCTTTACATCCCCTATCTTATGCTGTATAATATTATTAGGAGATGATTTTATGGAACGTTCTGCGTTTTTCTTGTCTGCGGACGATAGGCTTTTAAATTTATTGCCTTCTCGTACATTGGAATTTTCCAATGGTGAGTGGCTTAAAGTGTCTCCGCTATCAGAAGACGAACTTTTGGAATGTGTTAAATTATCCACTTGGGAGGCATCTAAAATCATCTTACTTTGCAAACTTTGACGTAAAGGAGTATTTATTTTGGAAGATTTTACTATTGAATGGGGTTTAAATGAAGAGGATGAGTTAATGGCTATAATAGAAGAACCTCTTCTTAAAGAACGTTGGTTTCGTGATGGCAAATGGGTACGCAACGGCTCTGCCGGAGATGTATTTCGTGCAAAAACCATAAGTGAAGCAGAAGCTATGCGCAGATGCCGTGGCATTATGCCCGATTTTTCGAAATAATCATTCCATTGCTCGTAAGACTTTTTATTTGCAATAGTTCTTTGTTTTTGTTCCTGTACCGTCAATTTATTTGGATTTCGCATCCTCCATTTATCATAAATAGCGTCACTTTCCATTTTAGTTTTATACATTTGTGGAGTTGTAAGCTGTATTTCTCCGTTTACTCCATCTTGTTTTACGGTAACATGAAACCCTATATATCCACTTCTTTCTTGTTTAAATTCCACATCTAAATTAGGATAAATATCTACTAATTTTTTCATTACAGTGGCAATATCCTCAAGACCATTCATAATTATAGAACCTCTTATATTGTCTTTAAAGTCATTTAATGTATATCCGCTTTTATTCCTTAATTCATTTTTCCTTATAAGTTTAGAAACAGAACTTTTAACACTTTTTGCTCCGGGGTCAACAACAGTAAACTCGTCGTTAAAAGCATTTTGTAAGTTGTTTATTAGTTTTGCCTGTGCTTTGTCGTATTTAGGTTTCATTTTCTGCGCTTCTTCAAAATAAGAGTTATATTGATTTATTACAGTTTCTTTATTTTCAAAATCACTTAATATAAACCCTGTTTCTTTTTCAAATGTTTTGTATTTGGTGGCGGTTTCTTTTTCTCCTATGCTGTATTTAGGTTTATTCTCCATAACACTCTTGACGTGTTCTTTAAATTGTGCTATATTTTTACTAAGGTCAACAACTGGAATGTTGCTCGGCAATTGGAGCCCTGGAATATTCTCAAGTTGTTGGCTTTTTTGTTTACTTACAAATAGCATTCTGTTATTTGAATAAGCATCAATAAGTAGCTCTCTAAATCCATCTTTGCCATAAATGCTTGTAATATTGTTACTGTCAATTTCTATATCATTATAATACCCGGTTCTCCCATAGTTCACAGAAACAACAACCGGCACATTGTTCTTATTAATAGCATCTGTAACAATTACAATACTATCATCGCTTTTTGTTTTGGAAGTCATTATCATAACCGGATCTGCTATTTTATTAGCTATATTTTTTAAGATACCTGCACCTAAATAATGATAGTTTGCGTTATATATCCCTTCCTTTTTGGCAGTAGTAATAATATGTTTTTTTGTCATTAACATTGGCAAATCATACAAGCCTAAATCTTGTAGCACTTGTGGTGTTTGTGTTACATAAACAAGATTGTTTTTAAAGGCATCTCCGTCCGTTCCATTAAGAATATTATCAACCGCATTTTTAAAATCAATATCCTTATTATATCTAACCTCGCCCTCATTCTTTCCGCCCACATCTCCCAAATCCGCCCCATCAATAAGCGCACTTATCCTACTATCCTGTGCCATACCTCCATACACGTCCGCTAAAAACTCTTCTATAAGGTAGTCTGTTGCTTGCTTGTCGCTCATACCATCTATAAGCCCTGCATATCTCTGTTTGTATTCCCCAAGTATCTTATTAAGCTCCTGTGTGCTTAGAGTGCTTTTTACCTCTTCAAAAAGCAATCTTGCTTTTGTGGGGTTTTGTTTTAATTTGTAATGTAATTCCTCGTGGGAGTTTATAGCCTCAATGGAATACTCGCTACCTACATTAATATATACGGTGTTCCCCGAAACAAGCCCGTTTACGTTACTTTCGTTTAGGGTTGCGTGTGTTAAAAATACCGTTTCAATGCCCTTGCTTGCGTTTTTCTTTTGTAGTTTAACCATACCGTCCGTGTAAGCCTTAGCAGGTATAACCGCACCTTTCACATTTGCTATTGCGCCTTTTTTTGCATAAGAAGAGGCAAAGTGTAAATACTCCGCCTTGCCTTCGGGTGTCTTGGTTTCTCCCTCAAATAATACTTTGCCCTTGCTGTCAGTTACCCTAACAGCTTTTCCAGCAGGCTGTTTAGTCTCTCGTCCTCCTGTGGTTTCTCTCCTTTCTCCAGCAATGCTTGGTTTGCCTTCCACTCCTCTACCTTCTGCGAGGGTACTTTGCATAGATTTCCTTTGTAGTCCGTCATCGTCACTAACATTGTTTTTCTCCTTGACATTTAGATTTTCTTGTGATATATTTTTATCAGAAAGAGCGTTATCGCTTAACGCAGGAAATTGGTTCCTGCCCTTTGCGTCATCGCTTTTTTTATTTATTTTATTCTTGCTCTGTGCATTTCCAAAAGCAAGCTCCATTGCCGTTTTGCCTACTTGTGTACTATCTCCAATTACACCCTTGACATCTTTATCTACATATGTTACATTATCTATAGAACCATACTGAGTTACATACGAGGGCAATTGAAGCCCGTGGGATTGTAACCATGCATTGGTTCTTTTTTCGTTTGGATCTATATATAAGATATCGCTTGTATCAAATAAGTTTTGTACTTCTTTGGGGTATGCACCTGTCATAACGGTATAATTGGATATTTCACCTGACGGTTTAAGTTCAAGTGCAGCCAAAACAGGTTGCATTTCTTCTGAATAATCGGATTTTCCTATAATCTCCCCAATAATTACAACTCTATTTACTGCAGTTTGAGATTGCATAGCAATAATAGGATTTTCAAGTATATTTGGCACTTGCTTTATTACGTCGTCCGTCATCCCTCTATGTTTTTTCTGAATGTCAATTATTTTTACTTTATACCATCTAATTTTAGCCGGATTAATACCTATGCTTTGTAAAGGTTCAGAAATAGTACCTATATTAAAATATCTGCTACTTGAAGATTTATTATCATTTACCCACGCATCATACTCGCTAACAAACTTAGGATTTATAGAAAATCGCACATCCCCATCAACAGCACTATCACCCTGCAACCCCAAAACCCCAATATCCTCACCACTCCCATTAAAAGACCTGCTATACAAATCAAGGGCAGTTTTGTTATTAATAATAACGTCCGCATCACCCAAAGAGGTGTTACCGCTGTACACGTCCTTTATATAAGACGCCACTAAAGTATCAAATACATCTTTAGATGTAACGGGTATATTTTTGCTTAAATAGCTTTGCTTGTAATCCGCAACAATTTTATCCAAGCTGCCGCCTCGGCTCTCAATATCCTTGTTTATTGCATCAACAATAAAGGCTTTTTCCACATTATTTAAAGAGTTTAGCACCTCATACTTTACACGCTCGTTGCCGTCCGCAGTTTTGTTTATAATGGCACTCCCGTTAGATAATACGCTTGCAATTTCATTAGGCAGCTGTTTAACCTTAGATTTCACCTCGGGAGGGTTTCCCAAAGCCTTATACACTTCTCCTACGTCCATACCAAGTGTAGTGGCTATTTCCTCCGCTACCGACTGCTTGTTAATGCTGTTCTTATAGTTAGCCCCGTAACTTGCACTATTCATCCCAAGAGATGTAACCGCACCTAAAAGCCCTGCATATAATGCCTCTTGTGTAAAGGGCTTTATTTCGTTGTCCTCCCCAAAAGCTAAGTTTCTAAATACAGGGTTTAATATCTCCTGTAAATACTCCTCGGAAAACTCGCCCGCACTGCTAACCGCTTGATTAACAAGTACATTAATAGCACCAACTATTTTAGGATTTTTAACAGATTTCTTTATAACATCATCAATTTTTGTTAAAGCACCCTTTGCGTTTTTTGTAAGTCCGCCCATAGTGGCAAAACCACCCATAGCTTTTTCTAAAAGTGCCTCGCTTGCACCTGTCATAATACCGTAGCTTACAGCCTCATCAAACCGCATACCTTCGGACAAACTTTCGTTTACCGCATTTCCGTAAGAGGTAAACCCCATTAATGCAGTACCCACCCACGGGTTTATAGCACTTGTGGCAACGGTAGGTAGCATATTGGCTGTATTATATACAAAATCACTTCCAAACCTTGCAAGTGCAGTTAATTCCGGCCGTATTTCATTTCGCACAAGATTGCTTGCAGTTTGTTGCAATGGTCTTGTGTCTCCTTGCATACTTCTTATTGCCGATTGTGCTCCGGACGTAAAAGTTTGCAAACCGGCCATAAAATCATTACCTAAAATCGCCGCTTGTTGCAACCCGGTGCTTTCCATGTTTCTAAGGCTCTCCGCATCTACCTTTGCTTTTCGCTCTGCAAATTCACCTGCGTTTATTTTAAGCCATTCATTACCGGCATCAAATCCATACTTAGCAACAATGGCGGCATAAATATCTTTTTCTTTCGTTGTAGCCCTGCTGTACTCGGAAATACTGTCACCCGAGTGTGCAAAAGGGTCGTATTGTGTCCCTGTTATGGCGGTTTGCTCTTGTAACCACCCTTTGCCCTGCTGTGCCAAGCCGTCTAAATTCCCGGCTACACCACTTTCCCATTCCTTAACTTTGGCTTTTTCTTTGTCTGTCAATTCTTGATTATTGCTAATCTGCCATTGCGTCTTTGCTCTGTCTCTCTCTTTACGCAAATCATATATTTGCTTTTCTGTTTCCGCCTGTGCCTGTGTATCTAACCCATATTTGCTTTTTTCAAGCTCATTTATTTGCTTGTCTATGTCCTTTTGCTTTTGGTGATACTGCTCCGCAGTCTGCGTAAGGTCGTATGCAGAATACGCCTCTAACGCCTGTTTTTCCTTTTCAACTACAGCAATATAATCAAGCATACCTTGTGCGTTTGCCAAAGGTAAATTAGCATCCTCCGCCCGCACCCCTTTTTTAACTTCATCAATATACTTGCTAAGGTCTTGTTTGCCCCTGTCTACTCCCATAGGGTACGATTTATTTATATTTCCCTCCGCCTCACTTAAAGCGGTTCTGCGATTTAAAATATTGGCTTTAGCGTTGGGGTCTTTAAGCATTTCCCCCTCAAATTCTTTTTTCTTTGTAGTATTAACTTTATTGCCCTTGTCTATAATATCCTTTGCAGTCTCATACTCTTTTAAATCCGCATCGCTTTTGGTAGTGTTATATTTTCCTCGCAAATAATCAAGATTTTGTTTTTCCTCGTAGGTATATTTGGAGTTATTCCCTGCATTAGTATTAATATTCAAACCGTTGTTTAAAGGGGAGGTTTTAATTACAGTTTCGCTTTTGTATAGTGATGGATTTAGCTTTTTAAACTCCTTCATTGTGTCAAAGTCTCTGCCTGTGCCTGCAAGTTTTTTTCCGCTTTCAATAAAGTTATAATAATTAGGGTCTTGCTGTGCTTTAGCAAGCCCCTTCATAGCATTATTATAATTGTTTAAAATATCCGTATCCGCTTTAGCCTTAATGTCTCTTACAGCTTTTTGCTTTTTAGCGTCAACAGCCTTGTTGTACGGCACGTCTTTTACCTGCATTGCGCTGTTATAGCTTTGCTTTTTGGGTTTTTCCAAAGGCCCTTTTTTAATATTTAAAATCTCTTTTGCCGTACTGTCTGCAGTTAGTTTTTTTTGTGCAAAGGGCTCTATATACATTTTACCTAAATTCTTCTCTACAGCCCCTTGTGGCTTGTTTTGTTGTATTCTTGTTTTTACGTTATTTCCTGTATTTGTTACGCTTTTAGTGTTTTTACTAACGTTATTTACTGTATTTGTTGCGGTTTGTGTGCCTTTGCTTACGGTTTTAGTGTCTTTTGTGCTGTTTGTTGGCATATTGCTTTTATTAATAGTTAAAATATTGGTAGTCCGTGACTTTTGCGCCTGTGGCATAAAATTATTTTTAAAAGTAACCGCAGGCTTTTTGGTTTCTGTATTAGTATTATTTTTTGAAAGCATTTTATACACCGTTGTTTTTATGGGTGGTTTGCCCTCTTTCTTTTTTCTGTCCTCTGCAATTTCTCTTGCCGTGCGTACTTTTATTGCCATTTTGCTCTCCTTTTTTATATGCAAAAAAGACACTCGCTTGGAGTGCCTTTATTTTAAGTTATTATATTCTTACTTTCCGTATACCGTTTCTGTTTTTCCGTTAGAATACTTTATTATAGTATATTTCCGTCCCATCGGGTCTGTACCTGTTTTGCTGTCAACAACTGTAACTTTTGGAGTTGTTGTAGTTTTAGTGCTTCCGCCCCCTCCGCTACTTGCAGGCGCAGGGACATTTGCCATCGCACTTTGTGCCAACATATGATCCCACTCTCTTTGCTTCCAACTATCACTTATATCATCACGCTTTACACCGTAATTCCATTCTTCTTGATACCGCTCATCATTAATGCCATCACGCTTTACATCATAATCCCATTTTTCTTGATATCGTTTATCATTTATGCCGTCTCGTTTATCTCTGTACGCAAGGTCTTCACCTCTCCATATGCCGTCCCTATCAAATTGCGATTGCCATTGCCTATTAAGCTCCGCTTGTCTTTCCGCATTAATAACATCTTGGTAGGCCGTACGTCCACGGTCATAGATTCTATTTTCTAAATCCGTATTTGCAGTCATTTTGTCTTTGTTATATGCATTTTCTAATTGTGAAAGTATACTTGCATAATACTTATTGGCATCTGAAACGTTAGTATTATACGTTTGCCCTAAAGCCGCCGTATTTTTCGATAACTCCCCATCGTTTTTAATACGTGCATTTTGGTAAGCACTCATCAATTCGGTTGCCGCACTTTCCGTCATACCGCCCGTAAAGCCTTGTGCCGCCATAATTAAAGGCAAGGATTTTTCATTTTGTCGTTTCTGTATATATGCCGCTTTTTGCGCCTCGGCATTAAGGTTATTGAGCAACCCCTGTTGATAATCTCTTGCTTGTGTTAAAGACGCAATATCTCCCGCCTTCATATTATTGTGATTTTCCACAGACTTATTATAATTAGAGCCCAAATCGGTTATATATTTGTTATAAAAATCATTTATCCCTTTATATTCATTAGAGTTCTTATATGTACCAAAAAAATCCTCCCAATTTGTACTTGTTACTTTTGGGGCATCGGTTATGTTCGGAGTACCGTTTCCGACACCTGTATTTCCCGGGTATGTACCGTTTACATCCCCCATTCCCACAGGGTTATCTTTGCTTACCGAAACTTGTCCGCTATCCCCTAAATTACCAATACCTAAATATTGTTTTTTTAAATCTGCATTGTTTCTTATTTCATACATTAAAAAAATCCTCCTTACTTTATTTCTTTTTTAACTTTAAATTCTACCCTACAGGATATTACTCCAAAATTTTCCTCTCTGTTGTTTTCAAATCTAAATTGCGTAAGCACTATACCTTTTTCCTTAACTTTTTTTGTAGCAATTACAACGTTTTCTCCGTTAGTATTAAATGATAATCTATTAAAATCAATATCAAAAAAAGATGTAATATCTATATCCTCGCTGTCTATTAAAGTCCACTTATTCCCAACTTTAATATATATATCCACACCGCTACGGCTGTACGGCAAAAGCTCCGTGTATACATTAGCCACCGTTTTATATTTGGAGAAATCCCCTAAATCCGTAATCGGCGTTTCCCAGTATGCCTTTATGGGTTTGTCGTTATCTGCATAATCAAAGCTGTTACTGCCTTCGTTGAACTTATTAACGCCCTCGCTATTTCCGAAATACAGCGCATCATCTTGGGAATAGAAACAATTTACGTTAATTTTATCCCATAAAAACCATTCATAGGAATATTCGTTATTTTGCTGATTAATATATGCTTTTTGTTGATTTCCGTCTGCAACATATACTCTGCCGTTTATAGCTATGTATCCGTAACCTCTGTGCTCTGTGCAAACGGCGTTTTGCATATCAATTTCATCGGTTAGTTTTCTGTTTACAAATCCACTTCTATTTACGGTACTTCTATCTCCTGTGGTTGCCATACGGGAAATTGCCACCACACCGTCTTTACTTAAAAACATACTGTCGCTACCAATGTTTAAAAACCCTTTTTTTGATACTGCACCGTTGCCATTAATACCTTGACGCACTAAATACACAGGCTCTGCAATTTTTCCCGTTGTTCTTAGCTCGCCGTTTCTTAAAAACACCGTTGCATCCTGTCCGTTTTCCTCTTTAATAATAGCTTGATATTCCGTAACATTATGATACCCCAGTATCTTTGTATTGCTCTGTCCTACCTGTGAGTAATTCGTATCGGGAAAGTAATTGGGCATTCCCATATACGATGAAAAATCGCTGTTGGGAAATTCATCGTTACCCGCTACAAATACCGTATTGTAATTGTTTATACCAAACAAAGAGGCTATATCGCATTTGTTTATTTTGTCCGCATATCCGCTTACTACTCTTGAAAATTTTATGCGCACATTATCCTCGCTTTTTACAACAGGAGCTCCGGGGGCTGCCGAAAATGTAACAATCCCTTTGGCAAGGTCTACTGTGTATGCCCCTGCAGAAATCCAATCGCCATCGCTGTTTTTCTTTTCCGCACTTTGCACAGCCGTTATATTAGTTGCATTTAGTTGATATTTAAATACATTTTCTTTTCCTTCAAACTCGTTTATTCTGTATGGGGAAAGCAGATTGACTTTGTCAAATTCCTCTCCTCCGCCTTCCGGAGTTCTGCCAACAACTGTTGTGGGGGCATACGCCACACTTTCTACAGTTACCACACTTGCACCGTCATAAACTAAATATTTTTTACCGTCTAAGATAAACAAACGTGTTTTGTAATCCGTATTTACCTCTTCTTTTGTAACTTCTTTTTGAAAGGAACTACTCATAGGAAAAGCAACACTCTGTTTCTTATTCATACCCGTATAAAGCAAA
>CAZVNZ010000023.1:0-49711 GCA_964628515.1 uncultured Christensenellaceae bacterium
TTTTTGAGGGTGCGGTGGAGTGTATTTTTGTACTTAATGTTTTTTAGTGGTTGTTTTTAATATGTGCTACGTATTATAAAAGCAAAAAATAACCGCAAAGCTTTTTACGGTTTGCGGTTATTTTATAAAAATGGCTTTATTTATCCACTTACATTATTTATTCAAAGCGATAATCTCTTGTATCAGTGCCTGTAATTTAGTGTCCATATCCTCGTTGGAAAACTGGCAAGTTCCTACCACTCTGTGCCCGCCACCACCGTATATCAGCATTAGTTTGCCGACATCAATTTTGCTTGTTCTGTTAAGCACGCTGTGTCCTACTGCGGCACTACAGCCTTCCCCACCTTTTCCCGAAACTATCCACACGGAAATATTTTGCTCGGGATATAGGGAGTATATTAGAAATCTGTTGCCTGTGTAAATGGGGTCTACACCTCGAAGGTCGGTTATTATTACCTGATCTACCACCTTTGTATACTGTTTAACCATTAGCTTGAATTGCTCTGTTTGTTTGTTATATAGCTCTATACGCTCCACAACGTCGGGCAGGGAAAGTATTTCGTCTATGGTATGTTTTGCACACCATGTAATTAATTTTTCCATAAGTTGATAGTTGCTTATGGTGAAATCTCTGTATCTGCCAAGCCCTGTGCGTGGGTCCATAATAAAACCGAGTAGCACCCAATCTTTAGGGTTTAGTATCTCCTCTTTTGTGAGTTGTGCGGAGTCCACTTTATCTACTGCGGAGATTAAGTCGTCAAAATTAGGGAATTTTTCCTTACCCCCAAAGTAATCGTAAATAATATGAGCGCAACTGGGGCACTCTCTGCTTTCCCCTTTGTACTTTCCGCTGTATGCCTTTCTTTCGTCCTCGCTTGAGTGATGATCAAACCACATACCGCAACCTTCCACATAAGGTACGTTAGCAAGACAATCCTCCCCTGTTACTTCTACAATACCATCCTGCAAATCTTTAGGATGAGCAAATTTACAGCTGTCTACAATGCCTGCATCGTAAAGCAATATGGCGCATGCCAGTCCATCAAAATCCGATCTTGTAATTAGTCTCATACTCATTAACCGCCTTTTTAACTTTCTACTTAATAATTTAACATTATTTTACCTTTTATGCAACAGGAAAATTTCATTTTACAATGCTTCATTTTACAATGCTTCATTTTACAATGCTTCATTTTGCACCAACCTTTTTAAACTAAGGTTTTTTACCGTAAATAGTTAAAAACACAAAAATATCAACAGAACAACCATATTGCTCTGCCTATTTTTTTATTTATATTAAGCTGATTATGTAGTTACAATTATGTTGTGATGTTTAGTAAATTAGTAGTCCAGCAATGCGTATGCTTCCGTTTCGCTAATTGCTATTGCGTTTAAAATACCGCTTTTTAAGCAAGCATTCATAGCATCTGCGTTTTTTGTACTGTTGCTTATTCCCATTACTTTAGGAATATTTTTAAGTCTGTCGTAGCCTATTCCTATTACTTTATCGCTAAGTTGTCTTGCACAGCACGAGCCGTATTTGTTAAAGTGGATACCGCATACATCGCACACCGCACCTTCTCTTTCTAACAAATGCAGTTCTTCGTCTGCTATTGCACCTGCTTTTTTTAAGTAGTCTACACTGTTTTTTATGCTTTCTACCGCAATAAATGCCATATCTATTTGCTTTGCAAAATGTATTTTAATGTTTTTTTCGTTTACCAGCATATTTTTTAAATCCGAGCTGTTTACCTTATACGGTACTCTTGCAATATACGCATCTCCGTTAAATGCCGTTGCAATCTCTTTTGCTATTTCTGCACCGTCAAATTCGTCGTATTTTGTATGCAGGCTACCCACAAGTTGCACAACATCCACATATATATTAGGTATGTTTGTTAGACTGTTTGCCGTATAATGCAGTACAGAGCCTGTGGAAACACCTAACTTCATCCCCGAAGTTACTGTTTTTCTCATATAATTTGCAACCATTTGCCCTAAAGCTCTTTGGGTGCTTTCCTCGTCTTTTTGCATAGGAGCAATAAGAATTTTCTCCAAACCAAATTTTTCTTTTAGTTTAGATGCAATATCCTCTCCGGATGCGGTTGTTTCGTTGATGTAAAACTCTACAATTTGCTTTTCTATACAGATTTTTAGCAATCTTGATACATTAGACCTGGACAAAAAAAGCATATCTGCAATTTCTTGCTGTGTTTTTTGTTCAATGTAATAGAGTTTTGCTATTTGCACGAGCAAATCCCTTCTATGTAACATTTAATCCCCCCCTTTGCAACCTAACCTACATTGCAGGCTATGCTACAAGTTAATTATATCACTTTTTAAAATTAATTGTAAATACGAAAATAGATATACACATTTTTATTTTTCTAAAAATAGTACATTTTTCTCAAAAAAAACACAAAATCCTGTCATTTGTTACACAAAATTTAGATTATTTGAAAAAAAAGAGAGTTTTTTGACTAAAAAGCTGTCATATTACCAAGAATTGTTGCAGAATTTGGCAAATGCCATTTTGTTAAATTCTGACATTTTCTTAAAAAATAAAGGGAAAGTGCATTTACATTTGTAAATATACTTTCCCTAAAATGTAGTTTTCTACTTGTTATTAAGCGTTTTGGGCAACGGGTGTAAACTGGCTGTTGTACAGCTCGGCATAAAATCCCTTTTGCTCTAAGAGTTGTTTATGAGTACCCTGCTCGAAAATATCGCCGTCCTTCATTACCAATATTAAATCCGCATCTTTTATTGTAGATAATCTGTGGGCAATTACAAAGCTGGTTCTCCCCTTCATAAGATTATCCATCGCTTTTTGTATAAGCCCTTCAGTGCGTGTATCCACCGAGCTTGTGGCTTCGTCTAAAATAAGCATTTTGGGGTTTGCAAGTATTGCACGTGCTATGGTTAAAAGCTGTTTTTGCCCTTGAGAAATATTGGTGGCTTCCTCGTTTAGCACCATGCCGTAACTGCCCGGCAATGCTTTTATAAAGTGATGCGCATGTGCCGCTTTTGCAGCCTCGTAAACTTCCTCGTTGGTTGCGTCCATTCTGCCGTAGCGTATGTTTTCCAAAACGGTATCGTTATACAACCAAGTATCTTGCAACACCATTCCAAACAACGAGCGTAAATCCTCTTTAAGAAAATCCTTGTTGTTAATGCCGTCTACTAAGATTTCTCCCTCGTTTATATCGTAAAACCGCATCAGTAGTTTGATCATAGTGGTTTTACCGGCACCCGTTGGCCCTACTATGGCTATTTTTTGCCCTTGTTTTACTTTTGCGCTAAAATCGTTAATTATAATTTTTTCAGGATTGTAGCCAAAGTGTACATTTTTAAACTCAATTTCGCCCTTTATGTTTTCTATACTTGCAGGGGTTTTGGTGTCTTGGGCTTCCTCCTTTTCGTGTAAAAACTCAAACACACGTTCCGCCGCCGCCGCCGTTTGTTGAAATATATTTGAGATGTTTGCAAGCTGAGAAAGTGGCATGGTAAAGCTTCTTACATATTGCACAAAAGCCAAAATGCTACCTACGGTAATAACTCCCGTTGCCGCATAATATCCACCCATTACAGACGCAATAACATAGCCTAAATTGCCCACAAACCCCATTACGGGCATCATCAATCCCGATAAAAAGTTTGCTTTCCATGCCGCCGTGTAAAGTTTGGTGTTGTACACGGAAAAATCCGCTACACTCTGTTCTTCCCCATTATATGCTTTAATTACGCTGTGTCCGCCGTACATTTCTTCTACATGCCCGTTTACATCTCCTAAATGTTGTTGTTGCTTAACAAAATATTTTTGGGAGCGTTTAACTATAAACATTATAAGCACCAAAGCTATGGGTATTATTACAAGGGTAACTAATGTCATTGTACCGCTAATTGTAAGCATCATTATAAGTACACCCACCATCATAGTAACCGAAGTTATAATTTGAGACAAACTTTGGTTTAGGGTGGCGCTTATGGTGTCTACGTCGTTTGTAACACGGGAGAGCACGTCGCCGTGGCTTGTGGTGTCAAAGTAGCTTAGTGGCATACGGTTGATTTTTTCGCTAATGTCTTTACGCAATTTGTAAGACACCTTCATGGAGACGTTATTCATAATAAAGCCTTGAATATAGCTAAACACGGCTGCCAGTATATACAATACCAGCAAAGACAGCAATATTTGAGCTACTCCGCTAAAGTCTATGCCTCCGCCACCGCCCGAGATTTCTCCCATTGCGCCGTCAAAGAGTAATGTGGTGGCGTTACCCAAGAGTTTTGGCCCTAATATAGAGAATATTGTGGATGCTACCGCAAATATTATTACTACTACAACGGCAAATTTGTATTTGCCTATATATTTTAGCAGGTTGCCTATGGCGCCTTTAAAATCTTTTGCTTTTTCTGTTGACATTGCCATTCCGCCCATTGGCCCATGCCCTTGCCTTTGAGGTCTTCTTGTTTCTCTACTCATTGCAGTTCCTCCAAAGAAAGTTGAGATAAGGCGATTTCTTTATACTCCTCGCAACTTTCCATAAGCTCTTTGTGGGTACCTTTGCCTACTATTTTACCTTCGTTTAGTACAATTATTTGGTTTGCGCCCATTATTGTTCCCACACGTTGAGCAATTATTATTACCGTTTTATCTTTTGTTTGATCTTTAATTGCGTTTCTAAGTATTGCATCCGTTTTAAAATCCAGCGCAGAAAAGCTATCGTCAAACAAATAAATTTTGGGGTCTTTTACAAGGGCTCTTGCTATTGAGAGTCTTTGCTTTTGTCCTCCCGAAACATTTGCGCCCCCTTGAGCAATATTTGCCTTAAAACCGTCCTCGTTTTTGCTTATAAACTCCATTGCTTGAGCGTTTTTAGCACTAATTTCCATTTCTTCTTTGGTGGCATCCTGTTTGCCTAAGCGCAGGTTTGACTCTATATCTCCCGAAAATAATACGGATTTTTGAGTAACATAGCCCACCGCTTCGTGTAAATCGTGTTGGGTAACCTCTCTTATATCCGTACCGTCTATGGTTACACTACCCCTTGTAACATCATAAAAACGGGGAATTAAATTGGCTATTGTGGATTTACCCGAGCCTGTAGAGCCTATAAATGCGGTGGTTTCTCCGGGTTTTGCCGTAAAGGTGATGTTGCTTAGCACCTCGTCCTCCGCACCCGGATAGGCAAAACATACATCTTTAAACTCAAGCACACCTTTAACGTCTCTAAAAGGTTTTGGGTTTTTGCTGTCCACAATTTCCGGCTCTGTGTCTATAACTTCCATAACGCGTTTTGCAGAAACACTTGCACGGGGTAGCATGATAAATATCATAGAGAGCATTAGGAAGGACATTAGTATTTGCATTGCAAACTGCATAAATGCCATAATATCTCCTACTTGTATGGAGGAGGCACTTATTTGTGTTGCGCCTACCCATATTATAAGCACGGAAACTCCGTTCATCACAAACATCATAACAGGCATTAACAGTACCATTATTCTGTTTACAAATAAATTTGTTTTGGTTAAATCTTCGTTTGCTTTATCAAACCTGTTTAACTCAAAATTTTGGGTATTAAATGCACGTATTACCATCATACCCGAAAGATTTTCACGAGTTACTAAATTAAGTTTGTCCACCAACGTTTGCATAATCTTAAATTTTGGCATAACCGACGCAAAAATGCTTATTATCATACCAATCAGCACTATAACCGCAAGGGCTATTGTCCAAGACATAGAGGTGCTTCTGGCATTTGCCATTATGATGCCCCCTATACCCATTAGTGGTGCATATACTACCATTCTTATCATTATAATTATTGTCATCTGTATTTGGGTAATATCGTTGGTGCTACGGGTAATTAGGGATGCGGTGGAGAATTTATCAAATTCTACGTTAGAAAAGCTTTCCACTTTAGAAAACACGCCGTTGCGTAAATCCCGTGCTATTCCGGCACCTATTTTTGATGATATTAGCCCTACAAGTACCGAACATATTACAGAGCCTAAGGCTAACAGTAACATTATTATACCCGTTTGCGCAATGTAGTCTCCCGAGTATTTTGTCATATCTGCCCCGAGAGCTTTGTATTCTGCGCTAATTGAAGGCACCGCCATTTGCACAAGCATGCTTTCGTCCATTGTGCCAAGCCTTTCCTTAAGCAGAGTTTTAAGCTCCGCCATTACTTCGGGCGCATTTTCGTACCCTGAAAGTGCGGCAGAAAAACTCGTACCTTGTGGCAGGGTTGCGTAGTAACCCATAAAAGCTTGCATTTCCTTTGGTATGGTTATTTGTGCGTCCTTGTTTTCCCCCTCTCCTTCTATTTTGGTTTCTCCTGTGTTTTGAGTCATAGAATTTAAGGTGGTAACACTTGCAAGAGGATACGCCATAGCACTGTTTAGTGCGGTGTTTTCCTCCTTTGTAATTTCTTTTAGCACATACACCTCGTTCTCCCTTACATTAGGAAAGACATTTGCAATATCTGCATAGTTTTTATTTTGTGTAGTTAAAATCTCGTAAGAATCTTCAATTTTAGCTACATCTTTTTCCATAGCAAAACCAAGCACACTATTATATGTTTGCTTAGTAAGTACTTGTGGCACTGCATTTTCCACACCACCCTGCTGTATGCCTACATTTACTATATTAGACATATATCCGGGTAGAGATAAATCAAAAATTGCCTGCCCTACAAGTAGCAAAACAGCAATAATAAGCATTGCCAAAAAAGGTTTTAAGTAAGTTTTAAATAATTTTAGCATAGCTAACCTCCTTGTATGATAGTTATGATACCGCAGTTGCATAAAATTGTCAAGAGCTAATAATTAATTTATATCTACTCTTAGTTTATCTTGACAATCGACCATATTTATGGTATGGTACTTAATATTATTGATACTTTTATTAGGAGGCAGGCGTTTAAAATGGCTGAAAATCCAACGAAAAAGCGTATAGTGGATGTTGCATTGGATTTATTTTTAACCGAGGGTTTTTCCAATGTAACCATTAACAGCATATGCGAAAAAAGCGGTATTAACAAACACACTTTCTACTATTATTTTAAATCTAAGGACGATTTACTTAAAGATTTTTACGAAGTACCATACGATATTTCTGCAGATATTTTTGCAAAAATTATGGAGACGGACAGTTGTATAGAGCAAATGTGCATTTTGCTAAAACCCTTGTTTTCCTTTTTAAACAGCGCAGGGGTGGATATTGCCAAGCAAATATTTGTAAAAAACCTAACCACAGACGTAGGCACTTTTAAGCCGGACGATAAACTTTTAGCCTTAATGAAATTGCAAATAAGCATTGTAAAAAGAGGGCAGGAAAACGGACAGTTTAACAACAAGTCCAATGCAGAAGAGTTATGCAAGGCAATACATAACTGCTCTTTGGGTTATGCACTTTCATGGTGCATGTTTAACGGAAAGTTTGATTATTCTTCCGCTATGCTAAACGTGCTTGAAAATGTGCTGGATGTGGATGCTAAGTACCGCACCGCTACCCCCATTAATTTGCGTTAGCCAAACTTTCTTTTGTAACATCGGTATAACATCATCATCACCATAAAAAAAGGACTTACACCAATTGCAAGCCCTTTTGTATGCTTTAACTTTACAGTTTAAAATCCGAAGAAAAATCGAAGGTTGCAAAGTAATCTTTTGGGGTTTCTGCCCTTCTTATTAGCTTTGTGTCGCCGTTTTCTTTTAAAAGCACCTCTGCGGAGCGCAGTTTTCCGTTGTAATTATACCCCATGGAAAACCCGTGAGCACCTGTATCGTGAAGTACCACCAAATCACCAATATCCACCTTTGGCAACATTCTGTCTATGGCAAATTTGTCGCTGTTTTCGCAAAGCCCACCCGTTACATCGTATTTATGGTCTTTGGGCAGGTTTTCTTTGCCCATTACCGTAATGTGATGATACGCCTTATACAAGGCAGGGCGCATTAAATTGGCGGCGCATGCATCTAAGCCCACATATTCCTTATATATATGCTTTTGATGAATTGCCGTGGTTACCAAACAACCGTAGGGCGCCATCATATATCTGCCAAGCTCTGTATAAATATGGGTGTTTTCCATGCCTTCGGGGGCAAGTACTGCGTCAAACGCCTCTTTGACTTCGTCGGATATTTTTTGTATATCCACCGCCTCCATATCCTCTTTATAAGGGATGCCCACACCTCCCGAAAGATTTATAAAGCTAAGGGCAATGCCCGTTTCTTTTTTGATGTTTACCGCTACTTCAAATAATATTTTTGCTAATGTGGGGTAGTATCTGTAATTAGAGGTGTTGCTTGCAAGGAAGGAGTGCATGCCGATTTCCTCCGCCCCGTACCCTTTTAGCTTTTTTACACCCTCTACAAGTTGCTCGTAAGTCATACCGTATTTTGCTTCTCCGGGATTATCCATAACTTCGTTGGAGATGGCAAATTTACCGCCGGGGTTATACCTTAGGCTAACTTTTTTTTGTATTTTGCATAAATCATTAAGAAAATCTATATGGGTAAAATCGTCTAAATTTATGGTTGCTCCTAATTGTGTGGCTAAAATAAAGTCCTCTTTTGGTGTTACGTTAGATGAAAACATTATGTTGCTACCCACGCAACCGATAGCCTTAGACAGCAAAAGCTCCGTATAAGAAGAACAATCGGTACCGCACCCTTCCTCCGTTAGTATTTTTAGCAAATAGGGGTTTGGGTTTGCTTTTACCGCAAAGTATTCTCTAAAACCTTTATTCCAAGAAAACGCTTTAATAAACCTGCGTGCATTTTCTCTTATCCCCTTTTCGTCGTATAAATGAAAGGGGGTAGGATACTTTTTTACAATTTCTTGCAGCTGTTCTTTTGATACAAATGTCTTTTTCATACTTACCTCTGTTATCTTAATTATATAAGCCGTAGCTTTAATGATAAAATATTATAGCATTTATTTTTGTGGGTGTACAGTAATTTTTACAAGCTCGGGTGGGTTGTTTACTCTAAACGTGGGGTATCCGCTTGCCCCTAAACCTCTGCTTATTACCATATCCGTCTCCTGCGCACTATGAGCACCCTGCATATATTTGGGAAAAAACCCCTGCCCAGACATATAAATATGGGTAAAGGGCATAATTCGTATTTGCCCTGCGTGGGTATGCCCGCACAAAATTAAATCTACATTACTGTTTTTAAGAAGGGTGATATGCTCGGGGCGGTGGGTTAAAAACACGTTGTAGCCCTCTGCATTTATAAAGTTATCCACCGAGTGTTCTATTTTAACATCATCAAAAGCGGTATCGTCGTTACCCGAAACATTTATATTGTTGCCCTTGATGTTTAGTGCAATTAGCTGATTTTTAAGCACAACCACACCCTTTTTAGCAAAAATATCCTCCGTTTTGGGCGAAAACCGTTTTTCGTGGTTGCCCGTTACAAAAAAGGTTGGTGCAATGGCGGAAATCCCTTTTGCAAACTCCTCCATATAATTAGCATTGTAATATTTTTGTTTTTCGTGACGCACCATATCCCCTGTTATGCAGATAAAATTCGGCATAACTTCTCTAACTTCATTAAATAAATTTATGTTGCTTATACCAAACACCTTTTCGTGCAAATCGGAAAGATGGGCTATTGTTATTGGTTGCAACAGCTTTTTGCTAATAAAATTATATTCCGTTATTTTTATTTTAGAGTTATTAAACACGACCTGCCCCCTTGAATTTGCTACACTATTATAATATAATAAAAACCGAGGTATAGCAACATGACATTAGAAGATATTAAAGCACAACAAAGTGCTGTGGTAATAAAAATAAAAGGGCAGGGTGCTCTAAGACGAAGGCTTTTAGAAATGGGGCTAACTCCGGGCACTAACGTATATGTGCATAAAACCGCACCTTCGGGAGACCCTTTAGAGATTATTTTAAGAGGGTATCACCTTACACTTAGGAAGCAGGAAGCCAATAGTATAGAAGTAACCGAGGTGGTAACATGAAGCCGGTAATTGCCCTTGCAGGCAACCAAAATTGCGGTAAATCCACCTTATTTAATCAACTTACGGGTGCAAATCAGCATGTAGGCAATTTTCCCGGTGTTACGGTGGAGCATAAAGAAGGCAAACTAAAAACGGACAAAAAAGTAAGTGTTATAGATTTACCCGGCATTTACTCCCTATCCCCCTATACTCCTGAGGAAGTAGTAACCAGAGATTATATAGTTAATCAGCGCCCAAACGCTATAATAAATATTGTAGATGCAACTAATCTCCAACGCAATTTGTACCTAACTTTACAATTAATAGAGCTTGAAACCCCCATAATTATTGCCCTTAATATGATGGACGAAATACGTGCCTCCGGCATTAGCATAGATATTGATAAGCTTAGTGCAGAGCTTGGCGTTACGATAGTACCCATTTGCGCCCTTAAAAATCAAGGTGTGGAGGAGTTAATGGAGCAGGTTTTTTATGCACTTAAAAACGATGTGCGCCCAAAACGCTACGATTTTTGTTCGGGTGCGGTGCATAGGGCACTTCATGCCACCGCTCACTTAATTGAGGATAACGCACGGCTTATTAACTATCCTGCGAAATTTACCGCATCTAAAATCTTAGAGGGAGACGATTTATTAGAGGAAAAACTAAATCTGACGGAAGAGCAAAAGGATATTTTAATGCACATTATAGAACAAATGGAAAGCGATGTGCACACAGACAGAGAAGTTGCTCTAATAGATATGCGGTACAAGTTTATAGAAAAGCTGTACGAGGACTGCGTATATATGTCTCCACGCACCAAACAGCTTAAACGCTCTATAAAGCTGGATATGGTGCTTACACACAAATTTTTCGCAATACCCATTTTTATTGGGATAATGGCGCTTATATTTTATTTAACCTTTGACTCTTTAGGTCTTTTTTTGAAAGATTCCTTTGATGCACTAATAAGCGGTGGAGTTAGCTATATAGACGGCTTGCTTACCGCCTCTACCGTAAGCGATTGGATGCACTCCTTTTTGATTGACGGTATTTTTGCCGGTGTGGGTAGTGTGCTTTCCTTTTTGCCTGTTATACTGCTTATGTTTTTCTTTTTGTCAATACTTGAGGACAGCGGATATATGGCAAGGGTTGCGTTTGTTATGGATAGTGCCCTTAGAAAAATCGGGCTTTCCGGACGTTCTTTTGTGCCTATGATAATTGGGTTTGGATGTAGTGTCCCTGCAATTATGGCTACTCGCACATTAGCAAGCGAGAGGGACAAAAAACTTACCATTTTAGTAACACCCTTTATGTCTTGCGGTGCAAAACTGCCCATTTATGCCCTGTTTTGCGGAGCATTTTTTACACAGTACCAAGGGCTTGTAATGACGTCTCTTTACGTTTTTGGTATTGTGATAGCAATTATAACAGGGCTACTAATGAAAAACACTTTATTTAAAGGCAACCCCGTACCCTTTGTACTGGAACTGCCTGCATACAGATTTCCCTCCATTAAAAGCGTAATTGTGCATATGTGGCAAAAAGCAAAGGATTTTATAACCCGTGCCTTTACTGTAATTTTTCTTGCAAGCATTGTAATTTGGTTTTTGCAATCCTTCGACCTTTCCTTTAATTTTATTACGAACAACTCTCAGAGTATTTTAGCAAAAATAGGTGAGTTTGTATCTCCCATATTTGCGCCTTTGGGGTTTGGCAACTGGGAATCCTCCACGGCGGTAATTACGGGGCTTGCAGCAAAAGAGACGGTAGTATCCACCCTAACCGTGCTTACAAACGGCAATTTAACAGGCTTGTTTACACCCTTAAGCGCCTATTCCTTTTTGGTTTTTGTGTTACTGTATATGCCCTGCGTGGCGGCTATGGCAACAACAAAAAGGGAGCTTGGCAACGTAAAAGGTACAATATTTGTGTTTGCCTACCAAACGGCAATGGCATGGCTTGCCTCCTTTATAGTTTATAATGTGGGTAGTTTGTTTTTAGGAGGCTAAGTATGGCACTTGATATTATTTTATTGATTATTATAGGCATTGCGGTTGTGCTTGCAATTTATTTTTTGGCAAGACGACACAAAAAATGCGGTAACTGTCCATACAACAGTTGCGAGTATCATAGGCAAAATCATAATTTTAATTGTGATGGTTGTAAAAACAGCGTTAAGGAGAATACAAATGGAAAAGGCTAAATTAGCGGTAGATTATTTTTGCGAAGGATACAACTGCGCCCAAGCGGTATTGCTTGCCTATTGCAAAGAGTGTAATTTAGACGAAAAAACCGCCGCAATGCTTGCCTCCTCTTTTGGCGGAGGAATGGGCAAAATGCGTGAGGTTTGCGGTGCGGTAAGCGCAATGTTTATGGTTGCAGGCATAAAAAGAGGGTACAGCGACCCTAAAGCAACCACCGAAAAAAACGAGCACTACACATATGTTAAGGAGCTTGCAGACAAATTTAAAGCAGAACACGGCTCTATTATTTGCAGAGAGTTACTTGCATCAATAAAAACATCGGAGGGTAGCGAGGCAGAAGAACGCACTCCCGAGTATTACAAAGTGCGTCCTTGCGCTAAATTTATTGCCACCGCCGCAGAACTTGCAAAGGATATTTAATTTGCTCTTTTCGTTAAATGATACCGGTTGCAAAGGTTACTGTAACAGCTTGAGCCTTTTGCCGTCCTACTATTTTTGAGGGAGTAAAAAAACCTGCCGAGCCTATGGCTTCGGATATTTTAGCACCATTTGACATAGAATCTTCATAATACATTAATAGCGGTATGGGTACATTTGCGGAAATATTTTTAATCTCTTCCTCCCACACCATAGTTTTAGCTATACCTTCTGCGTTTTTCGGAGCATCCACATCCTCTAAGCTTTGGTACAGGCATTGTAACTCGTTATTTCCTTGTAATGCCACTATGTAGCCTTTTTCGTTTTTGGTGATGGCAATACGACCTGCGTTTTTCAAGTCTTTAATGTTTATGCTTACAGACCCTGTAACATCCCAACTGCCTGCCTTGTTTAAGGTATGGATATTTACCGTAACCGCCTTAATATCCCCATTTACCTTGTAATCAAACATCTTACTTGAGGAGTCTGCAAAGCCGGCTAAGTTAAGCATATTTTTTTCCTCTTCCTTTAATTGAGCCACCCCAATTTGCATTTCTCCCACACCCCCACTACATGCGCTTAGGGCAAATACAATTACTACCGCTACTGCCAATAAAATCTTTTTCATACCGTGTACCTTCCTATTATTATATTTATTGTAATTCTTCGTTTATGTTGGTTTCTATCTTGTTTCTGCCGTTATTTTTTGCTTTATACAAATAAATGTCCGCCTGCTTCATAACCTGACTTACCGAGCGCTTTTCCGTGTTTTTAATTAAACCGAAACTTGCGGTGGTAAACTTGTCGGTTTTAGCCGCTTCCCCTTCAAACTTAACTCTTAGGTTTTCCGTGTATTTATACGCTTCTTCCTGTGGTATTCCTACGTATATTACTACAAATTCCTCTCCGCCTATACGTGCAAGCAAGCCCTTGTCTCCCACCACTTCTCGTGTGTTTTTTACTATCTGTATGAGTTGCTCGTCTCCTGCATCATGCCCGTATTTATCGTTTATTTGTTTAAAATAATCTAAATCGAACATACACACATACATAGGGTGCTGTGTGCTGCATTTTTCCAATTCTTCTTCCATTATGTTTTCAAAATACAGCCTGTTGTATGCCCCTGTAAGTGCATCTTTAACAGAAAGCTCGGAGAGTATTGCGTTGGCTTTGGAAAGCTCCAAAGTACGCTCTTTAACCGTTTGCTCCAAGTTTTTATTTAAAAACTCCGCTTCTCTATAACCTAAATTATTATCGTAAAGCCTTACAAAAATATGGCATAGGAAGAATATTATATACAAATAAGTAAAGCTTAAAAAACTTGTTTTGGTGGTTAGGGAAAGTATATCAAATACAATTACAATGCCAATATACACCGTTTTTACAACCTGAAACATTCTATACATAGACATTTCTTTTTTTAAATAGGATTTTGCCTGTACAAATACCACTCCAAAACTTGCCACGCAAACGCCCACCATTAAATATATACCCACGCTGTCCAAACTGTGTAGATTTAGTGGTATAAAAACGGCAAGCGCACCATAGGCTAAACAAAATGTATTAATTACCGCTTTAGGTGTTTTGCCGTCCTCATCAAAAAGATATTTAGAAAGCAACATTCCAAAAATTCCTGCCACCATAAGCACTATTATTTGTAATTCCAATGCCAAATGCTGAGAAATCACATAATTTGTAATTGGATTTGGTAGCAAACTGCTTATATCCGCCAAGCCCAGTATTATCCTAAATATTAAAAATGTATCAAACAAATTAATTAGGGTAATTAGTTTATGGTTTGGCTTTATAATCATAAAAATTGCGCCGTTTATAAGTATTATTATAATTATTCCCAAAATAAACAGAGAGTTTATAATATTAAGTACATTGTATGTTAAAATATTATCGTAAGTGCTGATTAAAACTTTCTTTGTAAACAGAGGGTAATCGCCGTTTTTTGTGATGGTGCTGATTACAATTTCTTGTTTACCTTCTTGCAGGTTTGTTAAACTAAAGGAGGCTTGCATTAACCCAAAGCTCATCCAATTTTGCTGTATCTTTGTTTTTGGCTGTTTTGTGCCGTTTACATAAAGATTAACCTCGTCGTAGGTGTTGGGTATGAAAAGCACCATATCTTCCGCAAGGTTTGCCATATTAGCACTAACCTTGTAAGTTGCACTTGTAATATCATCATTAGAATCAATAATAGGAATATTTATATAACCCGTGTTTTTAAGTGTTGCTTGTGTAATTTGATCACCCTGCAAAAAAACACCCGGATAATACTCCCACTCCCCTTCAAGCAGTATGGGGGGCGAGCTTTCGTAGTTGTATTCCCCTATGGTTGCCTGCCCTTGGGTAGCTTTTATTTGGGTTAAATCGTTGAGTGCGGGTAGTCCGAATATAAAATTGTAAAAAAATAATATAAAACTGATAACAATTATTACAATGGAAACCACTCTTATGGTGATATTTTTGCCTTCCGTTTTTAGTTTTCCGTAACCGTTGCCCATTGCTACCAACTTTCAAGTCAAATTTTATCCGCATTTTACAGTATTTACTACTTATTATTATAGTTGATTGTTAGGAAAGGTCAATATACATTTTGCCGATATTTCCAATAAATACTATACTTTGTCCTTTCCTTCCAAAACAAACGCTGATTCCATATCCGCCACCGAGAGTGCAAGTGCTAATGGAAACTGCTCCATTGCATTGCCCACCATATATTTGTCCTCTGTGCCGGAAAACCCCATATGAAACCGAATTGCAAAGGCTTCCTCTCTTGTTAGCCTTACAAAGCCGCTTAATATATATACGGATTTTTCCCCATGACCATAGGGTAGTTTGTCATCGTATTCGTAGGTGGGCACCTTTTGCCAAATGCCTTTTTCGTCCTTTACGTTGCGTGTGCTTGGCTTGTAGGTATTAACCTTGCAAATATCGTGCATTAGCCCAATTAATGCAATTCCGTCATCATCTATATTGATGTTATAGTTGGTTTGCACAAACTCTCTTGATAAAAAATCCTTTAGGCAGTTGTACACATTTATACTGTGAGCAACCAATCCACCACTAAAGGCATTGTGATACCGTGTACTTGCAGGGGCAGTAAAAAAATCCGAATTTATAAGGAATTGGTAGAGCTTGTCCTTACCCTCTCTTATTATGTTTTCGTTAAATATCTCTGTAAATTCCTCTATTAAAGCCATTTTTTCCCCTTGCTGTGTTGTGTTTTTATTTGTTAAATTATATCATTATTTGCTTGGTATGGCAATAAGAAAGGTGGAAAAATGGTGGGGTATTTGTATTTACTTTTTGGTTTTTTTGCTGTATAATGAAGTTTATGAAACTATTACTGGGGGTTTATTGTGATAAATTTATCTATTGTTGTACCCGTGTTTAACGAAGAAGACAATTTATTTGAGTTACACAAAGAAATCAAAACTGTATGCGAAAAAAACAGCTATAATTACGAGATTATTTTTGTTGATGACGGTTCTTCCGATAACTCGGCAAACATCGCAAAAACGCTTTTCCCTTTAAAGTACATTAGATTTCGCCGTAACTTCGGACAAACCGCCGCTATGGACGCAGGCATTAAAGCCGCAAAGTACGAATATATAGTAACCATGGACGGAGACCGACAAAACGACCCCGAGGATATTCCAAGACTTATTGATTTTATGTTAGAAAGTGACCTTGACGTTGTTTCCGGTTGGCGTAAAAACAGAAAGGACACTAAGGCAAAGAAATTTACTTCGAGAGGTGCTAATTTTTTGCGTGGTGTTATTGTTAAAGATAATATCCACGATAGCGGTTGCTCCCTAAAGGCATACCGTAAAGAGTGTTTCGAGTATGTTAATTTATACGGGGAAATGCATAGGTTTATCCCTGCTTTACTTAAAATTAAAGGGTTTAGGGTGGGAGAAATTGTAGTAAACCATCGCCCAAGGGTTGCTGGTGTTACAAAATACAACTGGAAACGCACGGTAAAAGGCTTTGTAGATATGATTTCCGTATGGTTTTGGAATAAATACGCCATAAGACCTTTGCATTTAATGGGTGGTATGGGGTTAGTTTCCCTATTTATTGGTTTTATATTTGGCATTTGGAGCATAGTGCTTTTTGCTGTGGGCAAAAATCTCACAAGCTATATGCAGCCTATACTAACAATATTTTTTGTTGTAATTGGCGTACTGCTTTTTGTTTTTGGCTTGCTTGCAGATATGCTTACTAAGATTTATTATGGTTCTAATATTGATAAATCTTATAGTGTGGGTGAGGTTTTTGAGAATGAGGGGGAAGAGGTTTAGGTGAGGGTGCTTATTACTCTAATTTAAGATTATTATCTTTTTTTACTGTTAGCATAAATTTAAAAGATACAATTCCACCTATAAATCCGGATAAAACGGTTAAAAATAGTATTATAAGTGAAAATGCCAATGCAAGTTGGCTACTTACCCCATAAATACCCAACAGTCCTACTAATGTAACCTCTCTTAGTCCTATTCCCGCAACAGATATTGGTATAAATACAGCTACGGATAAAGAGGCATATATCCACATTAGCGACCAAATGGAAATTGTAATGCTTAGAGAAGTACATACTACAAAATACATAAGTACACCAATAAACTGGCATACTACAGCCAAAAGTACGCTTTTTATCAACAAATCCGTTCTTTTTGAATAATACCGCAAACTGCTGATAAAGTTTTTCACTTTGCTGAAAAATTTTATTTTTTTTGAAATTAAATCTATTACCTTGCATAAAAAATTATATGGTTTTTCAAATCTCAAAAAAATTAGAAACATTATAATTAGTATTGATGCTACCAAAAAAACTATTCCTATTGCAATATTTCCTTTTAAATCTGCAATTAATCCTATTGCGCCGATTACAAAAATGCCTAAAAACGAAGATGCCTTATCTACAATTACTGATGCGGCTACATTTTCCAAATCGTTACAATAGCGCTTCATATATATAATTTTAGCCGCTTCTCCCATAACTTGACCCGGTAGTATTGCTGCATAAAATTGAGAAACATATGTCATTGCAAAAAGAGTTTTATACGGATATGGCAGTAGTATTTTCCATTTATAAGAATTAGTCGCTATAAACAATATTTGCATGCCGATTGCAACAAAAAATAATGGCAGATAGATTTGCTTTAGCGCCTGCCAAACCGCACCAATATCTATATAGTAAAATAATAAAGCTATTAGAGAAACACTTACTACTATTTTAGCTAAAAAAATAATTCTTTTTTTTGCCTTTTCGGATAATTTTTTCATTTTCAACTGCCTTTATTAGCCAATATTATCATTCTTGAAGGCTTTGCAAAACTAATAAGCATTATAATAAAGAAAGCAGGTATAGCTATTGCCATTAAAATCTTTTTAATGCTTGATTTTTGATTGTTTATTGTGCGTACATAGCTTCTTATAAAATCGTAGGGATTAGCTTCATTAAGTATTTTAATATTGCAGAATCCATTTTTATCGAGCAACGTGTGTATGCCCATTTTTGAAAAATGTACTCGGTGTCTTGGAATATCCAATCCCAAACTATATTTTTTAAATATTTTAGTTTCTAAGCTGTCAAACCTTGGTAGTTTTAAAAATATAGTACCTTTGTTTGCAAGCCCATTAGTCGTTATATTTTCCATAAGCACATCGAAATCATCCAAATGTTCAAGTACATGGCGCATAACAATAACATCGTTTTTTTCTTTAAAAGTGTGACACATTGCGTCTCCAACGGCTATTTCTATATCAAAATTTTCTTTGGCGCTTTTAGACGCATACTCGCTAAAATCAATTCCGGTAACTATAAATCCACTTTTTTTAGCAATACTTAAAAACTCTCCGTTACCGGCTCCAAATTCAAAGAGAGTGTGGCTTTTATCCTCTAATAAATGCTTTTTTATCTTTTTTATGTCTTTTTTCTTTACATTTTCAAGCAGTTTAGCACGAATTCCTTTTTTTGCCGTATACGGTTGATAGCTTTGGGGATAGTATTCTGCAATTTCCTCTTCGCTCAGCTTTGGAAATGTATATCCGGTTTTACAATTTTCGCAAATATATACCATAGAAGGTGCTTTATCTAAGTTTATACTTTGATAATAATCATAACAATCCTTTATTTCTTCTGTCAGTTTACCGTCGCATATTTTACAGTTCATACTTTTCCGCCTTTTTATAAAAATTTTCTATCTTTCCTGCCATTTTTTCAATTCCGAATTCTTTTACTCGCTCTCTTGCACATTCTCCTAATTTTTTTGCATTTTCCGGGTTTTTGATAAGATAAATAATTTTTCTTGCCATATCTTCATAATCACCCATTTTTGCATATGTGCCATAGTCTCCCAAAATTTCTATAGAAATACTTCTTTCAAATGCCACCACCGGCAAACCCATAGACATATAATCATAAATTTTTCCATCGCCTTCTGCAAGAGATATTTTAGGTGCAACCGCAATTTCTCCTAAAGAAAGATATTTAGGGCAGTCTTCGTATTTTTGCTTGCCTACAAAATGCACATTTTGCAAAATTTCGTAATTTTTGCAAATTTCAGAATATTTCTCAATATTCGGAAAACCGATTACAATTAGTTGAGCATTATTTATTTTATTGCAAACAGAGCGAAAAGCTTTGAACAACAAATCGGCACCTTGGTATTCCTCAAGTAAACCCATAAAAATAATTCTTGGGGCTGATGTTGAAATATTATATTTTTCCAATAATTGCACATCGGGTTTGCGAGGAAAAAAAAGCTCCGTATTTGCACCATCCATAGCATTTACAATTTTTTCTTTAGAAATACCGCTTTCTAAGAGTTTATTATATAAATTATCCGATTGGGTTATTACGGGAAAATAAGAGTTAATTCGCTTTTCTGTTTTTGCAATTAAGCGAAACAATTTACTTTCTTTTTTAACAAAATTGTGTTGTGCAATTTCTCCGCTTAGTGAGCCCTGCATATCGAAAAAATAATTAGGTTTTTTCTTTAACCTACTGCACATTTTAGCAATTACAGCTCCCTCGTGTAAATGTGCGTGTACGACATCCGGATTAAAATTCTTTATTTGCTTAAGTACCGTTAAAGTTAAAAATGGCAGTAACATTATTTTAGTAATAGATGGTCCTGCTGTAAGCTTTTTATACCATGGAAAACAATATGCGCGCTTAATGCTTATGTTAGGCATATCTCTTCCTATACCGTATGTACAAAGCACAACTTCGTGACCTAATTTTTGCAAGCCTATTATTTCGCCATAAATTCTAACATGACAACCTCTGTCTGCAAAAAAAGGAGTTGGTGCTATTACTAAAATTTTCAATTCTTCAACCTTCATTGTAATTGTTAGGTAAGTGTTACAAATATAAGATACTCCAATGCTTTTAATTTATTTTTGCATTAAGTTTTACTTCTAACTTACTTTTAGACAACACAATTCTTTCTCTCCAAATTTGTTTCTTTATTATTTTATAACATTTACTGTAGTTTATCAACTGGTTTTATTAATTATGAGAAATAATCTCTATATTCCTGCTTATTTAGTTGGTCTCCCCTGTATATCCAAAGTGCATCTGTTCCCCTAAAGCTAAGTTTTGCAATTGGCTCTACCTCTGTTAAAAAAGTTGGTATTTCTTTTCTGAACATTATTGTTCTTGTAAGCACAAAATAAGTATTAGCATTATACATATTTTGAATTACTTCTTTGTCTCTTGGGTAAGAAAAAACACTAAATCCGGGGTTAGCAAGCCAATGAATATCTGCACCATAATCATATACTATTTTGTACTCTTTGGGGTTTGCATTTTTACCAATTATGCTTTTAATCATATTTCCGGCAACAGCGACATTTTCTCCCCAAAATATAGGCTCAGCTACTCTTAAGTATCCATATTGTGGTTTTAATGCATTTTCCTTTGGAAATACATTCCATAATGGAGTAAATGGCATTACGTTAGGCGTATATATTATTAATTCTAATAATAAAATGCAATATAAAACTGCACTTATAAATATTTTAATGGGCTTTTTAATTAGTGTGCCGATTTTACTATGTGTTTCGCTTAACATATTAAGCGCAATTACAGTGCAAATTAGTAAAATGCCACATATGGAAATGGAGTATACTCTGTTTACGTGTCCGGGAAATCTAAATATTGCAAAAATTGTAGGTAATATTAGTAAACCTAATAGTAATAAATGTTGAGTGATATCCTCATTCTTATATTTTTTCTTGAAAGCTCCTATTATATAAATCACAAAAAACACTAAAAAAGCAGTTGGTATAGCATTAAGAATGGTTGCATAATGAGAAGAAATTAAACTTAAAAAATGTTCTGCTTTTGTTTCTGCTCCATAATGTACCAGTGTGCCATTTACTCCTATTGATGGGATATACAGATTGTCTTCCATTGGCTTATAGTTACCAAAACCAAATTCAATATTGTACGCTGAATAAATTCCTACGCACAAAAAAATTAATATAATAATACCCACAGTATATGGCAACCAACTCGCACAATTATTAGCATTAATAATATTCTTCTTGTTTTTGTTTCCATATCTGCTCAGTAAGTAAAAAGCAATAGCAGCAATTAGTGATATAATAACTATTATACCGTAATAAATCCATGGATTAGTCATCTCAAAAGAGTCTAAATTAATACTAACTCCGGTAGCTGAGTACATATAATAACACAACGCAAAAAACACTTTAGAAATCGTTAAATGTGATAATGATGTAGTTAATCCATCTATAATAGCCATTTGCAAAATGAAAATTAGTATATTTACACCAATACTAATTACTATTACTTTTATTATCTTTAGTGCAATATTAATTAATAATTTGCTTTTATAAAGCCCCTGTGATTCTTTGAGTACAGTATAAAAGTAAAGCATTAAAGTAATTGCATAATAAGGTGCAGAAGAATTTTTTTCCGCACTTGCAAGCACCGTAAAAATTACACCTATTAAAGCTATTACAGATTTACCATTCTTTACCCCGGCAAAACCAAGCAAGAGACCAATTAATGTTAAATAAGTAGTAAACCCATCGTAGTTCGAAGTTTTTAGCATTAGATGATTTACAGGTAGTGCAAACATTACTATACTTAAAATTAGTATGGATAGTTGTAGTTTTAACGTAGATTGCCTTATTTTTTCTGATAAATAATATTTATATACTATGCCTATTATTGAAAAAATCATTATATAGCAATATATCCAATGTACAACTTTATATATTATAAATGATAATTGTGGCGTTAAATATTGTGCAAACGATGTTACTAAACCTCCAATTATTATTTGACTTAATCTGTATGCATAAAATGCTTTTGATACTTCACCGGCGACAGTTCCTTCTATCGCATTAGGCATATACGAAAATGCCTTAAGATACTGTGGATCATCTGTCATTGCTACTTGGGTCATCATATTTAATGCCATATACAAAAAAGGAGCGAGTATTAACGCATTAATTAAAGAGCGTTTAATACTCTTTGTAAATAAATAAAATAATAAAAAAGATATAACAATAAATGTTATTAGTAAAGCCATTTCTATACTGTTCAAATACTTTCACCATACCTCAAAAAAGTTTGTTTCTTAAACAGAATACAACTTATAATTGTATATTGTAAAGTTTATACTACTTTTTGCTGTAAGTCAAAGTTTTTTTTTGCTTTCTCTTTTAAACAGCTGTATATTTAAAACAGAGGTTCAATATGTTTTCAAATAAATTACGAGAAATGAGAAAATTAGTAGGATTATCTCAACAAGAGATTGCCGATAAACTTTTTTTATCGCAGCAGGCCTATGCAAAATACGAAAATAATACTGCTACGCCTAATCCCGAAACCTTAAAATTGATTGCAGAATTATTGGGAGTATCCGTTGATTATTTACTTGAAGTTAAATCAAGCAAATCCGATTGCACCTACAAAATCGAAAATAATATAATATTTAGAAAAATTTCTATGTTAAGTAATGAAAGTAAAATAGAATTATATAAATATATTGAGCTGTTAAGTATTAAGGAAATGTACATCAAAAAATAATGTTTAATTATTTACAAAATAAACTAATCACTCTGCTTTTATTGCAGTTTCTCAAATGGTTGCCGGTAGCCATTTGTAAGAAAGTGCTATGCTGCACTCCTTTAGCAGTGCGCAGTATGCGCTATCTTATTTAGGGATGCTGTAAATAAACCATTTTAACACATCATCTATCAGCTTCCACTTAAAAATACATTCATGGCATTGTCCTGCTTTATTGCTTCAAGATGCTCTGCTACCGTTCTTTTTCCTACTAAATCGAGATTATTAGCAAAAAACTGTGTTAATGTTTCATCTGGATAATTATGCACTATTAAAAAATATAAATATGTACTTTGGGGATTTTCTATGCTTTCCAAAACTTCCACATAATTTTTTGCACTGCTAAAAAAGGTTTCTCCATAAATGTTTTTAACTTCGCCCTCTTTTGTTTCAAAATAAACAACATTTACCGCATTTTCTTCTTTTATAATAGGTGAAGGAATAATTCGCATAGAATATATACGTGTGTCAGGAAAATGATATAACTCATTAAATCCACGTGTGGAAATCAAAATTACTTCCTCGCCTTTTGCATTGTGTTCCGCTATTTCCTTTTTAATCCGGTCAATTTGTATTTTTTCCATCCTTTCCAAAGACATCCTCTCGTTATAATTACGAAGTGGATAATATACTAAAGCATAAGCACTACAAATTCCACAAATAATTAAAGTATATATACATATTTTTAGAGATTGCTTTCCGATTTTTGCATTAATACAAGAAAAGAGTATTTTTCCAAGCTCTAATATCCCCAATGTTACTATATAAATCCAAACAGTGTATGGTAAAATTTGATAGCGTTGGTTTATCATTTTATCTTCTGCAAATAATGCTAAAAATATAAAGCCTAACATAAAGAATACCGATAGTTTTAAAGATGTTTTTGTAAATGTGCTTAAAGAGCGATATCTCATTATCAAAATAGTAAATAAACTTATCGTAAGTATTAGTTGCCATAAACTGTTTGCAAATAACATTTGTCCCATAATTATTAAATCGCTAATCTTAAAATTAGTAAAATAATAAGCAATATTGTTTCTAAAAGCCGGAATTGCAAGAATTCCTACGGCGGCAACTATTACAAGTATGATTGATATTAATTTTAAGCGTTTATCTATCACTTTGTTTTCATTTTTGCCAAAAAATATATCAAATATAATGTATGCAAAAATACTTGCGCAAGAAACAATATAACTTTGATGAAAAATTAATGGCATTATACCTATTACTAATGCAATAATGTAGTGCTTTAGCAGTTTTTCCTTTAAAGAAAACAGCCACGAACATACAAACAAAGATAATATAAAACTAATAAGCAAAAAAGCATAGTACCTTACATAATGAAATGTTTCCGCTATCCAAGGTGTAGAAAAAAGTAATATTAAAAATATGGATAGTATTATGCAAATTTCCTTTTTATTACTTTTTCGCAAAAAGAGCATTGCAATTATGGCAATTATTATTGCATAACAATAAGGTGCAAGCACTGCCAGCATCATATTTCCTGTGTTTTCAAATAAAATATAGAATGGTAGCCGTAAAATTATTTCCGGAAAATATGCCCAATATATTTGACGGTAATCTAATGGCTCGTAATTAATACTGTCCAAAGTAGGCCCGACTCGAGGAATTCCTTCGTATATAAAATTTTGCATACTTGACAGCGTACCTACTTCATCTGTAAACGGTGCGTAAATATCAAGCTCTATGATTTTTATTATAATTAGAATTAAGGAAACTATAACCGCTACAACAAGCACTATAAATTGCCAGTTTTTAGACGTTTCAAAACTATAATTAGCTTCTATGGCATTATTGAATTTTGCAAGCAAATAAATAATTATTATGTTTGTTATTAAAACTGCAACGAAGCTAACAACTGCATATTCTATGGATTTCCAAGGTGCAAAAACAAAAGTGCAGTATACAACAGTAATAATAAATGTAAGAATTATTTGGTATTTATAGTTGCTTATGTTTGTTTTTTTGCTTTTATCTATCATAAAGCCCTATACCACTCCACAAATTTAAAAATCCCCTGCTCAAAATCCGTTTTAGGATTATACCCCAAAACAGCCTTTGATTTTGTTATATCCGCATAGGTTTTTTCCACATCCCCTGCCTGCATTGGCAGTTTGTTTAATATGGCTTTTTTACCTAAAGTATTCTCAATAGTTGCTATCATTTTATTTAGCGAAATTGTATTTGATTCCCCCAAATTAAAAATATCGTAGCCATTATCCCCTAATAACCAGCTTATAGTTTTGTTTATGCCGTCTAAAATATCGTCTATGTAGGTGTAGTCTCGCATGGTTTCCCCGTTTCCATAAAACGGTACTTGCTTTTCTTCCGAAATTAACTTTGTAAATTTATGGATTGCCAAGTCCGGACGTTGCCTTTTTCCGTACACCGTAAAAAATCTTAAACACGCAATGTTAATATTGTACAGTTTACTGTATGTGTGACAGAGTAGCTCCCCTGCTTTTTTGGTTGCCGCATAGGGCGAAATTGGGTTGTCCACCCTGTCTTCTTCGCTAAAAGGCACTTTTTCGTTATTTCCGTATACTGATGATGATGATGCAAAGGCTATGTGCTTAACACTATGGTTTTTTGCGCACTCTAAGATGTTTATTGTGCCGTTTACATTAACCTCGGTGTATAGCATTGGGTTTTCTATGGAGGGGCGCACACCTGCGCAAGCCGCTAAATGCACTACAACTTGGGGCTTGTACTTAGAAAATACCTGTTCTACATCACCATAATTTCTAATATCCCCTTTAAGCGACACAAACTCCCTAAATTGCCTATTAATTTCGGCAATATTTGCCTGCTTAATTTGAGGATTATAGTAATCGTTAAAGTTATCCATGCTTACTACATTATGATTTTGTGCCAGCAAGCTTTCGCATAAATTAGAGCCTATAAAGCCTGCACCACCCGTTACAAGAATATTCATTATCTACCCATTCCTACATAGCTAAAGCCTAATTCCAAAAGCATTTCTTTGTCAAGACAGTTTCTGCCGTCCAATACTTGGGGTGTTTTTAGTGATTGTTTTACCTTTGTAAAATCCGCATTGGCAAAATCCTTCCATTCGGTTAGCACAAGTAGCAAATGTGCATCTTTTACGGCATCGTACATATTACTTGCAAGCTCTTCTTCTTTTAGTATTCGCTTTGCATCTTCGAGGGCTTTTGGGTCGTATGCTATAATTGTATGACCCTGCTTTTTAAGTTTCTGTATAATTTCTATACCCACGCTACCCCTTACATCATTGGTACCCGGCTTAAAAGAAAGCCCCCAAACTGCAATTTTAGAGGGTTTTTCCTTTAGTATTGCGTTTACTTTGCCTATTACTATTTCCTTTTGCAATTCGTTTACTTCTATTACGCTTTTGAGCACTTTAAAATCGTAGCCGTATTCTTTTGCGGTGTTTAAAAGCGCTTTTGTGTCTTTGGGAAAGCAGCCGCCCCCAAAGCCTATGCCTGCATTTAAAAATGCCGGTGCTATGCGCTTGTCGAAGCCCATTCCGGCGGAAACCTCTTTTACGTCCGCTCCAACAATATCACAAATATTAGCAATTTCGTTAATAAATGTTATTTTTGTTGATAAAAATGCGTTAGAGGCATATTTAATAATTTCTGCACTTTTGGGGGTGGTAAACATTAATTTGGAATCGCTGAGAGAATATAAGTCTTGCATAAGCTCTTTTGCTTTTATGCTGTCTGTGCCTATTATTATTCTGTCTGCATTTCTAATATCGTAAATTGAAGTGCCTTCCCGTAAAAATTCCGGATTTGAGACTACATCGTAATTTTGGAAATTGCTTATTTCCCCAACGATTTTTTTAACTTTTTCCTGCGTACCCACAGGCACCGTGCTTTTGTTAATTATTACTTTATAATCATTGATGTATTTACCTATCTCTTTTGCTACCGCCCACACCGCAGACATATCCACATCTCCGTTATCCATAGAGGGAGTGCCTACCGCAATTATTATATACAAACAGTTTTTAACTGCTTGCTCAATATCCGTTGTAAAGGAAATTGTGCCTCTTTTTTGGTTATCCAAGCAAAGTGCCTCTAAGCCTTCCTCGTAAATTGGCATTATTCCGTTATTTAGCATATCTATTTTTTCTTTGTCGTTATCCACGCAAATTACAGTTTTGCCCTCATCTGCAAAGCAAACCGCAGATACCAGCCCTACATATCCCGTGCCTATTACGGCAATTTTTTTGTTGCTCATTGTTTCTCCTTACTTGTTTTTATACCATCCTTTTGTTTTACGCACAAGTCTACACAAAAAACTACCGTGGATTTTTTCTTTTAGCCATTCGTGCTCCACACTTAGTGCCCTAAATTTTTCCGCTAAATCGCTGTTTTTTACTATTAGATAGTTGTTTTGGTTTATAAGCCCATTATTTTGGCTTAGTAGTCCGTTGTTTTGAATCTTAAATTCGTCCCACTTCTCTTGTACATCTATTAAGTTGTTATATTGGCTTTCCAACCAATTTTTACCGTTTTCTAATTCAATAAGATATTTTCTTAAAGGACGAATACTGTTTATTAGCTTAATCGCACCGGAATAATTATCCGTGGCTATAAATTCCGATATATTTTTAACATATTCTACATTGCTGAAAAAACTGCATTCGCAACATTTTTTTAAGGTAAAACTCAAAGATTCCAAACATTCCGGAAGTATAGTTTCAGAGATTTTTGTGCTATCGATTATTGCATTAATAAAGTAAGCGGCAAAATGTTCTATTATTTTGCTAAAATGCTCTTTATAGCCATATTTTTTTAGAGTATTGTACATTATTTCGTAGGCTTTACCCACTCCAATTATATACTTAGGAGTAACATTAAAGGATATGGATTTATCCTCTTTATTTCGTATTCTGTATTTTATTATACATTTTTTAATATATGCAAAGCCTTTTGCCTTTGCAAAACATTCTACACTTGCTATTTGGTCTTGCCCGGGAATTGTTTCATTAAATTTTATATTGTTTTCTTTTAAAAGCTCGGTTCTGTATATTCTTGACCAAAAGCCCACTGTCATTTCCAATACTTCAGGCTTATCTTTTAAACTCTCTATAAAAAAATCATCATAAGCAGTAAATGTAGCCGAATTTTCGATTTCCGCACCATCATAATCTATGCTTGTGTAGTAACCACCCACAATATCGCAGTTATACTTTTCAGCTTCATTATAAAGCACTTCGCAGGAATCATTTGTATAAAGATCGTCCGGGTCTAAGAACATGATGTAGGGAGCAGTTGCATACTCCATCCCTACGTTGCGGGGTTTTCCGCAATAACCACTGTTCTTTTCAAGAAAAACCGCAGAAACATTTTCGTATTGCTTAGCCCATTCATCTATAATACTCATACTACTGTCTGTTGAAACATCATCTACAAATATTATTTCTAAATTATTAAATCCGATAGTTTGGGATTTTAGAGAGTTAAATGCTTCGTTAATAAATTTTTCTACATTGTAGGTGGCTAATATTACACTTATTTTGTATTTGCTCACTTTTTGCTCCTCAATTACCTTTATTAATGGATTCTTCGTACAGTTTTTTGTAGTTTTCGTATTGCTCTGCAAGCCATTCTTTTGCTTCTTCTAATTGCTTAATGTATTCTATATGGTTGTTGTATTGTTCTTCTAACCAGTTTTTGCCTTCTTGGAGTTGCCGAGACCAATTTATAAGTTCTTCGTATTCCGTTCTGATAACCGGCGTAAATTTTGATTTGCGCAGTTCTCCACCCGGTTGCTCAGCTGTTTTTGCAGAAATTGGATTTATTGCGCCAAAATCACAGTAGTCACACAAACACATTTGCTCGCACATATAAAAGTTTTTAAGTTTTTCGCGCATTTCTTTAGGGTTTGCAACTATTTCTACACATTCAGATTCATCAAAATCATTTTTTTTAATCAAATCAGCTGTAAATGCTCCTCTTGAGCAATGATACAATTTGCCTTTTAATAAAGATTTACACATAAGACCAATAGAGCAGTTAAAAAACTCCTCTTTTAGTTGCTGTGTGCTTTTATTCCTTTTTTCAAATCCGCCCGATGCAGTCCAATTAAGTAAGCTGCATACCGTAATATTGATATCATTTTTGTCGGTAAATGCAATAAATTTAGCTAATTTCTCGATATGTCCGTAATCGCTTAATTCAATTAAAACTTTTTTGTTTTTAAGTAAAGGTATTAATTTCTCATCCGGCAAAACTGTTCCGTTAGACATCAGTTCTATCAAAAAAACCTTTGGATGATTAATATAGTGTTCCAATACTTTTTCTAAATGAGGATAAATAAATATTTCGCCGGATGCAATACTTAAGGTATAACATTCGTCTACCCCTGCTAACAACATATCTCCTTCAGCAATAATCTGCTCAGGGTCTGCAATGTGAGGATTATTAGCATATTCTCCTACCAAAACAGTACATTCTTTACATTGCAATGTGCATTTATTATTACACAACATTGTTAATCTCGGAATTGCAAAAATGTCTTCATTTTCTATTTTAGCCTTTTTATCCGCAAGTAGTTTTGCTTTTTCCTTTGCATCACCATTAAGATGTATTATGGTTTTTTCGTACATTGTAAGACAAGGTTCCAAAATTCTTTTGTTAAAAACGTCACTTTTATTCATCATTTGCACCTTTAATTATAGTATTCTCGTATAGTTCTTTGTAATTATTGTATTGGGATTCTAACCAGTTTTTGCCTTCAATTAATAAATCTATATATTGTTTTTGTTCGTCAGTTGTTTTTACATAGTTACTATACTGCTCCTTTAACCAGTTATTAGCTTCCATTAACTCTCTGAGTGCCAAAATAACTTCTACCGCATCACTATAATCATTTGCAATTATACATTTGTAAACACATCTATTTAAAGGATTGGAAGGTTCAATTTTATTAACCGAACACTGCATAAAAATCCAAGAAAGGCTTTTTATTGATAATAAAATGTCTTGCTTGTTTAAACTACTTTCTGTTAATACATCTATAAAAGAATCCGGCATTCTTTTCAAAAAAAACTTGAACAAGCTTTCTTCATTGTACCTAACAAATACATCCTTAGTATTTTGGTAGTCCAATACAGTATTATCAAAAGAAGCCACAGATCTGTTTCTTCCTAAGGAAGCATCTGTTACTCTTGCGCATACTTTAACAACAGGTATTTTTAAATTAGAAATTCCATTTGCATTAAGAATACATTCAAGACACGCACCGGTATCGTTACCTATGCCATTTTCCACATATTTTATGTTATTATCCCAAAACAAACTTTTTTTAAATATTTTACTGCAATGCCCCCATAAAAATAAAACAGAGTCCTGCTTTTCCTTATAAGATTTTATTCTAAACTTTTCAAATTCATTATATGGTAAAGAAATTGGTATACATAAATTTCCCTTTTCGTCATATATGGAATAATAGCCACATACCATATCAAAATCGGTTGCAATTGCTTCATCATATAAGAGCTCGCAGGCATTTTCAAAAAATTCATCATCGCTATCTAATGTCATAATATATTCGCCCGCTGCATTTTCAATTCCCACATTTCTTGGTTTTGCAGGCGTACCGCTGTTTTGTTCCAAAAAAATTGCCTTAATATTTGGGTATTTGGTGGCATATTCCTCAATAATTTGTTTTGAATTATCCGTTGAGGCATCGTCTACAATTACTATTTCGATATTTTCAAACCCAATGGATTGCCTTATAACGGAATCTATTGCTCTTTTTAAATACTTTTCCGCATTATACACCGGAATTATTACTGATATTTTATACATTACTACTCCATTGTTTCTTCATTTGTATTTATTGCTTCTTCATACAGTTTTTTATAATTATTATACTGCCCTTCTAACCATTCTTTTCCTTCTATTAGTTGCTGTATATACAATTTTTGCTCTTCTGCTAATGAAATATAGTTATTATATTGAGTATCTAACCAACCTCTCGCTATTTCAAGCTCCGCTAAACACTTAAATAGTTCTTGTTTTTCATTATTTAAATTTTTGCATACTAAGCTATATCTTGATTTTATATGATTTTCATCTATTTTATTAGTATTTCCGTTACTTACTTTTGGAACACAGTATAGTACTGTTTCTCCCCAAGAGCTCCAAATATGTTGCCTTATATAAAAGGTGTATTGATTAGAAATATCGTTTATTAGCAGTGGTATTTTCCATAAATCGTCTACTAAATGATATATACATATTGCGAGTTTTGGTACATCATTACTAATATGCTTTGTTGCACCAATTAACGCATCTTTTTCCGAGCCTTCAATGTCCATTTTTATGAAAGTAATTTTTTCCGCAATATCCTCATCTAAAGAAACGCATTTTACGGAAAAATTACCCTCTTCCGTTACTCTATTGCCTCCCTTATGCTCTCCTTCTTCAAAACATACTTCTTTTGCTTTATCGCTAACTGCATAAGGTTTCAAACATATATTACTGTTATCTATGCTATCGTTGTAGTTTTCTTTAATCTTTTCAATTAGCGATGGAGTAGGCTCGTACAAATATATGCTTTTAAACATGGGGCAGTTTGCAATAAAATCTATGGAAGTTGCGCCATCATATGCTCCAACATCTACAAATACTTCATTTTCTCCGTAAGAAAACAAATCCGCAAGAAAATATTGGTATTTTCCGCAATACGATTCGCTGTCCGGTACATTATTTCCCGTCAGCTTTGATATTAATAACTGTTTGAATATATGCTTCGATTTTTCGTCATTAAAAAGAGCATATGCTTCTTCATACTTTTGTATATTACTTTTTAAGTCGTCGATTTTATCGAATAATTTATTTCCAAAATAATCCGGAACGGAAAAAATCGGATATTTATCAAGAAGTTGTAATTTATCAAGATTTTGTTCATAATTACACTTGTTGTAATCAAGAGTGGCTTGCATTAATTCTGCCAACGTATGCGATTTTACAATTTCGAATATTTCGTTACAGTTTTTACTATTTAATTCCATCTACTTCCTACCCCTAACTCTATCCGCAACTTTTTGCATTTTTCTTAGCATTCTAAAACTTGTAGAGCTTTTTATACCGTCAAGCTCTATTTTTATTGTTTCATATTCGGAATATGCAATTACCTCCGGCTTTTCTTCTTGTATACTTATATCGAATATATTTCCTACTTCTTCAATTTCTACTATCTCGTGCTTTAAATCTCCTTTGTAATTGGTTACTTCTGCACTAACCGGCGGTATATACTTAGGATACTCCCATTCGCAATAAAGCGCCAAATAATCCTCCGTTTGCCTACCCATTTTTTTACAGGCATCTGCAACACTTATACGCTCTTCATCATCCTTTCCGGACAAAAGTTTTGTAAACTCGCTGTCAAGATTTTTTATCATACCATCAACAGTAAAACTTGCCAATATTTTTTCCCTGCAATTTTTGGACATTTGGTTGTATTTTTCTTTATCTTTTAGTACATCGTATATGGCATTTGCATATAGCTTTGCTTCCTCTTTTGAGTAGCTTGTTTCAAATACTTGGGATTCCTCTTGCATTAGTGGCACGAGCCTGCCCACAGCATCGTCTATTAAACAGCTTTGCCCTCCAATATCTGCACTTATCATTGGTTTTCCCATAGATAGCGACTCGTATGTAGTTAGCGCAAGTCCCTCTTTTAGCGAGCATAGCAATGTAACATCCGTAGCGGCATAGCATTCTATTGCACTTTTTTGCCTGCCAGCAATGTATACCGTATCTTTTAGATTGTACTCCTCGCTCTTTGCTTTAACATCCTCTAAACACTCGCCGTCTCCCACTACAATAAATGCAACATTAGGTATTTTCTTTTTTGTTTCAAGCGCAATTTCCACCATTAACAACGGACGCTTTTCGTGGGATATTCTTGCTAAAAACAGCACAACAGGTCTGCCTTCATCTATATTTAATTTAGTTTTAAGCGCTTTTCCGTCTGCATTTTTAATATCGAACTCTTTTTCGTCCACCCCTATATATATTGCTTTTATTTTATCCGCAGTTTTTTCTTTTTTTGCTATTTTTTGATTGCGAAGTAAATCATCTCCAACGTAGGTCATATCTATACAACTGTCTACCGCCGTGGTGGTTCTGCCATAGCCACCGCATCTCCAGTAACTTGCTTCCGAGTGGTAAAAATCCACAATAATTAGGCTTGGAAATTCTCGCCTTAGCCACGGCAGTAAATAATAACCGTAATATGAATTTGACAAAAATAGCACATCTATACTACGACTTTTAATAAAATAGTGTATAAACTCAGCATAATCTTCAACTGCCAAAAATTGAGCTAAATCGAAAATATCCGTAACGTGTTGCTCAAATCGTTGTTTCCACGAATCCTCTAAGGCACATAACAAAGTTGTTATTATACTGATTTCGTATTTATTTTTATCCATTCTTGATACTATTTCTAAATTAAATTTATCCGCTCCGCCAACAACCGTCCACGGTAAAAGCATTAATACATTTGTTTTTTTACTTTTATATTTCAGAGTTTTATCCCAACTGCTTTTATTTGGTATGGGTAGCTCTTTTGTTCTTTTGCCTGCGTTAGCTATGGATAGTATGCCGTTAGGAACACGTCTAGAAATTTCGCTTATAATTTTTTTATTTCTGTTACTTATCTCTTCGTTATTGACTACCTTTGCTAATACCCCTGAATTACTAACCCTATACCAAAAGCCATAGTAATCCTTAAGTTGAACCGGTCTATAACCTTTTGCAAGAAATCTAAGCCATAAATGCCAATCTTCATTATAATGCTTTTCTAACTCATTATAGGATCCTGCAACCAATAATTCTTTTTTTCTTATGGCAGAACTTACTACTAAAATATTCTCTTTTTTTTCACTATTCGATGAAAAAGGAATGCTCCACAGATGTTCTTTTGCAGAAAAGCCTACTAATCCACAATATGCCCATGTCGCTTTCTCATTTTTTAATAATGCCCAGTAAAGATATTCAAAATAAGTAGGTATAATAAGATCATCTGCATCTAAAGTTATTAGTATTTCGCAATTACTATTTTTTATTCCATAATTTCTTGCAGTAGAAATTCCACCATTTTCCTTATGAAAAACCCTAATGCGTTCATCCAAGCTTGCAAAATGCTCAAGCATTTTGATGTCTTCCTCGTTTGTACTGCCATCATTCACAATTATCCACTCAAAATAGGGAAAGGTTTGGTTCATCACGCAATTAAAGGTTTGCTCGAAATATTTGCCTGCGTTGTAGAAGGGTGTTATAACACTTATTAACGGTTTTTCTGTATAATCCACATTGTATCTGTTAAGCAGATTTTTACCCGGTTCTTTAGAAAAATCGAATGACATTTTATACTCCTAATTTTACGTTTCTTTTACGTTTCTTTAAAATTCAATATTAATATTATACCTTAATAAAAGGTATAAGTAAACCGTATAAAGCAATTTTGCCCAAATTTATCCAAAAATTTAAAAGGCGATGTGCATATTTGCAATCGCCTTAAATTTTGCCTTATTTGCTTACTCTTAGTATTTTGAATCATCATTATCTGCAAAATCTAAATTTATTGCGTCTCCATTCATAGCATCATCATTGTAATTGTTATGGTGAGTCTCTTCGGAAATATGATGCTCGGACTCTATGGGCGCTTGCTCCATAATTTTAAACTTTGATATGAGTTTTCTAAGCATTTCCGCTTGGCTTGAAAGCTCTTCGCTTGCGGCTGCACTTTCCTCGCTGGTTGCGGAGTTTGTTTGCACTACCGCAGAAATTTGGTCTATTCCTGTTATTATTTCGTTTATCGAGGACGCTTGCTCGCCGGTTGCGTTGGAAATTTCCACAATTATTTGAGAGGTTTCTTTAACATTTTCTACCACTTCCGTTAAATCCGTTGCGGTTATTTGCGCCAGTTGCACACCGTCGTTTATCGCTTGCACCGATTCTTCTATTAGTGTTGTGGTATTTTTAGCCGCCTCTGCGGATTTTCCGGCAAGATTTCTTACTTCGTCCGCAACTACCGCAAAGCCCTTGCCCGCATCCCCTGCACGTGCCGCCTCAACGGCCGCATTTAGTGCTAAAATATTTGTTTGGAAGGCAATATCTTCTATTGTTTTTATGATTTTGCTGATTTCCGAAGATTTTGCGTTTATGTTGTTCATAGCGGACATAAGTTTTTGCATATGCTCGTTACTGTTAGTAATTGCATGGCTTGCTCCGTTTGCCATTTCCCTTGCATTTACGGCATTTTGAGCTGTTTGCTTTGTTTGCTCGGAAATTGTACTAATGTTTACGGACAGCTCTTCTACCGATTCGGATTGTTGAGTAGTTCCTCCTGCTAATTCCTGCGCACCGCTTGAAACCTGCCCGGCACCCGAAGATACTTGATATGCAACAGATTTTATATGCGAAATATTTTCCGTCATTTCCGATGCAACCTTTAAAACGGAAGATACTATGGGCTCAAAATCTCCTACAAAGGGTATGGTGGGTGGTCTTAAAATAAAGTTATTGTGTGCAAACTCACCCATTGCATAAGAAATATCCGAAACATAGGTTTTTAGCATACCTGTTGTTTTTTTGGTACATTCTATCAATGTACCTATTTCGTCATTGGAAGAATAATCTATATCCGTATTAAAGTTACCGTTTGCCAACTCTTGAGTTACATACAATACTCGAGAGAGAGGTTTGGTTATAATCTTTTTTAGGAGCATAATAAATATAAATGTACCTACTGCAACTAATACTGCCGCAATGCTCACCGTTAATAATATAAGGTTTCGTAAGTCCGCATTAACTTGTTCTTTGCTGACACCCGAGAACAATGCACCCACTATCTTGCCGTTTCCATCCTTTAGCGGTATATATTGGGTAATATGAGGTATTCCCAGTACATCTGCAGACCCTACATATTCCTTGCCGTTTTTTATTACCGTGTCTGCAACTTCGCCACTCATTTTTGTTCCTACCGCACGGTTATTGCCGTCGGTAACTGTTGTCATAACACGCTCGTCTCCGGCAAATATGGTAAATTCCGCCTCAAAATCCTTTTTTAGTTCGTCCACAATTTTGGGGTTTGTTAAATCCACACCCGTACTTAGTGCACCTATTATAGTGCCGGCATCATCTAAAATTGGTGTTGCCGAATGTACAGCAAGTTTAGTGTTATCATAAGGACTTATAGTTTGAAAATCCTGTCCTTTAAGGGCATTTTGTATGTAATCTATTGTAGAAATATTATCCCCCACCTTATCTGAGTCGGAACGATATACCACCACCCCGTTTGCATCTGTTAAAACAGCAAAATCCGATGTAATATTATTAAGTTGTTCTTTAAAAATTCCACTTAATTCTTGGGTGTCTTTTTTTGTAAAAGCGTCAACTACCTCTTCCATTTGGGCAAACAAATTTGTGGATGCTGAGTTGCTTTCCTTTAGGGATTCAACTTCGTTTTCTATTCCTTTAATTCCCATTTTACTTTCTAGCAGTAAGGTTGCGTTCATAGTATCAGTTAGAGAAATGCTGTTGATTATTGTTAGCACCAGTGCTACAACCACCACTAAAGAAACTACAACTATACTTAGTTTTGCCGATATACTTTTCATACTCCACCCCATCTATATTATTATATGATATAAATATGTTAGCTGTTTACAGTTTTATTTAATTATTATTATACTTACAACTTTAATTTTGTCTATACAAATTTTCCAAAATCCATTACACTTATGCCCTATACATACCATAAAATGTATTTTTGTCAAAAAACTATTTTTAATTTTCAATTTGTCACATTTGTTCTTATTTTTTTGGTGATGAGTTTCAAAGGTGTACGCCCGTCTTAATCCGTCTTTAGGGGTAAAGTCCAAAAAAGACCGCAAGTATATTTCCTTGCAGTCTTTTGTAACATAAGTATATTCCCCTACTTCTTAACTCCCATCTCCACCGCAGCTTTTTCCAGCGGCAATCCCTTAATATATTTTTCCATAAACATATTAAAGCTTTCCAAATCCTCTGCCACCGGTTTAATAATTTTTTCTTTACTGCCTGTAAAAATACGGTTTTTAACGTAGTCTTCCAAGCTTTCCTGCTCTGCTTTTGTGCCTGTGTAGGCGGCAAGTATTGCCATGCCCCAAGCGCCTCCCTCTCCTGCCGTTTCCAACACGGAAACAGGAGTGTTTACCGATGCCGCCATTAGCCGTTGACCAACCTCCTGCGTTTTAAAGAAACCGCCGTGACCCGAAAGTATATCTAACTGCACTCTTTCTTTTACAAACAAGATGTCCATACCTATTTTAAGGGTAGCAAGTGCGGAAAACAGGTGGGTACGCATAACGTTTGCAAGGGTAAAGTTGCTGTCAGGCTCTCTTAAAAACAGTAATGCTCCGCCGTCTGTTTGGGTTATGGGCTCTCCCGAATAATAGTTGTAGGAAAGTAGACCTCCGCAGTTTTGCTCCCCCTCCAATGCCTTTTTATATAGGGTATTATACAGGGTGTCGGTGTCTACACTGCCTCCAAATGCCTCTGTTGCCTCCCTAAAAAGTTTTGCCCAAGCATCAATGTCCGAGGTGCAGGAGTTACAATGCACCATTGCAACAGGCTTGCCCGAGGGGGTTGTTACCATATCTATTTCCACGTACACTTTGGATAGCGCTTTTTCCAACACTACCATTGCAAAAATTGATGTGCCTGCCGATACATTGCCTGTGCGCATTGCAATACTGTTTGTGGCAACCATGCCCGTGCCGGCGTCCCCTTCGGGCGCACAAACCTTTATACCGCTAATAAGATTACCCGTTTTATCCAGTAGCTTTGCGCCCTTTTCGCTTAATGTGCCTGCAACCTTTCCGGCAACCTCCACTTTGGGCAAAATATCTCTTAATTTCCAACCTATATTTTTTTCTTTGGCGAAAGTATCAAACTGACCCAGCATTTTTTCGTCGTAGTCGTTTTTTGTGCTGTCTATGGGGAACATTCCCGAGGCATCCCCCACTCCTAAGTTTTTCTCTCCTGTGAGTTGCCAATGCACGTACCCTGCAAGAGTGGTAATATAGGTAATATCGCAAACATGCTTTTCGCCGTTTAATATTGCCTGCCATAAATGAGCAACACTCCATCTTTGAGGAATATTAAACCCGAATTTTTCCGTAAGATCCGCCGCCGCCTGCTCGGTTGTAGTGTTTCTCCATGTTCTGAATGGCACTAACAGATTGTCCTGCTTATCGAATGCCATATAACCGTGCATCATAGCAGAAAAGCCTATTGTACCCACCTTTTGCAATACTGCACCGTACTTGTTTTTAACGTCTGTGGCAAGGTTTTGGTAGCAGTCTTGCAGACCCTCCCAAACATCATCCAAATTATAAGACCACATACCGTCCACTAATTTGTTTTCCCAACCATGACCTCCCGATGCAATTACGTTATGCTCTTTGTCTATTAGCACCGCTTTTATTCTGGTAGAGCCAAGCTCTATTCCTAAATAGGTTTCTCCGCTTTCTACCGCCTTTTTAATGTTTGCTGTGTTCATACTTCCAACCTCTCCGTTATATTTTTTATATGCCTTTTTCCCTAAGCTCTTTGCAAAATTCCGCAAAAGCCACCACGTTTTCTATGGGTGCTTCTGTTGGGATAGAACCTGCGGGGCCTAAAATATATTTACCCCCCTTGCTCATAAAATTAAGGGTGATTTTTGCGTCTGCCACTACCTCTTCTTTTGTACCGCAAGGTATTGTGCTTTGAGAGCCCACACCCCCAAACAGTACGATGTCTTTGCCGTACTCCTTTTTAATAAAGTGTAAATCCATAGACTCCGGTTGCATTGCATCCACAATATCCACACCCATATCTATTATTGTGGGCATAAGCTCTGTAATATCTCCGCAACTATGATGCATAACGTACATACCTTTGTTTCTAATTGCACCATAGATTTTTATGTAGTTAGGGTATATAAACTCGTCCCAAAGCTCTCTTGAAAACATCAAGCCCGATTGTATGCCCCAGTCCTCTATCATACGCACTGCATCCACGCCTTTTGGTATGTTATTTATAAGGTTTATGGTGTACTCCGTAACCTTACCGAAAACCATATGCATTATGTCTTTTTCTATTATCATTCCTGCCAAAAGCTCGTCAAAACCCATTATGTACCAAGCAAGATTTAGTATTCCCGTAACTCGCATTACGTTAAACCTGTCTGTGTACCTCTCCATTAGCCTTTTGGTTTCCTCAAACTTGCCTTCGTCTTTGCCGTCGGGGAAGGTGTAGTTTGAAAAATCGTAGTCTTTAACGGGAAAGCCTACCATTCCCCAATCCCCCACGTCGTAATTGCCTTCCGCATCCCATGTTGTGCCAAATTCGTCTGTATATAGCCCACCTTCTGTATTGCGATAGCCTGTTGCAGGGTCTAAATACAGCAAATGATTTTGTATTAAATCCTCCACATCGTCTCTGTTGCTTTTATAATAATCTGCAAGTCTATCCGTCATTTTTAGCGTTAAATCAAAGTGGTGAGGAGTATAGCCCGGGTTTTCTCCTTTTATCAGACTTATAATTGCTTGCTTTCTTGTCATAATTTTACTCCTTTTTATCTAAACTGTAAATACGCAAATATTTAGGGCACAATTAATATTTTTCCTTTTTTTCTGTATGATGCGTCCTCAAAGACTTTACTTATGTCTTTTAACGGTACACGTGTATCTAAAAGTGGCTCTATTTTTATTGTACCCGTTTCTATTAAGTCTAATGCTCGCTGAAAAGCATATGGGCTTATGAATGATGATGTTATGGTTAATTCCTTTCTGAAAACTTCAAAGGGCTTTAGGGGAATTTCGCAATCCGGCGGTGTTAGTCCAAATATCATCACAATACCACCCTTACCGCATAGCCTAATGGCTTCCTCCACCGTTTTTCCAAGCCCTACACATTCTATACACACGTTTGCAGGGGGAATACCCTTTGATTGCATGTACTCTAAGGCATCGCATTTTGTTGGGTCTATACACATGCTTGCACCTAATTGTAGTGCTTGATTGCGCTTTTCCTCTATTGGCTCTATTACAATAACTCTTGAGGCGCCTCTAACCTTTGCCAGTTGCATCATCATAAGACCTATTGTGCCTGCTCCAATTATTATTACTGTATCTGAGGCTTTTATTTTGCTTAAATCTATCCCGTGCAAACAGCAAGAAACAGGCTCCGTCATAGCGCCTAACTCTAAGGGCATAGTTTTTGGCAGTTTGTATGCCTGCTTTTCCGCAATAGTGCAATACTCCGCAAATCCGCCGTGTATCGTTGTGCCTATGCCTATCATATTTTCGCAAAAATGAGATTTACCCATACGACAATAGTAGCAACCGCCACAATAATCATTAGGGTCTATACTAACGTTGTCCCCTTCTTTTAAGGATTTTACGTTGCTACCCACCTCGCAAATAGTGCCTGCAAATTCGTGCCCAAGCACCGTACCCTTTGGGGTATCTGCCGCACCTTTGTCTCCGTTATATATGTGTAAATCCGTGCCACACACTCCGCATGCGGCAACTTTAATTAGTATTTCGTTGGGGCCGGGTTTTCTTATGGATATCTGCTCTAAGGCAATTTTTCCCTTGCCTCTAAAAACTGCTGCTAACATATATATTTCCTCCGTATTTAAACCTACGTAAAATATATTGTTATCCGTTAAAACTTTCTACCATTATATATAGCAAAAATACTGTATGCAATATCTACCCTTTAAGCGTCTCCTATATGGCTGTCCAAAAACTCTTTTACAAAATGGAGGCCTGCACCTGCGGCTATTGCCGCTCTTTTGTTGGCGCAAGGCACTAAAAAGTTTTCGGATTTTTCTCCGAAGGGGCTTTTTTTATCTGCCATTTCTCTTAAAGTATCCATATATTTATCTATAAAAGCGCCTATTTCTCCGCCTATTATTATTTTACAACCAAACATTATTCTAATTTCCGTAATTGCAGTAACCAAGTATTCCAGATAGGTGTCCCATACCTTTTTTAGCTTTTTGTCTCCCTTTTCCAGCTTGTCAAAAAAAAGCGCCAAATCTCCGTTGGTGTGGCTTGAGAGTGCTTCTGTGGTGCAGTAAGGGTCAAAACAACCTAAATTTCCGCAGTAGCACTTTTTGCCTCCGGGTATTAGGTTTAAGTGCCCGATTTCGCAACTAAACAGCCCGTCTCCTCTGTAAGATTTATTGTTGATGAATACAGAACCGCCCACACTGTTGCTAACATTAAAATAGCACACCGCTTTAATATCCCCCGGGTTGTCCAACTTCATAATTTCCGCAAAGCCTGCCGCATCCGAATCGTGAATAAGCCTTGTTTTAAAAGGAATATACTTGACGAAGTCCTCTTTTGTCATGCCGGAATTGTCTATAACTCTGCCGTCCACAACGTATTCTTTTTCGTGGTCTATGAGGCCCGGGACTGCTATGCCAACACCTAAAATTTTCTTTTTCTTTAGTTTGGCTAACTTAATTATATCCTCTACCTGCTCCCCTAAAAACTTCATATATTCGTCAAGTCTGTTGTACTCTATTATTTTTTGAACGGATTCTATAACGTTTCCGTCTAAATCTACCACTACGGTTTTTACATAATGTTTTGCAATGCCTACGCCTATTGCCACTCGTGCATCCGGTAAGTAGGAATAGGCAACAGGGTTTCTGCCCCCCGTTTTGCTTACAATTTTTGAACTGCTGTTTATTAGCCGTTGTTCTACCAAAGTATTTAGTGTTTTTGTTACGGTAGGTAGACTAAGCTCTAAATCGTAGGCTATTTCCCGTTTGGTTGCAACTCTTCTTTTATGAAGATAAAAATAGATATTGTTACAGTTATTTTGTTTTACATCGCTAATATTCATGTTGATTATTTTGCCTTCCCAATAATTAATTATATAATACCGTTTTTTTACAGTCTCATTTATTATTTTAGTTTGTAGCCTAAACGGTTTTTTCCGCTTTTTTATATATAAACCGCAAAATTTTCTATACACCGGTTTTTGTTTAGGCAATTATTCTCAGAATACCTGTTTGTTAATATTTTAACAAAATAACAACCATTTTACTACACATATTTGCTAATAGGCTATTTTTGCCATATAACAAATAATTTTACACATTATTGTTTTTTGCCAAGAAGTTTAATATTTACAGAGCTACTGCAACTAATAGAATTAATGGTGTTGCTGCATTAATTGCAGTAGCATTTCTGACTTAAAAATTTCTTAGCTTTTAAAAACAAGAGAACGCTCCGTCTATAACGAAGTCTGAGCCTGTGGTAAAATCGCTTGTATCTCCTGCAAGATATACTGCTATTGCCTGTAATTCTTCCGGTTTACCCAGTCTGCCAATGGGAGATAGTGCATTCCATTTATCTATGAGCGCTTTTAAGTGCTCTGCCTCTAAAATTAAGTCTGTGCCTATGTATCCCGGGCTTATGGAATTTACACGCACACCCGTTTTGGCAAATTCTACCGCCATAGATTTTGTAAGCATAATAACCCCTGCTTTAGAAGCATTATACGCACATTGAGGTTGAGGCACATTTACAATGTGTCCGGACATAGATGCCGTATTTATAATAGAGCCTCTGCCCTGCTTTAGCATTACCTTTGCCGCCGCTTGTGCCGTAAGGAACACACCGTTTAAATTTATATCTATAACTTTTTTAAATTGATCGTAAGTCATTTCTGCCGCCGGTATATTCATACAAATACCTGCGTTGCAAAATGCTACATCTATTTTTCCAAAAGCATTAAGTATTTCTTCCACCATTTTATTTACTTCGGCTTCTATTGTTACGTCTGTTTTAATTGCAATGGCTTTTACGCCTAACTTGCAGATTTCCTCCGCTGTTTTTTTGGATTCTTCTATATCTGTATCCACTATGGCAACGTTGCTTCCTGCTTCCGCTATTGCTATTGCTATTGCTTTGCCTATTCCTCTTGCGCCACCCGTAACAAAAGATGCCTTCCCATCCAGTCTCATTTTTTCTAAAATGCCCATTTTAAACCTCCAAAATTTAGTATACCTTATATTATTTGCTCTTTCAAACTCTAATACGGTAAAATTCGTCTGTAATTTTTTATTAGTTATCCTCGCCTATATCTATTAATACTTTCAGCGTTTTTTCTCTGTTTGCGTCTATGTATTCGTAGGCGTTTTTATAATCCTTAAATGCAAAATGCTTGCTTATGAGTGGCTCTAAATCCACCTTTTTTTCGTTGATGATTTTTATTGCATCTACGTAGTCCTCGTGTCTGTACATCATAGATGTTTTTAAATCCAACTCGGAATCGTTTAGTTTTGCCAAATCTACATTTGCCATTTTTGCAAATACGGCAATAAGCATTATTATACTGCCCTTTCTTGCATTTGTTATTGCATCCTTCATGGTTGTGTCGTTTCCTGCACAATCGTAAATAATATCCGCTTTATCCTTGCCGAAAACCTTAATCATCTCCTGCCCGAAATCCGCTTTTGCTGTGTTGCAAACATAGTCCGCTCCGCAATTTTTTACAATATCCAAGCGGTAGTCGGATACATCTGTAACCAATACTTCCTTTGCACCAAAGGCTTTTAGAGTTTGGCATAACAGTGCGCCGATAGGCCCTGCCCCAAGCACTACTGCCTTTATACCCAAAACATCTCCCGACATTCTAACCGCATGCACGGCTACGGCTAAAGGCTCTATCATAGCGCCGTGGTCGTAGGATACATTTTGAGGCAATACCACCACTTTTTGTGCGGAAACTTCAAAATACTCGCTTGCCGCACCTGTGGTTTGAAAGCCCATAACTTTAAGTTCTTCACAAAGATTATATTTGCCGTGGGTACAAGGGTGGCATTTACCGCACACCACTTGGGGCTCTATTGTAACCCTTTGCCCTACTTTTAAGTCTGTAACACCCTCGCCTACCTCTACAATCTTGCCCGAAACCTCGTGCCCTTGAGTCAGAGGATATGTTACATAAGGATGTTGTCCGTGATACACATGAATATCGCTGCCACACACGCCAATTCTCATCATCTTAATTAACACATTGCCCTGCTTTACTTTTGGAATATCCACCTCTTTAAAGGTAATTTCTTTAGGGTTTACCACTATTTGCTGTAACATTTTTGATTCCATAATGTCTCCTTTTTGTACCTTAAGCCACATCCATAGTTATTAGTTGCTGTTTAACATCTTTTTAGTTTGGATGCTGTCAAACCCAACCGCAAGTATTAGTACTATGCCCTTTACAACCATTTGCATATATGTACTTACATTCATTAGTACCATTCCGTTTGTCAATATGCCTATTATCATAGTACCTGCAATTACGTTTGCAATTCTGCCGTATCCTCCGCTAACTGAAACGCCGCCTAAAACCACGCAAGTGATAACGTCAAACTCGAAACCTTTACCTGCTGTGGGTTGTGCGGAATTTGTACGAGAAAGCATAACTATACCTGCAATACCGGCAAATATACCGGATAGGCAATAAATCCAAAATTTTACGTTTTTAGTTTTTATACCCGAAAGTCTGGAGGCATCCTCGTTGCCACCCACCGAGTAAAAATAACGTCCGAAATAGGTTTTATGCAGTATAAATGCACCAAGGGCAAAGCACAAAGCCATAATAATTACAGGCACGGGTACAGGACCTACATAGCCCTGACCAATAACCTTAAAGGATTCGTCAAAACCAAATACGGGAGTACCGCCCGAAATAATATAGGCAACGCCCTCAAAAATTATTTGGGTTGCAAAAGTAGCTATAATTGCAGGCATCCCCATTCTTGATACCATAAATCCATTAAGTGCGCCTATGCTTAAGGATACCAGCATGGATACCAATATAGCCGCCCAAATGCTAAAGCCCATATTAACCATTAAGTAGGCACAAACTACGTTTACCAAAGTAATAATAGAGCCTATGGATAAATCTATACCGCCTATTAAAATTACGAATGTCATACCTACTGCGGCTATACCAAACATGGAAACCTGTCTTAGTATTGTAAATAAATTATCCGGACTTAAAAAATTCTTAGATGCAAAGGAAAAAGCTACAAACAAAGCTACAAGCACTAACCATATTGCATTTTCTCTTATTCTTAACAAAACTTTTTCTTTCATGTTAGAAACCTCCTATGCTTACACTGATACAGCGGAAGCCATTCTCATAATAGTATTTTGGGCAAAATCCGATTTGTTTAGCTCTCCTGTTGCTCTGCCTTCGCAAAGCACAATGATTCTATCCGACATACCCATTAATTCTTCCATTTCTGAAGAAATCAGCAATATGCTTTTGCCCTGCTTAACTAAATCGTTCATCAAAGAGTAAATTTCAAATTTTGCACCTACGTCTATGCCTCGTGTGGGCTCGTCAAAAATTATTAACTCGGAATTAGCCGCAAGCCACTTTCCTAAAATAACTTTTTGTTGATTGCCACCGCTTAAATTTTTAACAAGTTGGCTGATAGAAGGGGTTTTAATAAGCAGACTTTCTTTATAATCGTTTGCTATGCCCGTTTCTTTTTTACTGCTGATGACGGACGCCGTGGATGTTTTTTTGTAAATAGGCATATTTATATTGTTTTTAATAGACATATCAAGCAAAGCGCCGTGTCTTTTTCTGTCCTCCGGCACTAAAGCTATTCCGTAATCTATGGCTTGTCTTGGGCTTTTGGGTGCAATTTCTCTGCCCTTAAAAATAATTTTGCCCGAGGTTTTTAAAACGTCGCCGAAAATCATTTGCGCAAGCTCTGTTCTGCCTGCTCCTACAAGACCGCCCAACCCCAATATTTCCCCTTTATGTACTTTAAGGTTAATATTGTGGTCTCCGTTTCCGCATAAATCTTCTATTTCTAACACAACCTCTTCTTTGTTTATACAGTCCTCTCGTGGAGGATAGCTTTCCGTTAGGCTGCGTCCTACCATTAATTCTATTAATTCGTTTACATTTGTGTCTTTTGTAATTAGGGTTTTTATATACTCGCCATCTCTAAGTACAACAATACGGTCGGATAATCTAAATATCTCGTCTAAACGGTGAGATATATAAATTATGGAAACTCCTTGAGATTTTAAAAGCTCGCACACTTTAAACATACTTTCTACCTCTGCACTTGTAAGGGGTGCGGAGGGCTCGTCCATTATAAGCACTTTTGCTTTTTGTTTGATGGCTTTTGCAATTTCTACCATTTGTTGATACCCAACGGTAAGTTTGCCTGCCATTCGTTTTGGGTCTATTTTGATGTTTAGTTGCTCGAAGGCTTTTTCCGCTTCCTTTTCCATTGCCTTCATATCTATTAGAAATCCTTTCTTAATAGGGTTTCCCAAAAACAGATTTTCTGCGGCGGAAAGCCCTTTAACATTGTTAAATTCCTGATATATTATGGCAATGCCGTTTTCGGCGGCAAGTTGAGGAGTCATTCTGTCAAATTCTTTACCGTTTACTAAAATTTTACCCGTTGTGGGAATAACCGCACCCGAACATGTTTTTATCAGAGTGGATTTTCCTGCGCCGTTTTCCCCTATCAGCGCTAATATTTCTCCTTTTTTGACTTCCAGAGAAACGTCTTTTAATGCTTGAACACCGGGGTAAGTTTTAGAGATGTTTTTTAGTTGTAAAACATATTCTTCACTCATTTTTAAGACCTCTTTTTTGTTAGTTTAAGTACGGCTTGCTAAAAAGCAAGCCGTACAAATTAGAACTATTGGTTGTTTTTATTTGTAATCTGCAAGGTATTCTTGTGCGTTGTTTGCATCAATTACAAGAAGAGGTCTGTATAAATCGTGCTCTGTTACCGGAACATCTTTAAGTAGGCTTTCGTATAAAGCTACTACTGCTTCTGCCGTCTTTTTGTTAGAACCTTCAAAGCCTACGGATGCACGGGATGCTTGTCCTGCTACTATTGCTTCTAATTGTTGTTGAGTAGCATCTGCGGAGAATATTCCCACATTTTCCGGTATTGTATTGTTAAATTTTGTCATAAATGCTTGATTTGCGCCAATGTCGCCACCTGCACCTATGGAGCATACTATTGTGGTGTCCGGATTAGCTTGGAAAATAGTTTCCATATTTGTTAGTGCCGCTTGAGCATCTATTGCCGGTTGTTGTGCCACAACTTCGTACTTGCCTTTTGCTTTTTCTTCAAGAGCAGACAGTATGCCGTTTTCTCTTTCAAGCAAAATGGGAGTTTGGGGGTAGTTCATAACCGCTACTTTTGCAACTTCGCCGTCTTTGTATTTTTCGTTTATAAACTGTGCGGCTGCGCTGCCTATTGTGTAGCCTAATTCTGTGTTATCCAGTACCCAGTTTAAGTCTGTGTTTGTCATTTTGTCGTCCCAACACATTACTTTTATGCCTGCATCCATAGCTTTTTTGAGGTAATCCTCTAAAGCGTTAGGGTCGGAAGGGTGTACCATTATTAAATCCACTTTGTTTGTGATGAAGTTTTCTAACTGTTGGATTTGTGTTGCGGAGTTGTCGTTACAAGAAAGTATTGTATACTCCCAACCTTTTTCCTTAATCAGCTTTTCTACTTCTGAAAACACGCCTGCCCAATAGCTGTTTTCCAAAGACTGAATTGTAATGCCCACTTTAAAATTTCCGTCCGCCGCAGGTGCTTCACTTGCGGGAGCCTCGCTTGCAGGTGCCTCGCTTGCAGGTGCCTCACTTGCCGGAGCCTCGCTTGCCGGAGCCGGAGCCGGTGCTGCACAGCTTACCATTAAAGCAACTGTCAGTACAACAATAACTACCATACTTAATAATTTTTTCATTGTTTTCCTCCTAAGAAATATGTATTTTTTATTATGACATTTTGCCATAAACTGTATTCAATTTATTATGCTGTAAAATTTTAAAAAAATACCCAATTTGTGTTATTGAATTCTTAACCGAGTTGTAAATATTCACTTGTATTTTTGATGTAATATTTAAAGTAAAAAACTTTTTTATTTGCTATTGGTATAATAAAGTAATTTAGCTAATTTGTCAATATTTTTTGTAAAATAATTTTGCTAATATATTTTATAAAACTACTTTATATAATTTGCTAAAAATGAACATTAAAAAAATCCCAATTTAAAAGGCTTTTTTTAAGGTGTTAGTTTTTTGGATAAATTTCTTTGGCTAAAAATGTTAGAAAATAACATAGTAAAAATATAGGTATTTTGTTAATTCTTTAACAGATTTTGTTGATAGTTTTTCCCCTTATTATTTGCTACTCAAACACTCCCATTTGGGTAATTTGTAAACTTAGGTTGCCAAGTGTGTTTAAGTATTTAGGGCTAAGTGTTACAACAAGGCAGGTGGCAGGGCCTGCGGAGGCTGTTAAATAAGGGCTTTCTGTCGTTTGCTTAAAGCTTAAGTTATTGTGCTTTGCAATTTCCTTTGCCTCGTACAACGGCCCTTTAGAGCCACAGGGTACAATTTCTCCCAAGTTTGAATTTGCCGTAAGCTTGCGTACTTCCTCGTAACTCACAAGATCATCATCAAGAGGAATATTAATTTGGCTTTTGTACTTTGGAATGCCTAACAGCAAAAGTAAATCCCCTTTTTGCACATTTCCAAAGCGTGGTTTTTTGCAAATGCCTTGAGCTACAATGCCTATGCCTGTCATGGCGGTAGAAAAGTTGTCCTCCGTTGAGCCTGATATTATATCTACATCAAGCCCTGCACGCAAAACCTCTCCTTTTACCCCTTCTATGATTTTTTTGCCAGTGGGCTGCATTTCGCAACTAAGCACATCGTACAAACACACAACCTCCGCACCGCTACACATAATTTCTAACAGTACAACACGGGTTGTAAGTGCGCCCACCACTTCTGCCGGCACATTTAGCTCGTCGCAGGGTTTTTCCCCCACACCACCGCAACTGTCGCAAGCGGTAATGAGTATTTCCTTGTTATTTAGATGCAATAGGGTTAAATCTCTGTAATGAGTTATTTTCATAGTTTGCTCCAAGCGACACTTTTTATGTGTGCATTAATCCTTTTTGTATGTTTTGCTTAGTGTTTGATACGGTAGGTCATAACTTGTTTCCCGTTATGCTTGTGGGCAACAATTTATATATTACCGCAGCTATTGCCGCATTTATTGCGCCTGCAAGGGTAAGTATGGGCATTAAGCCAAGTATTCCGCCCATTCCTAATGTGCCCATTAAAACGGGGGATAGTATTAGCAGACTTACAGGCCCGTTTATAAGTGCCCCAACAATTACCGCAATTATTAAAGCCGGTACTAAAGACATTTTTTTACAGCACATTTTTTTAACAAAGTAAAATATTACCATAGTAAGTGCCATTGTTAAACAAGTGAGAATATGCACAAGTGGGGTTAGCGGAAAGCCTGATGTTATTGCGGTTAAAAGATGCCCAACAGCACCTATTGCCGCACCCCACCATGGGCCTAAAATTAGTGCCGCCAAAAAGGCAGGGAGGGAATCGAAGGCAACAGATCCTGCGATTTTAATGTTTGCACCTACAACGCAAAGCGCAATAAGTATAGCCGTTACAACCAGTTTTTTCGTAGTATTCATCTTAATTCTCCTTAAAATAAAAAATAATACCACGCTTACAAAACGTGGCAGATTATAAAAATGAGAATACCCCAAATTACTAATCACTCCATATCCTGTGAAGCATAGTTGAATTCGTAGGCAGTTATTCCGACTCATACATCATCACTCTCTTTCTGCCTTCCCATATAAATTATACAGTGGCTGTGATTTAACACTAAGAAAGGAGTTCCGTAATTACGGCAGCAGGACTGTTTGGGCTTTTACCCAATTTTCATTTAATTGTAAAATACAAACCTATAAATTATGAGTTCATTGTATATTATATTTTTAGGGTTGTCAACAGGAAAATCGGTTTGGGAGTGGACAAACGCACTTAAGATATAAAATCCACTACAGAAAAAGGTATTTCA
>CAZVNZ010000024.1:0-44172 GCA_964628515.1 uncultured Christensenellaceae bacterium
GCCGCTGCTTCTGCCTCGGCTAATTTTTCGGCAACATATTTTTCGTACAAATATTCTTCGTAATCGGCATAATCTTCAATATTGATGATTACCGCCTCCCCACGTCCATTGTTTGTGATAAACACAGGCTCGTGCCCCTCAATTAGCTTTGCAATTTCAGCGTAGTTGTTTCGCAAATCCCTAACGGGACGTATGTTTGGGCTCCCAAATTGTTTAGCAGTATTATTCATAATAAACCCCTCCTGTCGCACTTATTGTATCACAATTATGATACGCATACAAGGATGATTTTTTAAAACTACTATAACGGCTAAGAATGATAGCCACAAAAATTCGGAGGTAAATATGGAACTTAAAACTATTTTAGTATTTACATTATGCGCAATTATACTTGCAGGCGCAGTATTTTTAAAAAAGAAAAAAAAATAAAGAATAAAAGAAATAATATTTTTACAAAATATGCAAAAACTTTATGATATACTAAAATCAAATATTAAAGGAAGGTGTTGTTAATGAACGCTATAAAAAACTACTATCATGATTTTATTGATAAAATGCCGGAAGATGCAACGGATTTAGAAATATATGAGCAACTTATGATGCTTTCGGGCATAAAAGAAAGTGCAAAACGAGCAGAAACAGAAGGATATAAGACTTTAGAAGAAACACGAGAAATAATGCTTAAAAAATGTAGTGAATTGGCTGAAGGAAAAAAGTAAAAACTACTCAATAGGTTATGAAATAAAAGAAGATTTAATCATTATTTACAGAGTATATAATCAAAGGCGAGAAAAACGTTATTTGAACTTAATAAAATAAATAATATGTCAGAGACGTTCATTTATAAAAAGTGAGCGTCTTTTTTTGTCGCAAAAACGGAGGATATAACATGGTTAAAAGCACCCCCAACAACATAAACGCAGGCTACACCATACAAAAACGTTACGCAGTCGGAGAAATTGAAATAGTATTTGCAGAAAACAAAAATGCACCATCGCCCTACGTTACATGGCAGTGCAGAAATGGTACAGATTATGAAATAGGCAAATACTTCAACACCAAACAATCGGCAATGAAGAACTTCAAAGAACGTATTATGCGTAATGTAGCAGCAGATTTACAAATATCCCTTAAACAAAAAAATATAGAGCCCGAAAGGTAGGAAAATATGGAAGAAAAACGCTTTGCAGATACATTTGAAATAGTATCAGCTTTTTATATTAACGGTAAAGAAATAGTGTTTGGAATTGATGAGAAGAAAGACTATCCATATTTAGTGGCGGATAGTCATGATTTTCTGACAGGTAAGCTGTATGATGAGTCGTACAATTATGATAATTACTTAGAAGCATTGGAAAGCTTTACTACAAGGCTAAACTCTGAACTTGATATAGCTAAAACAATTCAAAAAGAAAGTGGCATCACCGATGTACTATCCCAAAAGGACTGCATAAAAAACAGTAACTATGAGAATTACACAAATGAAGTTTTGGTGATAGACCCTTTATGCTTACAACCCGATAAACGCACAGCGGCATATCAATTAGTGCTTGCGGTGGGAGGGTTTGGATGCAATAAAGATAGTAGCGGTAGTGGAGTAATGGTACGAAATATATACAACGGCAAGACTATGCGTTTTGAAAGGCAAGATGTACTGGGCATAATAAAGCCGGATAAAATGCCAAAGTAAGCAAATGAGAAATTGCAATATTTATTAAAAAAACAAAAGCAACAGCCCGAAAGGTAGGAAACCATGGCAACAAAACTTGAAAAGCTAACCAACCTTGCCCACGACCATGCCCAAAACCTAACAAAAAGTGTTGATAATTGGACAGAATTTCTAAAATCTTCGGCGTGGCTGTACAAATACCCATTTCATAAGCAACTGCTAATACACGCTCAACGCCCTAACGCAACTGCCTGTGCCACTATTGATGTGTGGAACAACTCCCTTAACAGGTGGGTAAACAAAGGCGCAAAAGGCATTGCAATTATTGACGATACTACGCCAACCCCCGTTGTTAAGCACGTTTTTGATGTTTCGGATACTCACAACAGCGGTGATATCCCCTTTGTGCTTTGGCAGATGAAGCAGGGTTACGAAGAAAAAATCATAGAGGAGCTAACGGATCACTTTGGTGAAATAGAAAGCACAGGTAATTTTTATGGTGATATTATTTTAGTGGTAAAAAATACCGTGCAAGACAATATTTCCGATTATGCGCAACCCATAACCGAACTTAAGCACGCTTTTTTGCAAATATTGCAGTGCAGTGTGCTTTATACCGCCCTGCATCGCTTGGGCTATGATGCAAGTAAGTATGTTACTAATGAAGATTTTAATGCACTAAAACACTTTAATACATACAACAGGGTAACAACTCTTGGAACGGCCAACGCAGATATTTCGGAGATGATACTCAGGCAAATTGAGCGTAGTGTAAAAACCTTAGACAAAGTTGCACAAAAAGAAGAAGTGGTTCAAAATGATACTATCACACAAAAAGGAGGATTTAAAAATGGAGATAACTTACACAAAGCAGGGGGATTATCTCATTCCCGACTTAATATTGGAGGAAACACCCAAAAACATAGGCAAGTACGGAATGATGCGGAAAAGCTACCTTATGCGCCACAACAAAGCAATGTACAACGCACTGCTGATGAATGGCAAGCTAACATCACACTTAGCGGAGACAGACAGCCAAGCAAGACAGCAGATACAGCAGATAACAAAAGCACAGATGAAAGCACAAGGCGTAACCGAGCAACTGAAAGCCACCGACCAAATGAAGTGGATAGGGCTGATGAACAACATCAAAGCCCAAGCGGAAGAATTGGTGTTGATGGAGATAGTCAACAGCTAAATATCTTTAAAGGAGCGGATCAATCCGCTTCTTTTGTATCTCAAGGTATTATTGATGAAGTTTTATGTAACGGAAGCAACGCAAGACACAGCCCTCACAGAATTTGTGCGTATTTTAAGAAAAGCAAAACAGACAACGCAAAGTTTCTAAAACAAGAATACCAAACAGGCGGTAAAGGGTATATTATAGACGGTAGTAAAATTTCTGTTTGGTTTAGTGATGAAGGCATACATATACATCAAGGGGAAAGTGCTAAGAATTCCCCCCTAACCCTTACTTACGAGGAAGCAGAAAACCGTATATCAAAACTGCTAAACACAGGCAAATATATGAGCGGTGAGGATTACGCAAAGGTGGACGACATAGAAAAAGACCATATAGCAAACTATTTATGCGATATATGGAGTGATGATTTTGGTGGTCTGCCCGAAAAATTCGGACCTCGATTGTTCCCCCAAGTTACAAATAAAATCAAAGGTTTTTTGGAAAACAAAACTCAACTTGCACAGCTAATTTCAGAATACGAAGAACGTCTAAAACAGCCTTTAGACAAGCATTATCACAATGTACAAGTCTTTTTGCAAGAGTTAAAAGATTATGCGCTTACTAACAAAGAATTTCCGCCGCAAACATATATAGCAAACCACCAAAGGTTTATCACTCAAGATGAAATTGAGATGTTAATTAAGCGAGGTGGTGGCATACAGCAAAGCAAAATGCGGATTTATGAGTATTTTGAAAAGGAAAAGGACGCTTACAAACGAGCGTCTTTTTTATCTCACGAATACGGAATTGGCGGTGCTTCCCCCGGTCTCTTTAATGTTGATGACAGCCACGAAAATCACGACAGCAAAGGTCTGTCTTTAAGCAGAGGCAGTATCACGAAGCCTTATGCAAAGGTGCTTTTAAGTTGGAAACAGGTAGCAAAAGGTGTAGCTACCCTAATTGCCAAAGCAGAATATCTAACCCCAAAAGAAAGGGAGTATTATCCCAAATATTTAAGGGAAACACAGCAAGCAAGGCTAACAGCACAGCAGGAGCGGTACGAGGCGGAAGCTTTAAGGCAAACAGCGGAAAAACTTACACAGCAGGCAGAAAGCAAGCGAGCTAATGGCAAATACGTTTTTTCTCTTGGTGATGCCGTATATATGGGCAATTCCACACGTACAATACTTGGAATATCAGATGAAGTTATTACTCTAAACGACCCTAAATACCCACTGTTTACGGAAGATATGCCACGAGAAAAGTTTGAAAGCAGGTTACGTGAAAATCCTTTAAATGACGGATTTATTGTTGAAAATTCAGCGGAAACTGTTAATGTTGTTCCCGAAGTTGCTACTAAAACCAATGAATTACTGCACTTCGATAACATCCAAAACATAGATTTATCCACCTACAAAGACGGTGACGATGTGGGTTACGATAAAAACGGTGTACTGCACACCGTAAGAAAAATGGGCAATATAACCTACACCACCCAAACGGTAGATATTATCCCCACAAAAAACGGTTGGGTTTACGAAAACTCAACCGCACCGCAGACCCCAAAACAAACAGAAACTGCACCCCAAAACTATATAATTACAGACGATAATTTAGGATATGGCGGAGCAAAAACCAAGTATAAATACAATATTGAAGCAATAAAAACCCTGCAACTCACCGAAAAAGAAAACAGAAACGCCACACCCCAAGAACAGGAGGTTTTAGCAAAGTATGTTGGTTGGGGCGGTATCCCTCAAGCTGTTGATGAAAGCAATACAAGTTGGGCTAATGAGTATTTAGAGTTAAAAGGGCTACTCACAAATGAAGAATATATTTCGGCAAGAGAATCCACCCTAAACGCACATTACACCTCCCCTACGGTTATTAAGGCGATTTACAGTTTTATTGAAAAGACAGGCTTTAGCACAGGCAATATTTTAGAGCCTGCCTGCGGTGTGGGGAATTTTTTAGGGTTACTGCCCCAAAGTATGAGCAACAGCAAGCTTTATGGTGTGGAGCTTGACAGCATTACCGCAAGAATAGCAAAAAAGTTGTATCCCCTCGCCTCAATAGAGCAGGGGGGATTTGAAAACACTCAATTTCAAGAGCAGTTTTTTGATGTGGCGGTGGGCAATGTACCTTTTGGGAACTACGGGGTGTCAGATGCAAAATACGATAAACATAACTTTTTAATACACGATTACTTTTTTGCCAAAACCTTAGATAAAGTGCGACCGGGTGGCATTATAGCCTTTGTTACATCGTCGGGTACTATGGATAAGAAAAACAATTCCGTGCGTAAATATTTAGCACAAAGAGCGGAGCTTATAGGGGCAATACGTCTGCCAAACAATGCCTTTTTGGCAAATGCAGGCACAAGCGTGGTTGCAGATATTTTATTCTTGCAAAAACGTGACAGGGTTATGGATATTGAGCCTAACTGGATTTTTCTTGATAAAACGCAAGAGGGTTACTCCATAAACAGCTATTTTACGCAAAATCCACATATGGTGCTGGGTGAAATCACCACGGAAAGCACCCAATACGGAAATAGTGAAATCACGGTTAAAGCCATAGAAGGCAGGGATTTAGGGGAGCAACTACAAATTGCAACAGAAAGTTTGAGTGCTCATATAACAGATTTTGAGCATGATGATATAGAGGAAAACACAACTTTTATCCCTGCGGACCCAAATGTGCGTAATTTCAGCTTTGTTATTGTTGAGGGGGAAATATATTTTCGTGAAAACAGTCGCATGAACAAAACAGATGCTACCCTAACCGCTCAAAACCGCATAAAAGGTATGATAGGCATACGTGATTGTGCAAGAAAATTAATTGAAGCACAGCTTGAAGGTGCTTTTGATGATGAAATTCAAGATTTGCAACATAAACTAAGCACCCTTTACGACAGCTACACCAAGCAATACGGACTGTTAAACAGTCGTGCAAATAATATGGCGTTTTCCGACGACAGCTCTTACGCCCTGTTATGCTCCCTTGAGATTTTAGACGAAAACGGTAATTTGCAACGAAAAGCGGATATGTTTGTGAAACGCACCATTCGTCATCAAACAGAAATCACCCATGTTGATACTTCAAGCGAAGCACTCGTGGTATCACTATCGGAAAAAGCACAGGTAGATTTACCCTACATGGCTAAACTAACAGGCAAAAGCGAAGAAGAAACAGCAAAAGAGCTTGAAGGCATAATATTTAAAGACCCGAAGTCGGAAAACAAGGACGGTAAACCCCATTATATAACCGCAGATGAATATTTATCGGGTAATGTACGAAAAAAGCTGAGTGAAGCCAAAAGTGCAGGGGAAGGTTTTGCGGTTAATATCACCGCTTTAGAAGGTGTGCAACCAAAGGATTTAACCGCAAGCGAAATTGATGTGCGGTTAGGCGCAACGTGGCTACCTCCAAAAATTGTAGAGCAGTTCATTCACGAAACATTAAAACCTACTTGGTACGCAAAAGAAAAATTGCGTGTGCATTACTCGACTTACACGGCAAACTGGAATATTGAGGGCAAAAGCGCAGATACGGGAAATGTAACCATAACCACAACCTACGGTACAAAACGTGTAAATGCCTACAAAATTTTAGAGGACAGCTTAAATTTACGTGATGTACGTATTTTTGATAAAACCACAGATGCTGAGGGCAAAGAAATTCGGGTGCTTAACAAGCAGGAAACTATGATTGCTCAACAAAAACAGCAACTGCTTAAAACCGAGTTTGCACAGTGGGTTTGGAAAGATGCTAAACGCAGAGAGCAAATAACTACACTATATAACGAGAAATTCAACAGTAATCGCCCAAGAGAGTACAGTGGCAGTCATATACGGTTTGTGGGAATGAATCCGGAAATTGAGTTAAAGCCACATCAAGTTAATGCGGTGGCACGTATACTTTACGGTGGTAATACCCTACTTGCACATGTAGTAGGTGCAGGCAAAACCTTTGAAATGGTGGCGGCTGCCATGGAAAGCAAGCGGTTAGGTTTATGCCAAAAAAGCTTGATTGTAGTGCCCAACCATTTAACCGAGCAAATAGCCTCGGAGTTTTTGCAGTTATATCCAAGTGCAAATATTTTGGTTGCCACTAAAAAGGATTTTGAAACGGCTAACCGCAAAAAGTTCTGCGGACGCATTGCCACAGGGGATTACGACGGGGTAATTATTGGGCATTCACAATTTGAAAAAATACCCATGAGTTTTCAGCGACAATGCCATATTTTAGAGGAACAACTAAAGGAAATCACAGAGGGAATACAGGAAATCAAGCGTAACAGAGGTGAGCGGTTTACCATTAAACAAATGGAGCGAACCAAAAAAGCGGTAAAACTAAAACTGGATAAACTAAACAGTACAGTACGCAAGGACGATGTTGTAAATTTTGAAGAATTAGGCGTAGATAAGCTGTTTGTGGACGAGGCACACAGTTTTAAGAATTTGTTTTTGGTAACAAAAATGCGAAATGTGGCAGGGCTTGCTCAAACGGAAGCGCAAAAATCTTCCGACCTTTTTATGAAGTGCAGGTATATAGACGAATTAACAGGTGGTAAAGGCATAGTTTTTGCCACAGGTACCCCCATTTCCAACAGTATGACGGAGATGTACACCATGCAAAGATACTTGCAGTACGATGTTTTGGTGCAAAAAGGTTTACATCATTTTGATGCGTGGGCTTCTACCTTTGGTGAAACAATAACAGCAATAGAGCTTGCCCCCGAGGGCACAGGGTACAGAGCAAAAACACGGTTTGCAAAGTTTTACAATCTGCCCGAGCTTGTGGGTATGTTTAAAGAGGTGGCAGACATTCAAACTGCGGATATGTTACAACTCCCAGTACCTCAAGCAGAGTATCATAACATTGTACTAAACCCGTCCGAGCATCAAAAAGAAATGGTGACAGCTTTAGCAGAGCGTGCGGAAAAAGTACGTGCAGGTATGGTAGATTCAACGATAGATAACATGCTTAAAATCACCAACGACGGCAGAAAACTTGCATTAGACCAACGATTGTTAAACGAATTACTTACCGACGATGACAACAGCAAGGTTAGGGTATGTACTCAAAATATATTTGATATATGGCAAAATAACAAAGAAAAAAACCTAACACAACTGGTGTTTTCCGATTTATCCACACCCACAGAGGACGGCTCTTTTAATGTTTATGGTGATATTAAAGAAAAGCTAACAGCCAAAGGCGTTCCCTCAAGCGAGATTGCGTTTATTCACGATGCTAAGACGGACACTAAAAAAGCGGAGTTGTTTGCTAATGTGCGTAGGGGTAAAGTCCGTGTGTTAATAGGCTCTACCGCTAAAATGGGTGCAGGTACAAATGTACAAAATTTGCTTATAGCAGAGCATCATATTGATGTGCCTTGGAGACCTTCGGATATCAATCAACGAGAAGGTCGCATCATTCGGCAGGGTAATACAAACGCTAAAATACAGATTTTTAGGTATGTTACAGAAAATACATTTGACAGCTACATGTGGCAAACCATAGAGAATAAGCAGAAGTTTATCAGCCAAATTATGACGTCAAAATCCCCCGTGCGTTCTTGCGAAGATGTGGACGAGTCTGTGCTTACATATGCTGAAATAAAGGCACTTGCAACAGGTAATCCCCATATTAAAGAGCGTATGGATTTAGATATTGATGTTTCACGACTAAAGCTACTAAAAGCCAATTATCTAAGCCAAAAATACAGTATGGAAGATGCAATAATTAAGAGCTATCCTGCACAAATACGCCAACTTGAAGAAAAAATCGCAGGGTATATTGCGGACAAAAATCATCTAACACAAAACAGTGTGGTTGACGGGTTTTCGTCTATGGTGATTAATGGTGTTAAGTACACGGAAAAAGCAGATGCAGGGGCTATTCTTTTAGAAATATGCAAAAATATGAAAAGTGCGGATATATCAGAGATTGGCAGTTATCGTGGGTTTAATATGATGATATACTTTGATACATTCAGCAAGACCTTTAAGCTGGATTTAAAGCACACATTAACCTATGTGGTAGATTTAGGCACGGATATTCACGGTAACATCACAAGAATAGACAATGCTCTTGAAAGTATTGACACCAAGCGGTTATCCTGCGAAAAGATGCTTGAGGACACTAAAGCACAAATGCAAACTGCTAAAGTGGAATCGGAAAAGCCTTTTGTGTATGAAGGGGAGCTTGCAGAAAAATCAGAAAGATTAGCCGCACTTGATGCTTTGCTTAATATGGACGATAAACAGGGGGCGGTGATGGACGGTGAGGTGGAGGAAGTTGTGGTTAGAGAGAGGGTTGGGGTGGAGAGGTGAGGTGGGTTAAGTTATCCTCATAAGGCGGATTAATTGTTGACCGGATAAGGCGGATTAATTGTTGACCGGTATCGTGGAGTGCTCTCAAACTGCATTGCAAGTGCGGATAATACGTAGTTTTCGCCTAACGCTCCCTTAAACTCTGTAAACAGCCTGTTTCCTTCTGTGATGGCGGTTGGTGATAGTTGCGACATACGTCGAAGTAGCCCTACATCAACCGAATAAAGCTTAAATGCACTTAAATCATCATAAGCGGAAAGTGGCAGTTTGGGTGGGGTACTGCGATATATTTTATATGCTAAGTTGGCATCAAAAAGCCATTGATAGATTTTCAAGTATCCTTTTAGGGCCTTTTGTGGTTTCAAAAAACTGCTTAAATTCGGGATTTTCGTCAAAATTAAAGTAGGAAACATTCTCATGTTGTTCACACCCAAACGCTTGCAAAATCCAAGTTTTGCCCACCTGCCTAACACCCTTAAGTATAAGTGGTTTACGATATTTAAAGCTCTTACAAGCTATTAAATCATTCATTATTAAGCGTTTCACATTGCACCTCCAAGCTTTTTGTATAATAGTGTGGGATTAATCACACTATTATACGTTTCAACGTGATTATTGGGATTTGTCCAGTTGAGCGGTTGTTTGTAAGCTTTTGTGAATTTTTGCAGTTTAGAGTAAAGTATGGCTGTTTTGCTTATTGTTGGGGCTAAGTGGTAGGGGGGTAGTGTTGATATGTTGGTTTGATTTGTGGTATAATTTGGTAAGCATTAGTGTGGGTGAGATGTTTTTGATTTTGGTTGGTTAACCAGTAATTAGAGAAAGCAACAAGAAATCATTTTAATACGACAACGGTAGTTATAAGATACAAAATAAATATTTGGTGATTGGGAGATTAAAATATGGCTAAGAACATTGAACCTAAACTTCGAAAAATCGGAGATTATCTAAAGCTTGAAAAGGATACTGTTTTTACTATACCGGAATATCAACGTGCATATTCTTGGAGCATAGAAAACTGTGATAAGTTATGGCAAGATATAAATGATTTCATTGTTAGTGACAGCAAGGATAGATATTTTTTTGGAACAATCATCATTAATTGTCAAAATGATGATACCAAATACGGGCTTATAGATGGTCAGCAAAGAACAACCACTTTTTTGTTGTTAATTAAGGCATTGCTTGTTAGAATTAATGTGACAATTGGAAAGACTTCAAATGATGAGGATGCAATAAGCCTTTGCCGAGGATTGCAGGAACGCAGAAGAAGAATTATGGGAATACTTTACAAAGTTGAAACGGAGGATATTTCGGATAAACCAGACCAAGTGAAGGATGCTGAAATTTGTAAGAGAACAATTATTCTTGAGAATTTCTCTATAAATGAGCAGTATAAAACAGAGTTGGAAACTATACTGCAAGCAACCGATTACGACGGAGCTGAAGTGAATGTAATAAAAATCAAATACAAACAAAAAGACAATCGGTATTCAAACTTTTTTCGCAATTATAAATTTTTTTACAATAAAATCGGTGAATTATCAGATTCTCAATTAAACAGTGTAGCAAAATCAATTACCGATAATTGTGAAGTTATAGAAATAAGGAGTTGGCAAGTTGAACAGGCTATTACCATGTTTAACTCACTTAATTCAGATGGATTGCCACTTTATGACTCGGATATTATCTCTGCAAAACTGTATGCTGAGGCGGAAAAAGAAGGAAAGCAAAAACTGCTTTCGGAATTATGGAAGCAGTTGAATGAACAAATAAACGAATTGGATGAAATTGGCATTGCCGATATAAACTCGATACTGATGCAACATATGTATCACACTCGTACTATCAACAGGGAGATTATAAGTGATTCAGGTTCGATTAATGTTACTACTCCCGGATTGAGAAGATATTTTACTGAGATTAATAAAAAACCTATCAGCGAACCCATTGTGATGTGTAACGATATGATAAACTTGGTTAAAGTTTGGAAAAAAGTCTCACAATACCCTCTTATGAGGGTCATACTAAAATTTAATGAAAACATAAAACTTTTTTTAGCTAGTTATTTTTATAGATTTATAGATGAAGAAGTAACGGAAGAATCTATACATACAATTCTTGAAAGTATGCTTCGCCTTTTTGTACTTCTTGAACTTGTAGATGTTGGTTACTCCAGTAAGTATTTCAAAACATTTCTTTTCGGGGCAGAGATAAAGCTTGCGGATAAAAGTGTTTCTTCCGAGGTTATAAAAAAAGACTTTGACGAGCATATCCGTACTAATTGGAATAAGGATACAATAAAAACTGTAATACAAGACTACGATGGTAATATTCTTGTATATCTTAACGAATACCTTTTTGCTAAAGAAAGAGGTAATAGATTTATGCTGGGTTCTAAATATGATATTGAGCATATTATGCCATATAGTGGAAATAATCTTCCGGAAATTAGAAAGGATGCCAAAATTGACAGTGAAGAAGAATTCAAAGGTATAGTGAATAAATTAGGCAATAAAATTCTTCTTGAGGAGAAAATTAATAGATCAATAGGTAATGAATGGTTTAGAACTAAGGTTTCAACAAAACTTGACAGCAAAACCGGTTATATTGACAGTGCCTACCCAATTGCTTGTGCCTTAGTTTCTACATATAAAAACGAAAGTAAACCATACTGGACAAAAGATGATATCTTGACTGCTACAATAGAAACAAGTAACAGAATTGCGGACTTTATCTTTGGGAACTAAATCCCCCCACTCCCAAACAAAAACCAACCACCCCCAAAACCCCGATGCACTCACATCGAGGTTTTTTTAACACCCCCCAAAATTCAAAAGAAAGGACTAACGCCAATGACATACGTAACCCCAAACCAAATAGCAAAAGCAAAGCAAATAGACATAATAACCTACTTCAACCAATACGAGCCGGGAGAGCTGGTGCGTATTAACAACAGAGTTTACACCACACGCTCCCACGATAGTTTAAAAATATCCAACGGAATGTGGTGTTGGTGGTCAAGGGGTGTGGGCGGAAAAACCGCACTTGATTATTTAATAAAAGTACGTGGACTGGCATTTACAGATGCGGTGGAATATCTATCAAACTGCCCTACACCTATGCACTTTCCTCAAGAAACCGTAAAGGCAGAAGAACAACGAATATTTAAGTTGCCAAAAGCATATAAAAACAACTACCAAGTAATTGCGTATTTAATCGGTCGAGGAATAGATAAAAAGCTACTGCACAAACTAATATCGGAAAATAAATTATACGAAGATGAACATCACAACTGCGTGTTTGTGGGGTTTGATGTGTGTAAAGCGAAATATGCAATGCTAAGGGGTACTCACTCAAATTTTATGATGGATGTGGAAGGCAGCGACAAACGGTTTGCCTTTTTTTTATCTCAAAATGAAAATACAGATATTTTGCAGGTGTTTGAAAGTGTTATTGATTTACTTTCCAAGCTGTCAAGGGATAAAAACCGCCATATATCGGGGCATTATCTGTCAATATCGGGGGTGAGCAGGTACACAAAAATACCTGTTGCCCTTGAAAGTTATTTAGAGCGTAATCCTAAAATTCGATGCATTAATATTTGTTTTGATAATGATGATACGGGCAAACAAGCATCACAAACACTAAAAGAACTCTTGCAAGAAAAATACGACGTACAAATTTTAGTGCCACCAAAAGGCAAAGACTGGAACGATTGTTTAGTTTTGGAAAACAAAATAAAGGAGGAGCAAAGATGATTAAAATAGGTATAGATAACGGAAATTTCAATACCAAGTCAAGCGAGGGAATGTTATACGCATCAGGCTTTTCGGTAAGTAATTCACCTGTGCTGTGTCTTGAAAATCAACTGGAATACGGCGGAAAATATTATGCTGTGGGTGAAGGGCGAATGAGTGTGCAAAACGATAAAACGGTGGACGACGATGTTTTTATTCTGACATTACCGGCAATAGCTCATGCAATGGAAAAAGCGCATTTGCAACAAGGAAATATTGCTCTTGGAGTGGGTTTGCCAATTTCCCTGTACGGTCCGCAAAAAACTAAATTTGCACAGTATTTTTCAAGAGGTAAAATATCTTTTAAATATGCAGGGAAAGATTATCAGGCAAATATTTGTGAATGTAAAGTTTTTCCCCAAGGATATTCCGCAGTTGTAAGGTATTTTGAATCTATTCGCAGTTATGCAAGCTTAGCCCTTATAGATATTGGCGGTTATACAGTGGATATTATGCGGTTTCGATATGGAAAAGCAGATAAAGAGAATTGTCGCAGTTTGCCTTTAGGCACCATCACAATGTTTAACAGCATTAAAAACGAAATGATGAAAGAAAATATTAACATTACGGATACCCAAATTACCGATGCTTTTTTGGAGTTTCGGAGCATTTGAAACGCAACTATATTTTCGATATTATACACAAAAAAAGTGTTGAATACACCAAACATTTATATAACGCAGTTGGAGAAATGGGTGTGGATTTACAAAATCCCGTTGCGTTTGCAGGGGGTGGTGCTCAAATCTTAAAATCACAATTAAAAGAGGTGCATTGCGTGCAAATACTCAATAAATTTGCCAATGCCGAAGGCTACAAGGTGTTGTTGGGGTAGCGGTTATGAGGATACGCCTTGCATTTAACATAGAAAACGCAAAACATGAAAAGGCTTTAAAAATACTGCTTTCAAAGCACCCTCACGATAAAACGGATTTTATTTCGGATTGTATAATTGAATACGAAAAAGATATTCGTGGAATTGTTAAACAAGCGGTGCAAGATGTACTTGAAGGTGGGGTTATTTCTACGCAAAAACAAGAAGAGCAAAAAGAATTTAAAAGAGTAGACTCACTTTGCCAAATTCCTAAAGAATATATAGATTTAGATTGGTAGCGGACGTAAAACGTCCTTTTTTTATGGATAAAAATATATAACAGGACACAATATGTCCAAGGTAGGATTAAATTAAGTATAAATTTACGGTTATAAAAATGCCAACTAAAAGGCTAAATTATGTAAAAGGGAATTTGTAGCAAGCACGGACTTTTGACGGCAAAAGTCCAACTTGTTAGGGTGACCCCTAAAACCCCTTAAAGCTAAAAGAGGTGGAAATGTTAAAAAACAGAAACATTAAAATAAGCGTTAGATTAAGCGAAACAGAGCACATGCAATTAAAAACTAAGGCAGAAAAAGCCGGTTTGAAAAACGAGCCTTTTATCCGTTCGCTAATATCAAACATAAAACTGCAAGAAAAACCCTCGGAAGAATATAAGCTACTGCTAAGGGAATTATCCGCCATAGGTAACAACATAAACCAAATTGCACGAGTAGCAAATTCTTGCGGAAGTGTGGAGAAAGCACAACTTGTGGCAATGCGAAGCAGGATTGACGAGTTGTGGGAAAAGGTGAGGTACGGGTAGTGGCAATCACTAAAATAATTGTAATCAGAAATTGTTTGAGTTTTACTTGCAGTTACATAATGAATATGGATAAAACACAGCTTAGCAAAACGGAAGAATATATTACAAACGAAGAAAAAACCCTTAACAGAAAGTTTGTAAGCACGTTTAATTGCGGAAGTCAAAACCCCTCGGCAGATATGCTTATGACAAAAAAACTATATGGTAAGCAAAACAGAAAGGTGGCAGGCTATCATGTAATTCAGTCTTTTGCACCGGGGGAGGTTACCCCTGAGCTTGCTCATGAAATAGGCTGTAAACTGGTGGAAAACAGCATTGCCGACAGCTACGAAACGGTGGTAACAACCCACGTTAATAAAGGGCATTTACACAATCACGTATTATTTAACTCGGTATCTTTCCAAAACGGTAAAATGTACTGCAATCGCCTTAAAGATTATTTTAAGGATATTAGAGGCGTTTCCGATAGTTTATGCAAACAGTACGGTTTATCCGTTGTAAAACCTTCAACAAAGGGCAAACATTATGCTATGTGGAAAGCTGAAAATGAAGGGCAGGCAACGTGGAGAACCGCAATAAGTGAATATGTGGACAGCGCAATAAAAGCATCGCTTACCATGAGCGACTTTTTTCGCAGTTTAAAGGATTTAGGCTTTGAGATAAAAATGGGCAAGCACATTGCCGTAAGACCACCAAACAAAGAGCGGTTTGTAAGACTAAAATCTTTAGGAGAAAACTATACCGAGCAAGCAATTAAGGAGCGAATACTTTTGCAAACACGTAAACAATCATTGCCTACCACTTCCACTTATACCGTTAAACAAGTGCGTATACAATGCAGTTTTTTCACCCTTAAAAAAGTAACATGGAAGGGTTTGCGAGGGCTGTATTTTTACTATCTTGCCAAACTTAAACAAGCACGCAATAACAGGAGAAATAAGGCTCTTTTTTTATTAAAAGATGATTTTCGCAATTTAGATGAGCTGTCAAGGCAAGCACAGTTTTTGTTTGCGCATAAATATGATAGAAAATTTCAGCTTGCATCACATATTTTAAATGCTAAAGCGGAGATTGAAGTGTTGTGTGCAGAGCGAAAAAAGGCATATCGTATTCCAAATAACAAGGAAACGTGTGCTTTAACAAAGCAAATTAAAGCATTGCGAGGTGAAATAAAAATATGTGAGAAAATTCAGGAGCGTTCAGAAAAATTATACAAAAACAGGCAAATTATTCAAAGGGAATTGGAGGTAGCAAATGAGCACACAAGGCGAAGCGGCAGAACAAGTCGTAAGTATGGTGACAAACCTAACCGTTAAAGGAGTGGAAGTCACGGCAAATTTAGCGGGGCGAGGGGCGCTTTCCCTTGCTACATTTTTAATAGCCGCAATTAAAGACCAAAAGCGTACAAAAGGCAAAGTGCGTATGCGTAGCTTTGAGGGTAAACCCACCAAAGTTTTTGTTATTAAAAACAAAGATATGCCCACATTTGCCAAAGAAGCTAAGCAGTACGGTATTAAGTATGCCGCAATCATCAACAAAAAAGAAGAAAACGGGCTTTGTGATGTGGTGGTAAACGCAGAGGATGCGGCAAGGGTAAGCAGAATTGCAGAGCGATTTTCTTTATCAAGTATAGAAGTTGATAAAATGCGTGAGGAAATCAAAAAAACACCTAAACAACAAATGGAGTTTGATGAACCTACACCTTCAAAAGCAAACCCTACAAAAGCGGCGACGGCAAGCTCGCGTCCGTTAGAGCGTGGATTAAAGAGCAACAGCAATACAGAAAGGGATAGGTCGTCCGTCCGCAAAGAAATACAGGCTATTAAGCAGGAGCGAAAAACAGAAAAACCACGTAAGCAACAGCAAACAAAGCATATTCAACCACCAAAAAAATACAAATATAATAAAAAAGCGAGGTAATCAGTTATGGAACAGGAGTTTAACGTAGAGCAATGGGCAGAGCAACAAAAAGAAACTATGGAGCATTTATACGACATAATAGGCAAAGGCGTAGAAAAAACTCTCACGGATAAATTTGCATTGCAAACATACCTTCACGCACAGGGCAGGCTTGGCAGGACTAGTCTTGCTAACACGTTGCTAATAACCGCACAAATGCCGGAGGCATGTTATTTAGCCTCTTATGATGATTGGCAAGGCAAGGAACGTAGTGTTAAAAAAGGCGAAAAGAGTATTAAAGTTATTGAAGCAGGCAGAGAGTATACACGTATGGACGGCTCTATGGGTGTGAGCTTTAAGCCTCGAAAAGTATTTGATGTTTCTCAAACTCACGGAAAACCAATGAAAGAGCGTTCCTTTTCTCGAAGTGTAGAAAAACATATTAACAGAGAGTTTAGTGCTACACATTTTTCAAACGATTTTGAAAAAGCGTGTGCCGAGGTTATTATCCATGCACGTTACGGTATTTCCTTAAAAGAAGAATTGCCGGATATTCCCACAGAAATTAAAAATCTTGATGCTAAGGAAAAACGTGATTTATTGCAGGATATAAGAGAGTGTGCCCAAGGCATAATTGAGCGAGTGGACGTGGCATATTTTAAGGAGCGTCAGCAACATAAAAACGAACAGTACAGGTAATGGTGTTAAAATATTTATTTTAAGAGGTGAATTATATGTTTCAATGTATAGAAAATTTAGGCAGACAAATAAAAGAAACGGAGCAAGACGATGAACAAAAAGAGCAGTAAGCAGTTACTGTTTTTTGTTTTAATTGGGTTAATCCCTGTAATATGGGTGGCACTTGTTGCCGCTCCATATATTTCTGACGGACTTACCGGTATTGTTAAGGGTTTAGCGCAAATATCTGAAAATCCTGTTATTGTGTGGCATAAAGATTCTCCAAGAAGTATATTGTTATTTGCATTAATATACGCAATGGCAATAGGTGTGTATTTTTCCACAATAAAAAACTATCGCAAAGGCGAGGAACACGGGAGTGCAAAGTGGGGAGTGGCTACCGCAATTTCCAAAAAATATTCCCATAAAGAGCCATTGCAAAATAAACTGCTAACCCAAAATGTACGTATAGGGCTTGATGGCAGAAAGCATCTTCGCAACTTAAATGTGGTGGTAGTTGGCGGTAGTGGTGCAGGCAAAACACGATTTTATTGCAAACCAAACATAATGCAATGCAATACTTCTTTTGTGGTACTGGACCCAAAGGGCGAAATTTTGCGAGATACAGGGAATCTACTTGTAGCACAGGGATACGAAATTAAGGTGCTTGATTTAATAAATCTTAGCAAATCTCACTGTTTTAATCCATTTATGTATTTGCGTGATGATAAAGACGTACTAAAACTGGTAAGCAATTTAATTCGCAATACAACCCCTAAAGGTGCTAAGAGTAGCGATCCTTTTTGGGAAAAAGCGGAAACAGCATTACTTGAAGCGTTGATTTTGTATTTAAAATACGAAGCACCCATAGAAGAGCAGAATTTTGGTATGGTGATGGAGCTTATTAACGCCGCCGAGGTAAGAGAAGATGACGAGGAATACTCAAGTGTACTTGATGTGCTTTTTGAGCGCTTGGAGATGGGTGACTCGGAGCATTTAGCCGTTAAGCAATATCGAATTTTTAAGTTAGCGGCAGGAAAAACAGCAAAAAGTATATTAATATCTTTGGGAGTTAGACTGGAAAAGTTTAATCTACCTCAAATAGCAAGTTTGGTAACCACAGACGAGCTGAATTTACCGTCTTTAGGTGAAAAGAAAACCGCGCTTTTTGCGGTAATACCCGATAACGATGCAAGCCTTAATTTCATTGTAGGCATGATGTACACAATGCTTTTTCAAGAACTGTATTATCTTGCAGATCATATTTATGATGGCAGATTGCCCATGCACGTGCATTGCGTAATGGACGAGTTTGCCAACGTTGCCTTACCCGATGAGTTTGATAAACTCCTTGCAACCATGCGTTCAAGAGAAATTTCCGTATCTATTATTTTGCAAAACATAGCACAGCTAAAAGCGTTGTTTGAAAAACAATGGGAAAGTATTTTAGGTAACTGTGACGAGTTTTTGTATCTTGGCGGAAACGAACAAAGCACTCACGAATATGTGTCTAAACTGCTGGGTAAAGCCACTATTGATACCAATACATACGGAAAAAGTGAGGGGCGAAACGGAAATTACTCAACAAACTATCAGCTTGCAGGGCGTGAACTGCTTATGCCCGACGAGGTGCGAATGTTGGATAACCGCTATGCTCTGCTTTTTATACGTGGCGAACGAGCTGTTTGTGACGATAAATACAATGTTTTGCATCATCAAAATATCAAAGACACTACCGATGGTGGCGGTAAAAACTATATTCACGGTGAAATTAAAAATGCACATGATTTAGAAAATATTATATTAACAGGAGGATATGAAGATTATGAAATCTATTTTGAAACGGAGTGGAATGAAAAAGAAAGTATTGATGGCGGTATTTAGCATTGTAGTGGTACTGTTTTGCACGACTACAACAGTATTTGCGGCAGATGATCCGCTGGCGGTGGTAAATAACCTCTCCACCTTTATATTTGGGCTCATTCGTGCCATTGGTATCATACTGCTGGCATTTGGTATTGTGCAGATAGGTTTATCCCTAAAAAGCCACGATCCGTCACAACGCGCGAATGTGCGCCCAGATAGGGTGCTGTTTTAGTAGACTTTGGAACTACACTGCATGACAACGCAGGAGTCAACCTGTCTAACCGTCAAGGGCGAAAGCACAACGGGACAATCGCATGGCAGGAAAGCGGCAAGTTAGTGAATGACTGGCACTACGACTAAAGCTGCAATGACAAGTGGATATGAGGATAAGAGTATATTTCTCGAATGTTGAGGTCTAAGTTGCCTTTCGTTGGGGCTTAGGGAACAGTCATAATACCCTAATCATAATGAACGATATGTACCGTTTGCGCATATCGGGTTGTCAAACACATTATGAAACAAGCATGAGAACATGTCTTAACAGACCAAAAGCGTATCCGACAATCCACATTTCCAAGAACAGCATTAAACTGGGGATTGCCTAAACAGAGCATGTTTGCTTTGCATGGCAACAGAACCGTCATAGTAGTCAGCGAACCCTGAATTGACAGGGAAAGCCGTAAAATCGGATGCAGGTAATTCTGCTCACACCCACCCACATAATCTATGATTTCGTGGGAAGTCAGGAAGGCGAAGGACGGTAGCTAATTCATTCCAAATATTGAAAGTTGAAAGGGAGGAGAAACCTCAATGAAACCAACATCTGAAATTTTGGAGCGTATCCATCAAAATTCAAAAGACCATAAAGACGGCGTGTATACACGCTTGTACCGTTATCTTCTTAGGGAAGATATGTATTATCTTGCGTACCAAAAACTTTACACTAATAAAGGAGCTTCTACCAAAGGCATTGATAAAGATACAGCAGACGGTTTTGGGAAAAAGTACGTTGACGAGCTCATTTGCGAGTTATCAAACGGAACTTATATGCCAAAGCCTGTACGTCGTACATATATCAAAAAAGCCAATGGAAAGTTACGCCCACTGGGTATTCCTTCGTTTAGAGATAAGTTATTGCAAGAAGTAATAAGACGATTTTTAGAAGCAATTTATGAGCCAAACTTTTCTGATTTCTCTCATGGATTTAGACCAAACAGAAGTTGCCATACTGCACTTAAGCAAGCAAAAATACATTTTACAGGTGCAAAGTGGTTTATAGAAGGAGATATTAAGGGTTGTTTTGATAACATCGACCACAACAAGCTGTTAGAGATTTTGCAACGTAAAATCAAAGACAGTCGTTTTGTGAATGTAATTAAACAATTTCTTAATGCCGGATATATGGAGGATTTTAAATATCATACTACCAATTCAGGTACACCGCAAGGTGGAATACTATCCCCCATTTTAGCAAATATCTACCTTAATGAACTTGACAACAAAATTTTGGAGATTAAAGAGAAATTCTACAAACCCAATGAACGCAAAATGACATATGAATACAGCGTTATTAAGGGTAGACGAGATTATCAGAAAGCTAAGCTTAAAACTGCAAAAGAAGATGATAAGCAAGGTATACTTGAACTTATTGATAAGTATACAAAAGCCTTGTACACAATTCCACGCACCCCTGCTGAAGATAAGAACATAAAATTTGTAAGATATGCAGATGATTTCTTAATTGCAGTTAAGGGTAGTAAGGTAGATTGTGAAAACATTAAGGCGGAGTTATCTGATTTTCTTGAAATGCAACTTAAATTAACATTAAGTGCTGAAAAAACGCTTATTACCCATAGCAGTAACAAGGCTCTGTTCTTAGGATACAATGTATCCGTAAGACGTAACCAGACAGTTAAGCCTAACGGACAAGGTTACAAACAAAGAACATTAAACCATAGTGTAGAGCTAACAGTACCTTTTGAGAGAGTAGAAAAGTTTATGTTTGAAAGAGGCATAATTCGCCAACTAAAAGCAAAAACTTTTCGACCGCTACACAGAAAAGGGTGGCTGTATTTACCTGATTACGTGATTGTAGAAAGATACAATGCAGAAATGCGAGGGCTGTTAAGTTATTATCAACTTGCAGTTAATTACAATGATTTAGGTTATTTCCGTTATCTAATGGAATATAGTTGTCTTGCAACATTGGCAGGAAAACATAATTCAAGCATAGCTAAGATTGCTAAAAAGTACAAAAAAGGCAAGATTTGGGCTGTGCCTTATATTACAGGTACGGGAATAGCTAAACAATGTAGTCTCGTTACGTTAAAAGACTGCAAAAACATGAGTTGCTCAGATACTATTATCAAACACTCATATGCTCCAAATTCTACAAATGCAACAATCAGAGCAAGATTACAAAGCGGAATATGTGAACTTTGCGGTAAGAAAACCAATACACCTTGTGAAGTGCATCATGTTCCAAGCTTAAAAAGTATAGACGGAAAAGAATTATGGTCTCAAATTATGTTGAAAAAACGCAGAAAAACCCTTGTGGTTTGCGAGGATTGTCATAAGGCAATTCATGAACATTAAATATGGATATGTTAAGTTTTAGTGGAGAGCCGTATGAATCGAGAGGTTCACGTACGGTTCGGTGGCGAGGGTCAGAAATGACCCTTAGCCTATGGGTTTTTAACCGTGGCAGGTGGCATTATTATCACCTTTGCTAAGGAAATTCTCGATTTAATTACAGGAGGAATGTAACTATGGCAGAAAAAGTTTTAGCACATATTCATTCTCTAAACGGCGAATTAAAAGAAGCAAGCATACTTAAAAAAGTGGGAGACAACAACTACATTGCCGAGTTTAACGGCATAAAATGCACGGCGATTTTTAATCCTTTTGTTGGGAAATTTTATGTTGATGATAAGTATGGAGTGATTAAGGACAAGGTGAAGCATGAACCGTGTAGATAACTACAAGGAAGAGGCAGGCTTAGATTTGCCTCTTCATGATCTGTTTGTTGACATATTTACAAATGATATAGTATAATAAAACTATAACTAACAAATGGAGGAAAACAAAATGCGCTGTCCATTTTGTAACAACCAAACGCCAAACGGAAAATTTTGCTTACACTGCGGAAAACCGCTACATCCTAAATGGTATCAGAAGAACTCACCACTTACAATATTGATACTGATTGGTAGCTTGGTTTTCTTAGGTTGGGTAATTTTTACTATTGTTAGTATGTAAGTATTGTATTTATTCAGTAATAAAGGGTTTGGATGTGATTAATATAAAAAAAATATGGATTTGTATTGTAATGATTCTTATGTTGCTACTTTCTGCGTGCGATTCACAAGCGTCAAGTGCCAGTAAAACAAAGCAGTTAGAAGAACTTGTGGTTTTCGAATCTCAAAATAGCGTTTCTACGTCACAAGAATCTGTATCTTATCAATCAATTTTAGATGAATATACCGAAAAACTAAAAAACGCTACACCAAAGATCATTGATGAATACCACCTGGAAGCTGCCAATAATAAAGACGGCTTGAGTGGTCTTGCACTACTTTCAAGTGAAAAAGTATTAATACTTGCAGAAATATTAAATGAAGGAGTAATGAAGATGTCAGAGTATATGTTTGAGTATGGGTCTGGAAAATATAGTGAGTATGAAGAATGGGCAGGCAAATTAACAGATGTCTATATGACTGAAGCCGGCAAAATTACAAATGCCTATTTAGAATCCGCCCAGTAACAATCAACAACACGTCACTAATATAAAAATATAACTATTATATACCTGCAAATAATGCAGGTTTTTTTAGTGTTTTTAGCAACGAAGGGAGGGAAAAACTTGGGAAGTGGCAACTGGATAATAGATAATCTTGTCAACGCACTAAACACTTGGAATGGTAAATTTACCGAAATAATGCAACTTTTAACCCAGTCCCCCGAAACATTCAAAGGGGGCGAAATATGGGGTGTGGTGGTAAACATCAACGGAGCACTGAAAGCTATTGGTTATGCACTTTTAGTGCTATTCTTTTTAATAGGCGTAATAAAAACCTGTGGAAGCTTTACGGAGATAAAGAGACCCGAACACGCATTGCGGTTATTTGTACGTTTCGTTATTGCAAAAGCTGTGGTTACTTATGGGCTGGATTTGATGATGGCATTGTTCCGCATTGTTCAAGGGGTGATTTCCACATCAATAAATGCGGCGGGTAGCGGTGTTCAAAACGGTATCACCATACCGGCTGAAATGGACACCGCCATACGAAATTTAAACTTTTTAGAAGCTATTCCTGCTTGGGCGGTGTCGCTTTTGGGCAGCCTGTTTATAATTGTACTCTCATTTATTATGATAATGAGCGTATATGGGCGTTTTTTCAAACTATATTTACTTACCGCTATTGCACCCATTCCGCTGTCTGCATTTGCAGGAGAACCAACAAGCGGAATAGGCAAAAGTTTTCTTAAAAGCTATGCGGCGGTATGCCTTGAGGGTGCGGTAATTGTGCTTGCCTGCATTATATTCAGTGTGTTTGCGGCATCTCCACCCGCTGTACCATCTGATGCAAGCCCCACCACCCTTGTGTGGGCGTATATGGGCGAGTTGGTGTTTAACCTGCTTGTGCTTGTAGGTGCGGTTAAGATGGCGGACAGGGTTTGCCGGGAGGCATTTGGGCTGTAAAAATGGGGTTGAATTTATGTGCTAATTTATGGTAAAATAATTTTGAAGGAAGGTGGAATATATGCCAAACATTAAACCTATTTCAGATTTAAAAAACTACAACGAAATCTTGCAAGATGTAGATGCAGGCTCACCCGTATATTTAACAAGAAACGGCAGAGGGCGTTATGTAATTACAGATATTCGTGATTACGAAAAACAGCAGGCTACCATAAAATTATTACAGGAATTAGCACAAGGCGAGCAGTCCGCAAGAGAAAAAGGCTGGGTTTCTTCTGAGGAAGTAAGAAACAAATTTGGGTTATGAAAAAAATACGATTAACACCCTTGGCACAAAAGGATCTTGAAGAGATATATGCATATATTTTAAAAGAGCTTGATAATAAAGACGGAGCGTTAAACACTATTTTAAGCATAATAGAGGACTACGAAAAATTGTCCGAATTTCCATTTATGGGGGCAAAACCAAACTTCGATACACATTTCCCATCAGAAATTAGAATGTTGGTAAGTGGAAATTACAATGTTTTTTATAGAAATGACGATGAATATGTTTCTGTTATAAGGATTTTATATGGCAAAAGAGATGTGTTAAGCACATTATTTAACTTGCATTAATAAAATACCAAACTAATCCAACCGTTGTAGAAATACAGCGGTTTTTTTATTTGCGAGAGGAGCATAAAATGGAAGTAAAAATTAACCGTGAAATACGGGATTATCAGGAAAGTATATTTTTCGGGCTGAATTTAAGACAGCTCGTTTTTTCTGTTATTGCTATTATTGTGGCAGTAAGTCTGTATTTTGGACTGAAAGATGTTTTAGGCACTGAAACGGTGTCGTGGCTGTGCATTTTGGGTGCTGTGCCGTTTGGCGCTATGGGTTTTTTAAAGTACAACGGCATGACCGCAGAGCAGTTTATAGCGGCATATATAAAGTCTGAATTTCTTACGCCAAAACAACTGACATTTCAAAGCGAAAACATGTATTTAAATATTATCAAGGGGGATAAACAGCATGATTAAAGCATTGCACCGCATATTAAAACAGGATAAGGAAGCCTATGTTGTACCAAAAAAAGTACAGCAAATTATACCCATAAAACGAATTTGGAAGGACGGCATTTGCTATGTGGGTAATAAATATTCAAAGTGTTGGCGATTTTCCGATATAAACTATGCCATAGCAAGTAAGGAAGACAAAGAATCTATGTTTTTGGATTACTCCGAGCTTTTGAATTCTCTTGACAGCAATGCCACAACTAAAATCACAGTGTGCAACCGTGCCCTTAACAAGCAGGCGTTTGAGCAGTCTATACTTATGCCAATTTGTGATGATGCTTTAAATTCATATCGTAAGGAATATAACGATATGTTGCTTGATAAGGTGACTGAAACCAGCAACAGCATCGTTCAAGAGAGGTATATAACCGTGTCCGTTGCCTGTAAAGATATTGACGAAGCACGCAGTTATTTTGCCAGAGTAAACGGCGATTTAAGCACCCACTTTGCACAGCTATCTTCTCGATGTGAGGAATTAAACGCTGAGGAAAGGTTGCAAATATTTCACGATTTTTTTAGACCGGGAGAGGAAAGCTGTTATCACATGAACTTAAAAGAACTGATGCAAAAGGGTGAAAGTTTTAAGGATTATATTTGTCCAAATACCTATGAAATAGAAAAAGATTGCTTTAAAATCGGAGAGCGTTATGGGCGAGTGCTGTTTTTGAAAGACTTTGCATCATATCTAAAAGATAGTTTTGTATCCGAATTATGCGATTTAAACCGCAATTTGTTTTATTCTATGGATATTATCCCCGTGCCCACCGATGAAGCGGTGCGTGAAGTTGAGGTGAAATTGTTGGGTGTAGAAACCAATATTTCCAACTGGCAGCGTAAGCAGAACCAAAATAATAATTTTTCCGCAACCGTGCCCTATGATATGGAGCAACAAAAGAAGGAAGCCAAAGAGTTTTTGGACGATTTGACCACAAGAGACCAGCGTATGATGTTTGGCTTGGTTACATTACTTCACACTGCGGACAGCAAAGAGCAGTTAGAAAGAGATACGGAAACCCTGCTCTCCATTGCAAGAAAGCATATGTGTCAGCTTGCGGTGCTGAAATTTCAGCAAACGGACGGGCTTAATACCGCCTTACCTTATGGGGTGCGGAAAATCAATGCTTTGCGTACATTAACCACAGAATCAACGGCGGTGCTTATGCCTTTTAGAGCCCATGAAATTATGGATAACGGCGGTACATACTGCGGTGTGAACGCTATTTCCAACAACCTAATAATTGCCAATCGTAAAAATTTAATTAACGGCAATGGCTTTATACTTGGCGTTAGCGGTAGTGGTAAATCCTTTTTTGCGAAGCGAGAAATCATATTTCTGTTGCTTGCCACAAACGATGATATTATCATAGGTGATCCCCAATGTGAGTACAATCCTCTTGTAAATACACTGGGAGGTGTGTGCGTAAATCTTTCGCCAACATCACCCAACCACATAAATGCTCTAGATTTGGCGCTGGGTTACGGTGATAGTGAAAACCCGCTGATTGCCAAAAGTGAGTTTTTATTATCCTTCTTCGAGCAGATTATGGGTGGTACAAACAAACTGGAGGCGGTGGATAAATCCATAATAGACCGCTGTTTAACCAACATCTATAAAGATTATCTTGCAAGCAATTACAGTATTGCTCCGCCTACACTTGTTGATCTGCACAACGAACTAAAACGCCAAAAAGAACCGCAGGCAAAGCAATTGGCGCTTGCTCTTGAGATGGTTTCAAGCGGCAATCTTAATATGTTTGCACACCAAACCAATGTGGATGTACACAACAGGCTGATCGCATACGGTATTCGTGATTTGGGCAGGCAGCTAAGAACCCCCGGTATGCTTGTAATGACGGACGCAATCCGCAACAGAGTGGCAAAAAACAGAGAGCGTGGCATACGCACACACATCTTTTTGGATGAAATGCACATATTCTTTGCCAACGAGTTATCAAGCGTATTCTTTGCGGAAAGCTGGAAGCAATTCAGAAAGGACGGTGCACTTGCCACAGGCATCACGCAGAATGTGGAGGATTGCTTAAAGTCCCTTACTGCACGCACCATGCTTGCCAATAGCGAATATTTAGTAATGCTAAATCAAGCCCCCACCGACAGAGTGGAGCTTGCCAAGCTGCTTAATATTTCCGATAATCAGTTAAGCTATATCACCAACGTTGGTTTTGGCAAGGGGCTATTGAAATGCGGAAACAGCATTGTGCCTTTTGTTGATAATTTCCCCAAAAACAGCTTGTATAATATGATGAGCACAAAACCCGGAGAATTTGAGGTTAATGTTTTGTGATGTGAATTATGGGAAGAAAGAGGAGTTTTTGCTCCTCTTTGTTGCTTTTTAATTTTGAGTTGAAATATTTTTGGAGTGAGTGTAATATAGTATTTAGTACAGGAAAGGTTAGTTTTGGGGTAGTGTCATTTCTGCTGATTATGATAAACTGACTGAATTTTTTGGTTTAGAAATAATCGGAAGTTGGTGCAAGAGAGTATTATGTTTAGCATAACCATCAAAGCACATTTTGTTTACGGTACTAAAGGACCCTTGACTTTATGATAAAATATTGATATTATTATGATAATATATAGTGCGAATTGAGGTGCCAAAAATGATAGAAATCAGACCTGTATCGGATTTGAGAAACAAATTTACAGAAATAGAACGTGCGGTGAGCAAAGGCGACCCTATATATCTCACAAAAAATGGTCATGGCTCTATGGTTGTCATGAGCCTAGAACACTATGCAAAATTGACAAACGATGTTGAAATGAGGCTTGACGAAGCTGATGTAATGGCGACTACCGCTACCAAAAGGCTGACACACGATCAAGTTTTTAATCGTGCAAGAAATATAGTCAATGGATGAAATCAAATTCAAATTGAGATATCTTCCCCTGTTTGAGCAGGATTTGACGGAAATTGTCTCATATATTTGCAACCATCTCAATAATCAGGTGGCGGCAGATAACTTTATTAATAATGTCGAAAAGGCAATTTATAAACGACTTGCATCGCCGTTGTCATTTGAACCGTTTGAAACTGCCAAACAAAGACCGGATACATATTATCGTATTTATGTCGGCAGTTTTTCCATATTCTATGTAGTATTGGAAGATGTGATGGAAGTACGCCGGTTACTATATAACAGACGAGATTTAGATACCGTAATATAGGTCGTTTAATCACCCTTATGTTTATAATCCACCCCATATAAAAGGAAACCCCATTCCCACCAAACCCTGCCCAATCTGCAATAAAAAAATGAAACAGCAATTTATAGGCTTACAGCATTGCAAGTGTGGAATAAGCTATAAAAAAGACATAGACTACTTTGAACGCACTTCGGATATGGTGTTTGCTTTGGAGCGAAGAAAAATCAATGGCAAAACCAAGCAAGTTCCTGTCATTAGATACAAAAATTAGTAAATAAGCCATAATAAACTTAAATATTCACCAATAAACTGCACCCTACATAAAGTGCAATGTTTTTGAATACCCGAAATACCAAAAAAGGAGGCACAGCAAAAACCCTATGAAAACCATAAAACAAAAACCAACCAACAAAACTCCACGTGAGTTATCACCTATAAAGAAAATGCCAAAGCAGATTATACATAAGATATTATTTACTACTAAAGATAATATTCAAGCGCCAACAAAAGATAAAAACACAGAAGAAAGCCCACAGCAATATGCTTCTAACAAAATTGAGGATAATGCAAAGGATACTGTAAAAAGAGCGGAGCAACGGGTTAAGGGTACAGCACAAAAAGCTATTAGGAATATAAAACAAAAATTACAGCATAGAAGGATTAAACAAAGAGCGGACAAACGCTCTTATTTTTTTGAGCAAAAAAGCGATGATAGAGGCAATGCTAATGAAACTAATTCAACAAACAAGCACAACACTAATCAGTCAACGCAAACTAATAAATCTCCAAAAATAAGTGCTAATACTCCAAATACTAACAACCAAGTTACTCACACTCCAAAACCTACCACAAATGGTAATATGCCATCAACCACGCAATCAACAGCAAAGTCAAAAGCAGTTAAGCAACGATTGATAAGCAATAAACGTACAGCAAAGCTTTTTAGACATAATATAAAAACCACGCAACAAGTAACTAAAGGCATAAAATCCACCGTAAAAAATACAGTAAAGACCACCAAAAAAACCGTAAAAAGTGCACGTATGGCAGTCAAAACAGGCACTCGTGCCATTAAAACCACAGCTCAAGCGGCGAAGATGACGGCTCGGGCGGCTCAGGCAACTGCAAGAGCGGCTAAGGTGGCATTGCAAGCGGCAAAAGCGGCCGCAAAGGCAGCAATAACCGCTATAAAGCTAACCATAAAAGCTATTATTGCAGGCATCAAAATTGCCATAGCCGCCATAAAAGCATTAATTGCCGCCATAGCCGCAGGTGGTTGGATTGTGGTGCTTATTATACTAATCATCGCAGTGATTGTAATGGTGATAGGTACACTGTTTGGCGTGTTCTTTGCAGATGAAGCTCAAGAAGGCGAACCGCTTAAAACAGCTATCACACAAATAAGCGAAGATTTTCAGATAAGCATAGATAATCAAATAGCAAACATTCAAAACACAGTGCCACATACCAACACCAAAATCATATACACCGGCAGTATGGATGGAGACAGCGATACTGTTAATAATTGGAGTGACGTGCTTGCTATTTACACGGTGAAAACTATGTACGAGAGTGACGAAACCATTAGCATAACGCCCGAAAAGCAAGCCTTTTTACAGCAAGTTTTTGATGATATGAACAACTGCAAAATTACCTATGATGTTACCACGGAAGAGGTGCAAAACGAGGATACAGAGCAAACAGAAGAAATTGTTACACTTAATATCTACGTGGAGGTAGACAGCATAACCGCAGAGGAATGTGCGGTTAAATATAATTTTAACGACGAGCAATTAGCCTTGCTAAAAGAACTGATGTCCCCTGCCTACAACTCTTACTTTGCAAAAATAACGGGCATAGACATCTACGGCGGTGAAACTTCCGAAGATTTAAAGGATATTATCTCCAACCTCCCCACCAATGAGCGAGCAAAAATAATCATAGAAACTGCCATGTCAAGATTAGGCGACCCATATAGCCAGCCCAAGCGTGGACAGGGCAGATACATCGACTGTTCGTGGCTCACCTACATTGCCTACAAAGCCGCAGGTATAAATATTCCCACTACATCAGTGGAGCAAGCGAAATACTGTTATGACAACGGCTATAATATTGGGCAGTCGGAGCTACAACCGGGCGATTTGGTGTTTTGGAGTAAAACCACTTGCGGTTGTGGAAGGTGGAACGAAATCCACCATGTAGGCATTTATTTAGGTAACAATCAAGTAATCGAGGCAAGTAGTTCTAAGGGGCGTGTGGTTATTCAAGAGCTTTGGGGGCTAAATGGCGGTAAGTGGCAGGTGTTTTCTTTTGTAAGGGTGATGCGATGATTTAAAAGAGTGACTATATATCTATAAATTCGCTTTTTTTCTATGGTTTTAAATTACTACTAATCAATATAACTAAAAATAAACGCATCTTTTATGCGTAAATACAGAATTTATTTATTCTAAACATAATATTGATTGCAGTAAAACAGCTTTTGTATTATAATATTATTAAATTGGTATGCATAAAGGCGGACAGAAAAATGGAAATTAGTTATCTAAAGCTCTGGAAGCTTTTACTTGATAAAAAGCTTAAGCGCACAGATCTATTGCAGATGGCAAATATTAGTACAACCACGCTTGCTAAAATGGGTAAAGATTTACCGGTGAGTATGGAAATCATGGGTAGGATATGCAAAGCACTTGAATGTGATATTGGTGATGTTGCGGAGTTTTTGCCGAATACCCATAATAACGGGGTAATCAATGGGGATTGAAATATCAAAGACAGTTGCATTTAGTGGCTATCGTCCTGAAAAACTTCCGGATTTTGGCGATGAAACAGCTTTTAGCATCTCAACACTAAAAGCTGATTTGTCTAATGCAATTATACATGCCATTTCCCAAGGATTTGACACTTTTTTAGTAGGCATGGCAGAAGGGTTTGATATGTATGCCGCAGAATGTGTGCTTAAGTGTAAAACTAAACACCCAAATATCAAACTAATTTCGGTTGTTCCTTTTGAAGACAGTCGCAAACAGACGGATAGATACACAAATATTATTAAATATGCCGATGATACTGTTGTATTATCAGATGAATACACACGTGGAAGTTATTACACCCGAAATGAATTTATGGTGAACAATTCCTCACGACTAATTTGCTATTATGACGGAAGAGTTGGCGGAACGGAATATACTGTTGATTATGCCAATAAAAAGGGTGTAGAGGTAATTAACCTCGCACCAAAGGACATAGAGGTACTAAAAACTTTTGATAATGTTACAGAAATTGTTCGTGATGATTTGGAACGCACTATAAAAAAAGACAGCAAAATTTCTATTGCAGCAGCTTGTTTCTCTATTTATGCCTATGACGAGCTAAAGCGCAGACTAAAAAGCGTAAAGGAGCTTCGCTTTGTTTTTACATCACCTACTTTTACCACCGATAAAATACCAAAGTCCAAAAGAGAATTTTATATACCAAGATTAAGCCGAGAACGTAGCCTATATGGTACAGAATTTGAAGTAAGACTTCGCAACGAAATGACCCAAAAAGCCATTGCAAAAGAATGTGCCGACTGGATTTTAAAAAAAGTTAAATTCAAATCAAATATTACAACGCAGAACATACCCGGATTTATGAACGTAGAAAACAATGAAAATCGCTTTACATATATGCCACTTAATGGATTCACCACCATTGATATAGGCTGTGAACGTGGCGACAATGCGTTTAACTTTGTAAACCGTGCAGCACAGAGCAAAAAATACCTCGATATGTTCGACAGCCTTTGGAACAGCAAAGACAGGCTACAAGAAGTAACAGAAGAAGTGATTGAAAACATAACGGCGGTTTATAAAGAAAACCCTGCCGAATATGTTTATTTCCTCACGCTTTTTAACATCTTTAATGAGTTTTTAGAGGATATTTCTGAGGACGTATTGCCAAATGAAGCTCTCGGCTTTAAAGACAGTCTTATTTGGAATAAGCTATACAACTTCCAAAAAGATGCCGCTCTTGCTATAATCACAAAGCTTGAAAAATATAACGGTTGTATACTTGCGGATAGTGTCGGCTTAGGTAAAACCTTTACTGCTCTTGCGGTAATAAAATATTACGAAAAGCGTAATAAGGACGTGCTTGTGCTATGTCCCAAAAAACTGGGTGACAACTGGAACACCTTTAACGGTAAGTATGTAAATAATCCGCTTAGAGCAGATAGATTTGATTATACCGTACTCTATCACACCGACCTTGGACGTGAGGACGGCAAGTCAAACGGCATTGCCCTATCCAAAATAGACTGGGCGAATTATGGGCTTGTGGTGATTGACGAAAGCCATAATTTCCGCAACGGCGGAGAACTGCGTGGCGAGGATAACGAAAAGGAAAACCGCTATCTAAAGCTACTCAACAAGGTTATCCGTGCCGGTATACCCACCAAAGTGCTTATGCTGTCAGCAACACCCGTAAACAACAGATTTAACGACCTTAAAAATCAGCTTGCCCTTGCGTATGAGGGTGAAGCTAAAAACATCGACAGCAAACTAAACACCAACCGTAGCATCACGGAAATTTTTCGCCATGCACAGCGTGTTTTTAACGAATGGAGCAAACTAAAATCCGAGCTTAGAACCACAGCCACGCTCCAAAAAATGCTTGACTTTGACTTTTTTGAGGTGCTTGACAGTGTTACTATTGCAAGAAGTCGTAAGCAGATTGAAAAGCACTACGACACAAGGGATGTGGGTACATTCCCCAAAAGAAATAAACCTATTTCAAAGCGCCCACCGCTGACCGACCTTGGCAATGCCATTACCTACAACGAGATTTTTGAGCACCTAATGCAACTAAATTTAAGCGTTTACACCCCCACACGCTTTATTTTGGAGAGCAAACATAAAAAATACGCCGATATTGTATCGGACAAAGACTTGTCCTTTACATTCGGACGAGAACAAGGCATAAGACGGCTTACAAGCATAAACTTAATGAAGCGTATGGAAAGCTCTGTTTTTGCGTTCAGTCTAACGCTTAGGCGTATTAAAGAGCTTATTGAAAAGACAATAACCACTATTGATGAGTTTGAGAAAGGCATAGCAGCAGGTACTTTAAACCTAACTGACATCAGTAATATAGAGTCTGACGATTACGATTACGATGACCAAAATACCGACTTTTTTTCAATAGGCAAGAATGTCAAAATTGACTTAATCGATATTGATTACATAACATGGCGTCGCAAAATGCAAAGCGATATTGAGGTTTTAGAGCTACTCCGTCTTATGATTTCTGACATCACACCGGCACACGACAGTAAATTGCAAGAGCTACTCTTAATCATCAAGGATAAAATAAAACACCCAATTAACAACGATAACAAAAAAATAATTGTGTTCACTGCCTTTGCAGATACAGCCGGGTATCTTTACGATAATATCAGCCCATTTGTAAAAAACACCTTTGGACTTAATACCGCTATGATTACAGGTAGCATTGACGGTAAAACAACAATACCCAAGTTAAAGAGTGACCTTAATACGGTACTGACGCTATTTTCCCCTCGCTCAAAAGAAAAGGCGCTCATTATGCCACAAAATACTGATAATATTGACGTTTTAATTGCCACCGACTGTATTTCAGAGGGGCAAAATCTCCAAGATTGTGATTACCTTGTTAATTACGATATACATTGGAATCCGGTACGCATTATTCAGCGTTTTGGGCGAATTGACCGTATCGGAAGCCAAAACGACTGTATTCAGCTTGTGAATTTTTGGCCCGACCTTTCCTTAGATGAATACATTAACTTAAAATCTCGTGTGGAAACACGCATGAAGATTGTGGATATGACCGCCACCGGCGACGATAATATTATAAGTGACGAAGAAAAAGGAGACCTCGAATACCGTCGCAAACAGCTTGAAAAGCTACAAACAGAAGTGGTGGACTTAGAGGATATTTCCGGCGGTATCTCTATAATGGATTTGGGTTTAAATGAGTTTAGAATGGACTTGCTTGCCTATATGAAAGATAATCCGGATATCGAAAAAGCGCCCTTTGGCTTGCACAGTATTGTGCATGGGGAAAAAGATGGGGTTATCTTTGTTTTGAAAAACCTAAACAAAAGCGTAAATATAGAAAGCAAAAATCGGCTACACCCCTTTTATATAGTGTATATGGGTGCGGACGGCAATGTAGTTTCAACTCATCTTGAGCCAAAAGCTACCCTTGACACCCTAAGGCTACTCTGTCGTGGCAAAAAAGAACCGGATAAAGCGCTTTGTCGCCTGTTTAACCAACAGACAGATGACGGAAAAAATATGAACGAAGTTTCCGGACTGTTGCAAAAGACTATAAACTCCATAGTTAGTGTAAAAGAAGAAAGCGACCTTGACAGCTTTTTTGGTGGTGACGATATGAGCTTTTTTGGTAGCGACATCAAAGGTCTTGATGATTTTGAACTGATTACTTTTATTGTAGTGAGAGGGGAGCACAATGCTTAATTTTCTTAAATCCACCGAGATTAATATGTTTTTGTCAAAAGAAAAGCTGATAGCTAAGCTGGACTTATCCACTACCCTAAAGGAAAGTTTAAAGAATGACGTAAAAAGGTTTACCATAACAAATGAGCTATCTCCAAAGAGTATGAACATAAAAACGGGCGAAAATGTTTCTGCGGTGTTTGTGATGGAAGTACAGCTAAAGCAAAAAGAAGTAGACTATAAGCTAATTGAAGCGATAGCAAAGCAAAACGCCCACAAGCTACTGTTTGTACTGCACTATGAAGACGAAATGCAACTTGCTGTTTTTTACGGCAAGCTATATCGTGGGCAGTGGGTAAAGCAAAGCGACTTAAATATTGAAATTAATGGCGATACCTTTGATGCTGTTTGGGATAATATTGTCGGACAAATTGCACTAACAAAAACTGATACTGTTACTATGCATAGTGATGTTTTGTTAGAAGAACAGCTTGCAAAGCAAGAAGAAATCGCAAAATTGAAGCGTGAAATTGAACGGCTGGAAAAACAGGCAAGGATTGAGCGGCAACCTAAACGCAAGTTTGAGATTGTGGGTAAGGTTGGGGAATTGAGAGGGGAATTGGAGGGATTGGAGTGAGTTTGCGGCAACGCAAATCCCTAAGATTACAAGGGTATGATTATTCTCAAAATGGAATGTATTTTATAACGATATGTACGAGCAATCGTGAATGTTTGTTTGGGGATGTCATTGATGGTCAAATGATATTGAATGAATATGGTATAATAGTTGAGAACGAAATATTGAATATCGCAAAACATTACTTGCATGTTTTAATCGACATTTTCACAATAATGCCAAATCATATTCATTTGATTATTGTGATATTGGAAACAGAGAGAGGAAATTCGGAATCGATGAATAAAAGTCCGGGAAATCGGGAACAGGGAAATCAGGAACGGATAAATCCGTTCCCAACGGTTGACATACCCAATATTATAGGAAAATTTAAGGCAGGCGTATCAAGAAACGTAGGGATCGCATTAATGCGTTTCGCAAATATACATACCACCAAAAAACAATCCGAAAAAATAACGTTGTGGCAAAAATCATACCATGACCATATAATTCGTGACGAAAAAGATTATAAACGTATTTACGAATATATACAAAATAACCTTATGCAATGGGAAAATGATTGTAATAACCCATCAAACGAAAAAATTACAGGAGTGAAAACAAATGTATAGATTAAATTTGAATACCACAAACATTATAGGAAAATTTAAGGCAGGAGCATCGAAACCCGTAGGGAACGCATTAATGCGTTCCGAAAACAAATATGCCACCAACATACATTCTGTATTTATGCGTTCCGAAAACAAATATACAGCCAACAAAAAACGGATAACCGGGGAACACGTAAAAGCGGAACGGATAAATCCGTTCCCAACGAATGAAAAATATTACAGGAGCGAAAAATAAATGGATAAATTAAATATGCACCCCACGAACCTTGTGGACAAAAACATAAAAACCATCGCAAAATTATTCCCAAATGCCATTACCGAGGTAATCCGTGACGGTAAAACGGAAATAGCCATTGATTTCGATGTCCTTAAACAAGAGCTGTCAACCACTATCGTGGAAGGCAACGAAGAACGTTATCAATTTACATGGCCGGACAAGAAAAAATCTGTTCTGCTTGCCAATGCACCCAATTATAAAACTCTGCGCCCTTGCAGAGAGGAAAGCGTAAACTTTGATACAACGGAAAATCTCTACATCGAGGGGGATAATCTTGATGTATTAAAGCTGTTGCAGGAAACCTATTTGGGCAAGGTGAAAATGATATACATTGACCCACCCTACAACACCGGCAAGGACTTTGTGTACGCCGACGATTTTAAGCAGAGCGTAGACGAGTATATGGACTTAACCGAGCAATACGACGAGGAGGGCAACCGCCTTTTCACAAACAGCGAAACCAACGGCCGCTACCACACCGATTGGTTGAATATGATATACCCCCGACTGCGTTTGGCTAAGGATTTGCTGAAAGATGACGGTGTTATTTTTATTTCTATTGATGATAATGAGGTTGAAAATCTGAAAAAGGTTTGCAATGAGGTTTTTGGGGCTTGGAATTTTGTGGCATGTATTGTTTGGCAAAGAAATTATGCACCAATAAGTTTAAAAAAATATTTTTCTGAAAGTCATGAATTTTTACTTTGTTATGCCAAGAAAAAGGAATTGTCAAAAATAAACTTACTTCCAAGAACTGATAAGCAAAATAAGGATTACAAAAATCCCGACAATGATTCGAGAGGTGTTTGGAAAGTCGGCAACTTAACGGTTGGTCCTGCTGTAGAAAAACAAGTTTATGAAATTGTAGGACCTACAGGTAAAAGCTTTTTTCCGCCAAAAGGGTACTGTTGGAGATTTAGACAAGAAAAATTGGAAGAAATGAGAAACGATAACAGGATTTGGTTTGGAGAAAATGGGGAAAACTCACCAGTACCAAAACTGTTTTTAAGTGAAGTGCAAGATGGTGTAACTCCTATGACATTGTGGACTTTCCAAGAAGCAGGTCATAATCAAGATGCTACAAGAGAAGTTAGAGGTATGTTTGACGAAGCAGTATTTACAAGTCCAAAACCATTAAAGTACATGAAAAGAATTTTGCATTTGGGTATGGATAATAACGACCTAATCCTCGACTTCTTCTCAGGCTCCGCCACCACCGCCCACGCCGTGATGCAGTTAAACGCCGAGGACGGTGGCAATCGCAAATTCATCATGGTGCAACTTCCCGAAGCAATCAACGAAAAACACGAAGCCTGCAAGGCAGGATATCGCACAATATGCGACATCGGCAAGGAACGTATCCGCCGTGCCGGCAAACAAATCGTAGGGAACGCATTAATGCGTTCCGATAACCAACCAAACAAATTAGACATCGGCTTTCGTGTTTTAAAATGCGACAGCACCAATATGAAAGATGTATATTATTACCCCGAAGATGTTAAGCAACAACAAATAGATATGTTTGTCAGCAATATCAAGAAAGATAGAACTCCCGAGGACTTGCTGTTTCAAGTTATGCTTGATTTGGGCGTGTTCCTCTCCAATAAAATCGAGGTTGAAACCATAGACGGCAAAAAGGTTTTTGTTGTAGAGCAAGGAGGTATGCCATATCTAATCGCCTGCTTTGATGAAAAGGTTACAAGCGAAGTAGTAACAACCATTGCCAAGCGCAAGCCATATTATGCGGTGTTTAGAGATAGCAGTATGGAAAACGACAGCTTGATGACAAGCTTTGAGCAGATTTTTGAGGCTTATAGTAAGGGGACTATTAGGAGGGTGATATAAGGATGAATGAGAAAAAATACAAGAAGTTATGGATTGTTACAGTTATTGTACTTTTTATTGCAATAACCCCTTTAGCTTATTTAGGTGCTAATATGATATTAAACTCATTAATACTTCATAAAATAGCAACAACAAATGATTATACTAACTTTTGGGGTGGAATTATTGGTTCTATAATAGGTGGTTTAATAGCTTTTGCAGTGTTATTTGTAACTATAAGAAATAACAACAAAAAACAAAAAGAGCAAATCGAATTGCAAAATTCTATGCAAACAAAAGATGCTAATTTAAAGATTGCATTAAAGACTGAAGACAATCTAAACAGAAAAATGGAAGTGGAAAGAAAAATCATAAGTGAAGCATATAATAATCTCGAAAAATTTGTATATATGTCAATGAAAATAACCCCAAGCTATAACGATTATAATGAAATGAAAAATAACCTTATTAATTTGCACGGAAATTTTTCATCGTCAGTAAATTTAATTAGGTTTAATTCGGAAATATTTTATGATAAATCCAAATGTGAGGGCTGTGAATCGTGTAATTTAAAAACATATGGTTTATTAGTTAAGGATGCAATGACAATACAAAAAGAAATTACCGAAATAGAAAAAGAATGTAATAGTGTTATTTCTTATTTTGAAACAATGTTAAACTTATCGTCTGAATGTAGTAGACTAATTGAGCCTAAGAAAAAATTGGAAGAATACAATACTAACTATAACCGGTTGATAGAAATAAAAAATATGTTGCTTCATAATCCAATCACACCTGAAGATATTCCACTTATTAAGGAAATTACTAATTTGCATTATAAATTGGATGAAAATATAAAGCAAATATCATTGCTTGATGTTCAAATAGATGATATGTTGAAACTTATTAGGGAAAACAATACGTTAGCTCGCACAAAAGCTAACGAAATATATGTAAATCAAAAAGGCAAGTTTGCTACTTGCATATACAAATATTTCGATAGCTATAATATATACATACAAGAATGTGTCTACTCCATAGAGCAAAAAGGCAAAAAGAGAAATTACAAATGTGCAAAACTTGATTTTGAGAAAAACCATGGTGTAGGAGGGTTATAAAATAAATGAATATTAAAGATTTTACTACACAATATTGGAATCATTATTTGATGCTTGAAAAAGAATTCTTATCAACAACAAATTATGTAGCAATAGATAAATGGAATGAAGATACTTATTCAATAGAATATGCAAAACTATTTCTTTCAATTTGCAGTGAAATTGATGTTGTTTGTAAAGAGTATTGTAAATTCATAAATGATAGCGAAAAACCATCGAAAATCACTGAATATTCCAAAATTATTCTTAAGCATAAAAACAGTATAGCTTCGCAAGAAGTAAGTATAATTAATTCAGAAATGAGCACAAAACCTTGGGAAAATTGGGACATAAGACAACCTATATGGTGGAAATTACATAATAAAGTAAAACACCAAAGAACAGATGTTTTAAATATCGGTTCAGATAAAAACTCTATATGTATTACTGAAGATGACCCAAATTACAAGAAATATTCTGAACATATTAATGTTCCTTACTATAAATTTTCTTGTCAAGGAAATGTGATCGAATCTTTAGGTGGATTGTGTATTCTATGTATGGAGTTTTATTATGATTTAGTTGAATCTGACCATGATTGTAAATTGGATATTTTACCTGAAAATAAATCAAAGTTATTTTTGTTTAATGGGAGAGAAAGCAAATATATATATCCTTCAGATTTATATATGGTAGTAACTGATGTATAATACGAATTTATAAATTTGCCACTAATCAAAGTGATTACAAATAAATAGCTTTTGGTTTTTTTGAAGAATATAAGGGGAAATTTTTATGTTAATAAATGATATGTGTATTGTAATTAAATGGTCAGATATAATCTCTACTGTTTCAACAATCGCAACTGTAATTGCAGTTATTATTGCTTTAAATGCAAATAAAAAGGCAGAAAAGCAACTTGTTCTTGCATTAAAAATGCAAGAACAAAGCAAAAACGTGGATTTATTTGATAAGCGTGTGGAATTAATGGAAAAAGCAGATGAACTAAGTAAGCAAATCACTGGAAATGATGCTAAAATGGTTGTGCGCATAAAAATACTTTTTGATGGAACTACTAGCCAAAAGGTCGATGAGCTACTTAAAATAAAAGAAGAAAGAAGCAATTTATATTTGATTAAGTGCAAAATGTGGGAAGAATATTTTAAAAAAAATAATTTTAATAAAAAAAGCGATATGCAAGATGCAATAAAAAACTATGAAAATAAAGAGATTGCCCTTGAGAAATTGATTGAAATATCAAGCAGACACACGCTAACATTTGGAACTATGGAAAATATAAATTATGGTGAGATTGTTCGAGAAATAGATGAAAAAAGCTCAAAAATAAATGAAAAATTAAAAGAAATAAAGGAATATATGGAGTTATTTATTTTAAAATCAATTGAACCTGTTAAAAGTCAGAATAGAGAATTGTAAACTGCATTATTATAAAATATTTTAGCTTATAATTTAGGAGAAATTAAATGAAATTCACATTCAAAACCCTACCCTATCAAACCGAGGCGGTAAACAGTGTTGTGGGAATATTCAAAGGTCAACCCCACATCACCGACCACGATTACACAAGGGATTTGGGAATAAAAAAGAAAAGGACAGAACCGCAAAAAGTGCAGATCGGCTTTTTCGGGGACGCTAAAAAAGTTGACGAACAATCCAATATAGGCTGGAGCAATGCCGAAATTGTACATCAGGTTGATATTCTCGCTAATATTAGAGAAACCCAAACACGCAACAACATCAAGCTGTCCGAAGAGCTTATCGGCGGGCTTGGTGCGTGTTCTCTTGATGTGGAAATGGAAACGGGTACAGGAAAGACCTATGTTTATATAAAAACTATGTTTGAGCTAAATGCAAAATACGGGTGGAGCAAATTTATTGTTGTTGTGCCGTCTATTGCTATTCGTGAGGGTGTGAAAAAGTCCTTTGAGATGACAGAAGAACACTTTATGGAGCATTACGGTAAAAAGGCACGTTTCTTTATATACAACAGTAAAAACCTAAGTGAGCTTGATGATTTTTCAAGCAGTCCGGCAATAAATGTAATGATAATCAACATTCAAGCGTTCAATGCTCGTGGTGCTGATGCACGGCGTATTTACGATAAAATTGACGATTTTGGTAGTCGCAAGCCTATTGATGTAATAAAGGCAAACCGTCCGGTTATCATTTTAGATGAGCCACAAAAAATGGGTGGTGTTGCAACGCAGGCAGCTCTAAAAGAGTTTAATCCTTTATTTACGCTAAACTATTCTGCAACTCACGCAAAACAAAACAATCTTGTATATGTCCTGGACGCACTGGATGCCTATAATAAGCGACTTGTAAAAAAGATTGAGGTAAAAGGATTTGAGGTAAAAAACTTTAGGGGTACAGACCGGTATCTTTACCTCGAAAATATTATTGTATCTCCAACCAAACCACCAAAAGCAAAAATTGAACTTGAAATCAAGTACACCAAGTCAATTAACCGTGAAGCTCGCATTTTGGGTGTGGACGACAATTTATATGTGACATCAAATGAAATGGAGCAGTACAAAGAGGGATTTGTTATCAAGGAAATAGACCCACTAAGCTCGACTGTTACTTTTACAAATGGCTTAACAATACGAAAAGGTGATGTTTATGGTGATATTTCTGAGGGAGATATGCGCCGCATTCAAATAAGAGAAACCATACTATCTCACTTTGAAAAGGAAGAACGGCTTTTCAATATGGGTATTAAGACACTCTCTTTGTTTTTTATAGACGAGGTGGCAAAGTACAGACAGTATGATGAAAACGGGGACGAGGTAAACTCAGAATATGGCAGAGTATTCGAACAAGAGTATACCGATATATTAAATGAGTATATTACCCTTGATGAAACCCCTTATATACAGTATCTAAAAGGTATTGACGCACAGGATACTCACAAGGGATATTTTAGCATAGATAAAAAAACAGGCAGAATATCAAATAGTGAAACAAAACGTAATTCTGACGAAAGCGATGATATTTCCGCTTACGATTTAATACTTAAAAACAAAGAGCGTTTGCTAAACTTTGATGAACCGACACGATTTATATTCTCTCACTCAGCATTGCGTGAAGGTTGGGATAACCCTAATGTGTTTCAGATATGCACATTAAAACATAGCGATAGTGTCACAGGAAAAAGACAAGAAGTTGGTCGTGGCTTGCGTTTGTGCGTAAACAATGCAGGAACTCGAATGGATAAAGAGCAATTAGAGAACGCAGTACATGATATTAATAAACTAACAGTAATTGCAAGTGAAAGCTACAGCGGTTTTGTTGCAGATCTACAAAAACAAATAAAAGAAGTGCTTTATGATAGACCATCCAAGGCAACAGCTACGTATTTTGAGGGTAAAACAATTATGGTTGAAGGCGAGCCAACTGTTATTTCGGCAAGGCAAGCCAAAGATATTTATCGCTACTTGATTAAAAATGACTATATCGATAACGATGATAATGTTACACCTGAATTTCGAACTGCGCTTGAAAACAGCACTCTTGCACCTCTGCCTGTGGAGCTTGCACCACTTGCTGATGGTGTGCAGTTACTCGTCCAAAGTGTATTTGACGAGAGAGTGCTTAAAGATATGATTGAGAACGGAAATGCTACCAAAGTCCCCGAAAATCCTTTAAATGATAACTTCTATAAAAAGGAGTTTCAAACTCTTTGGAGCTATATCAACCATAAATATGCTTATACAGTGGAATTTAAATCAGAAGAGCTTATTAGCAAATCTATCGAGCATATAAACGAAAAAATGTATGTGTCGCAACTTCAATATACACGAACAATTTCTGAACAAAAAACCGATTTGGATGAGCACAGCATAGCACGTGGCGACAGCTTTAAATCTGCTAAAACTAAAACAGAAACCTTAAAACACGCACAATCAAGCCAAATCAAATATGATCTTGTTGGCAAAATAGCATACGGAACAACGCTAACAAGGCAGACGATTACAGCTATACTCAAAGGTATTCGTGTGGATAAGTTTATGATGTTTAAGCTAAACCCCGAAGAATACATTGACAAAGCTATAAAACTCATAAAAGAGATGAAGGGCGCAATGGTTGCTGAGCATATAGAGTATAACGAAATTGACGGTAGCTATGAAACTGATATTTTCACAATGGCAGGCAAAAACGCTGACTATGCAAAGGCGTTTAAGGCTAAGAGACATATACAAGATTATGTTATCACCGATGGCACAGCCCAAAAGAGTAATGAGCGTAAATTTGCCGAAAGTCTTGAAGCAGCTGAAAACGAAGTATGCGTATATGCAAAGCTACCTAAAGGCTTTCATATTCCAACTCCTGTTGGGGATTATTCTCCCGACTGGGCAATAGCATTTTATGAGGGTACAGTAAAACACATTTACTTCATTGCAGAAACTAAGGGCAGTATGGATAGCATGCACCTGCGCAAAATAGAAGATGCAAAAATTAAGTGTGCCAAGCGACTATTTAACGAGCTGTCTACAAGTAAAGTGAAGTACCACGATGTAGATAGTTATCAAACGCTACTAAATGTTATGGGGAGTTTGTAAAAAAGGCGAGTCTGTGAAAAAGTTTCTGTAAATAAGCCTTCTATGGTAGAATAAAAATAACCATAGGAGGCTATTAAAATGGTAAAGAAAAAAGGAATAGAAATTACGGAAGGAAAAAGAAATATCATAGCAGGATTACTTGAGGAGTATGATATTAACAGTGCAGCAGACATACAAGAAGCGCTGAAAGACTTGTTAGGAGGAACAATACAAAACATGCTTGAAAGTGAACTAACAGAGCATTTAGGGTATGAAAGCCACGAAAGAAGCGAAAGCGATAACTACAGAAATGGCAGTAAAACAAAGAAAATCAGGTCAAGTGCAGGAGAATTTGAAATTAATGTACCTCAAGACAGAAATTCAACATTCGAGCCAAAGGTGGTAGCAAAATACAGTAAGGACATATCGGAGATAGAACGCAAAATAATAACGATGTATTCATACGGAATGACAACAAGGCAAATATCGGAACAAATAGAGGATATATACGGTTTTAAAGCATCAGAGGGATTAATATCGGATATTACAGATAAAATGTTACCACAAATAGAGGAGTGGCAAAACCGAGCATTAAGCGAAGTATATCCAATAGTATTTATAGACGCAATACATTTTAGCGTAAGGGATAATGGAATAGTAAAAAAGAAAGCATGCTATACGATACTTGGA
>CAZVNZ010000025.1:0-42259 GCA_964628515.1 uncultured Christensenellaceae bacterium
TTTTTTATTTTACCTCTTGGACTTCGGAGTGTCCATTTTTATTGTACCACATCAAATCGCTGTGCGTTCCTGTACGAGTCAGCACTAAAATTAGCATGTCCTTTTCAACCCTATACACAAGCAACCAATCGAGAGTGATATGGCACTCACGATAATTGGCATATTCTCCTTTAAGTGAGTGGTCTTTATATTTGGCAGGTAGCTCTGTGTCGTCCGCAAGCATGGCAATTACTTCCCGTAACAAGTTTAAATCATAGCCACGTTTTTGGATAATCTTGTAATCCTTCTTAAATCTTGTGGATTGCGTTACCGTATACTTCATGAATCCAATTCCGCAAAAAGCTCATCAAGGTTATCAAACCCTTTGCCTGTTCCGTTTTTAATCATCACGTCAACTTCCTTCATGGCTTCGATGGTGGCGGCATTAGGTTTTTCTATCCTAATATTAAAAGGCAAACCGCCGTAAATCAAGCTCTGATGCAAGAAAATATTAATGGCATCACTAATGTTAATCCCAAAGTTAGAAAAAAGCTGTTCTGCTTGCTCTTTTAAGGCAGGGTCTATGCGGATATTCAAATTTGATGTTTTAGCCATAAAAATCACTCCTTTGCTCTTGGTGGTTTAATTATAGAATATTGTATGCACAATGTCAATACTTTGCAATATTATTTTAAGATATAAGTGCGTAGTGCTTAGTGATTAGAATTTAGAAACAGCACCCCAAAACGCAAGCCCAAGCAAAATCATCACCACGAAAAAAAAGGGGAATTGCCCAAGCAACTCCCCAAAGGAATACCAAAAAACTAACCACTAACCTAAAACCGTCTCTTAGGCTTCCCCTTACCCTTACTGCCACCGCTACTACCGCCACGAGAAGTAGGCACGCCGTTTTTCTTTTTAATAAAGAATACCACCAAAGCAGCCACCAGCACACCTATTATAATAATTATTATGGTTTTTAGCACATTGTCCGAAATTACCTTCTCAAAACGGGCGATTATAGAAACGTTTGTGTCCATATTTAATTTAAATTCCGCTTGCGTGCTTATGGGGTCACCGGTGTTGTCCGCCGGAAACCACCCAACAAATTTAAAGCCGTCGGAGGGTACTGCGGTTATTGTTGCAACCTTGTTGCCCTCGTAAGTTCCCGAGCCTGTAACCGTACCGCCCTCTATGGGCACGGCGGCAACATCAAGCTCAAAACTTGGGGTAAACTTGCCTATTATATTTTTGCTTTCCTCTACCACAAAAGAATAACTGCTCTCCGTACTAACGGCAGATGCGGAGTTTGCAACATCAAACCAACCGGAAAAGGTGTAACCGTTAGAAGTTATTGCGGTTAGCGTTACATTTTCTCCCGGCATATAACTGCCCGTTCCGCTTTGGCTTACAGTACCGCCCTGTGCGTTGTCTGCAGTTACAGTAACTGTAATGGCAGGGTTAAACTTTGCCGTGTAGTTTCTGTCCGCCTCTCCTTCAAAAATAAAGGTGGTTTCTGTGGAAAAAGGCTCTGTTTCTTTATCTTTGTACCAGCCGTTAAAAGTATAACCGGTGGAGGGGGTTGCAACCAAAGTAGCGTTACGCCCTGCTTTATGAGCACCGCCACCTTCCACCGTTCCGCCACCCTCGGGCTCTATTGTAACATTTATGGTGTAATCCGCAAATGCTACCGTCGCAAAACTAAATATCAATATTATTGTTAAACATACAGAAAAAAATATCTTCATATCTCACCTCGTAAAGTGGAGTAGGATTATTTAAACTCCGTAGAAATACGCTGTTTGCCTATATAGTGGATTTCTAAAGTTCCCGGTCCGGAATGCGCACCAATTACAGGCCCTGTATAATAAATATCCGTGCCCTTAATGGTGGGAAACCTCTCCTTAATTAAATCGGAAACAAACTGTGCGTCCTCGGGTGCATCGCCATGGCCTACAAAAATCAGTTGACCATCCGGCATATCTATGTCTTGCTCCATCTTATCCACCATATCCACCAAAGATTTTTTGCGTCCTCTTATTTTTTCCACGGGGATAATTTTACCCTCAAGATTAAATGCAAGCACCGGCTTAATGTTAAGCATAGAGCCTAAAAATGCACTTGCTCTTGAAATTCTGCCTCCACGTCTTAAATGCTCCAAACTGTCTACTGCAAACCAATGTATAATTTTTGGGGCAATGGCTCTTGCGTAGGCTTCCAATTCTTCAAAAGAAGCGCCTGCGTCCCGTTTATCCAAAATATTGTGCATTAAACAGCCATATCCTCTGGCGGCACTTATGGAGTCCACCACAACTATTTTTCTGTCCGGATACTTTTCTTTTAAATCCTCCACCGTAAGCAAAGAATTATTGTAAGAGCCGGATAATCCGGAAGAAAATTCTATGTGCAGTATGTCCTTACCTTGCTCTAAAAAAGGAGTAAAAAATTCCGTATACCTTTCTTTGTTTACCATAGATGTTGTGGGCATAGAGCCTTCACGCATTTTTGCGTAAAACTCCGGAATGCCTATGCTTACGCCTTTATCGTCGTAATATTCCGTACCGTCCATAAAAAATTGATAGGGTAGAATGGGTAAATTTCTTTGTTGTGTATACTCAGGGGATAAATCGCTTGTTGAAGAAGCGGTTATTATAAATTCTGCCATTTTTTCTCCTCCGTATTTAATTTACTTTAGCTTATCCGCTTTTTTTGCTAAAACGAAAGCAAGCTAAAATATAGAGTATTATAATTATTGTATTATTTTTAGGAAAAAAAAGCAAGTTATTTTACGCAATAGTATATACAATCTTAACATTTTTCACAATTATTTACTTCTCTTTTGAGGAATTTGTAAATTTCTTTGGTCTGTACCGTCTTTTTAAAAGTGCGTTTTCCTTTTCTAAATGCTCAAGACGTTTGTTTATTTCAAGCAATAGTGCGTGTTCTTCGCTTTTTTCTTCCTTTGCCTCTTTTTCCTCTTTGTTTTTGCTGTTAAATTTGGAAAAGATTTTAAGCAGTATAAAAAATATTAGCGCAAGCACCAAAAAATCCGCTACATTTTGAACAAACACGCCTATATTTACATAAAGTCCGTCTATGCTTGCGGTAGGCTCTCTTAAAACTATTTTAAAGGCAGAAACATCCTCGTTGCCTATCCAAAGGGTAACAAAAGGCATTACAATCTCGTTTATTAAAGAACGTATTAAGGTGGTTAGCGCCGTTGCAATAACTAAGCCTGTTACAACTTCCCCAAAGTTTCCGGAAATTATAAAACTTTTAAACTCGGATAGCAATCGTGCCGATTTGGTTTTTTTAAATTTTTCTGTGGTGTTTTGTAAAATGCCTTCCGTATTGGTTTTTTTCTTACTCATAAAAATATTATAACAACAGGTTTATGCAAAAGCAAGCATATAAATATTTCAAATTTACAAATATATATTGAAAATTTATTTCCTTTGTATTATACTGTATATTAGCTTAGATTATAGTTAAACACAAACAAAAAAATATATATTATTTAAAATACAGGAGGAACAAATATGAAACTTTCGCAAAAGGCACTTGCAATTTCGCCTTCACTAACTCTAAAGGTTACCGCAATGGCAAAGGATATGAAGGCGATGGGCATGGATATAGTAGGCTTCGGAGCAGGAGAGCCGGATTTTGATACCCCTCAACATATAAAAGACGCAGCCATAGATGCCCTAAATAAAGGGATGACAAAATACACGGCGGCTTCGGGTACTCAAGAACTTAAGAATGCTATTGTTTCATCTATAAAGAATAAAATGAACTTGCACTACGATGCCAACCAAATTGTAGTGTCTAACGGTGCCAAACACTCGTTGTTTAACGTGTTTGCGACAATACTAAACCCGGGAGACGAGGTAATAATACTAAAACCCTTCTGGCTTACCTACCCCGAGCTTGTTATGATGTCGGACGGTAAGTGCGTTTACGTTGATTCTTACGAAGAAAACAACTTCGAGCCTAAAGCAGAGGATATTGAAAAGGCTATCACAGAAAAAACAAAGGCTATTATTGTAAACAGCCCTTCTAACCCTTGCGGTTGCGTGTACTCCAAAGAGACCCTCACAAAAATTGCACAGTTAGCCCAAAAGCATAACTTTTATATAGTTTCGGACGAAATTTACGATGAGCTGATTTACGAGGGCGAGCATTTAAGCACGGCGCAATTAGGAGAGGACGCCTACAGCCGTACTATTATAGTAAACGGGCTTTCCAAAACCTACTCTATGACAGGGTGGAGAATTGGCTACACCGCAAGCAACGAAAAGCTTGCAAAGGTAATGGGTAGCTATCAAAGCCATGCAACCTCAAACCCTTGCTCTATTTCTCAACATGCAGGAGTAGCGGCACTTTGCGGTCCACAGGACGATCTTAAAAAAATGAAAACCGCCTTTGACGAGCGACGTCATTATATGGTAGAAAAAATCAACTCTATGGACGGAGTTTCCTGTAAAAATCCGCAAGGCGCCTTTTATGTAATGCTAAATATTTCCGAGCTGATAGGCAAAAAGATAGACGGACATACAATAACAGGCTCGGGAGATTTTACCGAAAAACTCTTAGAGAAGGAAATGGTAGCGGTAATTCCGGGGCTGGCTTTTGGTGCAGACGAATTTGTAAGGCTGTCTTACGCTACCTCTATGCAAAACATCAAAAAAGGTTTGGACAGAATAGAAGAATTTGTAAAAAAATTGGTATGAGGTAAAAGATGCTAAAGGACAGATATAAAAGAACAAATTTATTGCAGGAAAACGACTATAATTACACATTACAAGATGTAGAGCAACCAAAGCTCTATGAAAATATGTTTGATTATGATAAAATACCTATTGTAACCTTTAATCATAGAGAAGTGCCTATGTATTTCCCCGAGGAAATATGGATAACGGATACTACTTTTAGAGATGGTCAGCAGGCACGCATACCTTTTTCCGTAAAAGAAGTGGTGGATTTGTTTAAACTACTCCATAAACTAAGCGGAAAAAAGGGTATAATAAGGCAAAGTGAATTTTTTGTGTATACTGAGAAGGACAGAAAAGCCTTAGAAGAATGTATGAATTTAGGCTACGAATTTCCCGAAATAACCACATGGATACGTGCAAGCAAAAAAGATTTTGCTATGGTTAAGGAAATCGGTATTAGGGAAACGGGTATTTTGGTGTCCTGCTCGGATTACCATATATTTAATAAAATGAATAAAACAAGAAAGCAAGCCTTAGACATGTATTTAGGGGTGGTAAAAGATGCCTTAGATATGGGCATTGTGCCAAGATGCCATTTTGAAGATATTACAAGAGCGGATTTTTACGGTTTTGTAGTGCCCTTTGCACAAGAACTCATGAATTTAAGGGAACAGAGCGGTATACCCATTAAAATACGTATGTGCGATACCTTAGGCTACGGTGTTTCTTACCCCGGTGCCTCCCTGCCACGCAGTGTGCAAGGTATTGTTTACGGATTGCGATTTTTTGCCCACGTACCATCATCATCATTAGAATGGCACGGGCACAACGATTTTTACAAGGTGGTTTCTAATGCCACCACCGCATGGCTGTACGGAGCATCCTCCGTAAACTGCTCTATGCTGGGAATAGGCGAGAGGACGGGCAACTGCCCCATAGAAGCTATGGCGGTGGAATACGCGCAACTTAAAGGCACGCAGGACGGCATGGATTTTACAGCCATCACCGAAATTGCAGAGTATTTTGAAAAACAGCTTAAAACGGAAATAGACCCGCAAAAGCCCTTTGTAGGCAGAAATTTTAACTCCACACGAGCAGGAATACATGCAGATGGGCTAATAAAGGACGAGGCTATTTATAACATTTTTAATACGGACAAAATACTAAACAGACCTGTAAGTGTGGTGGTTAGCGAATATTCCGGACTGGCAGGCATTGCGCATTGGCTAAACTCTCACTTTAAATTGGAGAGCAAAATAGATAAAAAGGACGATATTGTAGTTAAAATGAAGGACGCAATAGATAAACAATATGCGGAGGGCAGGACAACTACCTTTGGGGATAACGAGTTAGAGGCAATTTTAAAGGATATTAACTCTGTGGAATACTTGGCTATGTGTCATCATTTGGCAAGTATTGAGCAGATGGATAAAAAGAGGTAAAATTATGGTAAATAATCTGGAAATGCAACTACTGGATATTTTAGAAGAAAACGCAAAAACTACGGTAGAGGAAATGGCTGTAATTACAGGGGTTTCTAAAGAGGAAATAACAAAAACAATAGCGGATTTGGAAAAACGCAGGATAATTGTAAAATACAGTGCGGTAATAAACAGAGATGCGGTAGAAAGCGAATTTGTAGAGGCATTAATAGAAGTTAAGGTAATTCCCCAAAGAGAGTACGGCTACGACGACCTTGCAAAGCGCATTTATAAATTTGACGAAGTAAGCGATGTCTACTTAATGGCAGGCAGTTACGATTTAATGGTGCGGTTAAGAAGCAAAAGCATGAAGGCAATATCTCAATTTGTGTTTGAGAAATTAGCGGTAATAGACGGTGTAACAAGCACGGTTACGGTATTTATAATGCGTAAATACAAAGAGCATTCGAGGGTTTTGCTTTTCGATGAGATAGACGACAGGTTGGTGATAACTCCATGAGGGAATTTATAGCAAAAGCAGTTAAGGAAGTACCACCCTCGGGCATCAGAAAGTTTTTTGATATTGCAAGCGAAATGAAGGACGCAATTTCCTTAGGTGTGGGCGAGCCGGATTTTGTAACCCCCTGGAATATTAGAGAAAACGCAATTTTCTCCTTAGAAAAAGGGTATACCCACTATACCTCCAACCATGGTTCTCTAACATTAAGGGAGCTTATTTCCGAGTATTTAGCCAAAAGATACAGTATTAAGTACAACCCACGCACCCAAATGTTAGTAACGGTAGGGGCAAGCGAGGCTTTGGATTTGGCATTCAGAGCCATTATTAATCCGGGTGATGAAGTGCTTATACCGGCGCCTTCTTATGTCTCTTATATGCCCGGTGTAAAATTTGCAAACGGTGTGCCGGTGTGCATAACAACAAAGGAAGAGGATAACTTTATTTTAACAAAAGAGGGCATAGAAAGGGCAATAACAAGCAAAACAAAGGCAATAGTTATACCCTACCCTAACAACCCCACGGGCGCAATTATGACAAGAGAACAGCTTGCAGCAATTGTGGATGTTATAGTTAAAAACGATTTATTTGTTATTAGTGATGAAATATATTCCGAGCTTACCTACGGTAGCCACCACACCTCCATTGCGGAGTTTAAAGAGATTTATGGGCGATGCGTGGTAATAAACGGTTTTTCTAAAGCCTTTGCCATGACAGGCTTTAGACTGGGCTACGCCGCAGGGCAGGAGGATATAATTTCCGCAATGGTAAAAATCCACCAGTATTCCATGCTTTGTGCGTCCACAGTTTCCCAATTTGCAGGGGAAGAGGCTTTAAGATACGAGCTTGCCACCGATTTTGCACAGGTTAAAAAAATGGCAAACAGCTACGATTTACGCAGAAAATATGTGTACAACACCTTTACAAGTATAGGGCTTAAGTGTTTTCAGCCCTTCGGTGCTTTTTATGTGTTTCCAAACATAACAAAAACAGGGCTAACCTCGGAGGATTTTTGCAACAGACTAATTAAAGAAAAAAAGGTTGCATGCGTGCCGGGTACAGCCTTCGGCGAGGCAGGAGAGGGCTTTATAAGATGTTCTTACGCATCATCTATGGAAAACTTAAAAGAGGCTTTAAAACGAATAGAAGAATTTATTAACGGTAAATAATTGATGATTAAGCTAATAATTACGGATTTGGACGGCACATTGCTTAACGGTACCTCAACGGGTATTACAAAAGAGAATACAGAGGCAGTAAAACAGGCGCTAAAAAGGGATGTCAAAGTCGCTTTTTCCTCGGGCAGACTTTTTTGTATGCTGGAAAAATGGCATAAAGAGCTTTGTTTAACCCTGCCTGCAATTTCCTGTAACGGTGCATATATTAGAGACAGTCAAAAGGTATTTTTAAAGGAAAGTATGGACAGCAGTACGGTTTTAGACCTCATTAATTTGTTTGAAAATGCCAATGTAAGCAAGTTTGTGTACTCGGACAATCGGGTGTACTGCACAAAAAAGGATTTAATGCCGGAAATTTCGGTAAAATGGAAGAGCGGTTGCATTGGAGAAATACCCTTAAATATTGTGGAAAGTGGTGCAGATATTGCAAAGGCTACAAAAAGCAGTTGCCAAAAAATACTGGTGTGGACAAAAAGTGTGGAGGAAAAGGAAAAAATTAAAGCCCTAACTCTGCCTTTTGATGATTATGCAGATTGCGTTTCTGCGGAGCATCTTAATTTAGAATTTGGCAAAAAGGGCGTTTCCAAAAGCACGGCAATGGAATTTATGGCAGATATGCTAAATATAAGTTTGCAGGAAGTTTTAGCCTTTGGAGACGGTGGCAACGATATAGCTATGCTAAAAAATGCTGGTATAGGCATTGCCATGGATAACGGAACTTCTGAAGTAAAGGAAGTAGCCGATTTTATAGCGGAAAATAAAGAGCATGACGGAGTTGCCAAAAGTATTTACGGTTATGCTCTGTAAAAATGGTATAGCACCACAAATTAACTTGGAAAGCTTTAGCTTTATGCCAAAAAATTGGCAGGGAGGGGTATAATGGATAAAATAGCTGTAAAAAAGTGTATAGATTATGAGTACGAAAAGGTTGCAAATTGTGTTAAACAAGTAATAGACGCACTTGGGGGTATGGAAAAATTTGTGCAAAAAGGCACAAAGGTGCTAATTAAACCTAATTTGCTCACAAAATCCAACAAAGAGCAATGTATTGTTACAAACCCTGCCGTTGTTAAAGCGGTTGCGGAACTGGTGATGCATGCAGGGGGAGAGGCGGTAGTGGCAGACAGCCCCGGAGGCACTTATACCAAAAGCAGTTTGGAAAATGTTTATATTCAAACGGGCTATAAAGAGGATTTAAAATACTACCTAAACTACAACTGCGAGTTTGTGGACACTATTTTTCCAAACGGCAAATACTTAAAAAAAACAAAGATTATTAAACCGGCAATAGATGCGGATATTATAATAAACTTACCAAAACTAAAAACCCACGGCTTTACAAAAATGTCTTGCTGTGTTAAAAACCTTTTTGGACTGGTGCCCGGACTTACAAAAGCGGAATACCACATGAAGTTTGCGGACGTATACTCCTTTTGCGGTGCGCTTGTGGATATTGCCACCTACGCAAAGCCCGTACTAACTTTGGTGGATGCCGTGTATTCTATGGAAGGACAAGGCCCCGGAAGTGCAGGAGAGCCACGACACACAGGATATATTTTTGCCTCGGAAAACCTTTTTGCCTTAGACGCAATGTGTGCGGATTTCATAAACATACCAAACGTAATGACAAACGACCACGCAAAAAAACAGAATTTATACACAGAATACGAAACCATTGGGGACACCTTAGAAAAAATTACCGATTACAAAAAGCCTAAGGATTCTAAAGGGGTGCTGAAAGCACCGGGTGTAATTAAAAATATCTTTAACAGATTTTTTTCCTATATGCCCCATCAAAATAAAGAAAAATGTATACTGTGCGGAGAATGTGTAAGAGACTGTCCTGCAAAAGCAATAAAAATAGTGGATAAGGCGCTGGAGTTTGATTACAAAAAGTGCATAAAATGCCTGTGCTGTCAAGAATTATGCCCAAAAGAAGCCATAGACTTAAAACGGGGCAAATAACCCGCCAATTTAAAGTGGGTAAACCTTGGCATTATCCAACCATCACCCTAAAAAAATAGAATGTGTGCAAAAGGAGCAAAAAAATGGCACAAAATACCGATGTTTTTGATAAAATAATAAGCAGACACAAGGAGGAATACCAAAAATACGGCTACGACGAAAAAAGCTTGTGTTGGTCTAAACAAAGGCAAAATATACGGTTTTGCGCACTAACCGAAGGGTTTGATTTGCAAGGGGCAAGTATACTTGATATTGGTTGCGGTTTTGGGGATTTTAACAAGTATTTAGCGCAAATCGGCGTAACGGAATACGACTACTTAGGCATAGATATTAACGAAGATTTTATTGCCGAGGCTAAAAATATCTATAAAGGCAGGGAATTTGTTTGCGCAAACTTTTTGGATTACACCTTACCAAAAAACTTCGACTACATTATAACTTCGGGGATTTTTAATTACTTCGACGTCAGCAAAAACGATTACGAATACGCAAAAAATGTTATGGCAAAAGCATATGCAAACTGCAACAAAGCTATTGCATTTGATTTTTTATCGGATAAAACGGACTATAAAGACGATTGCAGTTGTTACAACAGTCCGGAAAAAATTCTTAGTATTGCATACACTCACACAAAAAATTTAGTGCTTAAAAATAATTTTTTACCCTTCGAGTTTTCTGTAATTTTATATAAAGACAACACTTTTTCCAAGCAAACTTACTTTAATACATTAGAGCATACCCACGAGTCTTACTTTAAAAGGGGTATTTTTGTAAAAAATTAATTGCAAGTATATTAATTTTAATTTATAATTATAATGTATGGCAAGGGATAATTTATTTGCAAAATTAAGTAGCTTAAAGCAACTTAAAAATTAGCTATATATTAAACAAAGGTGAGTAATGTTAAACATAGTGCTTATAGAACCGCAAATACCGCAAAACACGGGGAATATAGCAAGAACCTGTGTGGTTGCGGACGTTAAACTGCATATTGTAAAACCAATGGGTTTTGAGATTAACGAAAAACAGGTAAAGCGTGCAGGGCTTGATTACTGGAAGGATTTAGAGCTTATTATTTACGAAAATATTGAGGAATTTTACGCAAAAAATAAGCAGGAAGAATTATGGTATTTTTCCTCTAAAGTTACAACCAACTATACAAGCGTGCAGTACAGCGAAAACTGTTTTTTGGTTTTTGGAAGCGAAACCGCGGGGCTTAGCAAAGCACTTTTGGATAAAAACACAGATTATTGTGTAAGAATACCTATAAAAAATAACCAAAGATGTTTAAATTTATCTAATGCCGTTTGCGTGGCAACTTACGAGGCATTAAGGCAAAACGATTTTATGCAACTAGCAAAATAATATTATTACTGAAACGAGGATAAAGAATGGATTTTTGGGGTGTAACACTACTGCTTGGAGGCTTAGGGCTTTTTTTATACGGGATGAAGCTCCTCTCCGAAGGGTTAGAGGCAATCGCAGGGGACAAACTGCGAAACGGGTTAGAAGCACTTACTAAAAACAGGTTTGCAGCCGTAGGAGTGGGCGCCGGAGTAACGGCGGTTATACAAAGCTCGTCTGCAACCACGGTTATGGTAGTAGGATTTGTAAACGCAGGGCTTATGACACTAACCCAAGCAATAAACGTGGGTATGGGTGCAAATATCGGAACCACCATAACTGCACAAATAGTAGCGTTTAAAGCAACTCAACTTGCTCCGCTAATACTTTTTGCAGGCATACTTGTTATGCTGTTTGTAAAAAATCGTAAATATAAAAAAATTGGAGAAATCGTAAGCGGTTTGGGTATACTTTTATTTGGGATGAACGTAATGGGAGAGGCGGTAATGCCTCTTAGAGACTACGAGCCCTTCATAAAAATGCTAACCGAGTTTCAAGAGCCCGGCATAGGGTTGCTTGCAGGTACGGTTGTAACCGCAATTATTCAAAGCTCCTCTGCTACAATGGGTATTGTTCAAGCCTTTGCAATGCAGGGGGTAATTGGGCTTGACTCCTCTGTTTACGTAATTTTAGGGCTAAACATAGGTACGTGTATAACCGCAATTTTAGCAAGTATCGGCGGTACAAAAACGGGTAAGCGTACAGCCATTGCCCTTTTGTTTTTCAATATTATAGGTGTTGCCATATTCTTTGTGTTGATGCAGATTTTTCCCATTGTAGATTGGGTAAAATCCTGGACGCCCAACGACCCTCTACGGCAACTTGCAAACTTCCACACCTTCTTTAATGTGGCAACAACCGCAATGCTGATAGGTTTTCCTGTGGTACTCACCAAAATTGCCTACTTCTGCATTAGAGGCGAGGACAAGCGCACGGAAGGTAAAAAACTTAAATACATCACCAAAAATACGGTGGAAACACCCACTGCAGCCATTGCACAATCCATACAAGAGGTTATAAGGATGACGGAAATTTCCGCAACCAACTTTAAATACTCGGTAAATTCCGTAGTGCAAAGAGATGAAAAACTGGCATCCGAGGTTTTCGAACAGGAAAGTGTGGTAAACTACTTAAATCACGAAATTACGGACGTGCTTTCTAAAGTCAGTCAGGACGAAATGTCCGAGGTGGATTCCTTTATTGTTACAGACTTGCTCCACGCAATTATGGATATCGAGCGTATTTCCGATTTAGCTACAAATATAGCGGAGTTTACAATACTAATTAAAGACAAAAAAATTAAGCTGTCCAAAAAAGCTATTGAAGAAATGGAGTTTATGAGCTCACGAGTAGACGAAACCTTAGAGGACGTAATTTTAGCCATGAAAAATAAAGACAGAAGTTTGGCGCTAAAAGCTACGGAAATAGAAGAAGAAATTGACGAGCTTGAAAAGAAAATCAAGAAAAATCACGTAAAAAGGCTTAAAAAGGGAGAGTGTACTCCGGCGGCAAGCACTTTGTTTTCGGATATGATAACCATATTTGAAAGAATAACGGACCACACAAGCAACATTGCCAAAATACTGCTAAGAGGAGATTTATTCAAATAATTTACAGTTTAGCTTGCCTTTAGTACGTTTATTGATTAAAATAAATATATTGAAATATTAAAATTTTTAAGGAGAATAATAATGAAGAAAACAATCAACGATATGGACTTTGCAAACAAAAAAGTGCTTGTTAGAGTGGATTTTAACGTGCCTTTAAACGCAGAGGGCAAAATTACGGACGAAACACGTATTCAAGCGGCATTGCCTACAATACAGTATTTAATAGATGCAGGCGCAAAAGTTATATTATGCTCTCACTTAGGCAGACCAAAAGGAGAGGTTAAAAAGGAGTTTTCTTTAGCCCCTGTTGCAAAAAGATTAGAGGAAATTCTTCCCGTTAAGGTTGTTTTTGCAAGTGATTGTATCGGCGCAGAAGCGCAAAAAGCGGTAGATGCCATAGAAAACGGGCAGGTAGTCCTTTTGGAAAACTTGCGTTTTCATAAAGAAGAAACAAGTAACGATACCGAGTTTGCAAAACAGCTTGCAAGCCTTGCAGATGTATATGTAAACGATGCTTTTGGCAGCGCACACAGAGCCCACGCATCAACGGAAGGGGTTACAAAATATCTACCGGCTGTTGCAGGCTTTTTGCTGGAAAAAGAGCTTAAATTTTTAGGCGGAGCGGTAGAAAACCCAAGCAGACCATTTATTGCAATACTTGGCGGTGCTAAAATTTCGGATAAAATCGGTGTTATAGAAAACCTTATAGACAAAGTGGATTGCTTAATTATAGGCGGTGGTATGGCAAACACCTTTATTAAAGCACAAGGCTTCGAGATGGGCACATCTTTGGTGGATAACGACAACCTACCCTTAGCTTTAAAACTTATGGAAAAAGCAAAAGTTAAAGGCATAAACATTATGCTACCCTCCGATTTTATTGTAGCAAAAGAGTTTAAAGCAGACAGCGAGCCTTCCACCGTTTCTGTGGAAAATATTCCGGCGGACAGTATGGCTTTAGATATTGGGCCTTCAACACGTATGCTTTTTGCGGACGAAATTAAACGTGCAAAAACGGTTATTTGGAACGGACCTATGGGTGTTGCGGAAATGCCCGCATTTGCCGGCGGTACAAAAGCCATTGCGGAAGCCTGCGCACAAACGGACGCTATTACAATAATAGGCGGTGGAGACAGCGCGGCGGCGGTTAAAAACTTAGGTTACGCCGATAAAATGACTCACATCTCCACAGGTGGCGGTGCATCTTTAGAGTTTTTAGAGGGCAAAGAGCTACCGGGAGTAGCCGCACTTAACGATAAATAAATTTTAAATTGTGTTGGTGGTATAGCCCATTTGGCAGGTTTTTTTACTTTGCTCACTATAAAAAAGCAAGTAAAATTTGCTAAAATGAAATGCTATATCACACAACCAACACAAATATGTTATAATATAATTAAAAAATAAGTTAAATTTGGAGTAAAATATGAGAAAACCAATAATAGCAGGTAACTGGAAGATGAATAACACCCCAAAGGACGGGGTTTGCCTTGTTAAAGAGTTAAAACCTTTAGTAAAGGATGCAAAGGCGGATGTAGTTGTATGTACGCCTTTTGTGTGTCTTGGGGAAGTAAAAAAGGAAATTGAGGGCAGTAACATAAAATTAGGCGCTCAAAATATGCACTTTGAGGAAAAAGGCGCATACACAGGGGAAATTTCCGCAGATATGCTACTTGCAATGGGTGTGGAATATGTAATAATAGGGCACTCGGAAAGAAGGGAATATTTTGCAGAAACGGACGAAACGGTAAATAAAAAGGTTAAAAAAGCATTAGAGAAAGGGCTTATACCCATAGTTTGTGTGGGGGAAAAATTAGAGCACAGAGAAAAAGGCATAACAAAGGACATTGTATGCCCTCAAACCAAAAAAGCATTTGAAGGTATTTCTGCAAACGATGCTAAAAAAGTTGTGGTAGCTTACGAGCCCATTTGGGCAATAGGCACGGGCAAAACCGCCACAAGCGAGGACGCCAACAACACTATCAAAGAAATAAGAGGAGCACTAAAAGAGGTGTACGGAGCGGTTAGCGAGGAAATAAGAATACAATACGGCGGAAGTATGAATGCTCAAAATGCAACGGAGCTAATGGCTATGAGCGATATAGACGGAGGTCTTATCGGCGGTGCAAGCCTAAAAGCCGAGGATTTTTCTAAGGTTGTTAATTTTTAACAAAAAAGGAGCAATATGGCAATAACAGGATTAATAATAATGGATGGTTTTGGCATAAGCAAAGACCACGAGGGCAACGCAATTTATTTGCAAGGTACTCCAAACATAGATAAATACACTAAAGAATACCCAAACACAACATTAGGCGCAAGCGGTATGAGTGTGGGGTTACCAAACGGGCAGATGGGTAACTCGGAAGTTGGGCATCTTAATATGGGCGCCGGCAGAATTGTGTATCAGGAGCTTACAAGAATTACCAAAGCAATTAGCGATGGAGATTTTTTTGAAAAGCAAGAGTTTTTGGATGCAATTAAAAACGCAAAAGACAACAACACCAACCTACATTTAATGGGGTTAGTGTCTAACGGCGGAGTGCATAGCCATCAAGAGCATTTATATGCGTTAATAGAGCTTGCGGTTAAAAACGGACTTAAAGACCGCACATATATTCATTGCTTAATGGACGGAAGAGATGTTCCGCCCAACTCCGGAAAGGGCTTTATAGAGCAACTCCAAGCAAAGCTTAGGGAAATTGGCGGCGGAAAAATTGCAACGGTTATGGGCAGATATTACGCAATGGACAGAGACAACCGTTGGGACAGAGTGCAAAAAGCCTACGAAGCCATGGCTTTAGGTAAGGGGGAGAGGGCAACAGATGCCGTTTTGGCAATGCAGGAAAGCTACAACAAAGAAATTTACGACGAATTTATTATTCCTACGGTGATTTATGACGGAGAAAAACCCGTAGCAAGTGTAGGAGCAAAGGATTCGGTAATATTTTTCAACTTTAGACCGGACAGAGCAAGGGAGATTACCCGTGCCTTTATAGAAAAGGATTTCGACGGTTTTAAAAGGGAGTTTTTCCCCTGCTATTTTGTTTCTATGACTCAATACAACAAAGAGTTTACAAACATATATATTGCCTTTAAACCCACGAGTTTAAAAAATACTTTTGGGGAAGTACTGGCAAAAAACAATAAAGCACAGCTAAGAATTGCAGAAACGGAAAAATACGCACATGTAACCTTCTTTTTTAACGGCGGTGTGGAAAAGCCAAACCCCAAAGAAGAAAGGGTGCTTATAAACTCTCCGAAAGTTGCAACCTACGATTTACAGCCGGAAATGAGTGCTTACGAAGTTTGCGAAAAGGCGATAGAGCTTATAAATTCGGATAAATTCGATGTTATGGTGCTAAACTTTGCAAACTGCGATATGGTAGGGCATACGGGTATTTTGGAAGCGGCGGAAAAAGCGGTGCAAGCGGTGGATACCTGCGTAGGCAAGGTGGTGGAAGCCATACTCAAAAAGGGAGGTACGGCGCTGGTAACCGCAGATCACGGTAATGCGGAAATAATGATAGACCACAAAACCAAAGGGCCTTTTACCGCACACAGTACAAACCCAGTGCCATTCATATTAATAGGCGAAAAATACAAAAAAGCTAACTTAAGAAAAGACGGCGTGCTTGCAGATATTGCACCCACAATGTTAGAAATTATGGATATACAAAAACCCGAGGAAATGGAAGGAAAAACCTTGATAACAAGCTAATCAATATCAAAATAAAAGGAGAGAAAGATTATGGTTAAATTAATTTATTCCCCAAAGGGTACGGGAAAAACCAAAAAGCTCATAGACATGGCAAACGAGGAGCTAAACACGGCAAAGGGAGACATCGTTTTTATTGATGATAATAAGCGCTATATGTACGATGTTAAACACCAAATTCGTTTTGTGGATGCAGAGGATTATAAAATTACAACAGGCGAGGCAATGTATGGCTTAATTTGCGGTATGGTTGCTCAAGACTTCGACATAGAGTCCATTTATATAGACGCATTTTTAAAAATAACAGGTTTGCAGGTGGAAGATACGGAAGATTTAATTAAAAAAATAGACGATCTTTCAAAGAAAAGTAGCTTTAATGCTATTATTATAATAAGCGGAGACCCAAAAACTGCACCGGAGTTTTTGAAAGCGTATATGTAAATGGAAGTAGTCAGCACACGAAATATAAATAACGTAATATCCTCCTCAAAGGCGGTGCTTTTGGGTATTAGTGAGGATGGTGGTTTGTTTGTGCCACAAAATTTTCCAAAACTTGATTTAAACAAAGTTTTACAGTTAAACAAACAAGGCTACGAGCAACTTTCGGCATATGTACTGAGTATGTTTTTTGAGGAAACAGACGGGGATTTACTAAGCTTAACAAAATCCGCCTATAAAAGTTTTGATGCAAAAAGTGTAGTGCCCACAGTAAAACTTACAGAGCAAAACTATGTAATGGAGCTGTACCACGGCCCTACCCTTGCATTTAAGGATATGGCTTTGCAAATACTTCCAAGGCTGACCTCTTTGTTTTTAAAGGAGCATCAGCAGGAAGAAAAGGTGCTTGTGCTAACCGCAACCTCGGGAGACACGGGCAAAGCGGCTTTAGAGGGGTTTGCAAACGTGGAAAACACCGCAATAGTGGTGTATTTTCCCGTGGAGGGTGTTTCGGATATCCAAAAGTTGCAAATGGTAACCCAAGAGGGGGAAAACACCTCTGTATGCGGAGTTTACGGCAATTTTGATGATGCGCAAACAGGAGTAAAGGCGCTTTTTGCGGACAAACAATTTGTAGAATATGTTAAGCAAAAGGGCTATACCCTTTCCTCTGCCAACTCCATTAACTTTGGCAGACTGATTCCTCAAGTAGCGTATTACATAAATACCTATGCAGACCTTGTAAATCAAGGCAAAATAAAATTGGGCGAGGAGATTAATTTTTGCGTACCCACAGGTAATTTTGGCAATATTCTTGCAGGGTATTACGCAAAATGTATGGGACTTCCCGTAAAAAAATTAATTTGTGCCTCCAACAATAACAACGTACTTACAGAGTTTTTTGCAAATAGCGAATATAACGCAAACAGGGAGTTTTTCCAAACTATGTCTCCCTCTATGGATATACTTATTTCCAGTAATTTGGAAAGGCTGATATTTGAAATCTGCAACAGAAATTCCAATATGGTAAAAGATTTTATGGAACAGTTAAACCATCATAAAAAGTACACCATAACGGCAGAAATGAAGGAAAAACTCAACTGCTTTTATGCAGAGTGTTGCAACGAAGAGGAAACAAAAGCCACAATAAAAAATACATTTGAAATGCACGGCTATTTAATGGATACACACACGGCGGTGGCGCAATGCGTGTACGAAAAATACCAAAAGCAAACCCGCGATACCACCCTAACGGTAGTTGTAAGCACGGCAAACCCCTATAAATTTGCAGGGGATGTACTTTGCGCACTTTCGGGAGAGGTGGAGGCAGATGCTTTTGTGGCGGTAAGTAAGCTAAACACACTAAGCAAGGTAAGGGTGCCTCAAGCTATAATAGAGCTAAACACCAAAGCCGTTGCCCATAAAGACTGCGTTAATAAAAATAACCTTAAAAAAGCAGTAGAAGATTTTTTGGAGAAATAAAGTTATGAAGCAAACTATATTTAGCGGAATACAGCCATCGGGCAACTTAACTTTAGGCAATTATTTAGGTGCGGTTAAAAACTGGGCAAAACTGCAAGAGGACTACACCTGCTATTATTGCGTTGTGGATTTACACGCTATCACAGTAAGGCAGGAGGCAAGCGAGCTTAAAAAACGCACCTTAGATGTTATGGCATTGCTTATTGCCTCGGGTTTAGACCCAAACAAAAACATATTGTATATGCAGTCTCATGTGCCGGCGCACAGCGAGCTTGCTTGGTTGCTTAACTGCTACACATATATGGGGGAGCTTTCCCGTATGACTCAATTTAAAGAAAAAAGCGCAAGAGCGGGGGAAAACGTAAACACAGGGCTTTTTACCTATCCGGTGCTGATGGCGGCGGATATTTTGCTCTACCAAACGGATTTAGTGCCCGTAGGTGTAGACCAAAAACAGCATCTTGAAATTACAAGAGATATTGCAACAAGGTTTAATAATATTTACGGTGATGTCTTTAAAATACCCGAGCCGTATATTCCAAAAGCAGGCGCTAAAATAATGAGTCTGCAAGAGCCGGAAAAGAAGATGTCCAAATCGGACAGCAACGAAAATGCTTTTATTACAATGTTAGACCCACCAGAAGTTATAAAACGCAAAATAAAAAGAGCGGTTACGGACAGCGATGGCGAAATTCGCTTTGCGGAGGAAAAACCGGGGGTTTCCAACCTACTTACGATTTTTGCGGTACTAAACAACAAAACGGTGGAGGAAGCCCAAAGGCATTTTAGCGGTCTTGGCTACGGCGACTTAAAAAATCAGGTGGCGGAAAGCATTATAAATGAGTTAGAGCCTTTGCAAAAAACCTATAAAGAAGTAAGGGGCGACAAAAGCCTTTTAGAAGATATTATGGTTAAAAACGCACAAATAGCAATGGCGCAGGCAAATAAAACACTATCAAAAGTGCAAAGAAAAATTGGGCTTGCACCAAAAAATTTATGAATAATTTATAAATAATACCGTAAAAACAGTATTAATATTATAAAAAAAAGTGTATAATAAACCCGTTTACTGCAAAGTTGAAAAATTATGCTATATATATTGTAGAAAGAAGTAAAAATGTTTGGATACATAATGCCAAAAATATGCGAGTTAAGAGTATGGGAAAGCGATTTATTTAAAGGCTACTACTGCTCTTTATGTAAGGCATTAAAAAGGGAATATAAAAAAAGTGCAATACTAAACTACGATTGCACATTTATATATTTACTTGCAGATAGCATTAAAGAGGAAAAAACCACGGTTGCACCCTGCAAATGTGTGGTGCACCCAGTAGAAAAACGCTCTTTGGTGGTAAGTGAAAGCGCAAGCTACGGCGCAGCGTTAAACGTAATTTTATTTTACGCAAAGTTGCTGGACGATAATCAAGATAAAGAGTTTAGCTCAAGGCTAATAAAACCTTTTTTTAAGAGGGCATACATTAAGGCAAAGGAAATACTGCCGAGTGTAGCGGAAAAAATGGAAAAAATGGTGAAGGAAAACACCAAATGCGAGCTTAAAAAAACCAAAAGTACAGATGAGGCGGCGTATCCCTTTGCCCATTTTATGGGTGAGGTGCTAAGCGACATAGATATTATGCAGTCGCATATTTTATACGATTTAGGTTACAGCTTAGGCAGATGGGTGTACCTTATAGACGCCATAGACGACTATAAAAAAGATATGGAAAAAAACGAGTACAATGTGTATACTTTAAACTACGAGCCACAAGCTCTAAAGGGTAACAAAGAAATCTATAACAGTATGTGCTACACATTATCTCAAGTGGCAAATGCGTTAGAGAGACTAAGCATAAAAAAGAACAAAGATATATTAAAAAACATAGTTTATTTAGGATTAAAAGAAAAAACAAAAAAAGTATTGGGGCTAATAGATGAATCCATATGAAGTTTTAGGTGTGAGCGAAAACGCATCGGACGAAGAAATTAAAAAAGCATACAGAAATCTGGTTAAAAAGTTTCATCCGGACAGATTTGCACAAGACCCTAAAAAACAGGCTGCCGCCGCAGAAAAACTTAAGCAGATAAACGCAGCTTACGATATGGTAACCAAAATAAAGCAAGGCAACTTTAATTGGAGCGGTACGCCAAAATTTAACGAAATTCGTATGGCAATCCAAAGAAACGATATTTCCGCCGCAGAGGATATGCTAAACAGAATGCAGGAAAGACCGGCGGAATGGCATTTTCTTATGGGGATAGTGTTACTGCGCAGAGGTTGGTACGATGGGGCATACAGCCATTTTACCCAAGCCTATCAAATGGAGCCGGGCAACAAAGAATACGAAAACGCAATGCAGTCCATGAGCCAATCGGCAGGGGGCTACGGCGATTTTGGCGGTATGGGCAACATTAATATGTCCTCCCCTTTATGTAAAGTATGTGCGGTATGTGCGTGTGCAGGTTGCGTAGGCAGTAACTTTTTATGCAGACCGTGGATTTGCTGTATGTAATACAAATTTAGGCACACAAAAAGGTAAAAGATTTGGCAAAATATAACAAGAAAAAATCATACAGAGGCAGTGCGGCGGTTATGTTTACAATGGCAACACTACTTTGCGTATACATTGCCTGCACTATCCCTCAAATAACTATATTAATGTATTTTATAGCATCCTTGTTTATAATGGGTATTATGCTGGAAAAAATGTTTGTAACTGCGGTAATTTCCTTTATTGCAGTGGCTTTTTTAGCTTTTTTAATAGTACCTTCAAAATATATGATTCTGCCCTATATAATATTTTTCGGTCATTACGGAATATTTAAGTTTGTGGTGGATGCCAATGTAGAAAGCTCTGTGGGGTGTGCCATAGTAAAAATAGTGTATTTCAACATTGCACTTTTTGTAATGTATATGTTTGACAACACTTTATTTACGGGGGAAATAGCAAAAGTAATTTCTATTTGGGTTATAGTAATAATTGCGGAAGTTATTTTTATAATTTACGATATTATTTTTACAAAACTGTCCACAGCCTACTACGACCACGGCAGACAGGCATTTTTAAATGCAAACAGGTACGATTGAGGTATAAACATTGGGTTTAGCGATTTTTGATACAGTAAGCTTTGCAATGCGGTACTGGTTTATAATAATAACTCTTGGTATTGTGGCGGCGGTTGCATACGTATCCTACAAAGAATACAAATACAAAAAAAGTATGATGGAACAAATAGATTCCTATGCCGGCTACATAGAAATTGTAGACGGCTACGAGGATTTTATCGGCGATAAATTCGGCATTACGGACGGGTGCATAATAGGTAGTGGGGTGGATTGCGAAATTATTATCCCCGGGGAGAGTATAAGGAAGTATCACGCAAAAATCTTTGTACAAGAGGATATTTTACTGCAACCCATAGATAAAGCCTCAACCCTAATAAACGGCAGAAAAGCCATAAACGCTTTTCCCCTAAAAACAGGAGACAAATTTACAACAGGGGACATTACCTTTAGAATTTTTATTAAGAAAAAGAGGTTAAGCCATGATTATTAAACGATACAGCGCAGGGCTTATACTAATTTTAATTATATTGTTCTTGCTGTCGGGTACGGCGCTGTTATCCCTAAGAGGCGGAAAATTCGATATTAACGCAATTTTTTTAGGCGTGCTTTTTACAATAGTGCTTATTTTGCAATACAACGCACTTAAGTTAATTTTTAAGCATATAGAACGGTTTGCCTTGCTAATTGCGGATTTTTTGTGCGTGGTAAGCATTGTAATTTTATACAGACTAAACCCCGACTACGCTCAAAAGCAATTTTTGTGGATAATAATAGGCAATGTAGCCATGATAGTTACTATGATGGTTATAAAAAGGGTTAATAACTTTGGAAAAGGCAATTACTTTTTTATGATACTGGCAATCGGGCTTTTAATGTTTACCCTTCTTTTTGCACGCACAATCGGCGGTGCGAAAAACTGGCTTAACATCGGGGGTTTTAACTTACAACCAAGCGAGTTTGCCAAAGTTTTGTTTTTAATTGTAACCGCATATTTTATCTCTTCTAAAACTCGTAAACGAGATATGCTACCCTACTTTATTTTTACCGCAGGGTGCGTGCTTTTATTGGTGATGTCAAGGGATTTAGGGGCGGCGCTTTTGTTTGCAGGCACATTTTTAATAGTGTTTTACGCAGGCACGGGCAACTTGCTTATAACCTTAGGCTGTGCAGGAGTGTTTGTGCTGGGTGGCTTGCTTAGCTATCAAATATTCTCCCATGTGCAAACAAGGGTAGATGTATTCATAGACCCTTGGGCAACCTATAACGATAGTGGCTATCAAATAGTACAAGGGTTGTTGGCAATAGCATCGGGCGGTCTGCTTGGCACGGGCTTGGGGGTAGGTATGCCCACCTCTGTGCCCGCAAACCACACCGACTACATTTTTACCTCCATAGCCGAAGAATTTGGGGTAATAGTGGCAATAGGCATAATTGCAATGTATTTGATTTTTATTATAAGAGGTATATTAATTGCTATGTCGGCACGCACAAAATTTGATAAACTCTTGGTTTTTGGTGCAACCGTGCTACTTTCTTTGCAAAGTTTTATAATTATAGGCGGTGTAATTAAGCTAATACCCCTAACAGGCATAACTCTGCCCTTTGTAAGCTATGGGGGAAGCTCTATGCTTTCTTCTATGATGATACTTGGCATTATAGAAGGTGTGGCGGTTAAAAACGGAGAATACGACGAGGCAAAGGCAATGGAGATGGGAGGTGGCATAGTTTAGTTATGTTTAAACTACCCAAACAAACCCAAAAAACAGATGTTAAAAAAAATATGAAGGTGGTGCTTATTGCCTTCGTTGGTTTATTTGCATTGCTTGGAGGCTACCTTTTGTATTCTACGGTTGCCTACGGGCAAAAATGGTTTTCCACACCCTTTAACCCTCGTATATCCGCCTCTAAAAACATAGACAACGCAGGAGATATTTACGACAGAAAGGGCGTGTTGCTTGCTCACTCGGTGGACGGAGAACGTAAATATGCGGACAGTGAGGACGTAAGACGTGCGGTTAGTCATATTGTGGGAGACGTGTACGGTAAATCTATGGGTGCGGAAACCTATTACGCAAAGTACCTGTACGGCTACGAAAAAGGCTTGCAGGATAAAATTGCAGGAGTGCTGGAAAAAAATCAAAAGGGTGCGGATATATATTTAACCATAGACGCAGAGTTAAGCGAATACATTTACGATAATATGGACTACAACGGCGCTGTGGTGCTGTTTAACTATAAAACGGGGGAGGTGCTTGCAAGTGTTTCCAAGCCCACCTTCGACCCAAACAAAATTAAGAACGACGAGGACAACACAGGCTCTAAATATGTAAACAGAGCCACACAAGGCAAGTACCCTCCCGGTTCTACCATGAAGATAGTAACCACCCTAAGTGCATTAGAAGCAAGGATAGACGACTACACCTATTTTTGCGAGGGTGCGGACGTAATAGAAGGTCAGCGTATTACCTGCCCCAAAAAAGGGGGACACGGCGAGGTGGATTTAAAAGGCGCTTTTAAAAGCTCCTGCAATATTTACTACGCACAACTTGCGGTAAAATTAGGGGAGAGCCGTTTAAAAAAAACGGCGGAAAAATTTGGGTATAATTACGAGTTTAACTTTCCGGATTTCGATTTATACAAAAGCAGTTTTGAGCTATCGGGCAATAAAGGGGATTTAGCATGGGCAGGAATAGGGCAGTATAAAGACTTGACAACCCCCATGCACGCTATGATGTTTGCGGCAGCCATAGGCAACGATGGCGTTATAATGCAACCAAACACCCTGCACGATGTTAAATACGGAGATAAAAGCGCATTTAACTACTCTCCCTCCGAGTTTAGAAGGGTAACAAGCCCACAAACTGCGGAAATTATTGCAGATTTTATGGCAGAAGCGGTAAAAAGCGGTACAGCCACAAGCGCAAATATAGACGGAAAAACCATGCACGGCAAAACGGGTACTGCGGAGTATTACGAGGACGGAGGGGTTAAAAATCACTCATGGTTTGTAGGCTATTTGGAGGAATCCCCCCTTGCAATAGGGGTAATTTTGGAGGGCGCCGGCTTTGGCTCCGCACATGCCACACCTCTTGCAAAAAAAGTAATAAATAAAGCACTAAACCTTGGATATTAAGCTATGAACGATAAAATCAAAGAAAAAATAAAAAATCTGCCCGAGCAACCGGGAGTGTATATAATGCGAGACGCAGAGGGCAAGGTTATATACGTCGGCAAGGCAAGGGTGCTTAAAAACAGGGTAAAACAATACTTTGTAACTAAGCATCATCAATATCATAAAGTAACGGCAATGGTTGCCAATGTTGATGATTTTGAGTATATAATTACGGACACGGAATTAGAAGCGTTAATACTGGAATGTAACCTTATTAAGCGGTATTACCCCTATTACAATATTCTTTTGAAGGATGATAAGCAGTTCCCCTATGTAAGAATAGATGTAACGGAGGACTACCCTTCGGTAAGTGTGGTAAGAAATGTGGCGGAGGACAAAGCAAAGTATTTCGGCCCTTTTATTGCCGCCCATATTATTAAAGATATTTTGGATAACATATATAAAATTTACCCTTTAAGAGACTGTAAAAAGGATATTGAAGGGGCAATCAGAAGGGGGGAACGCCCCTGTATTAACTATGCAATGGGCAGATGTATAGGCCCTTGCACGGGTAAGGTGACAAAAGCGGAGTACGCCGAGCTTGTAGCCGAAGTTATGAATATGATTTCCGGCAACAAAAACACCTTAAAGAAGGATTTAACCGTTAAAATGCAGTTGGCATCACAAAAAGAGGAATACGAGAAAGCCGCACTGTACAGAGATAAAATCCAACTGGTAAACAGGCTGGAGGAAAAGCAAAAGGCAGGCTTTCCAAACCTTACGGACAAAGATATTTTTGCGGCAGAAACGGGGGAAAAATTCAGCGTGGTACAGGCGTTTTTGTTTAGAGACGGCAAACTAAACTATGCAAAAAAGTATTATTTTGACTACGACGAAGAAAGCAAAGAAGAAATAATGGAGGAGTTTTTAAAACAGTATTACGCAAACAAAACGGGGATACCAAAGCAAATTTACACATCTCCATGTCCTAAAGAGCATGCCTTAATGGAAGAATGGCTCTCTACGGTAAAGGGCTCAAAAGTAACAATTACCGAGGCGCAAAGAGGGGATAACAAAAAGCTTTTGGATTTGGCAAGCAAAAATGCCAAAGATGCAATTAAGCTAAAAGAAGGTGCGGAAAAACTAAAGGAAGTAGCGGTTAAAAACTTGGCGGATGCCCTAAACCTACAAAGAGAGCTAAAACGCATTGAGTGCTACGACATATCTAATATTCAAGGTACGGACAACGTTTCGGCTATGGTGGTGTTTAGCGACGGCAAGCCGGATAAAAAGCAATACCGAAAGTACAAAATAAAAACGGTAGAGGGTGCGGACGATTTTGCAAGCATGAACGAAACACTCACAAGGCGTTTGCTAAGAGGGCTAAGAGAGGGAAGTGCAATGCCCGACTTAATTATTATAGACGGGGGAAAAGGGCAATTAAACTCTGCTTGCGATGCCCTGATTTCTTTGGGATGCGAGGATATACCCATTGTAAGTCTGGCTAAAAAGCAAGAAGAAATTTTTATGCCAAACAAAAGCGAAAGCATAATGCTTAAGGTGGGAAGCCCCGAATACCGCTTAGTAACGGCAATCAGAGACGAAACCCACAGGTTTGCCGTAACTTTCCACAGACAACAAAGGGAAAAACGGCAAACAAAAAGCGAGCTAGACTCCATACAAGGTATTGGAGAGGCACGAAAAAAAGCGCTTATGAAGCACTTTTCCAACCTTAAAAACATTAAAAACGCAAGTGTGGAGGAATTAAGCAAGGTTTCGGGCATCAGCCCACAGTTAGCCCAACATATTTACGATGTGTTGCATTTAAGCCTGGGCTAAATAAATCAAAAAAACCAATTATCAAACAAGCACTTACTCTAAAGGGCAAAGTGCTTTTTAATTATTTTTTGACGTGTAAAAAAAGAATAATATGTATTTTAGTAGGTAAATTCGTGGTGCATAACTCATATCAAATACTATGCCTTTTGGCATAGTATTTGATAGAATGTATAATTAAAATTATTCGCCAAAATTGTTGGCAACCAGTTCCACCAAAGCGGCAACCGCCTCTTTTTCGTCTTTGCCGTTTGCAAAAACATAAATGGATTCCTGGTACTTAACGCCCAAAGACAGTAAGCCCATAATACTTTTAGCATTAATTTTCTTGTTGGAAAACTCAATTAATATTTGGGAATCAAACTGGTTTGCAACCTGTACAAAGCTTGCGGCTGCTTTAGCTTTAAGTCCATCAAAATTGTTGATAACAAGCTCTTTGTAAATCATAGTATCTCCTCCTTTTCCTCTTTTAGCATATTTGCAATGTGCTTTATTTTTCTTAAACGATGATTCATACCCGATTTGGTGGTGTTACACATTTCGCAAAGTTCTTGCAATGTAGCCTCGGGATTTTCCCTGCGCATAATTGCTGCGGTATATAAATTTTCGCTTAAATTTTCTAACCCGTAGTATTTTTCAATAATGTTAATACTTGCTAATTGACTTAAAGCAGCATTAACAGTTTTGTTTATATTGGCAGTCTCGCAATTTACGGCTCTGTTTACATTATTGCGCATTTCCTTTAAAATACGTACATTTTCAAAATTTAGTATGGAAGTATATGCACCTAACAAAGTAAGTAAATTTATTATGCTATCCCCCTCGTTTAAGTATACCACAAAAAGTTGTTTTCTTAAAACACTTTTTGCGTTAATTTTAAAAAAATTTAGCGTATTTTGCAAAAGTTTCGCAAGCTCAACGCTATTTAGCACAAATTCCAAGTGATAATTCTTCTTAGGATTGGATACAGTACCGCTTCCTAAAAACAATCCTTGCAGAAATGCAACTTTACAACATTTCTTTTTAAGGAGTTTATCTCCCGGGGTTACCGTAAAAAACATAGTTGCTTTTATATCCAAAACTTCAAATAAAAGTTGTGCATCCCAAACAATAATGGTGTAGGTATTAATTTTTTTAAGACTGCTCTCCTTAACCTCAATATCTGCTTCCATTTTAAGTGTTTTGGTTACAATGGTGTAAATATGCTTTGCTACCACCTTGCTTTCCGTGTTGTACTTAATCTGAGTACCCGAGGAATTTATGGTATATGTGCCCATATCTAATGTTAGGGCATAAAGCATGGCAATTATACAGCAGTCCTTTTGTTTTATGGCGCAAATCTCGTTTTTTGCCTGCAAAGAAAAAGACACTATTCCTACCTCTGCAATTCAAGCGCAATGTCTCTGTGGTCTATATTTACACGCATATTGCTGTTGCTTAACCGCTTGTATAATTCTTCTGCAATAGCAACACTCCTATGCTGGCCACCCGTACAGCCAATGGCTATAACAAGCTGTTTTTTATCTTCATCATAATAATGAGGTATTAACTCCTTAATTGTTTGCTCAAAGCTATTTAAAAAGTTTTGAGTAACATCAAATGCAAGGACAAAATCTGAAACCGCCTTGTCTTTACCCGTTAAATGCTTTAAATTTGGGACATAAAAGGGGTTTGTTACAAACCGTGCATCAAACACAATATCCGCATCTATGGGTATGCCTCGCTTAAATCCAAAAGACGTAACGGAGACTATCATACGCTTATCTTCGTCATCGCTGTAAATAGTGTCCATAATTTTCTTAAACTTAAGCATATTGTAAGAGGTGGTGTCTATTATGTGGTCTGACATCTCCTTTATACGCTCAAGCAGTTCCCTTTCTTTTTGAACGCTTTTTACAATCTCTCCGCTGTTAGAAACGGGGTGCAACCGTCTAACCTCTTTAAACCGCTTTATTAAAACTTCGTCAGAGGCATCCAAAAACAGTATATCCACTTCTATTTTATAACTTTTAAGCTCGTCTATTGCGTTGTATATGGACTCAAAATCCACACCCATTCGGGTATCTACCGCCGCCGCCACCTTGCCGTGCTTGTTAGAGCATATTTGGGCAAACTGGGGTATTAGTTGAGGAAATAAATTATCCACACAAAAATAGCCTAAATCTTCAAGCCTTTTTAATGCGGAGGAACGCCCTGCTCCGGATAGTCCTGTTACTATTGTAAACTTCATAATTTATAACCTTTCTGCACTTTTGCTAAGTTTTGCAAACATATTTGCACCTATGCTATTTTGCATATTGATGAATTATAATCTCGTCTGTAATACCGGCATCTTGTGCTTTTAGCACGGAGTTTTCTATACAGCCTATTCTGTCTGTGGAGTGGGCATCGCTGCCAAGTGCAAACTTAACACCCGTTTTGGCGCACTCCATTAAATCACTTTTGGAAAACTCATTGTGTTTGGAGTTTATTTCAAGTGCGGTATTATGCTTTGCCGCCGCTTTTGCAATCTCTGCCTTATCCACCTTTAAGCCATAACCTAAGTGGGTAATTACATCAATTTCGTATTTTTCTATTGCGTTTATATAGGCTTGTGTATTTTGCCTAACCGCTTTTTTGGTATTAATTTTAAACATAAAGTGCAAAAAACTGCGTATATCTTTATATTTAACCATTTTATGATACCCCAAAAGCAAAATATCGAAAGAACGGCAAAACTCAAAGGGTAAATCCACCTCGCCGTCTAAGGAAACTATGTTTAATTCCACACCGCTTAAAACTTTGATTTTGTCCTTAAACTCTTCCTTAATTTCGTTTATTGCCTGTAAATACTCCCTTAAATTTTTAATGTTAAAAAACATATGAGCTATTCCGTGGTCGCAAATTGCTACTTCTTTTAAGCCTTTATCTATGGCGGCAAGCACGTTTTCTCTTATAGTGCCTTTTCCGTGGCTATAAGTAGTATGTGTATGTATGTCCGATAAAATTTGCATTAATTACCTCTTATTATATTTAAAGTCGTATTTAAACCCAAAAGGGCGTATTATTTAACTGAAATCTCCAAGCATTTTTACCTCGCATTCAAGCATAACCCCTGTTTTTTCAAAAACCGTTTGCTGTATATGCAATATCAGCAAGTAAATATCTTTGGAGGTTGCATTTTTGTTGTTTACAACAAAACCGCAATGTTTTTTGGAAACGCAAGCATCATTTATACAAAAACCCTTTAAACCGCTTTTTTCTATTAGTGCCCCGGCATAGTTGCCTAATGGCCTTTTAAAGGTACTGCCTGCGTTGGGTAGGTCTAAGGGCTGTTTTTCTCTGCGTAATGCGTTTAGGCGTTGCATCGTTTCTTTTATGGCGGTTTTTTCCTTGTTGTATAATTTAAGCACACCCCCAAGCACTATGTAATTGCTTTTGGCAACCCTGCTTGTTCTGTACCCAAACTCCATTTCATCGCAACTTAAAGTACGAACGCACAAATCGTGGGTAAGTACGTCTACACTCTTGGTAAAATCGCAAATTTCGTTGTCGTATGCCCCTGCGTTCATGGTAAATGCGCCACCGCAAGTGCCGGGTATGCCACTTAAAAACTCTATTCCGCCTAAAGAATTGTTATATGCCTCGTTTGCAACTTTGCTTAAACTTGCTCCGCTTTTTACGGTGATATTGGTGTTATTAACTTCAATTTCGGAAAAATTATCCCCAAGTTTTATTACAACTCCTTCAAGCCCCCTGTCGCTTACAAGCAGGTTAGAGCCTCTGCCTATTATATAATAGGGCATATTATGTGATTTTACCGCTCTTAGTATCTCCGTTAGTTGAGAGACTGTACCCGGCATCACCATAAAAAGCGCATTGCCCCCTGTTTTAAAGGTTGTGTGCTCACGCATAGGCACGTTTTCCAAAACACTTGCTTTATCCAAAATAGTAAGTAGGGTGCTTTTAATCATTGTGTTTGAATTACATCCATAATATTTTGAGCAAGCCATTCTCCGCCCCCTTGCCCTATGGATTTTAAGCGGTAGTTCATGGCGGCTACTTCCATAACAATGGCAAGGTTACGTCCGGGGCGCACGGGCAGGGTAATTTGCGGTACTTTTATTCCAAGGAGCGTAATATGATTATCCGCAGTACCAAGCCTGTCTATATCGGAAATATCTCCCGGCTCTAAGTGTATGGATAGGGTTATGGATTTTTCTCGTACCACAGAGCCCATGCCGTAAAGCACCGAAACATCTATAATGCCTATTCCTCTAATTTCCATCATATGCCTAATGATGTCGGGAGAACGCCCGATTAATGTGTCGTCGGATAACTTATGTATTTCCACCACATCGTCTGCAACAAACCTATGCCCTCGCTTTACAAGTTCGAGAGCGGTTTCGCTTTTACCTACGCCACTATCACCCGTAATAAACATTCCTACACCGTAAACGTCCATAAGTCCGCCGTGCCTTGATATGCATGGTGCAAGTATTTCATCTAAATATATTGATGCTTTATGAGAGAGTTTAGTAGTTGTAAGTCCGGACATAAGCACGGGCACATCGTATTTTCTGGCACACTCCAAGAGTTCTTCGGGGGGAGTTAAGTTTCTGCCTATAAGCACGCAAGGGAGCTGATGAGAAAAATAAGTATCCAAACGCTCCATGCGTGTATGCTGATCAAGAGTTAGCAGATATGTCATCTCAACCATACCTAAAAGCTGTATGCGGTTGGATGCAAAATACTCAAAAAAACCGCTCATTTGCAAACCCGGACGGTTTAAGTCGCTGGAGTCCACGTCCGCTGTTGTACGTTGTCCCATGTAAATTATGCTTAAATTAACGGCAGTTGCCATATCGGCAATCTTGATAGTCTTTTTCAAAACACTACACTCCTAAAATATATTTGTTTATTATTTCGCTAACCCCGCTTTCGAGGTTGGATTTTGTAACCACCTGTGCCGATTTTTTTACTTTTTCGTCTGCGTTTTCCATCGCTACTCCAAGTCCGGCATATTCTATCATACTAATATCGATTTCGCTGTCCCCAACCGCTATTACTTGCTCTCTTGCTATGCCCAGTTTTTTTGCCAAAAATTCAAGGGCTATGCCCTTAGACGCCTCGGGGTTCATAATTTCTATAAACTCCTTTTGGGAGCGTTTTACGGATAATTCCGAAAAATTTGCCTTAATATCGGGCAGATACTCCTTTGTTTTTTCGGGCTTGTCTATCATCAAAATTTTAGAGGTAAAAATCTCCTCCTGCTCCATAAGCTTTGGCGAATTTATGCCCACGCAAGCATAATGGGTTTCGTAGTGGTCTGTATATTGAGTACGGTTTATATAGTGCATACCGTCCTCCAAATATAGCTGAAAATATATATTTCTCATAACCGCATACCGCATAACCTGCTTTGCGGAAATGGGAGATAAATACTTAGAATATATTTCCTGCCCTTCGGGGTTTACTACCGCAGCACCCCCAACGGCTATACTATAACTGTTTTTAATGTTGAGTTTTTCCTTTATGGGAGCAATGCTGTAATACATTCTGCCCGATGCAAGTACAATCTGTACACCCTTTTCGTAAGCCTTGCTTATTGCCGTTGCATCTTCATTAGAAAATTGCTTGTTTGCATTAAGTAAAGTATCGTCTAAATCCAATGCTATTAATTTATAAGTCATTTAATGTTCCTTTCTTGCTCAAATGTTTCTGTCACTTAAATATTATACAATATTTTTAAAAGATTTAAAACTATATTTTAATATTTTTACAAAAAGACACATAATTGCACAAAATAATGATATAATATATTACAGTAAATAATTAGATTTTCGGAGGATTAACTTGGCTTTTACCCATTTGCACGTACATACGGAATACAGCTTACTTGACGGTGCCGCACGCATAAACGATTTAGTTAAAAAAGCGTCCAAGCTTAATATGGACTCCCTTGCAATTACAGACCACGGCGTAATGTACGGTGTGCTGGATTTTTATTCTGCCGCCAAAAAAGAGGGTATTAAGCCAATTATAGGGTGCGAGGTGTACGTAGCCTTGGACAGATTCGAAAAAACCGCACAATATAAAGAAAATGCCCATTTAATTTTGCTGTGTAAAAATATGCAGGGCTACCAAAACCTGCTAAAGCTGTGCTCCGCAGGGTTTTTAGAAGGCTTTTACTACAAACCGAGGATAGACTTCAACCTACTTAAACAGCATAGCGAGGGGCTTGTGTGTCTAAGCGCCTGTTTAGCAGGAGATATTCCGAGACTACTTTTAAACAACGATTATAACGGGGCAAAAACCCTTGCCCTTGCCTATAAAGCACTGTTTTTGGAGGACTACTACATAGAAATCCAAAACCACAACATTTCGGAGCAGTTACGCATAAACCCAATGCTTATTAAACTTGCCAAAGAAACGGGCATCAAACTTGTAGCCACCAACGATGTTCACTATACAAATAAAGAAGATTTTTTTGCCCAAAAGGTGCTTGTGTGCATACAAACGGTAACCACCATAGACGAGCCCTCCAAAATGGCTTTTGACACCCACGAGTTTTATTTAAAATCCGAAGAGGAGATGTTAGACGCATTTCCAAACATTCCTCAAGCCTTGGAAAATACGGCGGAGGTGGCGAAAAAATGCAATTTAGATATAGAATTTGGCAATATTTATCTGCCGGAATATAAAATACCCGAGGCAACCTCAAACTTTGAATATTTGCACAAAATTGCAACGCAAGGCTTAAAAAAGTACAAAGTTGTAACAAAAGAAATTACAGAACGGCTAAACTACGAGCTTGAAATGATAAACAAAATGGGTTTTACCGACTATTTTTTAATAGTTTGGGATTTTGTAGCCTTTGCAAAAAACAAGGGCATAATGGTAGGACCGGGCAGAGGAAGTGCGGCAGGCAGTATAGTAGCCTACGCCCTTGGCATAACCAACATAGACCCTCTAAAATACAACTTGTTGTTTGAGCGTTTTTTAAACCCCGAGCGTATAAGTATGCCGGATATAGACATAGATTTTTGCATAGAGCGCAGGCAGGAGGTTATAGACTACGTTACCGCCAAATACGGAGAGGACAGGGTTGCGCAAATAATTACCTTTGGTACAATGGGGGCAAGGCTTGTAATAAGAGACGTTGCACGTGTTATGAATATGAGCATAGCCCAAGCGGACAAAATAGCAAAGATGATACCCTTCGAGCTTAAAATGACAATAGACAAAGCCCTTGCAAATAACGATCGTTTGCGTTTGGAGTACGAAAACAACGAGGAAGTAAGAAAAATCATAGATATTGCAAAAAGGTTGGAGGGTATGCCTCGCCACGCATCCACCCATGCGGCAGGGGTTGTAATTTCTAAAGACCCTATTACAAACTACGTACCCTTGCAAAAAAACACTAAGGACGAAAGCATAACAACCCAATATACCATGAAGAAATTAGAAGAGCTGGGGCTGTTAAAAATGGACTTTTTAGGCTTGCGCACCCTAACTGTAATTAGAGACACTCTTGCTATTATAAAGAAAAATCACAATGTACAAATAGATATAGATAATATTGATTTTGATGATAAGCAGGTATACAGTCTAATCGGCAGCGGACAAACCCACGGCGTGTTTCAGTTAGAAAGCCCAGGAATGACACGTCTGATGCAGGATTTAGCGCCTGAAAATTTAGACGAAATTATGGTGGGTATCTCCCTATTCAGACCGGGGCCTATGGATAGCATACCCGAGTACATAAGATGCAAGCGCAACGCAAACAAGGTGCATTATGCCCACCCCCTGTTAGAGCCTATTTTAAGGGATACTTACGGGTGTATGGTGTATCAAGAGCAAATAATGCGTATTGTAAGAGACGTTGCAGGCTACTCTATGGCAAGGAGCGATCTTGTGCGTCGTGCTATGAGCAAAAAACAACAAGATGTACTGGAAAAGGAGCGAGATCTCTTTATTAACGGAGAAATTACAGATGGTAAAATCACCGTGGACGGCGCTGTGCGCAGGGGGGTAAGTGCGCAGGTTGCAGGGGAGTTGTTTTCGCAGATGATGGCATTTGCCAACTATGCGTTTAATAAATCTCACGCTTGTGCGTATGCGGTTATTGCCTATCAAACGGCGTATTTAAAATGCTATTATAAAGTGGAATTTATGACGGCGCTACTCAACAGTTTTATTGCAAGTAAGCAAAAATTAGCGGAATACGTGCAAATATTAAAGTACATAGATATACAAATATTGCCTCCGGATATTAATAAATCCAACATGAAATTTGAGTACGAAAATGGGGCAATAAGGTTTGGCTTAAGTGCAATTTCCTATGTGGGAGAGGCAATAGACGAGGTAATTTTAAGAAGGGGAGAGGGCTACACGGATTTTGAAGCCTTTGTGGAAAAAAATAGCGATGTGCTAAACAAAAAGCGGTTAGAAAGCCTTATACTTTCAGGGTGTTTTGATTGTTTTAACATAAAACGCTCCTGTTTAATGGCGGTTTACGATACGGTGCTAACGGAGGCAAACAACGTAAAAAAACGCAAAGATACAGGGCAGATTTCCCTATTTGACAATATGGGAGAGGGTGCGGAATTAAAGATACAATATCCTAATATAGAAGAGTACGACACCCTAAGAAAGCTATCCTACGAAAAGGAGATGACGGGCATATACATAACAGGGCACCCCTTAGACAGCGTGGCAGACGTGCTAAACAGCCAAAAAAACACAATTACGGACATTGTAAAAACGGGTAGCGACGAAATTTCCATGTACGAATACGATGGAAAGCAGGTGGAAGTAATGGGGATAATAACGGGGATAAAAACACGACTTACACGGCAAAAAAAACTTATGGCAAACGGTATTTTAGAGGATTTATTCTCCCAAATAGGTTTAATAATATTCCCCGATGTTTATGTTAGAAACGAGGGTATACTAAAAACGGATAACATAGTTAAGGTTACGGGCAAAATTACAGTTTCTGCGCAAAACGGCATAGAGCTTTTGTGCGAAAGAGTATCAAAATATGTACACGATGATCCTCTGTACCAAGGAAAACAGCTTTATGTTAAGCTACCAAAAGATGTGCCTTGCAACTTAGAGGGTTTGTTTAACATAACAAAGGATTACTTAGGCACCAACAGTATTGTGGTGTACATAGAAAAAACGGAATTAAAATACAAATTGGGCGGTGCAAAAAGTGTTGCTTACAATACAAAAATGGTAAAAGAATTAAAAGATTATTTAGGGGAAGAAAATGTTTGCTTCAAAGATAAATAATGTTTGTATTTTAAGTTAATATTTGTTAAAATACTCTATGATTAGTTATTTTGGACAAGGAAGGTTTTTAAAATATGAAAAAAAGAATAGGAATACTTACAAGCGGAGGAGATACCCCGGGTATGAATGCAGGCATACGTGCAACTGTAATGGCGGCAGATGCGGCAGGCTTTTCCGTTATGGGAATTACCAAAGGCTATGCAGGGTTAATTGAGGGCAGAGTAGCAAGAATAAAAACGGAAGATGTGTACGGTATTTCTGAAAAGGGCGGTACAATACTAAAAACAGCCAGATGCGAAGAATTTAAAACTAAGGAAGGTCAGCAAAAAGCATTGCAGGTAATGCGTGCCTTTGATATTTCCGGATTGGTGGTAATAGGCGGAGACGGCAGTTTTCAAGGGGCAAAGGTGCTAAGCCATTTAGGAATGCCCACAATAGGCATCCCGGGTACAATAGATAACGACCTTGCCTACACGGATTTTACAATAGGCTTTGATACGGCGGTAAACTGTGTAATCGGGGAAATGAGCAAAATAAGAGACACAATGAACTCTCACGAGCGTATTGGCGTAATAGAAGTAATGGGCAATAAATGCGGAGATATAGCCCTTTATGCAGGAATTGCAGGAGGTGCGGATCACGTAATGGTGCCTGAAGTTGAGTTTGATATTGACTACATTTGCGACAAAATTTTAGGTAGCAGAATAAAAGGCAACATGACAAACATCGTACTTATAGCCGAGGGTGCAGGCAAGGGAGAGGCAATAGCAAATTATATGCGTGCAAAAGCAGGACTTGATGCAAAAGCCATTGTGCTTGGGTATATTCAACGTGGAGGTGCGCCAACAGCGGTGGACAGAATGTATGCCTCAAGAATGGGTATGCGTGCGGTAGAACTGCTAAACAACAAAATCGGCAACAGGGTTGTGGGCATAAAAGACAACAAAATAATTGACGAAGATATAGACGAAGCACTATCCAAAGAGCTTATATTTGATGCAGAATTGTGGAACGAGTTTAAAATAATGTCCGAAAATCTGTAATTTAGATAAGTTAGAGCCGATACTTCTTTTGGGGTATCGGTTTTTTTATGGTGATGATAATAAAAGAGGGCATACTACCGCTATTTTTTGGGTAGTGACGTTGGGGTTGGCAAGCATAATTTCTCTATTTAAAAGAAATTGCTTTGTGCTAAAAATATGCTTTAGAATTTTTTTTGCTGTAATAACTCTTTAAATTTCCTCTAAATTTTGTTACAATATATACAAACAGTAAGTAAATAGGAAGTGATAGCATTAACACCTTTGCAGTACCGAATAATTTAAAAATAGGCAGTAATATACTGTATACTCAGCTTGCAACTATTCTAAAGAAAACGGATAGAGTGCTTTTTATTGTGGATAAAACAATAGACGAAATGTACGGCAAGCAGGTTTACGAGTTTTTAGAGCAAAATACCGCTTATGTAAAAAAGGAATTTGTATCTCAAGGCACTCTTAAAGAAGCCTTTTTAATGGCATATTATACGGTAAACAGAGATTTAGATAAGGTTATTGCTATGGGGGGCGGTAAGGTTTTAGATGTGGGCAAATACTGCTCTACCTCGGCAAAACGGGATTTTGTGAGTATTCCTACGGCAATTTCTCACGATGGTGTAGCATCACCCATTGCGGTGCTAAGGTGCGAGCATAAAAACGTACGCAGTTTAGATTGCAAAATACCCACCCATATTATAATGGATACGGATATTATTAAAAATGCCCCTAAACAGCTTATAGTAGCAGGTTTGGGAGATTTAATTTCCAACATAACCGCACTAAAAGATTGGGAAAAAGCGGTGAAAACAGGCAAAGGGGAGATGGACGATTTTGCCTACATAATTTCGGGTACGGCGGTTAGAGCCATTTTGCAGTACAAAAACCCAAATTTACAAGATGTTGCCTTCTTAACTCAATTAGCCGAATCCATAGTGCTATCAGGGCTTGCCATGAATATTACGGGAAACACAAAACCCTCCTCGGGCGCAGAGCATTTAATAAGCCACGCAATAGACGGCATAGGAAAGGGCACATTCCACGGAATACAGGTAGCAACGGCAACAATTCTAATAGAATATTTATACAAAGGGGACTATATTGCGATAAGAGATTTTTTAAAGCAGTTTAATATGCCCGTTTGTTTTTCTCAGCTTGGAGTAAATAGGGAGGAGTTTTTAATCATTATTAAAAACGCTAAAACCACAAGAAAGAACAGATACACAATTCTTGATGAAATTTCTTACGAGGATAACTACCTCTTAAGCTTATACGATGAAATGGAGAAGCTAAAATGAGACAACTAAGAAAAATGGGAAAGATGAAAGCAACTGCAACGGATTTTAAAGATATAGAGTGTTTTGTGCTGGATATGGACGGCACAATAAACTTAGGCAACAACCTTATAGATGGTGCAATGGACTTAATAAACTACTTTTTTGAAAACAACATTAAGTTTTACTTTTTTACCAATAATTCTTCAAAATCGCCCAAGGCATATGTAAAAAAGCTGGAGCAATTAGGTTTTAGCGGTATTACTTTAGAGCATATTATGACGTCGGGAGACGTTATGATACACTACATTAAAACCCACAACCCAAATTCTACCGTATATTTATGCGGAACGGACGAGCTAAAAGAGCAGTTTGAAAGGGCAGGGATAAACTTAATGCCACGGAAAACGGAAAAAGCCAATTTTGCGGTACTGGGGTTTGACACCACCTTAGATTACGAAAAAATAGACGATTTATGCAGGGTAATAGACAACGGTGGCGAGTTTTTAGCCACAAATATAGATGTGGTTTGCCCCTTAGAAAACAACAGACATTGCCCGGATTGCGGTGCTATGGCAAAAATGATAACCCACGCAACAGGTGTAGAGCCTAAATTTGTAGGTAAGCCTTTTAAGGAAACGGTAGATTTTATTTTGGCAAAAACCTGCACAGACAAAAAGAAAACCGCAATAGTGGGGGATAGACTGTATACAGATATTAAAACGGCGCAAAACGGCGGTATAATAGGAATTGCGGTACTTTCGGGAGAAGTAACTTATGACGAAATCATAAAAAGTGATGTAGAAACAGATTACATTGTAGAAAGTGTCAAAGATATTTATAATGAATTATCACTATATAAAAAGGTAGAAGGAGAGCAACTATGAAGTATTTATTAGGAATTGATGTGGGTACAAGCGGAGTTAAGTGCCTTGTAATCGAAGAGAGCGGAAAGGTGGTAAAATCCGTAACAAAAGGCTATCCACTCCACACTCCAAAACCGGCGTGGTCGGAGCAAGACCCTGCGGACTGGTGGAAGGGCACACAGGACGCACTAAAAGAACTGCTTGCAGATGTAGACAAAGAAAACATTGTTGCAATAGGATTTTCGGGGCAAATGCATGGGCTTGTTGCTTTAGATAAAGATTTAAAGGTTATAAGAAACGCAATTTTATGGAACGATCAACGCACGGACGCTCAATGCCATGAAATAATAAGCATTGCAGGGGGCATGGAAGGGCTCGTTTCCTACACCAACAATAATATGCTGACAGGGTACACAGGGGGTAAAATCCTTTGGCTAAAGGAAAACGAGCCACAAAATTACGCAAAACTTTATAAATTTGTAATGCCTAAAGATTATATAAGATTTTGCCTAACGGGAGAGATTGCAACAGACGTTTCCGAAGCCTCGGGCACAGGGTTTTTCGATGTTAAAAACAGAGAGTGGTCTAAAGACTTAATTAATAAAGTGGGCTTTGATATTTCTATTTTCCCAAAAACTATGGAGTCGGACGAGGTTGCAGGCAAAATTACCAAAGAAGCCGCTATGCTTACAGGGCTAAAAGAAGGATTGCCCGTGTATGCAGGGGGCGGAGATGCGGTTATTCAAAATACAGGCATGGGTATTGTAAAAGAGGGTACATTAGGTATTGTTATGGGTACTTCCGGTGTTGTGGCAACGGCTATGGATAAATTCGGAGTAAACGAGGGCGGAAAACTTCAGTTTTTCTGCAACAATGCCTCGGGTAAATATATGGCGTTTGGGTGTCAACTTTCTTGTGCAGGCTCTATGGAGTGGTTTAAAAACACGTTTTTTGCAAATGTGCAAAACCCTTTTGAAGAAATTAACAAAGGTGCACAAAAATCGGGAATCGGCGCAAAAGGGGTGGTGTTTTTGCCCTATTTAACAGGGGAGCGTTGTCCCTATCCAAATCCGGATGCAAGAGGAGTTTTTTACGGTCTGTCTTTAGTAAACGATTTAGGAGACATGGCAAGAGCGGTAATGGAAGGGGTTGCCTTTGGGTTGCGCCAAATGTACGAGCTTATTTTAAAAACTAACGAAAGTCTAAAAATAAAGGAAATTATACTGTCGGGAGGGGGAGCAAACTCTGCCCTTTGGAAGCAAATAATGGCTGATGTGTTTAATCTGCCCGTAAAGATTTTAGACGGCGCAGGAGAGGGCGGAGCATACGGCGGAGCGCTGGTTGCCGGTGTGGGTATAGGCATTTTTGACAGTTTAGAGCAAGCGCATAAGGTACACAAGGTAAAAGAAGTTATAGAGCCTGTTGCCAAAAATCACCAAGAATATAATAAAGTTATGAAAATATACGAAAAATTGTACTTCGATTTACTGGACACCTTTAAATTAGGTGGGGCTAATTAAGGGCAAATAGCTATAAATCAATTATTTAGGAGCAGTATGAAAATTTACATTTCCGCAGATATGGAAGGTAGCAGAGGTATTACTTCTTTTGATGAAGTCACCCCTTCAAGCGCAAAGTACAACATTGGTTGCAGTGCTATGGAAAAGGACGTGCAGGCGGTGGTGGACGGATTTTTGGGGCAGGGCGAAATTACCGTGTGCGACGGTCACGAGTACGGCACAAATTTAAAAAAGGTATCGGGCGCAACTTTAGAGGTAGGCTCGGGTATTTTTTCTATGATGCGCTACATTGACAAAGGCTACGAGTACGCATTTTTTATTGGCTACCACGCAAAAGCGCAAAGCGAGGGTTGCCTTGCACACACCTATTACTTAAAGGTGAAAAATGTGTTTTTTGACGGCAAAACGGTAGGAGAGTTTGAAATCAACTCCGCACTTGCAGGGTATTTTAACGTAAAAACCGCTATGGTAAGCGGTTGCGATGTGTTTTTAAAACAGGCTAAAGAATACTGCCCGTGGGTAGTGTGTGCAAACACCAAAAACGGCGGTGAGGACCTTTCTGCCACCCTTAAAAACTCTGCACAAAATGCAATAAAAACGGCAAAAATTGCACCAATGCCACAAGTGGTGGAATTGGAGTTTAACGCAGGCAAAAAATATACTTGCGAAGGCAAAGATTATAAAGAAAAATTCCTCCATATGCTAAAACTTATGGAGGAAAACTGCTGACATTAATGTGGGGGTAGTCTATGCCCTTAAGGGCATGTGTGCCTTTCAGGACACCAGTACCCCTTGCACAATATATCTGTTGTTACCCTCGTAGCGCACGCAGGTGGAGAGTGTAATTATTTTATCGTCATTTGTTATTTTAATATTGCTAATATTTGCATTTTTGTCCTTACTGCCTATTTGGGCTAAGTATTTCTGCCATTCCTCATCGTCCTCAAAATCCCACTTTGACGGGAGGTAGGTGTCGTCCGTTTTGTAGGCGGCAAAAACCTTGTAGGTAAGCACTTCCTTAGGGGTGTAGATGGTAATTTCTCTATTTTCCTCAAAAAATTCTTTATCCGCAAATTTATGTAAATCCGCAAACATAGCTCCGCTGTTCATTCTGTGCCCGTAAATTATTGAGTTTCTGTCCGTCAAATCATTGTTGTTTACTTCATCTAAAAATATTGCACCGTTTATGGTAGATTTTTTAAACTCATCTCTTTCTAAATAAAATATGTTGTCCTTGCCTTGCACTAAAGGGTAATCCACCCTGGTTTCGGGTATTTTTATATGTCCGAAAATATCCGGATTTTCCTTTTGCAATTCCGCAACCTTAAGTTGTTCCTCTGTTGGTGGCGGTGTGGGAGTGGGCGAAGGGCTAGGAGTGAGAGTTGGCGTGGGCGTGGGAGTTGGCTTAGTAGTTGGGGTTGCGGTGGGAGTGGGCGATGGGGTTGGTGCGGTAGGGTTGTTGCTATCGTAAAAATAGCCCCAAATACCCAGGGCGCATAAAATTACTCCTGCAACAATACAGCATAAAACAATAATTTGCTTTTTGGATAAATTACTTAGAGCAGATTTAACGGAGTTAGTCTTGTATTTCCTTCTTTTTCTCATAATATACGTGCTTTTTGGCACGTTCCTTTCGCACAAGTTTTTATGAAAGATTTGCGTCTTGTGTAATTGGGGGAGGACGGGCAAAAAAAGTATCCCACATTCCCATATTTTATATTTTAGCATAAAAAGTGTGTAATGTGTATTTTTTTTGTTGATTAAGTTTTACAAAAAAACGAAAAACCCAATAAGCCGATAGGAGTGGACAAAAGGCACTTCGTATGATATAATAATAAAATGAATAATTTAGA
>CAZVNZ010000026.1:0-42161 GCA_964628515.1 uncultured Christensenellaceae bacterium
AACGCCTTACAGGCGTAATGTGAAATACCCCCAGCTATGCTGGGGGATGTTTATTAGTGGTTAGCGGTTAGTAACCAATTAGCAATTAGTTGCTAAAATGAAACCTCAATTTTTAAGCAAAAAATCTCCCATCCATTAACCTTAAATCCTTAGAAACCACGGGCGTAAACTCCATATTTGCAAAAATATCCTTCTCCAAATCTACCCCCGGGGCGATTTCCGTTAGCACCAAACCCTCCGGCTTTAGCACAAGCACGCATCTTTCGGTTATAAACATAACTTCCTGATTAAGCTCAAAAGACCTTTTTGCGGAAAAGGTTTGTTGTTGTATACGGTTTTTAAACTTTTTTATTTTGCCTTCCTGCAAAATATTAAGTTTGCCATCCTTTATTTCGGTAATTAGTCCGCTTGCGGTAAAAGTGCCCATAAAATACAGCTTTTGCGCCGATTGGGTAATGCCGGTAAAACCTCCGCAGCCTGCAATTTTACTGCCAAACTTGCTTACGTTTATGTTGCCCTTTGCATCCACCTCCGCAAGCCCCAAAAATGCTTGGTTTAGCCCACCGCCGTTGTAAAAATCAAATAACTGATGATGAAATATAATAGCCTCGGGGTTTAGGCACACCCCAAAATCCGCTCCTGTGGCAGGGGTGCCACCGATAGAGCCTGCATCTATGGTAAGTGTAACATCGCTAACCTCGTTTTTTACCGCCATATGCCCTATGCCGTCGGGGATGCCTACACCTAAATTGATTATGCTGTGCTCTCTTAACTCTTGTGCCGCTCGCCCTACTATTATGCCCTTTTCCCCCGTGTATTCCCAGGGGATTACCTCTACATATTTTTCTCCGCAGTAGGAAGGGTTGTATTGACTTAATGCCGTTTGCATATGAAACTGCGGTCTTGCTAAAGCTATGCCGTCCACAAAAATCCCCGGAATTTTTACGCTGTGAGGGGGTATTTTATCCACGATTTTTTCTACCTGCACAAAAACCTTGCCCCCTAAATTATGAGTGGAGGCGGCAATGGTTAGGCAATCCATTAAAGATGCCTCCTTTTCGCAAGAAACATTCCCGTTTTTATCCGCATAAGTGCCTTTTAAAAAGGCAAAATCTATCTTTTTAATTGGTTTGTAATGTAGGTATTCTTCGTCATCTATATTTATAACACTGCATAAATCCTCGGTGGTTATTTCGTTTAGCTTGCCACCCTCTAAACGTGGGTCTACAAATGTGTCTAAACCTATTTTGGTTATAAGACCGGGACGCCTTGAGCCACTCTCCCTTATTAATTGCCCAATGCAATCTTGAGGAAAGTTGTACGCCTCAATTTCGTTGTTTAATATTAAGGGATGAAGCTTTTGCATAAAGTTATAATGCCCTGCAATTATGCGGTGTATCATACCTTTTTTTGCAAGGCGGTTAATCCCACGCTCCGGGCCGTCACCGACGGATGTTATTGCAATAATATCTAAATTTTTTGGAGAGCCTTCGGCTATAAAGCGTTGCTCCGTCTCAAATAAAATATCGTCTGCGCAAGCAACCATTATAAAGCCGTTTACAACTATTGTTGCTCCGTCAAAAACCTGTCCTGCCATTTCCTTTGATGTTGTTAATTTATTCATTATTAATTATGTCCACCTCATTTACTTAAAAATACTCTTATATTATCTAACATCTTAAATACTTTTTCAAGTAAAAACAATTCTTTTTGGCTCGTTTTATAATTTTTATGCTCTATACAAGCGGAGCATAAAGAAAAAACCGCAATAACTCCTATAACCACAAACAAAAAACCTACGCCGTTTAAATAAAACATTTATGTATTCCTCCAATAAATTTAACTTATATAAATATTCTATTACAGAGTTGTTACAAATTTTGTAAGGTTTAGGTAAAAAGGTAGAAAAATTTTTCCTGTTATGATATAATTATTTACAATTAGTTTTTTTACTTAAAGCTAAGAAATAAGAGGTTTTAATATTGAGAAAATACATAATACTGCTACTTGCGGTTATAATATTCATACCAAGTATTGCATATGCACAGGAGCTTCCCGAAAACATAACCATTAGTGCGGACTCTGCAATGCTGGTGGACGCATCCACAGGGGAAGTACTGTTAGAAAAGAATAAAGACGAGCAAATTATGCCGGCAAGCACAAGTAAATTAATGACGGCTTTAATTACCTTTGAAAAAACCAAATTAGACGATATTGTAAAAACCGGCGAGGAGGTAAATCGATTTACTAAAAATTCTTCTCTTGCAGGAATAAAAAAGGGGGAGTCCATAAGCGTAAAAGATTTACTTTACGGGATGATGTTGGCGTCGGGTAACGATGCGGCGGCGGCTTTAGCCGTGCATATCGGTGGTAGCTTGGAAGGGTTTAACGATATGATGAACGCCCGTGCAAAAGAGCTTGGCATGGAAAACACCACCTTTATTAATCCTCATGGGCTAAAGGTAGAGGATAGGGTTAATTATTCCACCGCTTCGGATATGGCAAAACTTGCGGTTGCGGTAAACAATATACCCCAGCTTATGGAGATTATCAGCGCAAAAAATTACAGTATACAGCCTACTAATATAGTTAGCGATACTCGAGAGCTCAAAAACACCAACATACTTTTGGTAACCCCTCAAAGCAGACCGGAGTATGCAAAGTATAAGTACGAATATGCAACAGGTATGAAAACAGGTTTACTTGAAAATGCCGCAGACGATATTTCTTCTTACGGCTGTCTTGTAGCATCCGCAAATAAAGATGGTGTTAAGCTGATTTCCCTTGTGTTTGGAGATAAATCGACAAGCTCCCTTGCACGTTGGCAGAATGCAATAGATATGTTTGAGTACGGCTTTAATGCTATTTCCACCGTGGATTTAGCCACCTACATTCCGCCTGTGGAAGTTACAAAGTCTTTAGAAAATTGCGCAAAAAACGATGCCCTTGACGGACAGCTGACTTTGGTGTCAAAAACGGATGGCATTACTGCTACAAAAGTGCTTTCTAAAAGCACGCTTGAAAATATAAATAACGGCTCTGTACAAATAGAGCAGGAGGTCGTGCTTACAAAACCAATGGTAGCCCCCGTAGCCTTAGGGGAGGAAATGGGCTATGTAATATATAAGCTAAACGGAGAAGAGCTATGCCATGTACCCTTAATCTCAAGCAGAAAGGTGTATCAATTAGGGGAGGAAAACTTAGCAAAGGCAGAGCTTGGACTTCCTAACATCGACTTTAAATTTGAAATTTGGTATTTATGGTTTATAATAATACCAATAGGGGCTTTTGCGGGTTATTACTTTATAAAACACTACGGTTGGAGGATAGGCAGAAGACGGCATCACAACCAGCATCACCATAGAAATATTGCATACGAAAGGGCAACATCTCCCGAAAGCAGAAAGGTAGTCACCTACGATTATCACACAATAAACGAAAACGAAAAACGACGCCCAACAAACTACGCAAGAAAGGCTTTAAGGGGCAGAAAGTTTTAAATTAAGAAATCTTTATTAAATGGGTATAAAAGATTTTATATAAATTTCACAAGTATAGGAGCGAGCAGAGTGAAGAGAATCATATCTACAATAACAGTATTATTATTTTTACTAATACCTACTATTAGTTATGGAGCCACACCACCCCCTTTTGACGACAGCAATTTATCCGTAGTTTCTGCAATGCTTATAGACGCAAAAACAGGAGAGGTGCTTTACGAAAAGGGAGGAGACGAAAAAATCAGCCCTGCAAGCACTACAAAACTTATAACCGCACTACTCACCGTAGAAAACAGAAAAATGGACGACATTGTTGTGCCGGGCAAAGAGGTTTACGACTTTAGCTCTGCATCCAGTCTTGCAAATATTCAGTCAGGGGAAAATATTACCGTAAAAGATTTACTCTACGGCTTGCTGTTAGCTTCGGGCAACGATGCGGCGGCGGCGCTTGCGGTGGATATTGGCGGTAGTTTAGAAGGTTTTAACGATATGATGAACGCCCGTGCCAAAGAGCTTGGTATGGAAAACACATATTTCAGCAACCCTCATGGGCTTGTTATTAAAGATAAAGAGCATTACTCAACGGCAAAGGATATGGCAAAACTTGCATTGGCGGCGTATTCTCATCCCGAACTTATGGAAATTATGGGCACAAAACAATACACCATACAGCCCACAAACAAAATGGCAAACCCACGAGACCTTAAAAACTCAAACCTGTTACTGCTTACACCGGAAACAAAGCCGGAATACGCACCGTATCTCTACGAATACGCAACGGGTATGAAGACGGGGCTTATTCAAAACCCATGGTACGGCTGTCTTGTGGCATCGGCTCAAAGGGGAGATTTAGAGTTTATAGCCATGGTATTTGGAGACTCTTCAGATAGAGGCATAAACCGTTGGCAAAATGTAATAGATATGTTTAACTACGGCTTTACAAGCTGTTCTAAGGCGGATTTAAGCAAGTTTATTGCGCCTGTTACGGATAACCAAACAATAGACAACTGTGCAAAAAACGACCCTGAGGAAGGCGCAATCGTACTAACAACGGAGTTTGACGATTCACTTCCAAGGGAAACCTATCTTTCTCCCGAAACGGTGGAGGGTTTAAATGACGGCACTTTATTGATAGAGCAGGAAACTGTGTATACAAAACCAATGGTAGCCCCCGTATCTAAAGGTGAGGAAATGGGTTATGTGCGGTACTCGCTTCAAGGTGAGGAAGTTTACCGAGCACCCATAAAAGCAGACAGAGAGGTGTATCAATTAGGGGAGGAACAACTTACAAAAGAGGAGTACGACTTACCCGGTTTTGTATTTAACTGGGAGTGGTGGTATCTTGCAATAATTATACCGGCAGTAGCGGTGGCAGGCTTATTTATTTTCAGAGCGTATAACTTAAAAAAAGCAAGACGACGCCCGTCTCCACGGCGAATAGGCGTAAATAGCAATCAAAATAATAACAATGAAAGGTACAGAGGGAGAAAGCTTTAATGGATTACAGCAAAGAAAGTTTAAAAGCACACAAAGAATGGAAGGGCAAAATTGAGATTATAAGCAGGGTAAAAATAAACTCAAAAGAGGATTTAGCATTAGCCTACACCCCGGGAGTTGCGGCAGCATGTATGGCAATAAACGAGGACGAAAGCAAAAGCAGAGAGCTTACACGCAAAAATAATCTTGTGGCGGTAATAACGGACGGCACAGCGGTGCTTGGACTTGGAGATATAGGGCCTTGTGCGGCAATGCCCGTAATGGAAGGCAAGTGCATTTTATTTAAGGAATTTGCCGATGTTGATGCCTTCCCCATTTGCGTAGATACTAAAAATACGGAAGAATTTATAAATACCGTTAAACTAATAAGCAAAAGTTTTGGTGGCATAAATTTAGAAGATATTGCGGCACCTCGTTGTTTTGAAATAGAAAACCGCCTAAAAGAGCTATGCGATATTCCTGTTTTTCATGACGATCAGCACGGGACGGCAATAGTGGTGGGAGCGGCATTAATTAACTCCTGCAAACTTTTCGGCAAGGAAATAGAGGGCTTAAAAGTTGTGGTAAACGGCGCAGGTTCTGCGGGAATTGCCTGTGCAAATTTAGTTATGGATATGGGTGTAAAAAATCTAATTATATGCGATAAACAAGGTATTATTAGGCAAAACACCAAAGAAGCTAACAAATGGCAAATTCAAATTGCAAAAAGGGGCAACACAGAAGATGTAGACGGAAATTTAGCAACAGCACTTAAAGGTGCGGATGTATTTATAGGAGTAAGTGCAGGAAATATTGTAACGCAGGAAATGATAAAATCCATGAATAAAGAGCCATTTGTGTTTGCAATGGCAAATCCTATACCGGAAATTATGCCGGATATTGCCAAAAAAGCAGGTGCCGCCGTAGTGGGTACGGGGAGGTCGGATTTTCCCAATCAAATAAACAATGTACTTGCGTTTCCCGGAGTTTTCAGAGGGGTATTGGACAGCAACAAAAAAAGCATAACGGAGAAAATGAAAATAGCCGCCGCATATGCCATAGCAAATGTGCTTAAAGAGGAAGAGCTTACAGCGGATAAAATACTGCCTGAGCCATTAGATAAAAAGGTTGCAGGAGCGGTTGCAAAGGCAATGATGCTATAAATCTATTATAAAACTTTGGCGGCGGTAAAACGTCGCTTTTTAAATTAAAACAGTATATTTAGTTATAGAAGTAAAGGAGAATATAAAAATGTGGGATAAACTAAACAAGCAAAAACCACCAACCCTATACGATATAAACCAATATGTGAATAACGAAGTATGGGAAAATTTATACGCTAATATAGTAAGAAAGTACAATGTAAAGCCAACTTTTGAATATAGTGGTTGTGTTATGCCCGGTTGGAACATAAAGTTTAAGAAAAGTGGTAAAAACCTGTGTACAGTATACCCCTACGAAAATTACGTAACGGTACTTGTGGTTATTGGCGCAAGAGAAAAACAGAGTTTTGAAGCACTTTTACCCTCTTTGCATCCGCATATTAAAGAAGTTGTGGCAAATTCTCAGGAAGGTATGGGGCAATTATGGCTGTTTATTCCCCTTGAGGATAAAGAGATTTTAGCGGATTTAGAACGGTGTATAGATTTGCGAGCGGTTAAAAAGGTAGGTTAATGTTATGGAAGAAATTCAAATAAGAGAAATAAAAAATAGTGAGACATACTTAATAAAAGAGTTTTTGTACGAAGCAATTTTTCAGGAAGATAAAACAAATTTACTGCCAAAAGAAATTGTGCAAGAGCCAAATATAAGCATATATTATAAGAATTTCGGTAGTAAAGATGACAACTGTTTGGTTGGGGTACATAATAATAAAATAATAGGTATGGTGTGGACACGCATTTTTAAGGGAGATATAAAAGGTTACGGCTATGTAGATTACGAAACTCCGGAGTTTAGCATTGCAGTTTTAGAGGAGTACAGGCAAAAGGGCATAGGCAAAATGTTAATGGAAGCAATGCTAAATTTGCTAAAAACCAAAGGGTATAAGAGAGCATCACTATCCGTAAACAAAAAAAATTATGCCCAAAAATTATATTTGCAGGTGGGGTTTAAAATTATTAAAGAGACAGATACGGATTTTGTTATGGTGCATACATTAGAGGATTATTAAGCGAGGTAAAAATGAAATACTACATAATAGATGCGTTTGCAAACAAAGTTTTTGAGGGCAACCAAGCAGGAGTTTGTATTTTAGAAAAAGATATAAGCGAAAGTACAATGCAAAACATAGCAATGGAAAACAATTTAGCGGAAACGGCATTTATAAAAAAAGAGGGAGATATATACAATTTGCGTTGGTTTACCCCCGCTTTTGAAATAGATTTATGCGGACACGCAACAATAGCATCCGCATACGTAATTGCAAACTTTGTGGATGTAAATTGCACAAATATGTTTTTTTCCACAAAAAGCGGTTTAATTAATGTTTCTAAAATAGGCGATAGATACCAAATGGATTTACCTATAAGAAAACCAACAAAAATAAAGGATGATTTTGCGGATATTTTGGACATAAAGCCAATAGAAGTGTTATCTTCAAGGGATTTAATAGTGGTTTTAAACAGCGAGGAGGAGATTAGTGGCTATATTCCAAACTACACAAAATTAGCCAAATTAACAGATTGGTTGGGGATTGTAATTACGGCAAAAGGCAATAATGCGGACTTTGTTTCAAGATTTTTTGTGCCGGAGCTTAATTGCGAGGATGCGGTAACAGGCTCCTCCCATAGTAGTCTTGTACCCTATTGGGCAGAAAAATTAGGCGAGAGGAATTTATATGCAAAACAGCTTTCCAAAAGAGGAGGGGAGCTTAATTGCATATTGGATGTAAACAACGTAAAAATAACGGGCAAAGCAAGCCTATACTTAAAAGGCGAGATAGATGTACCATAAATATCAACCACCACAAAAAATTACAAAATAAATAAAAAATAAGCTATATATTTAATTGTGCGAAGAGGGCTTTTATGATATTATAAAATTGGTTAAAAATTTTTAAAATTTCTTTTTGGAGGTACATATGAAAGTTGCTATTATTATGGGTTCTAAGAGTGATTTAGATGCGGTTATGCCGGCGGTAAACACCCTAAAAGAATTTGGAGTGGAGTACGAGGTGCGTGTAATGTCCGCCCACAGAACACCACAAATTGCATGCGACTTTGCACAAAACGCAAAAGCAAACGGTTTTGGCGTTATTATTGCTGCGGCAGGTAAAGCGGCACATCTTGCAGGAGTAATTGCAGGGCATACAACCTTGCCTGTTGTGGGTATACCCATAAAATCATCAACAATGGACGGGTTAGACAGCTTGCTTTCCACCGTGCAAATGCCGGACGGAATACCTGTTGCCACCGTTGCCATTAACGGAGCTAAAAATGCGGCACTTTTAAGTATACAAATGTTGGCGCTTTATAGCGAAAAATTAGCGCTAAAATTACTTGAATATAAAGAAGAAATTAAAAAAGCGGTAGTAAAAGCGGACAGCGAAATAGAATCTATATGGAGGTAACCAATGAACAAACTTGAACAATTATACGAAGGCAAGGCAAAAAAGGTTTTTAAAACGGATAATGCAGATTATGTAATAGTGGATTACAAGGACGATGCAACCGCATTCAACGGGCTAAAAAAAGGCACTATTATAGGAAAAGGCGTAGTAAACAACAAGGTTTCCAACCATATGTTTAAAATGTTAGAAAAAAAAGGAATACCCACGCATTATAAGGAGCAACTCTCGGACAGAGAAACCCTTGTAAAAAATGTTAGTATTGTGCCCGTAGAGGTAATTGTAAGAAATATTGCGGCAGGCAGTCTAACAAAAAAATACGGTATTAAAGAAGGCACAAAGCTAAAAACCACCGTGCTTGAATACTCCTATAAAAATGACGATTTAGGCGACCCTCTCATGAACGAGTATCACATATACGCAATGGGGCTTGCCACAAAAGAGGAAATGGAGAAAATTGCGCAATACTCCCTAAAAGTAAACGAAATTATGAGCGAATATTTAAAGCAGTTTAACATTGAGTTAATAGACTTTAAATTGGAGTTTGGCAGATTTAAGGGCGATATTGTGCTTGCAGACGAAATTTCTCCCGATACATGCAGATTTTGGGATACAAAAACCGGCGAAAAGCTGGACAAAGACAGGTTTAGGCAAGATTTAGGTAATGTGGAAGACGCCTACAACGAAATTCTAAGCAGATTAATGGGAGAATAACAATCCATGTACTTTGATACTAATTACAATTACGAAAGAATTAAGCCAAAGGACGATGTAATGGCGGAGGAGTGCGGTGTTTTCGGTATTTATATGGAAGACAGGCAGTTTGACCCGGCAGAAGCCACATATATAGGGCTTTATGCCCTTCAACACAGAGGGCAGGAGAGCGCAGGCATTGCGGTAACAGACGGCACCAAAATTAAAAGCTACAAAAATATGGGTTTGTGTGCAGAGGTTTTTAAGGATAATCTAAATAACCTACTTGGAGGGCATATAGGCATAGGGCATGTAAGATACTCCACTACGGGGGAAAGCCATGTGCAAAACTCTCAACCCTTGGTTATGACGTACAGAAGTGGGCAACTCGCCCTTGCTCACAATGGAAATTTAATAAATTCTTCCGCTCTTAGAGAAAAAATGGAGGAGGGTGGCACCACCTTTCAAACCACTTTAGATACGGAAATAATTGCAAACCTAATTGCAAAATACTCAAAACAGGGGCTAATTGAGGCAATTAAAAAAACTATGCTCTTTATTAAAGGCTCATATGCCCTAATCATCATGACTCAAAACGAGCTTATAGGCATTAGAGACCCACAAGGCATACGCCCTTTGGCTTTAGGTAAGCTGGAAAACAGCTATGCAATATCTTCTGAGTCTTGCGCCTTTGATGCGGTGGACGGAGAATATGTAAGAGACATCAGACCGGGCGAAATTGTGGTTATAAACAAAGACGGGCTAAAATCCTACCAAGCGCAATCCACATTACAAACGGCACTTTGCGTGTTTGAGTATGTGTATTTTGCACGGCCGGATTCGGATATTGACGGCATTAGTGTGTATCGCTCCAGAGAGCAAATGGGCATTAAATTGGCACAAGCATATCCCATAGAGGCAGACCTTGTGGGCGGAGTTCCAGATTCCGCTACTCCGGCGGCAACAGGCTATGCCACGCAAAGCGGTATACCCTTTACTAAAGCCTTGGCAAAAAACAGATATGTAGGCAGAACCTTTATACAGCCCTCTCAAGCACTAAGGGATAGAGCGGTAAAACTAAAGCTAAATGCTATGAAACGCAACGTTCACGGTAAAAAATTAATTTTAATTGATGATTCCATAGTACGAGGTACTACAAGCAAAAAGATTGTAGAAATGCTAAAGCTTGCAGGCGCAAGGGAGGTGCATATGCTTATAAGCTCTCCACCCGTAATTTGCCCTTGCTTTTTTGGTATAGATACCCCCTCTCACGAGCAATTAATAGGCTCTAAAAACTCTGTTGAGGAAATACGCAAAATAATTGGTGCAGATACCCTACATTATTTATCTATTGAAGATATGCTAAAAACGGTGGAGGGTGCAGGCTGTAACTTCTGTGTAGGTTGTTTTAACGGAAAATATCCCATAGATATTAAAGAGGCATTGGCAGAAACGGAAAAATTTGAATTATAACTTAGGAGAATGTATGGAAGTTACATATAAGGATGCAGGTGTAGACGTAGAAAAGGGTTACGAAGCGGTTAAACTTATAAAAAAGTACGTGGCGGAAACTTACGACAATAACGTAATTTGCGATTTAGGCTCTTTTGGCGGAATGTACGATATAGGAAACGGAGATGTGCTTATTTCCGGTACAGACGGGGTGGGCACAAAGCTAAAAGCGGCATTTGCCCTAAATAAAAACGATACGGTAGGCATAGATTGCGTGGCAATGTGCGTAAACGATGTAATTTGTCACGGCGCACGCCCTTTGTTTTTCTTAGATTATATTGCAACGGGCGAGCTTATACCAACTACGGTTGCAGAAATTGTAAAGGGTATAGCACAAGGGTGCAAGCAAGCCTCTTGCGCCATAATAGGCGGAGAAACAGCGGAAATGCCCGGTTTTTATCCAAAAGGGGAGTACGATTTGGCAGGCTTTTGTGTGGGCATGGTAAAAAAGGACGATATTATAAACGGCAGTACCATTACGCAAGGGCAAAGTGTAATAGGCATAGCCTCCTCTGGCATACATTCTAACGGTTTTTCGCTGGTAAGAAAACTGTATCCTATGGATAGCAGTTTAAAAGGCGAGGTTGGAGAAATGCTTTTAACACCCACAAAAATATATGTAAAATCTATACTAAGTTTAATTAAGCAGGTAAAGGTTTATGGAATTGCCCACATTACAGGGGGCGGTTTTTACGAAAATATACCTCGAATACTGCCTAAAAATGTAAATGCGGAAATTAGTATTAATTCCTACGAAAAACTGCCCGTATTTGAAAAAATAGTAAAGGACGCTAATTTAAGCGAAAAACAAGCATACAATACCTTTAATATGGGTATTGGCATGGTGGTGGTTGTGGATAAAAAGGACGAAGAAAAAACAATGGAAGTGCTTAATGCAAATGGCGAAAAAGCGTATGTAATAGGCAAAACGATTGCAGGCAACGGAGAAATACTGTTATGCAAGTAAAAAAGTTTGCGGTACTTGTATCGGGTGGCGGTACAGACTTACAAGCAATTATAGACGGCATAAAAACAGGCATAATTAAAAACGGAGAAATTTCTTTGGTGCTTGGAAGTAAAGAGGACATCTTTGCACTAAATCGGGCGCAAAAGGAAAATATTAAAACAGCGGTGGTAAAACGTAAAGATTTCTCCGATTTGGCGGAGTTTGACACTAAAATTTTAGAGACGCTAAAAGCGCACAATGCAGATTTTGTGGTGCTTGCAGGGTACTTAAATATTATTGGCAAACAAACAATTTCTGCATATGAAAATAAAATAATAAATATACATCCGGCGCTTATACCCAGCTTTTGCGGTATGGGCTACTACGGAAGTAAAGTACACGAAGCGGTGTACAAAAGCGGTGTAAGGGTAAGCGGATGCACGGTGCATTTTGTGGACGAGGGTGCAGATACAGGACTTATTATTGCACAAAAAACGGTGGAAGTGTTGTTTGAGGATACTCCCGAGACAATAGCAAAAAAGGTACTTAAGGAGGAGCACAAGCTACTACCTGAAATAGTTGGAAAAATGGCGGAAGATAAAATAAAAATCATAGATAACAGAGTATTTATAGAGGAGTAAAATAATGAAAAAAAGAGCTTTTATAAGTGTATTTGATAAAACGGGTGTAGTGGATTTTGCAAAGGCATTAACGCAAGAAGGCTACGAGATTTTATCTACGGGGGGAACGCAAAAAGCATTAGAGGATGCAAACATCCCTGTAATTAACGTAACAGATATTACAGGCTTTAAAGAGTGTTTGGACGGCAGAGTAAAAACACTTCACCCAAACATCCACGCAGGCATACTTGCCATGAGAAGCAATCCCGAGCATATGAAGCAACTGACAGACCTTAATATAAATACAATAGATATTGTTGCGGTTAATTTATATCCCTTTAAGGCAACCGTTGCCAAAAAAGATGTAACCTTAGAGGAGGCAATAGAAAATATAGATATAGGTGGCCCCACTATGCTAAGAGCAGCCGCTAAAAACTGGCAAGATGTAGCGGTAATTTGCGATTTTGAGGACTACACAAAAGTAATAGAGGAAATAAAACAAGGGGAGATAAGCAAAAAAACCAAATTCGACCTTGCCGTTAAGGTTTTCGAAAACACGGCGGCATACGACAGTCTTATCTTCCAATATTTATATAAACAAACGGATAATAAAGAACTGCCAAGCAAGCTAACCATAACCTTCGAGAAACAGCAAAGTATGAGATACGGAGAAAATCCCCATCAAAGTGCGGCATTTTATAAAGAGCCTCTTGCAGTGGAGGGTAGCTTAACCAATGCGGAGCAGTTAAACGGTAAGGAATTATCCTACAATAATATTAATGATGCAGAGGGTGCGCTGGAGTTAATAAGGGAGTACAAGGAAATTACGGTGGTGGCGGTAAAACACGCAAACCCCTGTGGAGTAGGGTGCGGAGGCAGTTTGCTTGAAGCCTACAACAAAGCCTATGATTGCGACCCTGTATCTATTTTTGGCGGTATTGTGGCATGCAACGTGCAAGTAGACGAGGAAACGGCAAAAGAGATGATTAAAACCTTCTTAGAAATTGTAATTGCCCCCTCCTATTCTGCGGAAGCCTTAGAGGTGCTTAAAACCAAAAAGAATTTGCGTGTACTGGAGCTAAAAGAGCTGGAAAGCAACATATTTATAAGAGCCTACGACTTTAAACGTGTTTTAGGCGGTTTGCTGGTGCAGGATTACAACACCTGTGTGTATAAAGATTACTTTAAAGTGGTAACAAAAAAAGCACCCACAGACGAGCAAATAAAGGATTTGGAGTTTGCCTTTAAAACTGTTAAGCATGTAAAATCTAACGGCATAGTAGTGGCAAAAAACCAAGCAACCACAGGTATTGGGCCTGGGCAGGTAAACAGAATTTGGGCAACGGAAATGGCACTTGAGCGCAGTGGCGAAAAAGCAAAGGGTGCGGTGTTAGCCTCGGATGCTTTCTTCCCCTTTGATGATTGCGTAGAAGCGGCGGCAAAGGCTGGTATTACCGCAATAATTCAACCGGGTGGGTCTGTAAGAGACGAGGACTCCATAAAAAAATGCGACGAATACGGCATAGCTATGGTATTTACGGATACAAGACACTTTAAACACTAAAAGGAGTTTATTAATGAGAAAAATACTTGTTGTAGGCTCGGGTGGCAGAGAGCACGCACTTATTTGGAAATTGCTTAAAGGGGACAGCTCCCTAAAAATATATGCCTGCCCCGGAAACGGCGGAATTTCCGAAATTGCGGAGTGTGTTAATATTAAGAGTGATGATGTTTTAGGTGTAGTTAAGTTTGCTACGGATAGCAATATAGATTTAGTAATTGTAACTCCCGACGATCCACTTGCCTTAGGCATGGTAGATGCCTTAGAAAAAGCGGGTATCAGAGCCTTTGGACCTTCAAAAGAGGGGGCAAAAATAGAGTGGTCAAAATCCTACTCTAAATGGTTGATGAAGAAATACCAAATACCCACAGCGGACTTTTTTGTGTTTGACGATGCCATTAAAGCTAAAATTTATCTTGAAGATGCAAGCTATCCCCTTGTGGTAAAGGCGGACGGTTTAGCCTTAGGCAAAGGGGTTATTATCTGCAACACCAAAGAAGAAGGCAAAAAAGCAATAGACGATATTATGATAGACAAAAAGTTTGCGGATGCCGGCAAATGCGTTGTTGTAGAAGAATTTATAAGCGGACCCGAGGTTTCCGTGCTAGCATTTTGCGACGGCAAAACAGTTTTGCCCATGCTAAGCGCACAGGACCATAAAAGAGCAAAGGACAAGGACGAAGGGCTAAACACAGGGGGAATGGGTACATTTAGCCCCTCTCCTAAATACACAAAAGAAATTGCAGAGTTTTGCGAAAAGGAGATTTTTAACAAAACCCTGCAAGCATTAAACAGCGAAGGTGTGCTGTTTAAAGGGATTATATTTTTCGGACTGATGCTAACAAACAGCGGTGTTAAGGTGTTGGAATACAACGCAAGATTGGGAGACCCTGAAACACAGGTGGTGTTGCCATTGCTAAAAAATAACCTTATAGAAATAATAGATGCCTGCATAGACCAAAAACTTAGCGAAATTACACTAAATTGGGAGGATAAATCCGCCGTGTGCGTTGTAATGGCGTCGGGTGGCTATCCGGAAAAATACCAAACGGGTTATGAAATTACAGGGTTGGACGCAGTTTGCGATGCCATTGTTTTTCACGCAGGCACAAAAAAAGAGGGTACTTTTACCACAAACGGTGGCAGAGTTCTTGGAGTAACCGCAGTAGGTACGGACATCAACGAGGCACGAGAAAAAGCCTATAAAAACGTGGAAAAAATAGCCTTCGAGGGTGCGCATCACAGAAAAGATATCGGCTTAAAATAACAACAAATACAAACTTTATTACAGCTTGCAATCTATGGGAGGTGGCTCTTTACCTGCATCAATATATGCCTGTTTGTATAATTCCAACTGGCTGTCTATTGCAGGTAGTGTAATATCTAATTTTTGATAGTTGCCGCCCCCTACTTGATGGCGAGCTTTTAAATTATCCGTTAAAATTAAATCTATAATGGATTGCAAACGCATTTTAATATCTTCGTCAAATACGGGTATGGCAACCTCCACACGACGCACGGTGTTTCTGGACATAAAATCCGCAGAGGATAAATAAATTTGCTTGCGCTTACCGCATCCAAAAATATAAATACGGGAATGCTCCAAAAACCGCCCCACAATGCTTGTAATCTTTATATTGCGGGTACGACCGGTACTTTCTGTGGTAAGACAGCAAATACCACGTATTATCATTTGTATTTCCACACCGGCGTCCGAGGCTTCAATTAATTTATTTATAATATCTAAATCGTTTAGAGAGTTTACTTTAAAAATTAGGCTTGCTTTTTTGCCGTTTTTGGCAAACTTAATTTCTCTGTCTATTAAATTAAGTACAGCCGGCTTTAAAGTAAGGGGGGATACAAGTAGTATATCCGATTGCTCCACCAAAGAGCCCATACTTAAATTTTTAAAAATATCAAGGGCATTTAGTCCAATATCGTGATTTGCCGTAATTAACGCTAAATCAGTATATATTTTGGAGGTAAATTCGTTATAATTTCCTGTGCCTACCTGTGTTATAAAACGAATTTCGTTCTCGTGCTTTAAGGTTATTAACAGTAATTTAGAATGCACCTTGTAGTTTTCTATACCGTACATTATGGAGATGCCGGCATCCTGCATACGCTTAGACCAATCTATGTTGTTTTCTTCGTCAAACCTTGCCCTAAGCTCCACTACCACCACAACTTCTATTCCGTTTTCTGCGGCGGCAATTAATGCTTCAATAACCTTAGAGTGTGGGGCAACTCTGTATAGGGTAATTCTAATGGTAATTACATCCTTTGTGTGCGCCGCCTCGTTTAGTAGATTTATAAAGGTTTGCATAGACTCGTAGGGGTAGTGCAAAAGTAAATCCTTTTCCATAATTTGGGGTATTATCCGCTCAAACCGTGCCACATATTTAGAGCGTTGGGGTTGCAGGGGCATATAAAATAAATGGTTGTACTCCTCCGTTTTTAGTAAGTCTCTTAAATCTCCGGCAAAAGACATTACTACAGGCGTTTCGTTATAATAAACTTGGGAGTTGTCTATTTTTAAGTGTTTGTTTAAAGTTTTTACAAGCTCTTGACTGGTACAATCAATTAAATCCAACTTAATGGCTTCAAGCTTTTTGCGCTTTTTGCACATTATTTCCATAATATCTCGGTAAGACATATCGTAATCAAAAAAAGCCTCGTCCGCATCAATATCCGCATTTCTGGTTATGGAAAAAATGGCTTTTGCCATAACTTTATGTTTTGGAAAAACTTTAGGTGTAAAATGCACAATTAAATCTTCCGCTAAAGCAAATTTTACATTTTTGCTTGGGAGCACAAGGAGTTTTTCAAAATAACCCTTTGCCGGTATAATACCGAGCTTAACAGAGTCGTTTTTGGTTTTAAGTAAAACGGCAATGTATACCGTGTTAGATTGCAAAAAGGGAAAGGGGTGTTGCTTGTCTATAATATGGGGGGAAAGCAAGGGCAGGATATTTCGTGCAAAATACCGCTCTAAAAACCGTTCGTCGTAGTTGGAAATATCGTTTATTTGCTTATAAAAAATGCCGTGTTCCGCTAAAATTGCAAATACATTTGCCAAAACCACGTTTTTACGCACTGTAAGTTTTTTAATTTCTTTTTGTATAAGCTTAATTTGCTCGGCGGTTGTAAGTCCGGATTTTTCGTCTATTTCGTCCTTTTTTAGTAGCATACGGTCGTAAAGACTGCCTAAACGCACGCTAACAAATTCGTTTAAATTGCTTTGAAAAATAGACACAAAGGAAAATCGCTCCATTATAGGATTGCACTTATCCTCCGCTTCTTCCAAAACACGCTCGTTAAATTTAAGCCAACTTAAATCTCTGTTTACTAAATGTTTGTATCGGTTTACCATATTAGACTCCACAAAAACTTATTTCCTGTTTATATATTAGTATAATACAATTTGCATAACTTTAAAATAGTAAATATTTAATTTTTTATATTAATTTTAATATGTACTATTTGAAAATTTTGTACTATAATTAAACTATATTGTTATTAAGTTAAAATATATTAAAAGGAGTAGTGTATGTTAAAAAAACTGGAACAAATGTCTAACAAATACGGAAAAAATAGCGAATATGTGCTTGCAGGAGGGGGAAACACATCTTGCAAAGACGATACTATTATGTATGTAAAGGGCTCGGGCTCTCCTCTTGCCACCATCAAAGAAAAAGATTTCGTAAGTATGGACAGAGAAAAGCTAACGCAAATGTTAAATGCAGATTATCCCAAAGAGGACGATAAAAGAGAGGCGGCGGCACTTAAGGATTTAATGGACGCACGTATGCCCGGCAACGAAAACAAAAGACCAAGCGTAGAAACACCTCTGCATAATCTGTTTCCTTATAAATTTGTACTCCACGTACATCCTGCATTAATAAACGGGCTAACTTGCGGAAAAGACGGGGAGAAAATTGCAAAAGAGCTTTTAGGCGACACTTTTGTATGGATACCCATTTACCGCCCGGGTTACGCATTATCTTTATTGTGTAAGGAAAAATTAGGGGAGTATCTTAATGAAAAGGGCAGTTATGCCAAAATAGTGTTGTTGCAAAACCACGGTATTTTTGTAGCTGCGGACACCACGGAAGAAATAGACGAAATTATGCTTAAAACCATGAAAATATTTAAAGACTACGTAAAGCATCAGCCGGATTTATCCGCCGTTGCCGTAGACGAAAATTTAGTGGAGGCAACAAAGGTTAAAGTAGCCCTGCTTTATTCCACACCTATGGAAGTGGCGTTTTTGGCAAACAAAGAAATACTTAAATTAATAGAAAGCAAAGACACATTTAAGCCCCTTGCAAGCGCCTTTACTCCCGACCACATAGTATATTGCAAAGCAAGGTTTATGTATGTGGAAAAAGCGGAGGAGTTAAGCCAAGTTTTTGAGCTTTTTGTGAGGGATAACGGCTATCTGCCCAAGGTTATTTGCATAAAGCACTTAGGTGCGTTTATTACAGCACCTACAAAAAAAGAGATGGATAATGCAGTAATTTTGTTTAATGATGCGGTAAACGTTGCGTTTTACGCAGAGAGTTTTGGTGGATTTTTGCATATGACCCCTGATTTAATAAATTTTATTTGCAACTGGGAAATGGAATCTTACAGGCAAAAAGTTTCTAATTAAGTTAGATTTATAATATAAAAAAGGAGACAATAAAATGGTAAACGAAAAAATACGTGTAGTGCAGTACGGCTGCGGAAAAATGGCAAAATACATTTTAAGGTATTTACACGAAAAGGGTGCGGAAATTGTGGGTGCTATTGACGTAGACCCAAATGTAGTAGGTATGGATGTGGGAGACTTTGCGGAACTTGGCTTTAAAACCGGGGTAATAATAAGCGACGATGCAGACAAGGTTTTAGACGAGTGCGACGCAAACATTGCAATACTTACCCTGTTTAGCTTTATGGGTGATGTTTATCCCCATTTTGAAAAGGTGGCATCAAGAGGCATAGATATAATAACCACTTGCGAGGAAGCAATTTATCCGTGGAACACCTCTCCCGAAATTACAAATAAATTGGATATTTTGGCAAAAGAAACGGGTTGCACCATTGCAGGCTCGGGTATGCAGGATATTTTTTGGATTAATATGATAGCAACGGTAGCAGGCGGTGTGCATACCATAGAAAAAATAGAAGGTGCGGTTAGCTACAATGTGGAAGATTACGGCTTAGCATTGGCGCAAGCCCACGGCGCAGGCATGACACCCGCAGAATTTGAAGAAAAGATTGCTCACCCCGAAGTTTTGGAGCCTGCATATGTTTGGAATTCCAACGAGGCTATTTGCTCTAAAATGGGCTGGACCATAAAGTCCCAAACCCAAAAATGTGTACCTTATTTTTACGATGCAGATTTATATTCGGAAACACTTGGAAGCACCATACCCAAAGGCAACTGCATAGGAATGAGTGCGGTTGTAACCACACAGACTTTCCAAGGCCCTGTAATAGAAACCCAATGTATAGGCAAAGTGTACGGCAAAGAGGACGGAGATATGTGCGATTGGAAAATAACGGGAGAGCCCACTACCGAGTTTTTCGTTAAAAAACCGGCAACGGTGGAGCATACCTGTGCAACGGTAGTTAATCGTATTCCAAAGGTGTTAAGTTCTCCTTGCGGATATTATACGGTAGAAAAAATGGAGCCGGTTGAGTATATGACATACCCAATGCAGTTTTATAAAGATTGATTTTAGCTTAGGCAGTAAGTTTTATAAACAAGCAACAGTTAAAGGTGCAGGTAAAATTGCACCTTTATTTTATGGTTGATGATTTGTTTTTACCGAAAAGCAGTGCAAGCAGGCAAAAATACCTTTTATAATAAAAAAACTTGTAAGTGTATCAAAAGCCGGTATATTTTCCATCATCGCCATAAAAAAGGAACTGCACCGCAAATAATTAGGGTACAGCTCTTTTTGTGGTATTAAGTAATATATTATGTAAATAATTAGTCTACAATTTCCATTACCTTACCGCAACAAACAGGTATTGTATTGCCCTTTTTAAGCCCTAACAGCTTGTTGCAGGTTTGGCAGTATACATTGCAATCTTCGCTTACAGATACAGGCACATAACCTTGGTCTTTAAGTTCTAAGCCTTCAATGTAGAAAGAAGCGCCTGCAGAGCCTTTTTCCGGCACATATTCGCCGATGGGGGTAAGTTTTTTTGCAGCTCCGTTGCAGTCTATCATAAGGCGCCACATTGTTTCAAGTTTTGCGGTTTCCTCCTTAGATTCGGGAGAAAGTAGAACGGTGTTTTTTTCAATATCAATTTTCATAAGTTTAACTCCTTTTTTTAATTTAAAACTGCATATTGCTATGCAAAAAATATTATTAGTTGTGTGTGCTTGTATACATACTACACCAAAAACAACGGTATAGCAACAACTTTTATATTTTTATTTGTATTATGTTAGCATTATTTTGGCAATTACGAGTATTGCTATCATTTTTTATGGTGATTTGGGCTAAAGCAGTAATTAGGACAGCCTAAGCAAAATATCTTTGTACACGTCTGTTGCTTGCTCTTGCCAGTTTTTAATCAAAGTGTAGCCCATAGATTCTGTGGGTACAATAACGTTTATTTCAAATAGTGTCATATAATTTTCGTATATTTTTAAGGTTACTCGGTATTCTTCGTTTTTTAGACGAAGTACCTCTCCTAAAAATTGGGATTGTCTTAAAAAGTTATCTTTGTGGGTTTCTAAGTATCTAAGTATTTTTTCCCTTTGAGAGTAGTTAATTTCCTCGCACAAAGTTTGTACAATCTCGCTACCTATTTTTGTGGTTTTGTATCTTGCATCGTGGGGGTTTTCCTTAGAATAAATAGCCCCTGTTTGCTCAAATTCGTACATTATTTCTTTAAAATCGAAATAGTTAAGCAAATCCAACTTAGATATTACCTCAAGTATTTGCACCTCGCTTAACTCTATGGGGCTGTTATCTAATATAAACAGTATTATCAGCTTGTTTTGAGACATTGTCTGCACAGGTTTTTTCATCATATCTACGTACTACCTCTTAAAAAAATTATATCATAAGCGGAGAAAATATACAATTTCTACTTGAATTTTTTCGAGGTTTATGTATAATAATAGTATACTTCCTGGAGTGTGCGTAATGCTTTGTTTTTAAACCCACATTCTAATTTCGGGAATTTATGTCTTGTTGCGGTGAGCATGCATGCATTTATGTGTGAAGCCTAATGCAATAAGCAGGATACCCACCTGCCGAGAGGCGGGTGTTAGAAGCCAAGGCATACGGCACTTTGGGTATATAGCGGAATAGTGTAACGGTAGCACAAACGACTCTGACTCGTTTCGTTAAGGTTCGAATCCTTATTCCGCTGCCAATTTGTAATCGTCCTTTGATGGATTGCTATTTTTTAATGTGTAATAATATGGATTGGGTTGGAAATTGGTGTTTACATTTTTGGTAAATGTGCTACAATATAAACAAAGACGCAACCGCCAAGCGGTTAGCACAGAGTGTTATTTTTTTGTGTCGCTTCTGAATATTTTTTCTATTACAATCAGAATAACTGCGAATATGATTAAATACCTCATAAACATCACCACATTTTTGCCTTAGCAAAGGAAATGGTGCTAACCGCCCGCTTTTGCGTCTCTGTTTTATTTATTATAGCATTTTTTGCTTAGTTTTAAAGGTTTTTATTGGTAGGAATTGTAACTTTCACAAATTCCTAATTATTTAGTTTTTTTAGCAAGAATGCCATATTTTCTCCTAAATCTTTCATTGTACCCTGTCCTTCCGTGTCCTTTTGCCAGTCGCCTTCACCGCCTGCAACTATTACATTCCAGTAGCTTGAGGATGCAACCACCATTTCGCTAATTGTAAATAAGTAGTTTATTGCGGCAAAAGTAAAGTTAGAGCCTGCTCTGCGCATTGCAACAACGGCACTGCCCACCTTGTTTTTAAGCAAAAAACCGTTAGAACGTGTAACTCTGCCCATTCTGTCTATAAGTGCCTTTGTTTCTGTGGTTAAATTTCCGAAATAAACGGGGGAGCCTACTAATATGCCGTCCGCTTCTATGGCTTTTGCAATAAAGCTGTTCATATCGTCTTTTGTGATGCCACATTTCTTATCCTTAGTGGTTTTACAATGTCCGCAATCTATACATCCGTGCAGTAGCTTTCCGCCTATCTGTACAATTTCTGTTTCTATGCCCTGCGCATTTAGTTCGTCACATACAAGTTTTAAACTGTTGTATGTGTTGCCCTCTTTTTTGGGACTGCCGTTAAAAGCTATTACCTTCATAATTATTTCCTCCATAAATTTATAACTGATTTTTTCGCATTAGTGCTATTAATAATTCTACCATTCTATCGTAACTTTGTATACCGTCCGCTTGCTTGTTTGATTTTAAATAGGCATCGTTTACCTGCACGCTTTGCTCTGCAATGGGGGTGTCGAAAGTTTTCCAGTAATTATTTTCGTTTGTAAAATCCTTTTTTACACCATCGCTTAAAATGTATGTATACACGTAACTGTGCGCTTTTTTAGATGTATCGTATAGTGCGTTTAAGGAGTAATTAAGGGCAAGCATGGTTGCAGAATAGGAATAGTCGGTATCCTCGGTATTTCTGCTTAAATAATACGAGATAAAATTTGCCTCGTCCTCCCTTGCAAACCCCTTAAAATGAGCATATTCATGTATATTGGTTGCAGGAAAATACAGAGGCGGTACCTGCATATTTACATTGCACTCAAAGGTAAAAGGGCAGTAGATGCCTGTTATATTAAGTATGGAAAGGGCGTTGTAAGTTTGCATTCCTTTAACATTTGTGGTTGCACCCAATTTCATAAAATCGGGTGCATAATCCGTAAAAATGTTTTTGGTTGATTTGTTGATTTCCTCGTAACTTTTGTTTGTAACAAAAACTCCGTTTTTATCCGTGTGTACCTCTTCTCTAAGGGTAGTAGCTTTTTTGCCTAATTTTACGCAAAGCTCCAACAATTCTTCCTTGGTTGTATTACTTGAGTCTAACTCCAGCGTAGTGCTTAATGGCAGTCGTGCATAATTAAACCCCCACATACCAATAAAAGAGGCGTAAAGCAGGGCAAAGATGCTAAATAATATAAGCAGACGCTTTAAAAAAAAATAAAAGGGCTTTTGCTTAAAAATACTGAAAGTAATAAATATAACAAGAATAACAATAAAGGCAATTAAGGTAATCAACAGTATTTCACCTAAACTAAAAGGAAAAAAGGAAGTAAAAAAACTGCCTATATAGGTAATTGCCGGGTATATACCCCGAGAATAAAAATATTCTACAAAGCTATTATATCCAAAACTTAAATTATAAAGTATAAGACAGATAAAAAGGGGAAGAAATATATATATGAAATAAAACAGTTTTTTATAAGTATATTTAGTATTCATTTTAGTATTTTAACACAATTATTAAATCTTTGTAAATAATTGTATTTACTTTTTTTTTAATATGTAATATAATAGTAAATAATAACATAAGAGTTGTATGTTTATAATGCTTATAAGGAGAAAATATGAAGTTTTTTTCTGATTTATCAAATAATGTAAAATCGGCGGTTAAGAACATAGCACAAAGCACAAACATTAGTGCTAATAAGAAAAAACGCAGAAGCTATTCCGATGTTGCGCACTCCTTACGTAAAAATGTTACAGTTGCAAAACCAAACGGTGTTAAACACTCTACGGGTAGAGTTGTGCGTTCGTCCAAAAAAAGAGGGATGAACGGCGTTTTAGTGTTCTTTAACAGCTTAAAGCTAAACAAAAAGCGTTTTGCGGTTATTGTAGGTGTGGTTGCCGTTGCTGTGGCACTTCCCGTAATTGTGGTGGCTGCCAATGCTCCAATGCAACAAATTGAGCCTGTAATTGTACCTAAAGCGGACACCCCTAAAGTAGAATTTGCAAAAGATTTAGACACTAACCAAGTTAATGCCTCGGATGTAGCCGGTGTAAGCACCGCAAAAGAAGGCATATCTTCCGAAACTCAAATTACGGACGAGCAAATTACAGAGGCTACCACTTTAGAAGTGGAAGGCACGGCAGGTGTAGCAAATATGGCTTCCGAAAACGGAATTTATGAGGGCACTCCCACAGCTACCGAGGCTCCCGTAACATATATACAATTAAGCGATGGAATGAGAGATCCTGAAGTTAAGAAAATTCAAGCTCGTTTAATGGAGCTAAATTATATGGACAACGACGAACCTACGGAATTATACGGCTCTATAACCGCACAAGCAATAGGCTTTTTCCAACGTAAGCACGAAATACCTATGGACGGTGTAGCCGGGGAAACCACACAAAAACTATTGTTTTCTCCCGAGGCTAAGCCGTATTCCGTTACTGTTGGCGGAGAGGGTGCAGACGTTTCTCATATTCAAGAACGATTAAGAGACTTAGGTTACGGTGTTTCCGCATCCGGCTATTTTGGTACGGATACAGAGGCGGCGGTTAAATACTTCCAAAGGATGAACGGTTTAGACGACGACGGCAGTGTGGGTGCATATACCAAAGAGGTATTGTTCTCCTCGGGCGCAGAGCCTGCTTTAGAAAAGCCCAAAGCCAAAAAAACCACTAAGAGTGGCGGTAGCTCGAGTGGCGGTTCAAGCGGCGGCGGTGGCGGCGGTGGGTCTACATCTCACGTTGCAAATCCGGGTACAGTTTCCGGGTTCTTAGATGCCGCACAAGCCTTAAACGGCATACCCTACGTACGTGGCGGAAAAACATCCGCAGGTGCGGACTGCTCCGGCTTTATATACGTTGCAATGCAAAATGCCGGTATTGGCATAGGGTATATGACATCGGGCGGTTGGGCATCCTCCGGGTATCCCACAGTAGGCAGTATGAACGACTTACAACCGGGAGATATTGTGTGCTTTAAAGGGCATGTAGGCATATATCTTGGTGGCGGTAGTATGATAGACGCATCGTCAAGCGACGGCAGAGTAAGAATATGCTCTAACATTCAAGGCTCTAACTACTGGACAAGTAATTTTATTTGCGGTAAACGTCCGCTATAATTGATTTAATATAATACAGATACACTTAGTTTTGCCGACTTCCAAGAAGTCGGCAAAATACTTTTAAAGAATAAAAATAGGTGGTGTTTATATTGATAAATATTCTCCTTGCAGATGCTACCGAGGCTACATACAATCATCTGATAAAAGATATACGAGTGGGCGAATATAAAATAGATTTTGCCCAAGACGGAATTGTTGCAATAAAAATGTTTCGTAAAAACAGTTATGATATTATTGTGATAGATACCCATTTAACAGAGCTTGACGGATTAATCGTTTGCAGGCAGATTAGAAAAATATCCCAAATACCTATAATTTTTATATCCTCGTATGGTAGGGAATCGGACAAACTTAAAGGTTTTGAAGTGGGTGGAGACGATTATCTTACAAAGCCCTTTTTTAACTCGGAATTACTGGCAAGAATAAATGCTGTTTTAAAACGTGCGGGAAACACCGCAAGAGGCAGTTTAATAACCAACCACGGTATTTATATAGATACTAAGGCAAAATCCGCTTTTTTGGACGAAATAGAAATGTCTCTAACTCCAAGAGAATACGCAATGTTGGAGTTTTTTATGAAAAACGCCAACATTGTGTTTACAAGAGAACAAATTATAGCAGATGTTTGGGGTAGCGACTATTTTGGTACGGACAGAACGGTAGACACCCATATAAAGCTACTCAGAGATAAACTGGGTAAGTATAAAGAGCATTTAGCTACCGTTTGGGGTGTAGGGTATATATTTAAGACTTAAGCCTGTTTTACCACTTTAATGTGTAAAGCCACAACACACAAAAGTCTGTGCATTGCGTCTAAACTATGCGCATAGCTACATCATCATCACAAATAAGAATTATAGGCAATCATAACATAACCATCTTTATTTTTGGAGGTTACCTCGATTATTAACACGTAATCTCCCGTTTCTTCCTCCCACAAATACTCCGCTCTTCCTGTGTCGTTTAATATGCTTGCAACACTTTCCTTTGTAATACTCCCTTCCGTGCCGTTTAAATAGCCTTGAGGGTTGGTGCCTGCAAGAGCGGTTGTCATATCTCTTAGCTCAAAAAATGTATTTGACAAATTGTCTTTTTCTTCCGGCAGGTTTTTGGTGTTTATATAATAGTCCGTTCTGTAAATGCTTTCGGCACTATATGTTTTCATAATGCCTTTTTTGCCTAAAACATTTACATATGCGGAATATACATTACTACCGTCGACTTCCGAGGCGGTGTCAAAGGCTATGTTTTTTAGCAGGGCTAAATTTGGCAAAAAATGCTCGTAATTTAGCCCTGATAATGTTATGTCGTAGGGGGTTTTTGTAGATTGTGATTCATTTGGAATATCATATGAGTTTATAGGACCGCCTATGCCGTACTCCATATCTTCCGCATTTGTGGAAGGTACGGGCAAATTATCCTTTTGCAAAACTCCAACAGATACATAATAGGTGGCTTTTCCAACAGGCATTTCCAGCAATAAAAATTCATCTCCTAAATCCCAATATAATGTGGTTTCGTTTGTTGTCCAAACGGAATTAATTGCTTCGCCTTTTTTTTCAAAGAATTCCTCTGTGTTTTCCGGCTTTCCAAAATATTCCACATATACATTTAAAAAAGTGTTATAAAGGTCTGTCATTTCTTCGCTGTTGCTACAAAATACAGCTTTTTCCCAAAGACTTACCATATTTTTATGAAATATAAAGTAGTACGTACATGTTTCATTTGTTGTATAGGGTTGGGCAATTTCTTTGTTGAATAAAATAACAGATTGCCCATTATCTAATGTTAAATCCTTAACATAAGTGTAAGTATCGTCTAAATCTTGAAGACTTTGCACATCTTTTCCATAGAAATCCTTAGGTTTTAATTCTAAAATAAATTTTTCTAAATCTGTGATGTTATCATAATCTATGGCTTTTTTATTCCCGGTAGGCTTGGTTGTGTTAGCTTTGGGTATGTTTTTTTGGGGGTTTGTACTTCCTATATTGCTGCCTTCTAATTTTTCAAGCAGACTTTTGCCATTCTCTTTTTCTTGTACTAATCCCATAAAACCGCATCCTACACTAAAAAACAAAATTAAAGCAACTAAAACCGCAATTATTGTTTTTTTAATTTTATTAGCCATATTTTACCTCTACATCACCCTTTTTACTTTTATTATGCCGGTGCGTCCGATGGCAGATTTTGTTTGCTGATAAAGCCTGTTGTAACTTCAAATTTTCCGTTTTTAGCTAAGTATTCCAAGCAAACAATGGCGTCTCCCACATCCCAAAATACCGTACTGTCTAACTTTTCCCAAATTAAATCAAGGTTTGCGCCGTAGGAATTGTAAATTTCATCTGTACTTGCAGGCGTACCTAAATATTGGTTAAACAAATTAAGAGAGTTGTCGTAAAAACTAACCATTTCTTCCTCGCTTGCGCATTTAATTGTTTTTTCGCTGTAAGAAAAAGCATCGCCTATAAAAGAAACTATGATTCTTAAACTTCCGCCTTCCGTGTAGCTGTGCTCATAAGTGCCCATATAAGACACTATTGATGTGCCGTTACCCAAGGGATATTCTCCCTTCGGGGAAAAATCCGAGGGTAAGTCCGAAAGGGTATTTATAGGTGTGCCTAAAATATCGCTTGGTGCTATTGCCATTATAAAGCCGTCCGCCTCGCTTAAATTAGAGGTATCAATAATAGGTTTTTGTGCCGAGGGGGTTTGGTCTTGTGCGGTTTCATCGGTTTTGGCATTTTCTTCATTTTCCATAGAGGAGTCGTCGGTTTGTGTTTCAACCTCGCTTGTTAGCTTTTCCAGTAAACTCTTAGAGTCTTTACTTCCGCCAAAACTGCAACCGATACTAAAAATCATAATAAAAGAAATGGTAACAGCTATAATTGTTTTTTTCATAATAATCCTCCGTTAAGTTAAAAAAGTTGGGTTTGTATAATTTAAGTATTATTAAACTATGAAAAGTATAGCACTCAAAAGGAAATACAAGTATAGAAAATGTACAGATAAATTTGTATAATATTCACTTGTTTTAAATGCAAAAAAAAGACCGTAGCATTTTGCCACAGTCTTTATATCTTTTTTTTAAGTATATTTTATAGATCGAATGCTGTTGTAACCGCTTGTACCGCACTGTTAAAATATTCGTCCTCCACACAAAAGGAAATTTTGGTTTCAGAGGTGGAAATAATAAGTATTTTTATGTTTGCCTTTGCCAAAGAATCAAACAGCTTTGCCGCCACTCCGCTATGATGCTCCATTCCCATACCCTCTATGGAAATTTTAGTGGCATTATCGCTTATCATAAAATCAATGCCGTCTAAATGCAGGTTGTCTATAATTTCTTTTGCCGTTTCCATATCCTCCGCCGGCAGAGAAAACGCAATATTTACGTAATCTTCGTAGGGGAGGGTTTGGCTTATAATATCCAAATTGATTTTTTTGCTTGCAAGCCCATTAAATATACTTGCAATACAATCGGGGTCATATTTAATTTTATTAATCTTCAAGATTGCTACATTTTTGTCTGCACGTATACTTGTTACGGTATTTGCCTCTAAGATGATGTCGGACATCGAATATAAATCGGGAGATTTTTTTATGATGTACTTAGCCGCTCTTAGTGCTCCCGTTACAAATACTTTAGTGGAAAGCGCTTTGTGTGTTATTTCTAAAATTTCGTCGTTTCCAAAAAATTCTACGCTGTGCTCGCCTACTACCGTACCTCCTCTAACCGAATGTATACAAATCTCCGAGGAAGTGCGCTTGCCGTCGTGAGGGCTTCTGCCGTACTTTAGATTTTTTTCATCCACAAACAATTTGTTTAAATTATCCGCAATGGAAAGGGCTGTACCGCTTGGAGAATCCACCTTTAAATTGTGATGTTTTTCGATAATCTCAATATCGTAAGTTTCTCCCAAAAAGTCTGCCGCCCTCTTGGATAGGGCAATTTGCAAGTTTACACCAAGCGACATATTTGCACTAAAGAATATTGGTATATATGCAGAAAACTCCGAAATTAAGTGCTTATCTGTGTCTGTGTAGCCTGTGGTTGCAAGTACAACCGCAATGTTTTTTTCTTTTCCATACTCCAAAATACTTCTAAGGGCATCAGGACGAGAAAAATCAATAATAACATCCGCTTGTTGCTGTACCATAGAAATATCCTCGTAAGTAGGTATATCTCCAATATCTTCATGAACAAATTTATCCACACCCGCAACTATTTTAAAGTTGTCCGTTTTTTCTACCACCGTTGTCAACGATTTTCCAATCCTCCCACTTATTCCGCAGACAATTAAATTTATCATAAAATATCCTTTCTTGCATCCATTTCCTGTTTTAAAATTTTGTATGTGCTGTCCGCCATATCGCATAAAGGCAGTCTTAAAGGTCCCATGTCAAAGCCCATATCTCTAAGTGCCGTTTTTACGGGAATAGGGTTTACCTCGCTAAATAAAGAGGCGGATAGGGGATTTATACTAAGTTGCATTTCGCATGCCTTTTTAGTGTCTCCGTTTAAATAACTGTACACCATTTCGTGCATATATGCAGGGGCAATATTTGCAAGTACGGAAATCACGCCAATACCTCCCAAAGAAAGTACGGGCACTACGTGGTCATCGTTTCCGCTGTAAACTGCGGCATTTTCGCCTGCCACCCTTGCCATATCCGCAATTTGAGAAATATTTCCGCTTGCTTCCTTAATGCCCACAATGTTTTTGTGTTTAGCTAATTTCTCAAAGCTGTCGGGTGTAATATTAACCCCCGTTCTGCCGGGTACATTATATAATATAACAGGCAAATCGGTAGCATCCGCTACTGCGGTAAAGTGTGCCTCCAAACCGGTTTTACTGCATTTATTGTAGTAAGGAGTAACCGCAAGCAAGCCGTCTGATCCTAATTCTTTAGCTATTTTTGCCCATTTTATTACATCTGCCGTGTTGTTACCGCCAATTCCTGCAATTACAGGCACTTTTTTGGCTACCGTTTTTATGCAAAAGGCAATTACCTCTCTTTTTTCCTCCTCGCTCATGGTGGAAGGCTCCCCTGTGGTACCGCATACTATTATAGCATCCGTACCCTCCTTTAATTGAAAGCGTATTAGCTTTTCAAATGCCTCGAAGTTTATTCCGTCCTGTGTAAAGGGTGTGCAAATCGCAACACCGGAACCTTTAAAAATCATTATTTTTACCTCTAAAAATTATTTTTGCATTTCTATCCATTTTTCCGCAATTTGTACGGCATTTGTTGCCGCACCTTTTCTAATATTATCCGCAACTACCCATAAATTTACACCGTTTTCTACGGAGAAATCCCGTCTTATTCTACCAACGAAAACCTCGTCCTTTCCTGCTGCCGTAAGTGGCATAGGATAGCAGTTTTTAGCGACATCATCCACAAGAATAATACCCTTAAAGGCAGATAGCGCAGCCTTTAGCTCGTCTAAATCGTAGGGGTTGTAAAACTCCACGTTTATGCTTTCGCTATGGCCGTGATACACAGGCACACGCACCGTCGTTGCCGTAATTTTAAGGTCGTAGTCATTTAGTATTTTTTGCGTTTCATTTACCATTTTAAGCTCTTCTTTGGTGTAGCCGTTTTCCGTAAAGCTGTCTATATGAGGAATTACATTACCAAAGATAGGGTAGGGGAATTTTTTGGGAGCATCTCCGCTTATTCCGTTCTCAAGATCCGCATAACCGCCCATTCCGGCACCGGAAACCGCTTGGTAGGTGGAATATACTATCCGCTTAATTTTGTATAAATCGTGCAAAGGCTTTAAGGCTACCACAGCTTGTATGGTAGAGCAGTTTGGGTTTGCAATTATACCTTTATGTTTTGCAATATCCTGTGGATTTACCTCGGGTACTACTAAGGGTACTTCTTTATCCATACGCCAAGCAGAAGAATTATCTATAACAAGAGCACCTGCCCTAACCGCACAGGGTGCATATTTTGTGCTTGTATCTCCACCTGCGGAAAACAAGGCAATATCTATATTTTTGCCGTCAAAACAACTTTCCGTAAGCTCTATTACTGTATGGCTTTTACCCATAAACTCTATTTGCTTGCCTGCGCTTCTTGCGCTTGCGTATAAATAATAATTTTCCACAGGCAATTTGCGCTCTTCCAATACTTGAAGAAATTTTCTTCCTACCATTCCCGTAGCTCCTACAATAGCTACATTGTACTTTTTCATTAGTTTACCTCCAAAACTTAAAAAAACGACACATAGTGCCGCAATAATCATCTAAAGATTACAACAGCAGCCCTCCATCAACATTTTGATGACAGTTATACGCCTATTTGACGCATACCCAAGCACAAATACCTTTCGGCAGGTAGATATACTTTCGGCAATTACCCCTTTTACGCAAAGCCAATTCCGAAAAAAACTCTGCGGTACTATTAATAAATGCACCTCTAACTGTTAAATTATAATATAGTATACAATACAAATTTTAATATGTAAATAGTTTAGCTTGAAATATATGCTAAATAATAGTATTATTTAATAAGAATATTTTTTAAGGAAAACATATGGAAATCAGACAGGAAGTTTACGAATATAAAGAGGAACTTATTAATATAAGAAGATATTTGCATAAAAATCCGGAAATCTCTTTTGGTGAAGAAAACACGAGAGACTATATTTTAAGCTACCTTAAAAAGCTAAACCCAAATAAATTGGAAGTAATTGCGCACACCGGCGTAAAGTGCGTTTTTTACGGTAAAGACGCAAAAAAAACCATTGCAATACGTGCAGATATTGATGCTTTGCCTGTGGACGAAAAAAACAACTGTGGGTATAAATCCAAAAATAAAGGGGTTATGCACGCTTGCGGTCATGACGGGCATGTGGCAATGGCGCTTGTTTGCGCTAAAATTTTAGCAAAGGCAACTACAAACATCAACTATGTGTTTATTTTTCAACCGGCAGAAGAGACGGATGGCGGTGCGCAACTTATGATAGAAGAGGGAGTGCTTAATAATCCCAAAGTGGACGAAATTTACGCACTGCATTTATGGCCTTACATCAAAAGCGGAGTAATAGGACTAAAAGCAGGGGAGCTTATGGCTACAATGTGCGATCTTAATATAGAAATCATAGGCAAATCCGCCCACGGCGCAAAGCCCAATCAAGGGGTTGACGCTATTTTAGCATCATCATCACTAATAGTGAATATACAAAGCATAGTTTCAAGAAATGTAGACCCCCTTAAAACCGCTGTCATCACCATCGGGAAAATAATGGGTGGAGAGGCACGCAATGTTATTTGCAATAATGTTGTTTTAGAAGGCACAATCCGCACATTTGACAGTAATGTGCTTAAAGATATTAAAAATAAATTAACACATATGCTAAAAGGCTTAGAAAAGATGTATAATGTAAAAACAAGGTACTACGAAACTATGGGTTTTTTGGCGGTGGAAAACTCTAAGGATTTATTTTCTAAAGCCAAAGCCTTGCTAAAAGAGGAGGAAATGTGCATAGCCACCCCTGTTATGATGTCTGAGGATTTTTCTTACTATCAAAGGGAAACGGACGGCTTGTACGCATTTTTGGGAATAACGGACGAGGAGCATAAAGAGGCACTACACTCAAACAAATTTGATTTTAACGAAGAAAATCTCCTTTGCGGTGTGGAATACTTTTTACGAATGGCAAATTATGAGTAGTCAATACACCCATCTTGCAAAGCTATATGACGATTTTATGTATGATGTCTCTTATGATGATTGGGGCGAGTACATAAAAAGTTTGGTTAGCGGTAAAAATATAATAGAATTTGCTTGCGGAACGGGTAATATTACAAAACAACTTGCCAAGGCAGGCTACAATATTATAGCTGTGGATATTAGTGAGGAGATGTTGCAAGTTGCCCAAGAAAAGCTGTTTTCGGTAGGCAAGCAGGCGGTGTTTGTATGTGAGGATATGACAACACTTAAGCTAAATAAAAGGGTACAAAGCGCAATTTGCTGTTGCGACGGCGTCAACTATATAATAGAAGAAAGTGGGCTTAAAAACTTTTTTGCCAATGTGTACGATTGTTTGGAAGAGGGGGGCGTTTTTACCTTCGACATAAGCTCGGAGCACAAGGTAAAAAATGTGCTGGGTAATGAGTTTTTTTATGATGATGATGAAGACCAAACGCTGTTTTGGCAAAACAGTTTGGATGGCAGTTTACTTACTATGAATATTACTTTGTTTATAGGCAAAGAGGAAATATATAAAAGGTACGACGAAGCCCATTTATTTAAAATGTGGCAAACGGACTATATTTTGCAGGCACTTAAAGACTGCGGATTTGAAAGGGCGGAGGCTTACGGTTTTTTAACAAAAAGCCCTCCTAAAAAGGATGACGAAAGAATACAATTTTATGCAAAAAAGGCAGGATAAATGAAGGATATACTAATAAAAGGACTACTTAATAGCGAGGCAATAATATATGCTTGCGATATTACCCAAATGGCAAAAGAAGCAAGGGAAATACATAGGACAATGCCGGTAGGCAGTATAGTTTTAGGCAGAACATTAGCGGCTGCAACCATGATGTGCGCAATGCTAAAAAACCCGTCCGACAAACTAACGTTAATGTTAAACGGAGGAGGAGAGGCAGGCACAATAATGGCGGTGGGAGATGCAGACCTTAATATGAAGAGCTATATTGCAAACCCCAAAGTAAATACAATGCCCATAAACGACCAATTCAACATTGTTGATGCTGTGGGTAAAAAGGGCACGGTTACCGTAATCAGAGACACAGGGCATAAAGAGCCATACGTAGGAAAAACCGAAATAGTAAGCGGAGAAATCGGAGAGGATATTGCAAGGTACTTTTTGGATTCCGAGCAACAAAACTCCATAGTGTATGTAAATACGTGGTTAGAGACGGACACCACCGTACTTAACGCAGGTGGCATAATAATAAGACCTTTACCAAACTGTACAGAAGGTACACTCTTGCAAATAGAAAGCAGAATAAAAGAAATTAAAAACTATGCTATTTATTTATTGCAGGAAAGTGCGGAAGCGGTGGTTAAAAAAATATTTAGCACGGTGGATATTATAGAAAGAAAAACGCCCCATTTGTACTGCGATTGCAACAGACAACGTTTGGAGGAAGTGCTTATTTCTTTAGGAGAAAAAGAGCTTGAGGATATGATAAAAACGGACAATAAAGCCCAGCTTGTGTGCAGATTTTGCAATAAAAAATACGATTTTGACGGAAACGAGCTAACACGACTGCTAAAATTAGCGGTAAAAGGATAGAAATGAATAAGATAATACAATTTGACAGACCGGCGGAATTTTACTACAAAACCGCTCAAAAATATTTAGAGGATTACGAGTATATAAAGGCGCTAACCTACGTAAGAAAAGCGTTAGACAAAGAACCCGTGGAAAAATACTCCGTTTTGCTTGCTCAAATTTATTCGGAGATGTTAAATTTTGAAGAGTCCAATGCTATTTTGTTTAATATGTACAAAGAAAGTGACGAATTTAAGCACAAATGCTATTTTTTAATGGGATGCAATTTTGCGGGGCTTAACGATTTCGATAAAGCCAAAGACAGCTTTTTAAAAGCGGCGTCCATAGATGTAGAAGGGGAGTACAGCGAAGAAATAGAGGATTTCTTTATGTTTTACGAGGAAATAGAAAACGTGGGAAATCTTGAAGACGTAGGCAAATCCAAGATGATTAAAAAGGCGCTTGAGGGTAAGCGTCAGTTAGATATGGGCAACAACAAAGAGGCTATTGAAATACTTAAAAAAATCAATGTACAAAGCGAAAACTTTTTGTTTGTAAAAAATAATTTAGCCCTTGCCTATTACTGCGACAAACAAACCCAAAAAGCAATAGACATTACCAGAGAGACTTTGTTTTTCGATAAAAATAATGTGCATGCAAATTGTAACATGGCACTTTTCAGCTACGATATTAAAGATATGGAAACGGTGGAAAAATACGTTAAAATCATACTTGATTTTAAATGCGATTTGCCCGACGATGTATACAAAATTGCAGTTACGCTATGCGAAATTAAAAAGCATCAAGATGCACTAAAAGTGCTAAAACTGCTAATTACAATGCTACCTTACGACGAGCGGGTGTTGTTTTACTATGCAATGGCACTGCATAACACCAAAAGGTATTTAGAGGCTATACAGGTTTTAGACGATATTCAAAGGATAAATCCGCCCGGCTATATTTCCGGTTATTATCTGCCCACAATACGCAAAATCAGAGATAAAAAGGCGGCGCACCGAGAGCTTGGCTATAACTATCAGGTGGAGCCTTTAGAGGTTAAACGCCGAATAAAATACTTAAACGACTGCCTAAAACTACCCAGACACGAAGTGGAGTCTATGTGGAAAAACGGCGGAAAACTGTATGATGTGCTTATTTGGGGAATGGAGTACGGCGATAAACTTATTAAAAAGGCTTGTATTAAAATAATAGGGGATTTTAAGGATGATGAAGCGCAAAAGGTGCTTAAGAGGTTTATTTTACGGCAAAACCAAAGCGACGATCTTAAAAACGAAGTATTTTTGCTACTAAAAGCCATGAACGCAAAAGAGCCGTTTATTGCCTACATAAGCGGAGAAATTGCAGAAGTTAAGGTAGGAATGGTAAATAATGTGGACGAAAATAATTCGCAACAACTGTCCAAGTTATTTGATGCCTTGCTGTACAATGCAAGAAAGTATTTTAACGGAGAGGTTTGCGAGCGAGCGGTTAATATCCTACAAAAATACTACGAATGCGGAAATAATCAAGGGGAAATAAATGTACTTTATTATGCGGCAGGAATGTTATACTTAGCGGCAAAAGAGGAGGAAGGGTTTGATATACAGACCTTTTCAAGAGATGTTAAAGTAGAAATTATAGATATTTTACATACAGCGGAAGAAATAGCTAAAATAATTAGCGGGAGTGCAATTTGAATTATAAATGTTATGCCTCGTGTGCTTTTGGCATAGAGGGAATTTTGGCGGAAGAAATCAGGGATTTAGGGCTAAAAAACGTACAAACCAAAGATGCGAGAGTATATTTTGAAGGGGACGAAAAGGATATTGCACGGGCAAATATTTATTTGCGCACCGCAGACAGAGTGTATATAATTCTCTCTCAATTTACCGCAAAGACTTTCGACGAGATTTTTTGCGGTGTCAACAAAATAGAGTTTGGTGATTTTTTACCCTCGGATGCACGTTTTCCCGTTACGGGAGATGCTGTTTGTGCAACGATTATGAGTGTATCTGACATACAATCGGTGTGTAAAAAGGCTGTGGTTAAGGCGTTGAGCCGTAAATACGGGGTAGATGTGTTTAAAGAAAACGGCAGTATTTACAATATATATATTAATAATTTAAGGGATAACATTACCGTTGCGCTAAACACCAGCGGTTTTGGGCTAAACAGGCGGGGGTATCGCCTTAAAAACGTGCAAGCGCCCCTAAAAGAAACACTTGCCGCAGGTATGATTAAAATTTCCAGATGGCATTCAAGAGATTTTTACGATGTAATGTGCGGTAGCGGTACAATAGCAATAGAAGCCGCAATGATGGCATGTAATATGGCGCCGGGAATTAAGCGCAGGTTTGATGCTCAAGGCTTTAACAAGGAGTTTAAAGAGGCATTTTCAGAAATAAGACAAGAAGCGCAAGAAAAGATTACCAAGCCTAAAATGCGTATAGTAGCAAGAGATATTGACAGAAAATCTTTAGAGCTTGCAAAAGAGCACGCCCAAAATATGGGAGTTAGGGAATATATAGAGTTTGCGCAAATGGATTTAGCAAACTTTACGCAGCCGGAAAATCAGGCAACAATAATAGTAAACCCTCCTTATGCGGTAAGAATGGGGGAGGAGAAAGAGGTTGCCAAACTATATAAAAAAATGGGGGAGGTTTTCGGCGGTTTGCAAAACACCGTAACTTTTATAATATGCTCGGACGAAACCTTCGAGATCAAATACAATATTAAAGCGGATAAAAAGAGAAAGTTGTACAACGGCAATTTAAAATGTAATTATTATCAATATTTTAAAAAAAGAAGTTGATATTTTTCGGTTTTGCTGTTAAAATATAATTTGTCATTTAATCGCCAATGTGGCTCAGTCGGTAGAGCAGCTCATTCGTAATGAGCAGGTCAGCGGTTCGAATCCGCTCATTGGCTCCATTCGGGGTGTAGCGCAGCTTGGTAGCGTGCTTCGTTCGGGACGAAGAGGTCGCAGGTTCAAATCTTGTCACCCCGACCATAACAATGCGGAATTTAAGGCTTTGTGTTGCAGAGTGTTTCGCAGTAAGTGTTAAAGAGAGCGGTAAATTCGCTCTCTTTTTCGTCTATTATATGTCTGTAAACGTTCTTCATTGTTCTATCGGAAGCCCATCCTCCATTGTTCATAATATATGCATCAGGTATTCCAAGAGCGTGGGAAATAGAAACGTAGTAATGTCTTAAGTCGTGAAATCTGAAATGTGGTATATTGTTATCTCTTAACAGTTTATTAAAATGCTTTGTTATATAATTGGGATTAAAGTCCGGGAAATAGCCATCAAAATTAAATGATTTTGGTAAATCTGCAATTCTTGTGCTTGCGGTGGTTTTTGTAGTTTTAATTACCCATTCGTTGTGAGAGTTTTTAACCAGTGCTTTATTAATATTTATTCTATTGTTTTTAATGTCATTTACTGTTAGTGCGCATATTTCACTTCTCCTCATTGAACAAAAAGCTGCTAAAATTATAGGTTCATAAAGTTTTGTTCCCACTGATGCCGAAATCAAATCTGTAATATCTTTATCTGTTGGAATGTATAATTGGGGTTTTGTTTTTTGCGGAAGCATTACATTTAGCTTGAAATCACTTCTGTATGTGTTTAGAGTTGCAGATAATAGCCCTATCATATCTCTTACCGATTTTGGAGAGTGTGTGGAACTATAGTGGCTTATTTCAAGCTGTATGTCTTGATTAGTTATTGAGTTTAGCCTAATATCCTTAATTGAAGCATAGTTACGTTTAATTGCATTAATGTACTCTCTGTACGTAGATGGAGCAAGAACATTTTTTTTAGATTCTATATATTTTGACATAGCTTCACCAATAGTAATGTCATTACGCATATAACGTTGTTTATTGCGTTTGAATTCGCTGGCAAGGTAAAGCACCTCATCTTTATCAAAATGCGTAAATGACTTATATATGCGTTTCTCACCCTCATAGTGTGAGAATACTTTTATGTTATAGTTTCCGGATTTCAATTTGCGTGGGGTCATTTATTATATACCTCTTTCTCTACATATTTTTTCGTACGCATAATTAATTTTTTGGCAGTATTCCTCGTAATGCTGTTTATGATTAATATGCTTATCCGGGTGAAATTCTATAAGTAATTCTTTATATGCCTTTTTTATTTCTTCAATAGTGGCATTTTCGGGCATTTCTAAAAAAGAGTAGCATTGCTCTATGGTCATTTTAAAATCGTAAAAAGAGTTTTTAGTGGCTTTGTTTTCTTTATTATTAAGAAACTCGTCCATACGTTTTAATATTTCTTCTTGTTTGCGCTTTGCCTCTCTTTCGGCTTCTTCTTCTGATAGTCTTTGATTATGTTGCTTTACCTGTTCAAGTATGTATCGGTATTCAATTTCTGCATCAATCTTTCGCTGTTTTTTTAGTTTTCTTTCACGTAAAAATATCCATAATACAGTAGCTGCTACAAAAAGCACAACGCTTATATAAAAAATATTGTTAATAACGTCATTTGGTAAGTAAGGAATTCCGAATACAAAATTTGCCAGTAAAACCCAAGTAGCGAACATTGCAAACATAAAAAGCACAATCCTTACATTTACAAATGCTTTTGCAAATGCTATTAGTAAGATAATGCCAACAATTACACAAATAACAATAATAATCGGTGTTGCATAATCAATATTAGGACGAGTATAAACAACGGTGTTTTCCATATTCAACTCCTATATAAAAATTATTATCCCCCACACTTTATTTATGAAACATATTAATAACATTTGTTTTAATTCGTATAAGCAATTTTTTTATCCTATATGTTCCGACTTGGTATTTTTATTATTTTCATAAATCTCTTTGGTTTTCAGTAATTCAATGAATTTTTCTAATTCTTGTTTGCTGTCGTCATTTAAATTGTCAATACTATTATGTAATTCATTATGCTCATTGCTCTTGTTATCAATTCCTAACAAATAATCCACCGATACATCAAATATATTTGATAAAGCTATTAGAGTATTTGTATCGGGGTTTCTTTTTTCGTTTTCAATATTAGTATATGCTGCTCTGGTTATTTTAAGAGTGTCTGCAACCTCTTGTTGCGTATAACCCTTTTTTTTTCTTGCTTTTTTCAAATTTAACATATATTTACCTCATAACCTCTTAATTTTAATGTTTTTACCATACAGTCGCAATATAAATATAGCATTAGTTTCAAAATGAAACAATAATCAGAATTTACGCTTGACAAAGTTTCAATATGGCACTATAATTGAAGTGTCAATATGAAACCTATGGGGTAGAGAAGTAATGAGAGAGTATCTTAAAAAACTGAGACAAGAGATGAAAATGACACATCTACAAGCTGCAAAAAAGGCACGTATGTCTCGAACGAGTTATGTAAATATTGAATCCGGAAAAAGACAATTAGATATGTCACTTTCAATTTTAGAAAAACTTTCTAAAGTATTTGATATTTCTATTGAAGAATTAGCTAAGTGCGAAAAAGATTATTTGAAAGCGAAAAACGAAGATTTTTAGAAATAATACACAAACAAAGGAGCATACAGCAATGGATTATGAAAAAATCAAAACACAAATCAAAGCAGAGATTAATAAAGCAAAAGTTTTGCACGGTTTGACTGATGAAGATATTGCTATTGCTATGCAAGTATCTAAAAATCATACACGTAAAATACTAAACGACTTGTCCATTTTTGACCTGGAAAAATTTTCAAGAGTGGCGAGGATGTGCAAGTTTGAGGAAACATTTGCAACAAAAATAGTTTGCGAATTAATGGGAATTAAGGGTGAAATAAGAATTTGTACAAAACTATAAAATAATTGAAAGTATTAATTCGATATTAAATTTGCAGTAGCAAATTAATATATAGCACATTAAAAATGGAGTATTTCCTACATATTGAGATAGCGGTGGACGGTCACATATGCCAAGACCCGGTGCGGAAGTAGTCATTGAGTATCGAAACTTTATCCGGCGAGCGTAGTAGGCGCAACGAAGTATACGCTATTAAAAATAATTAATTAACTGGTGAGGTATAAATGGAAATATCTTTAAAGTCAAAAAGTATAGTTTATTTTGTTGTGGCAAGATACTACAATGGAAATTTAAGCAAAATAGAAGGTTTGGTGTATTGCTATACTGATGCAGATGCCCTAAGAAAAGCTGAACAGTTACTACCTAAAGAAATATTCGGATACAGATTATTAGAAATCAAAATCAATAAATACTATCCGGAATATCATAACAATAGGAATAACGGCAAGGATATTGCACCCAAAAAATTAAACGATGCGATAAGCGTATTTAGCAATAAACTAAGAGTTAATTTGACATATAAACGCAGGAACTATAAAAATTGAAACTATGAGGTTACTATAAAATGGATAATAATAAAATTTTGGAAGGTTATCTTGATGAAACTACCAAAAAAGAAACTGCTACTAAATTAGGTATTTCTCAAAAATTACTTGAAGAGATTTACAACGGTATTAAAAGGAAACATCCTAATTATAGTATGGGCTATGAATATAAAAGTATACGCAAATATACAATGAATGGTATATAACAGTTGTATAATAATATCAGAATAACTTTTTAAAGGATGGTGTTAATTATGAAATTAGAGGTAGATGAGTATTTAGAGAGGTTAGGCAGGGAGGATTTTTTAAAAATCTATGCAAAACTTTACTGTCCTCACGATTTTGGTTTAGAAGTCGAGTGCAATTTTAATTGTTCTAAGCACGATGACAGTATGCTCGTGTGTTGGAATAAAGCGCTGACGAATAAGTGATTATTGAGAGATTTGCCGTACATTTTTGGAGGATATAGAATATGGAAATATCTGAAATCAACACACAGGCGGAGGAGATAATATACTGCGAAAGAAAGCAGGACGGTGGCTGTAGTGGTGCAGTCACAACAGTCTATATGGATAAAGATGAAATCAAAAAGAAGTACCCTTCTAAATATGACTGGGATAAAGCGAAAGATATGTTGCATAGAGGTTGTGAAATTGCGGAAATAGCAAAAGCCATAAACTGCAGATACGGCATAGTAAACGACTGGGCGCATAGATTTTATAATAGATTAAAAAAAGAGGGAAGTAATATGGAAAGCATAACAATGGCAGAAAAAACCGCTAAAGTGAGGCGATGCCCTGCACCCAAATACGATTGGGAAAAGGTTATGGAGCTTTACAGGCAGGGAAAGACAGACAAAGAAATTTGCGAGGTTATAGGATGTGGCAGAAGCACGCTTGTAATGTGGAGAAAAAATAATAATCTGCCATTTAATGTTACCACAGCCGAAAAATATGCATCTACAGAGAAAAGCATTGCTACTGAATTAGTTAAACTTATAGGGCAAAGCGTAGGTAGTGATTTTAAAGAAACAATAGACATTGAAGATGAAAAAGATGCATCATTTGATTGCACGGAGTTGCGGCGTGAAGCAATGCTCACCCTTGAAATATTAAAGAGTATTTGGGAAAAAATACAATAGTCTCCAAATAATTTTATTATAAATTTTAAGATTACAGAAAGTAGCATATATCACTACTTTTTTTGTTGTTTAGGAGGAAAAATTGTGCAAAACATTATAATTGGCATAGACCATGGAAACGGTCTTATAAAAACGCAGAGTACAAGTTTCAAAACAGGGGTAAAAGAATATAAGGAAAAACCACCTATTGATTCAAAATTTACAGTTCGTATTGCAGATAAGTATATTATTTGTGATAGCGGACGTGGGAGCATAAAAAAAGATAAAACAGTAGATGAAAATTACTGGTACGCCACATTGGCAGCCATTGGGTATGAGCTTGGGGCAAGAGGAATTTCCTCACCGCCATATAACCCAAAGGAAATAATAATAGCTGCAGGAGTACCACTCACATACTCAAATCAAGATAAACGGGATATGACAAATTACTTAAAACGAA
>CAZVNZ010000027.1:0-40019 GCA_964628515.1 uncultured Christensenellaceae bacterium
TCTAAATTATTCATTTTATTATTATATCATACGAAGTGCCTTTTGTCCACTCCTACAAAGTATACCCGCCTTTTGGTAAAAAACAAAAAACAGCCCGATAAAGTATAATCGAGCTGTAGTTAATATTTTGCCGTAAAACTCATTTGGGTTAAGCAAATTGAGAGTTGTACAAAGAGGCATAAAATCCGTTTTGCTCCATAAGCTCGTTATGATTGCCGTGCTCTATAATATCCCCTTTGTCCATAACAATTATAATATCCGCATCTTTTATGGTTGATAATCTGTGAGCAATAACAAAGCTGGTTCTGCCCTCTGTAAGTTTTTTCATGGCATCTTGTATCAGCTTTTCCGTGCGTGTATCCACCGAGCTTGTAGCTTCGTCTAAAATAAGTATTTGAGGGTCTGCACAAAATGCTCTTGCAATGGTAAGCAGTTGTTTTTGTCCTTGGGAGATGTTGTTTGCTTCCTCGTTTATTTCCATATCGTACCCATTTGGTAGGGTTTTTATAAAGAAATCCGCATTAGCCATTTCGCAAGCCTCAACTACCTTTTCGTCGCTGACATTTGGCACACCGTACCTAACGTTATCCTTAATACTGCCGGAGTAAAGCCAAGTTTCTTGAAGTACCATACCAAACAAACTGCGTAAATTACTGCGAGAAACTGTTTTAATATCCACATCGTCTATTTTAATTGCCCCACCGTTCAATTCGTAAAAGCGCATAAGCAGATTTACAAGGGTGGTTTTTCCTGCCCCCGTAGGCCCTACTATTGCCACCTTTTGCCCCGGCTTAACTTCTAAATTCATGTCCGTTATTAAGATTTTATCTTCCGAGTAGCCAAATTTTACATGCTCGAATGAAATTCTGCCTGTGGTGTTTTCAATTACATTTAGATGCTCCTCTTCTTTAATTTGCTCTGCCTCGTCTATAAGGCTAAAAACCCTCTCCGCAGATGCTATGGAAGATTGCAATAAATTAAGTATATTTGCCGTTTGAATTATAGGTTGGGTAAACTGTTGCATATATTGGATAAATGCCTGTATTGCACCTATACTTAGTGTTGCGTTAGAGGTTAATATACCCCCAAGCACGCACACACCCACATAGCCTAAGTTACCCACAAGATTTACCGAAGGCATAATAGCCGCCGAGCCAAATTGCGCCCGTCTTGCGTTTTTACAAAGTTCGTCGCTCATTTTATCGAATTTTTCTTCCGTGCGTTTTTCCGTGCCGTACAGCTTAATTAGGTTATGTCCTGTGTACATTTCCTCCACATAACTGTTTACATCCCCCAATTTTTTTTGCTGACCAATAAAATATTTTTGGGATTTTTTAACAATGGCGGAGGATACAAAAAGGGCTAAAGGCAACACCAAAAGCGCAATTAGTGCCATTTGCCAACTTATTGTAAACATAACGATAACTATGCCGATTATAGTAAATAAAGAGGTTAAAAACTGGGTTAAAATTTGTTGAATAGAAGTACTTATACGCTCTATATCCGTGGTTGTTCGAGATAGTATATCCCCCGTTGTGTTGGTATCGAAATAATTTAGGGGTAGCTTATTTATTTTTTTATTAACATCCTCTCGCAAATCAAAAATGGCACTTTGCGCTATTTTAGCCGTGTTTTTTTGTTGCAAATAAGAAAATAATCCGGATAAAGCGTAAATAACTATTAAAATACATAAAATTGTTGCAAGGGCTTTATAGTCTATTTGTGCGGAAACAAAATTTCCGTTAGCATCGTTTACTATGCCTGCAAGTATGGTGTTTGTTGCCTCTCCCAATACCCTTGGGCCGGAAATTAAAAAGCCTGTGCCTATTATTGCACAAATTATTACTAATATAAAACGTTTTTTATATGGAGCAAAGTATGTAAGCAAACGTTTGGTGGTTTTAGAAAAGTCTTGTGGTTTCGCACTTGATGCTTCCGGTTGTTTATTTATTGCCATCTGTTTATCCCCCCTTTTTATGCTAATTGCGTGCGTGCAATATCCGCATACAGCTCGCAGTTTTCCATAAGCTCTTTATGCGTACCCTGCCCCACAATTCTGCCTTTATCCACAACAAGTATTTTATCTGCATCAAGTATGGTATTTATTCGTTGGGCAACAATAATTACCGTTGCACCTGCCGTGTTTTCCTTAATTGCCCTTCGTAAGTTGGCATCAGTCTTAAAATCCAAAGCGGAAAAACTATCGTCAAACACATAAATGCTTGCGTCCGACGCCATTGCTCTTGCAATAGATAGGCGTTGACGCTGTCCTCCCGAAACGTTAGACCCGCCTTGAGCAATGTGGTCGTCGTATTTATCCCTTTTTGAATTAATAAATTCCTCCGCCTGTGCGATTTTTGCCGCTCTTTCTATATTTTCCTTTGGCATATTAATATCTTCGTAGGCTATGTTTTCCTTGATTGTTCCGCTAAACAGCAAGGATTTTTGTGGCACAAAGCCAATGCGTTTTCTGAGTTTTTCTATGTCGTACTGCCTAACATCCACATTGTCCACAAGCACGCTACCCTGCGAAGCATCGTACAAACGTGGTATTAAGTTTATTATTGATGATTTACCGGCTCCGGTGGCGCCTATTATTGCGGTGGTTTCCCCCGGTTTTGCACAAAAGCTAATGTTATTTATTGCGTTTTTGGAAGCCCCTGCATAGCCAAAGGAAACATCTTTAAACTCCACAATACCCGTTTTTTCTTTAGGCTCTTGAGTATTTTGGGCATTCTTAATTTTAGGCTCTATTTCCAAAACTTCGTTAATTCGTTTTGCGCAAACACTTGCACGAGGCAGAAATGCAAAAATCATCGCCATCATAACAAGAGAGTACATAATAAGCACTAAATATTGTATAAATGCTATTAAATCCCCCACTTGCATTTGGTTTGCCGCAATTTGCCCTCCGCCTATCCACACCACCGCTATTGTGCCTAAATTAATTATTAGCATTAGCATAGGCATTAATGTGGACATTAGCACTTGGGATTTTATGGAGGTTTGCGTTAAATCTGTATTTGCGTTTAAAAAGCGCTCTTCCTCTCTTTTTTCCGCTGTAAATGCACGTATTACACGTACCCCTGTTACGTTTTCTCGCATAATTAAGTTTAGCTTGTCTAATTTTTCCTGCATGCTCATAAAAATTGGAAAAGCCTTACGCATAATTAGCACTAAAAACACTATAACCGCAGGCATACACACCCAAATAACCGTGGCTGCCGTAGGGTTTTTAAAGGTTGCAAGAGCAATGGCACCTATGCACATAATGGGCGCTATTACAATTACTCTAAACATCATAATGGTAAAATCTTGAACTTGCGCAACATCGTTTGTGGAGCGGGTAGTAAGGGAGGCTGTACCCACCTTGTCAAATTCCTCTAAGGTAAATTTATTAATGTGTTTAAACAGCTTTTTTCTAACGTCCGTACACACGCCCACCCCTACTTTAGAGGCCAGATACCCAACGCCGATGGCACAAGAAGAGCTAATTAGAGTTACCAATATCATCAGCAAGCCTTGCCTGTAAATAAACTCAATATCCCCTTTAATTACACCTAAGTCAACTATTTTTGACATCATATTGGGTAAAAAAAGCATTGCTAAGGTTTGTCCAAACAGCAATACTAACATTATTAAAATCAGTCCAACATATGGTTTTAGGTTTTTATAAAACTTAAGCATCCCACACACTCCTATTTATTTTTGCGTATTATTATATATTTTTTTAACTAATTTACAGCTTTTTTTAATTATAACAAGGCAAATTTTTGTTGTCAACAACTATTGGTTTTATATAGGTACTTCTATGCTTTTTTATATATAAACTCATATGGGGTTTTTAAACTTTCTTTTGTAGAAAAACCCCAAAAATATACCTGCAATTATAGCTATTATGCTTATCCATTGGGAAACGGAAAGAGCACCCACAAACCCTCTGACTGCATCGTATCTGAAAAACTCCAATATAAAGCGGATAACTCCGTAGCCAATTAGGTACATACTTAGGAGTTTGCCCTCTTTTCTTGGTTTTCTGCCGTAGTATATCATAATACCGCTTAAAACAAAGGTTGCCATACTTTCTACTAATTGTATGGGAAAAAGGGGTATATTGTTTGGAGCAATTAAAGAGTTGCTCATAATTATGCCGTGCTGAAAGGGCATACCGTAGCAACAGCCCACAATAAAACAGCCTATTCTGCCAAAACCCTGTGCCAAAGGCAAGGATGGCAGTAGCGTATCCGTTAGTTTAAAAAAGTTGATTTTAAATATTAGGCAGTACAAAAGCAAAAATAAAATTAAGCCTATTAATCCGCCGTAAAATACTAAACCTGCATTGGTAAAGGCTTTTGCGAAATACTCAAAAAAGCCTATTCCGTATATTTTATTAAGCCCAAAAAACTCTCCAAAGCCTTGAATAACATAAAAAAGTTTGCCCCCAAGAAGTGCGCCTATGCAAGCAAAAATAAAGGCAACAAAAGCATCTAAACGCTCCATACCGTTAATTTTTGCCCTAAGAATTATTACTAATAGCCCTACAACCGCACCTATAATTATTAGCATACCGTAAGGTGCTACTTGGGGGTTTAAATTTTGAAATAGTGTAAGCATATTTACTCCCATGTATTTGTTGTGCAAATTATAACAAAAAAAGCAGGTATTTGTACCTGCTTTTTTATAGTTTTCAGTTTACAGCATAGAGCCTAAAGAACCTAATGCTCCAAAAGCAGCCGTTAAGCAAACAGCTACCATAATTATAGATATTATAAATAATACAATACCGATAATACTAATTATTAGTGCAGCAGTAGCCATACCGTTTTTCTCTCTCTTGTTTGCCATTATTGCTAAAATTAAGCCAATAATACATAAAATAAGACCAAGCCAGCTAATACCGATTGGTACAAAGATTAAAATAATACCAACAATAGCAAGTATTAAGGCAACAATAGATAAATTTTTTGATTCCATAATATACTCCTTACATATAAATTATATTCTAATTTTAACAAAACATTAAAAAAAGTCAACCATTATTTTAAAATGTTCACATGTTCCCAAAAATATCCGCTACCGAAAAAATACAAAGCTTAGAGCCGCCACAACCGCTATTAATAGTGATATTATCGGCAATACTTTATTGGCACTCTGCTTTAAGCGGTTTAGGGACGCAAATACAGAAATCGCACCAAACACAATCCCCAGCACCCATATTTGTGGTATATACACAAGGAATGTGAGGGTTGCCATCATCACAATAATTATTAAAAGCACCCATTCAGATTTTTTCATTATTCATTTTTCCGGGAACAAATTTTTCAAAAATTATGGAGGTGGCAATGGGCTTTACATTCTCGTATTCGTCGTGAGAGGTAATAGTCCATGCTATTATGGGTATTTTAAACATTTTCATACGTTTAATTACCGCATTGCCTATGGAATTTTTTTCGTAGCTTATAAAATTAGGGCGACATATAATGTTAGACATTAAATGTTTAAGTAAAAACCTTATTACTACATTAATATGCTCCGCACCTACAGAAAAGCAATAGGACAACTGCCCTCTTATAATTTCCGGCGCATTTCTGTAAAACCAACCAATAGAATAGGGAGAGAAGGACTGCACCGCAACTCTGCCCTTATAGGATTTTAGCATTTCGTAAAGGTTTTCTTCCAATTCTCCTGCTCTGCCTTCTGTTTTTGTTTCAATTATTACAGGCACTTTGTCATCAACTAAATCCAAGACTTCTCTTAAAGTAGGAATAGTCTCCTCCGAGCTACCCAGTTTTAGCTCTCTTAATTGGCTATATGTGCATTTTTCTATTATTCTGTCTTTGCCCGTCATACGTTTTAGGTTGTGATCGTGAAACACCATTAGCACTTTATCTTTGGACAAATGCACGTCTATCTCCACCGCATAATTTCTTTCTATAGCGGCAGTTATGGCGCCTATGCTATTTTCGGGTAGAAAATCGTTGTGCAAACCTCTGTGTGCGAAAATGTAGTCTTTTGTCCAACTTGCATGTATGTTCTTTTTAGCTGCCGTCATAACAAAATACATTATTATTATTGCCGTAGCCGTTATCAATAAAACTGTTACATATTTGTTCATATTAATATTATATACATATTTTTTAATTTTTCAAGAGCAAAATTCTTGCAATTTTCTTAAGAATATATTACACTCTACCTATGAATAAAGTTGGATTGGTTTTAGAAGGCGGTGGTATGCGCGGTGCGTACACCGGCGGAGTATTAGATGCTTTTATGGAGCTTGGCATAGCGTTTTATGATTGCTACGGTGTATCTGCCGGTGCAGGTAATGCCCTTTCTTATATTTCTAACCAAAAAGGAAGAAATTATAGGCTGTATACGGAATTTGTGCCGGATAAACGTTATTTAAGTGTTTCTAATTTTTTTAAAACAGGCTCTATGTTTGGCAGGAAATTTGTGTTTTACGATGTGCCCAATATTCATTTATATTTTGATTATGACGCATACAAAAACTCCAAAATTAAACTTACAGCCGTTGCTACCAACGTAATAACGGGCAAGCCCTTTTACAAAAAAATAGATGATATTTCCACGCAAATGCACTATGTATGCGCTTCTGCGGCTATCCCTCTTGCTTCTACTATTGTTAAAGCGGATGGCTGTAAGTTGCTTGATGGGGGTACATCTGACTCTATACCCATAGAACACTCCATAAGCATGGGCAATAACAAAAACGTTATTGTGCTTACACGAAAATCCGATTATAGAGCCAAAAAAAGCAAGTTTGCCTTTATGTTTCACCTGCGGTATTTACCCTATCAAAAATTTGCAAAGGTGGCTGCAAACAGATACGAATATTACAACAAAAGTTTGGAGATTGCAAACAAAGAAGAAATGGAGGGCAATGCAATTATTATACGCCCAAAAAAGCCTTTGATTGCGGATAAATTCACCAAAGACCCAAAAATTTTAGGTGATTTATATAAAGACGGCTATAACGATGTTATGGAAATAAAAGAACAGCTACTTAATTTTTTAAGTGACTGCTCCAACGTAGAAATTTCTAAATAATTGTCATTTGTGCATTTTATGAGTTTTCTTTTGCCATATTTTCAAATGCGGTATGAAGCATTAGCTTAATTCTGTTAAGCTGATTTACTTCGCTTGCTCCCGGGTCGTAATCTATTGCGGTGATGTTTGCGTTTGGGTATTTATCTCTTATGCCCCTAATCATCCCCTTGCCCACAACGTGATTGGGCAGGCAGGCAAAGGGCTGTACGCAAATAATATTGGGGGTATCCGTTTCTATTAAATGCAACATTTCCGCAGTTAAAAACCAGCCTTCTCCCGTGCAATTACCCGTGGCAAGCATACCGCTTGCAAGCTGTGCCAAATGAGAAATATGGGGATATGGCTCAAAATGCTTACTGTTTTTTAAAGCCTTTTGTATTGGCTTTTTAAAATCGTTTACGAGTTTTACTCCAAACTTACTGCCGTTGTAAATTAACTTGCTTTTACCCATTTTTTCATAGGCAAAACCCGAGCTGTAAAAGCCGTACATTGCAAAATCCATTAGTGCGGGAAGTACGCACTCTCCCCCTTCTTGCTCTATAATGTCGGCGGCGTGGTTGTTTGCATCCGGATGATATTTAACTAATATTTCTCCTACAATACCCACTTTAGGCTTTTTAACCCCTGTGCGCTCCACATTGTCAAACTCGTCTATCATCTCTTTAGCGGCTTTTCTGTACTCAAAATATTTTGTGCCTTTAACTATTCGTCTAATATTTTTTGACCACTTAATATAAAGGTTATCGCACTCCCCTTTGTTTTTTTCGTAGGGTCTTGTGGCAAGGAGTACCTTTTGTAAGGCATCTCCCATTAGTATTGCTATCATAATACGAATACCAAAACCTGCGGAAACTTTTATACCGCTGTGTTTTTCCGTACCCAAAAAGCTTATTGGCGCTATTGCCACCTGAGGATAGCCTGCCTCTTTAAAGGCTTTTTTTAGGAAAGCAATGTAGTTTGTGGCTCTGCACCCTCCCCCCGTTTGAGTAAGCATAACGGTGGTGTTGTTTGGGTCTAACTTTCCTGTTATAAAAGCATTTAGCAGTTGTCCTACAACTATAATTGTAGGATAGCACGCATCATTATTAACATATTTTAAGCCAATGTCTATATCCTCTTTACTTACTTCTGTAAGCACTTTAAAGTTATAGCCCGTTGGGTCGAAAGCCTCTTTTAAAAACTGAAACTGCATAGGCGCCATTTGGGGACACACCACCGTTCCTTTTATGCGCATTTCTTTTGTGAAGATCTTGCTCTTCCAAACGGGGCTTGCCGTTTTGTCGTAGCTGAAGTTTTTCTCTTTTAGGGCTGCCATTAGTGAGCGTATACGTATTTTGGCAGCACCTAAGTGGCTTATTTCGTCTATTTTAAGCAAAGTATATATTTTACCGGATTTTTCTATAATTTCTTGTACTTGGTCTGTGGTTATGGCATCTAAACCGCAACCAAAGGAGTTTAGCTGAATTAATTGCAAGCAATCCGTTTTGGCAACCGTCGCCGCCGCCTCGTACAGCCGTGTATGAAACGCCCATTGATCCACCACTCGTACAGGTCTTACTAAATTACCCAAGTGTGCAACGCTATCCTCTGTGAGTACCGCAAAGTTAAAGGAGGTTATAAGCTCGGGTATGCCGTGATTAATTTCCGCATCCACGTGGTAGGGTCTGCCTGCAAGCACTATGCCTGTGTTGCCCGTTTCTTCCAGCCATTTTATTGTTTCCTCTCCTTTTTTTGCTATATCCCTTTTAAATTGTTTCATTTCCTCATAGGCTAATTTTACCGCACTTTTTGCTTCTTCTTTGGTTACACCGAATTTGGCAAACTCTTCAAAAATTCGTTTTGGCATAAATTTATGTTCGTCCATTGCAAAAAACGGGTTTAAAAACTCTATTTTTTCCTTTGCAAGCACACCCATATTGTTTTTAATAACTTCCGGATAGGAGGTTACAACAGGGCAATTATAGTGGTTGTTGCCCCCCTCGTACTCCTTTTCCTCGTAGGGTATGCAGGGGTAGAAAATAAGTTTTACCCCCTTTTTAGCCAAGTTTTCTATATGTCCGTGAATTAGCTTTGCAGGATAGCACACGGTATCAGAAGAAATTGTTTCCATACCGCTTTCAAAAATTCCGTGGTTTGAGGGGTCGGATAGCACCACTTCAAACCCTAAATCTGTAAACAACGTATGCCAAAAGGGGTAGTTTTCAAAAATGTTTAGTGCTCGGGGAATACCTATTTTGCCTTTGTCACCCTCTTTGGATTTATAGGAAAACAGTCTTGAGAGCTTGTATTCGTACAAGTTTGGCAGGGTGTTTTTTACTTTGCTGTCCCCTCCACGCTCGCATCTGTTTCCCGAAATAAACCTTCTGCCGTCCTCGAAGGTGGTAATGGTCAGCATACATTTATTTTCGCACTTTGCACATCTTACAAAACTGCCCTTATACTTAAAGTTTTCCGCTGTTTCTTGTGATATTACGGTAGAAGGCTTATCGTCCTTTGCTTGCTTTGCATAAAGTGCGGCACCGAAAGCGCCCATAAGCTCGGCAATTTCCGGCCTTATTACCTCTCTTTGCAATTCTTTTTCGAAGGCACGAAGTATGGCATCGTTTTTAAAAGTACCGCCTTGTACCACAATATTGTTGCCTAATTTGGTTTTGTCTTTAACCTTAATTACTTTATATAGCGCATTTTTAACCACAGAATAAGAAAGTCCGGAGGAAATATCCCCCACCGTTGCACCTTCCTTTTGGGCTTGCTTTACTTTGCTGTTCATAAAAACGGTACAACGAGTACCTAAATCTACGGGATTTCTGGACTTTTGAGCCTCTTTTGCAAATTCTTCCACAGAAATACCAAGACTTTGGGCAAAGGTGGATAAAAAACTGCCACAGCCGGAGGAACACGCCTCGTTTAGCATGATACCGTCTATTACGCCGTTTTTGATTTTAAGGCTTTTCATGTCCTGACCGCCGATGTCTATAATAAAATCAACATCTTTATTAAAAAACCTTGCGCCTCGGTAATGAGCCATAGTTTCTATTTCGCCTAAATCCAGCTTTAAGGCTTCTTTAATAATTGCTTCGCCATAGCCTGTTACACAACTTTTTGCAATATGCGCTTTTTTATTTAGTTGATTATATATGGTTTTTAGAATTTCTACCGCACTGTCAAGTGGGCTTGCTTCGTTTAAACTGTAATGGGAGAACAAAATTTTGTTGTCCTTGTCCAGTAAAATCGCTTTTATTGTGGTACTGCCTGCATCTATCCCTAAAAAACATTCCCCTTCGTAAGCTGTTATGTCTCCTTTTTGCACCGTTGTATGACTGTGCCTTTCAATAAAAACGTCATATTCCTCTCTGCTTGTAAAAAGCGGCTCTAATCTGCGTGTTTCATGCAGTCCGTCCCCTGCGTTTTTTAGCATGCTCGGTAAATCTTTAACCGAAAATTCCTGCCCATTCGCCATTAAAGCGGCGCCCATTGCCACAAATAAATGGGAGTTTTCGTTTTCAATTATATTTTCTTCTTTTAAATTTAGAGTTTTTATAAATCGCTCTTTAAGTGCATCTAAATAATGGAGAGGACCGCCTAAAAACGCCACATTGCCACGAATTGGTCTGCCACAGGCAAGCCCTGCAATAGTTTGGTTTACCACCGCTTGAAATATAGAGGCGGCAATATCCTCTTTAGCCGCACCTTCGTTAATTAAAGGCTGAATATCCGTTTTTGCAAATACACCGCATCTTGCGGCTATGGGGTATATGGTATTGTGAGTTTTTGCAAGTGCGTTAAGCCCTGTTGGGTCTGTATTTAGTAAGGTTGCCATTTGGTCTATAAATGCCCCTGTGCCACCTGCGCATGTGCCGTTCATACGTTGCTCTAAAGTGGGTTTAAAGTAGGTTATTTTTGCATCTTCTCCACCAAGCTCTATGGCAACGTCCGCTTGTTTCATATATTTATTGGCGGCGGTTGCACCTGCCACAACCTCTTGCACAAATGGTAAGTTAAGCATTGTAGAGATGTTCAGTCCACCCGAGCCTGTAATTGCGCAAATAACTTTTTCATCGGGGCAAGCATTTGCCGCCTCTTCAAAGAGATTTGCAAGCTCTCCCATAATATCCGAAAAATGTCTGTTATATCTATTAAAAATTAAATTGCCGTCAGTATCGTAAATTACTAATTTTATAGTTGTCGAGCCAATGTCTATGCCAAGTTTGTTCATGTAATATTGTTTCTCCTTTTGTGCCGAAAAAAAGCACCTGTATAGTATATCAAATATCTGTGGATTTTTCAACTTTGAGATGGGGGGGTGGGAGAATTGCTATCGATGTTTTATTTATATTTGGGGTTATGTTATACAACCGAGCATCTTGCCTACTGTTCTGTTAATCGTTGTTTATGGCATATTCAAAAAAAACGCAAAAAAATAACCGCCGAACGTCTTTAAGTTTGCGGTTATTTTAAACCGTTTTTTGGGGCAAGCCACTTTTGCGGTTTGCCTACACGTTTTATTACAGTACCTACTCTATAAATCTCAAATGTTATTTAAAAAGCATTCGCCACCCCACTAAATCCTATCCTCAATAGCCTTAATAATAATATTTAGCGTCTTAATACGAGCAAAATGCTTATTATTAGACTCAATAATATGCCAAGGCGCAAAATCCGTGTTGGTGTATTTAAACATATCGTTAATAGCCTCGGTGTATGCGTCCCATTTATCTCTGTTTCGCCAATCCTCGTCCGTGATTTTCCATTGCTTCTCCGGCGTGTTTTGCCTTGCCTCAAAACGTCTTAACTGCTCGTCTTTATCTATTGTAACAAAGAATTTAAGTATTATTGCACCCCATTTTTTAAGCATATACTCAAACTGATTAATTTCGTTATATGCCTCTTGCAGTCTGTATTGGGGTGTAAGTTGCTCCACCCTTTCTACCAGCACACGTCCGTACCATGTTCTGTCAAATATTTCTATATGCCCGTCTTTAGGTAGCTTGCTTACAAATCTGAATAAATAATGATGGGCAAGCTCGTAAGGAGTGGGAGCGCTAAAGGGTGCAACGGCGTAGCCTCGTGGGTCGAGGGCTCGTGCAACACGTTTTATGTTGCCACCCTTGCCTGCCGCATCGTGACCTTCATACGCAAGTATCATAGGTATTTTTTTCTGATACAACACATTATGAAGTTTTCCAAGCTTAGTTTGCAGTTCGTCTAACTGAGTTTTGTAATCTTCATCACTTATAGTTTGAGATAAATCGTAAGAATTTATATCCTGCTTTTCTATAAGGTTAAAATTAGGGCTAATGTATATGCTGTCGTGAGTGCGAGAAATGCCTATTTGCCTTTTTGCCAGTGCACACTCCAAGTTTTCTTTTATGGATTTAAAAAGGGTGTACCGCACATATCTTGCATCTAAAGCAGGAATCACATTCCATTTTGCGTTGTCCCTATCCGTTTTTTCCATAAGCCGATAATATTTTTTGGCTATTTTATCGTAGTTTTTGTTATCCTCTAAATCCTCTTTAGACACTCTCCAACTTGTTTTTTTGTTGGAAAGCAGTTTTTTAAACCTGTTTTTTTGCGTCTTTTTGTCTATATCCAAAAAGTATTTTAAAATTAAGTAGCCGTCGTTTGTAAGCTGTTCCTCATAGGTGTTAATATCGTCTATAAAGTTTTCTTCGTCCTTTTTATCCTTGGAAATTTCAAGCATACCCAAATACCACGAGCCGTCATAAATTGCCATATCGCCGTATTTTGGCATTTGCTTAATAAATCTTGTTATCCACGGCTTTCTTTTTTCCGTCTTGTCCGGTTTTACGGTGGTGTAAACATCAAAGCCACGGGGGTCGAAGTTTAGTATTAAAGACGCTATGGCGGCGCCCTTGCCTGCCGCTCCGAAACCCTCCAAAATAATTATAACAGGTATTTTTGCTCCTATTATTTTTTGTTGAAGCATTGTTAAATCAATTTTTAACGTGTCAATCTCATCTTTGTACATTTCCTTAGATATGGTTTTCGTGTAATCTGCCTTTTCCAACATTTTACTACCCTTTCGCCCTTAGGCAATTAAATTTATCCAATCTGCCTTAATTGCAAAGCAAGATTGTAAAGCTCGTCATTGGTTAGCATTTTGATGTTTTCTAAAGTACGCCATTTTTCCCTATTCCCTTTAAATTCCTTGGTTTTTGTGTATTCCTGCCATTTTTCTGTTGCAAGCAACCTCGCAATTTCTTCTGTCAGCTCCACACGTTTTTGCATAGCTTCTGTTTTTGCCGTTTGCTCTTCCAAATAACCTTCTTTGCTTGCCGTTTCCTTAATAAAATCCTCGTGTTTTTCCTTTAATTCTATGTGATCTTTTTGCAAAACATTAAATTCGTTTTCTATTTTTACACGCATATCTTCCAGAGCGTTTCTATGCTCCTCTATGCTAAAATATGCGGTTATGTACCTGTTTAGCTCGGTTTTTGTTGCAAATTCTCCCTTCGCTTTAATTTCTGCGTATTTTTTTGTGCTCTCAGCAATTTTTTGTACCTGCTCTGCGCTAAATAAAAACCCGGTGTTTTGCAATTTTTCTTTTATTTGTGATGATGATACACTTTCTACAACCCTTTGCCTGTTAAAAGCGGTTACCGTGCCTTTATCCTCCACCTTGCATAAATAGGCTGTCTGTGCCAAAAAAAGCCACTGGGGGTAGTCTTGTATACTTTCGTCAAAAATTATGCCGTACCCCCTTATAATCTTGCTGTTAAAGGCAAATACGCAAGTTTTGCAATCAAAGGCTACTGTATTTAAAAAGTAGTCGTAGGGTTTTGCGTAAAAGTTAAAAAAGTCCTCTTTTATGCAAAGTACTATGGTTTGCTTATATTCCATCTCTTCTATTAATTGAGTTAAATTATATGTATGTAGCACATTTGTGCTGTTTTGTTTTGATAAATCAGCAAATTCCTCTACCCAGTTTGGTAGTAGAATGTCCCCTTGCTCTATTAGTGTAAAATAACTTCCTTTTAGGCTGTTTAAGCCTTGATTGTAGCACTTTGCAAGGTTGTCTGTATCTGTGGTAATCAAAGTTAGTTTGTCTAAAACATTTTGGGGTATGGTTTCCAAAACATCGTTAATTACATCTGTATTACTGTTTGAAGGTGCTATCGTAATTACTTCAAAGCTGTTGTTGTCTTGGGCGCACAGGCACATTAGTGTTTCCTTTAGTAGTTCGTATTTTGGGTTATTTGCAACTAAAATTACGGAAAGCAGAAACTCCCCTTGCTCTTTGCTTGGAGGTATTTCCAATTCTTTGCTTAAATTTTCAATTTTTTCTAAAGCGTTTTTTTGGTATGCTGTAAAATCCATTTTTGTGCCATGCGTCACTCCCAATGTCCGCACAAACCTCCCTTGAAATACTAACGTTTTTTGCCCGCTCGGCAAAGTTTATTTATATATAAATATTTTTATTGTTGCCAAAACAACCAATTACACACAATCAAAATCCGCAATATGCCTTGCGTTTTTAATTGGTGATGGGAGTTTGTTTTCTTCCATGCGTTTATAAAAGCTCTCCACACCTTTTAGGTATTTTTCCTCTCCCGTGTGTTTGTAGGCTTCTATCTGATTTTTAAGTAAATCCGGTCTGTCCCACTTATACCGCATAATGAGTGCGGCTAAAGTAGCGTCTGTAACGGCAAAATCCGAGGAATGTGTATAACCGTTAATGTCTAAAGTCTTTCCGTGATACACCAAAGCGGAAGGCACGTATATAACCTTAAAGCCTAAAAGACGCACCCGCCAAGCTAAATCCACATCATCACCATACATAAAAAAACTTTGTGAGTCGTAACCGCTTAAGTCGTCAAAAATACTGCGTTTAATAAAGGTGCATGCCCCCATACTCCACGAGGTTTCCATAGTTTTTAGGTTATACCTTTTGCGATGCTCTACGGGCAGCTGCTTACACTCGCTAATGCCCGTGCTTTCATCCTCAAAAGGCTTTAAAAGCCTTATAAAAACGTCTTTAGCCACTACAATATCCGGATTAATTATAAATAAGTAGTCTGCAAAGCATTCTCTTGCAAGATTATTTTGTCCCTTTGCCGAGCCTGTGTTTTCGTTAAAAAAAGTGTATTTTAAGTTAAATATTTTGTTAAAGCCTAAATTAAGCTCTTCTATTTCTTCTTGAGTGAATAAGGGGGTTTTATAGGCATCTCCGTAAAATAAGGTTACGCTTGTAATTTCTCCTCTACTATAAGCATAAACCGCCCCATCGTGCAGAGATTTTGCGCTACGTATAATATCTTCCTTGCTATTGCCGTATAAAACCGTTTGGATTTGAATATTTGTTGTTTGCATAAACACCTCTTATTTATTTATTATAGCATTTTGTCAAAAGTTGTTCAACAATTTTTAGTGTAACAAAAATCAAAATTAGGCGCACCTACCTATAAGGTTAGATTGCTTTTAAATTCCCTAAGTGTTATAATTACATCTATAATTACATAACCTTAGGAGTTATTTATGAGTAAAAAAAACACCGAGCTTAATGATATTTTAGAAAAACTAACTGCACTTGAATTTACCGAGCAAAACGAAAAATATTTTGGCATACTAAAAGAAATTTCACAAATTAAACAGCTTATTTCAAATAATATGGCAAATGCCAATGTTGACGGCAAGGTAAATACCGAGGAGCAAATTTACTGCAAGGAAGATGAATACACCGCTTTGCAATGCCTTAATACAGAAAAACTTGCAAGTTTTTTTGCAGAGAAATTTAAAACAGAAAAAAGTGTGCTTTTAGGGCATTACGCAGCCACTTTAAAAGAATTATTGGGAGAAAACTGCTCATTTGCCACCCCCTGCCAAGCGGAAAAGCTTGCTCTTATTGCAAATAAAGCGGATTATTTTTGCCCTAAATATTTTGATGTTACCCTGCCCACCTCGGATAATTGCGGAGTAATAAACCCCGCCCTTTCGCAGTATCTTGCATATGAAGGCAATGTATCTGCACTTTACAGGCAAATTAAGGAAAAATTAGTTTTACTTGCGGCACCTAAGGCAAAAGAGGATATACAAATTTTTTGGAGCGAAGGCTTTTTTGCCCCCGAGGCATTAGATGGAGGTAAATTCTTTAGATGGTGTACAGATATTTCGGAAGCTAATTACATAAATGTACGCAACAACACAAATAAAATTATATCCGCTAAAATAAACTTTAATGTGTCCTCCCCCGTTGCTAACGGCAAATTGCAGATTAAGCTAAATGCCATAGAGGAAACCGCCCAACTAAACGGTAACGGCTTTGGCTTTAATAAAGAAATTACCTTACAACCGGGAGACAACATCATAAAAATAATATACGAAGGAGATTTTTTAGCAGTAGAAAACGACTGGCGTGTATTTTACTTTAGAATAGACGATTTTGCCCTTAATATAGAGGGTACACCAATGGATATTGCAAAGGGTTACGGAGTGTACGGTAGTGCCAAACTGCCCTACTCTTGCGTTTCCGATTATGTTATGCGTAAAAAACTCCATAAAAACGGTTTTTTTGACGTAATATCCTACGAGGTGGACGAGGATACCAACATTACAAAATGCGAAACCTCTAAATTTGTTTCCAACACGGATAGTTTTAAAATCACAGAAAGCCTAAAACCCACAAGCGAAGGCAACTATCGCATATACATTGCAAAACGCAAGGGGGAGTTTGTAAATGAGTAACCAAACCCTATACCTTTTTTTTGGTTTTGAAGCGGAGTATTCCCTGTCTCCCCTTGCAAAATATATGAGGGAAAAAGGCTTTAATGTAGCGGAAATTTCTAACAGCGAGACTTTTAAGCGTTTTATGGCACAAAAGCCTGCAACCACGGATATTGTGCTTATATCCTCCTGGCATGTGTACAGCGACAAACTTAATTTTTCTATATACCATCCCCATTTTGAAGGGGTGGAAATGGCGTCGCCGTTAGAGCTTTTAAACATTTTACAGCCAAAAAAAGCATATTTTTATCCTCATGATTTGGTGGATTTGTTTGTGCCCCACGAGGCACGTTGGTTTGATTTATTCGACGGGGTGTTTTTTCCCTTTAAAACCAACAATTATTACCTGCTGAAAGCCATAACCCAAACTTACGATGTAGGCTGGATAAAAAAACTGCATCCCACTTCTTTTAATAGTGATGGTGATGCGGTTAAAATACTGTATTTTCCCTCTAATGTCAATACGGATGTAACACCAAGTGAGCATGTGGACAGCTACTTTGATATATATAAGGAATGCAGTGCAATTAAATTTCCTGTATGGACTGCCCTTAACCCTTATATGCAGAGTTGCAAAGATGCAGGACTTCCAATAATAGAATCTACCAAAACAATTTTTGAGCTTTTAGACGACTACGATTTAATTATGACAAACAGTAACTCCTCTGTAATTACCGAGGCAGGACTAAGCGGAAAGCCGGTTGCAACCTTTTATGATAAAAACATTGCCGCCACCCATTTAGTAGAGGAAATTCCACGGCAAAAATGGCTTACAAAACTACCTTACGAGGAAGTTGTGCCCTTTATGCAAAATGTAAAAGCAAAAAAAATACCCCTTAATAGTTATGAGGATATTTTAAAGCCTTTTGATTTTGAGGGTGCGGTAAAAATTATTACAGGCTAAATTATTCTTTTAGCGAGGGTATTTCTGCAATATCGCCACACATGTTATATATTTTTTGCGCAAAATAAATATCGTGGAGTGAAATACCTATGTTGTAGGCTAAAATCCTTTGATTTTGGGTTTGCCTACCTGTTTTTTTGCCCACCACAACCTCCGAAACCTCGGCTAAACTCTTAAATTTATCAAAGTGCTTAAACTTTTTTATATGCTCTACATCATCACAAAAAACTTTATCGAAAAATAAATCGCAGTTTTGAAATCCTCTCGTATGCACCGGTACAACCAGACAACCCTCGGTGTAGTATTCGTCCTTTGCAAACAGGGTATCCGTGTATGTTACACAGGAAATAACCACATCGCTGTTACTTATTGTGTCCTCGTAACTCTGCGTAACTTCCCACTTAATGTTTGGGTTTTTTTCGTATCTTTCCATAAATTTTTCGGCGTGGTCTTTGTATTTATACAATTTAATATTTAATGGTTTTTTGCACACCTCTAAAAGCACGTCTAAAGATGCTTTTGCCGTATCTCCAAGCCCTATTATGCCTATTTTGTAAAAATCCTCTTTTGCAAATAGCATTACGGAGTGGGCGCATACCGCACCTGTACGCATAGATGTTATAAAATTGCCGTCTATTACCGCCAAAAGCTCCCCTGTGCCAAAGTTATACAGCAGTATTTGGCTGTCTATGGATGGGGTGCGTGGGTATCTGTTTACAACCTTTACCCCTGCAATATTTTTGTTTGGTATTATACTTGGCATAACGTTGTAAAAAATTATGCTGTCGTCTTTGGGCGTCATATTAATTTTTGGGGGCAGTACGCTGTTTCCCTTTAGTTTAAGCCCTTCTTCCACCCAATTATAGCAGTCTTTGCCCGAAATATTTAATTTTTGTATATCGCTGTTTCGTATTAGCTTCATACTACCTCTTACTGTTTTGGCATATTTGTTATAGCAGGTTATTTGTTTAGCAGACTTTTTAGGGCAAAAATAAGTTTGTCCTCTTCCGGTTTTGTTTTTATTGCAAGCCTTATATAGCTTTTGTTAAAGCCTTTTTTATCCGCTAAATCCTTAATTAAAATATTGTGCTTACAAAGGAGTTCTTCCGCTAATTGTAAAGAGGATACCTCGCCTAAAACCTCGCACATTACGTAATTTGCTTGAGTTGGTATTACCCTTAGCCCTTTAATTTCTTTTAGCCTTTGTAAAAACTCTGCCCGTCTTTCTTTAAAACGCAAAATTGCGCTGTCGTATTCCTTTTGGTATTTTTCAAATATTTGCAAATAAAACTCTCCGAAAGAGTTTATATTCCATATGGGCGCATCCGCCTTTAGTTTTTCAAGTAATGCCCTATTTGCCGTTGCAACCACTCCTAAACGCAACCCCGGCACACCAAAGGATTTGGAGATGCTCTTTATAACTATTAAATTGGGGTTTGACTCTAAAATATTGCTGTCTATTAGGGTTGCATTTTCTTCCGTTGCAAAATCCACAAAGGATTCGTCTGCAATTACACTAACGCCTTTTTTGCCAAAGTGCTTTATTAAACTTAGCATATCTGCCTTATTTATGTAATTACCCGAAGGGTTATCCGGATTTATAAGCACAAGACTTTCAATTTGTTTGTCCGTAAAATAATCTGTTATGTCTTTGGCTGTATATGCAAAATCATCATTATTTGGGTAAAAAACTTCCTGTTTATTCTTATATTTGTTTGGGTATTCCTCAAAAGTTGGGCGGATAATCCCAAGTGTACCGCTAAGACTGTCTGTAAGTAGCTTTATAAGCTCGGCAGCACCGTTTCCCACCATTATATGCTCTCTTTTAACACCAAAATATTTAGCGGCTAACAGGCAATTTATATTTAAGCCCGATGGGTATTGGCACAGCAGATTTTCAAAGTTGGATTTTAGCTCGTCTATTAAGTTTTGGGGTGGGTAGTATGGGTTTACAAGATAGCAAAAATCTATTATTTGAGGGTATCTCCAATAACCGCCGTATCTGCTTTTAATTTTTTCGTAGATTTCTGTATTTGTGTTGGCAAAAATAGACTCCGCTATATCTAAATCTTGAATATCGTCTATCTCGTACCAAAGCTCTTCTTCTAAAATATCCGCTTTAATACACGTTTCGTCTAACATTATTATTACTTTAAGCACTTGCTCGTAGTATTCGTTGTTGCCTAAGGCTTTGCAGTATGCTTCTAAAAAGGGCAAGTACCGCTCTTTTGAAAACTCTTTGCTGAATTTATATATATTTACCGTTTTATAATAGCTTTTAATATCCGAAAACTTAAATTTGTTTTTGTTAAGCAAGCCTGTAATGTTGTTTTCCTCGTTTAGAGTAACCACACTTCCGTCCATCCAGTTTTCGTATTTTGCTACCAAAGCTAAGTTGGGAAAGGGGTTTTTAATTATCCTGTCCAAAACTTCCTTTTCAAAAATTAAATCGGATTCTAACAGCAAGGTGTCCTCTTTTAGCAAATACTCTCTTGCAAGATACAGGGAATATATATTGTTGGTTTTGTTGTAAACCTCGTTTTTTACGTATACTATTTGGGTTTTTACATCCAAAGTTTTTATAAATTCTATAAGCTTATCCGAGGCATAACCCACCACAATTACAATTTTAGATAAATTAAGGCTATCCAAGCTATTAAGCATACGCTCTATTAAAGTTATGCCGTTTACTTGTATCATACATTTTGTGGAGTCTTTAGTTAGTTCTTTTAAGCGCTTTCCCATTCCTGCGGCTAAAATTATTGCCTGCATATTATTCTCCGTTTCAAAGTTTAGTATTCTAATTTTGGGTTTTTACACTATTAGCTTTTGTATTTCTTTGGCAATTTCTTTAAACATTGCATATGCGTCCTCTTCTTTTTCGCATTTTAGGGAGTAGTATACCTTTAGTTTAGGCTCTGTACCCGAAGGGCGCACCACCACAAACGAGCCGTTAGTAAGCTGAAAACTTATAACGTCCGATGTGGGTAGGTTTATTTTTTCTACATTACTGCCTATGTATTTTTTCCCTGCAAGGTAGTCATAGGTTGCGCATATTTCGTACTTGCCCAGTTTGCTTATGCCGTCCCTTAAACTGTCCATTATTTCTGCCATTTTTTCCATGCCTTTTGCGCCTTCAAAGGTAAAGCTTTCAAGGTTATCAAAGTAATAGCCGTACTGCAAGTAAAGCTCCTCAAGTACATCTATTAGGGTTTTGTTTTGTAATTTATAGTAGGACGCCATTTCGCAAATTAGCATGGATGCGTTTACGGCATCTTTATCTCTTGCGTAACTGCCCGAAAGGTAGCCGTAGCTTTCCTCAAAACCAAAGATGTATCGTTGCTCCTCCCCACCAAGCAGAGCTATTTGCTCTCCAATAAATTTAAAGCCTGTAAGCACATCTATTAACTCTACATTATATTTATCCGCCACCGCCCTTGCCATTTCCGTTGTTACTATGGTTTTTACCGCTACGGGTTTTTTGCCTGCAATGTTTGGCATTGTGCCCGTTTGGGTACGCATTTTGCATATAAAGTCAAAAAGCAATACACCCATTTGGTTGCCGTTAATTAATGGGTATTCCCCTTTATGCTTAACCGCACAGCCCACCCTGTCGCAATCCGGGTCTGTGGCAAGTAAAATGTCCGCATTTTGCACTTTAGCCAGTTTTAACCCTAAAGTAAGGGCTTCTTTTTCCTCAGGGTTTGGATAGGGGCAGGTAGAAAAACTGCTGTCCGGGTCTTTTTGTTCTTTTACCATAATTATATCCGTAATGCCCGTTGTAATAAGTATCCGCCTAACGGGCTTACTGCCTGCGCCGTTTAGCGCCGAATACACCACCTTTAAATTTGCTTTGTGGCTGTCTTTAAACACACTTTCTTTGTATACCGCCTTAAAATAGGCGCTTATTGCAGTATCGCTTATTATATTTATATCCTTACAGGTATTAATATCGTCAATTTTACTATATAAAATGTCTTTAAAAATAGCTACTTTGTTTATACAGTCGGTTATTGCTTGCGCCGTCTCTAAGGTAATTTGGCAACCGTTTTTATCGTAAACCTTATAGCCGTTGTACTTTGCCGGGTTGTGGCTTGCGGTTATTACAATACCGCCACTGCATTTTAAATGCCTAACGGCAAAAGATAGGGTGGGGGTGGGCATAAGCTCTTTAAAAATATGCACCGCTACACCGTTTGCCACAAAAACCTCCGCCGCCGTTTTTGCAAAAGCAAAGGAATTTTTTCTGCTGTCGTAAGCTATGGCTATACTTGGGTTTTTAAAATTTGCCTTTAGGTAGTTGCACAAGCCTTGGGTTGCTTTTCTAACCGTGTAAATATTAATGCCGTTGGTGCCTGCTCTTAATATCCCTCTAAGCCCTCCCGTACCAAAGGAAAGCTCTTTATAAAACCGTTCTTTAATTTCTTCGGCATTGGCTTTAATACTGTTTAGCTCGTCGACAATTTCTTTGTCTTGTGTTGCGTTTTTTAACCATTCTTTGTATGTTTCTTGCATAATTTCTCCGTTATACAGTAGATTTTAATATTTTTACATTACCTTTAATTTGGTATTCTCCCATATTTGCAGGAATAAAATAGCTGTCCGCCTCATTTAGTTTGTAAGTATTGTTGTTATGCAGTATTTCCCCTTCTCCTTCTGTACATAGCAAATTATGGAAGGTGTCTTTAGTTGCGTTTTGCGTAACTACTCCGTTTATATTTAGTATTTCCACAAAAAACTCCTTGCAGTTGTACACATTTAAGCCTTCTGCAACCTCTGCTTGCTTTTTTAGCACCGCCACATCTAAGGCTTGCTTTATGTGTAACTCCCTTTCTCTGCCTTGTGCGTCTTTTCGCCCGAAATCGTAAATTCTGTAAGTTACGTTGCAGTTTGTGCCGATTTCCGCTACCGTCATATTTTTGCCTATGGCATGCACCGTGCCAAAGTCTATCACAAAAACATCACCCTTTTTTACAGAAACGCTGTTTAGCACTTGGGTTATTGTGTTTTCTTTTATATGCTTTTCAAATTCCGCTTTTGTTAAATCTTGATTAAAGCCGTAAAACAGACTTGCGTCCTTCTCGCAATCCATAATGTACCACAACTCTATTTTGCCCTCTTGCCCCTCGTTTTTTAGGCAATACTCGTGGTTTGGATGCACTTGTACGGATAGGCTTTGGGCTGTATCTATAAATTTTACCAGCAAGGGTAATTCTTCCCCCTTGCCTAAGGCGTGTTTGTTTACTTTTAAATATTGGTCTAATGGTGTGCCTGCCAAACTGCCGTTTGCTATAATGTTTACACCGTCTTTGTGGCAAGCGAGCTCCCAACTTTCCGCAATGTTTGTCAAATTACTTTTTTTGCCGTAAATGCTTTTTAGTTTTTCTCCGCCCCATAGGTATTCTTTAAATACGGGGGTTAGTAGTAATGGGTACATAAAATCTCCTATTTTATAAATTTCTTTGCTATTTCTCCCACATTGTGAGCGTTTTTCATATCCGCAATAAGCACGTTATCTCCGTTTTGGATTACCACCAACCCCTCAACACCTATACATACCACCTTTTTATCTCCGCAAATATAGCAGTTTGCCGTGTCTTGAAGGGTTATGTTTTCCCCAACGCAAGCATTCATATTTTCATCTTTTACCGTTTCTTTGTACAGGCTTTCATAACCGCCCACATCGCTCCACCCAAATTTAGAGGGTATACAAAAGGCTTTGCTTGTTTTTTCCATAACCGCATAATCCACAGAAATTGCCTGCACCCTTTCAAAAGCCCCCATAACTTCGTAGGGGCTGTCTATATCTATATTGGCAAATGCACCGTAAACTTCGGGTGCGTGCATTTTAAACTCATCTATCATGGTTTGGGCATCAAACACAAACATACCGCTGTTCCATAAATAATTGCCTTGCTCTATATATTCTTTGGCTTTTTTATAGTTAGGCTTTTCGTGAAACTCTATTAATTTTTCTACCGAGGTATTTAAAGTGTAATCGTTTGAGGGTATTTCTATGTAGCCGTACCCTGTTTCTGCGTGGGTGGGCTCTATTCCGAAAGTTACAATGCACCCTTCCTGTGCCTTTTTAATTGCCGTTTCAAGAGCAGTATGAAACTGTTTTTCCTGCTTTACAATATGGTCTGAAGGCATTACAACTACTGTACCGCCCTGATAGTATTTTTTTATTCTAAGGGTTGCCCATAGTATGCAAGGAGCGGTGTTTTTTGCCATGGGCTCGGCTAAAATATTGATTCTGCCGTAAAATTGATCGTCTACCAGCGGTGCGTAATTTTCCCCCGTCAGCACAAATTGTCTGTCTATGGGTATTAAATCCGATACTCTGTTACTCGTTTGCACCAGCATGCTTTCGTCTTTAAACAAGGTTAAAAACTGCTTTGGTTTTTCCTGCACGCTTAGTGGCCACAGCCTTGTGCCTGCCCCACCTGCCAGTATAATACAACTCAACATAAAAACTCTCTCTTTCCTAACAGACGCTTTGCATCTTTAAATAAGTATGTTATATTATAGCATTTTTACGGTTGGCTTTCAACACACATCCTCTATTAATTCTTTTATGGTGATGATGATTTTATCCCAGTCGTAGTTGGCTTTTATGTAGTCTTGCCCGTTTTTCCCCATATTTACGCTTAAATTTTCGTCTGTTACAATCTTATTTAAGGAGGCTGTAAATTCCTCTTGGTTGGTGTAGTATAGCCCTGCGTTACTATTTATTATATGCTCTTTTAGCACCTGACATCTACCGCAAACAAGCACAGGGGTTTTAAGGCTCATGGCCTCTAAGGTGGAAATACTTAGGCTTTCGTTTTGGGAGGGCATAATAAAGGCTTTGGCGTTTGCGACAATTTTGCCTTTTACCTCCTCGTTTACAAAGCCTATGTAGGAAATATCCTCTCTTATGGGGATTTCCATAAACTTTTCTCCCATTAGTATTAGCTTTAGAGGGGCTTTATGTGTTTGTTTGTAGCTAATAAAATTTTCCGTTAGCTCTCCTATGTTTTTGGAGTTGTCTATTCTGCCCGAGTATACAATATAATCTGTATTTAGTGCATATTTAAAGGCGGTAGCATCGTCTAAATCGGTGTCTTTGTAGGTATCTACACCACTTCCTGCCACTATGCTCACTATCCGCTTATTTTCAAAAAAGCCTTGCACAAACTCCTTTTCGCCGTTAGACAAATACAGTATTGCCTTTGGGATATTAAATAAATACCTAAAGTAGTTGCACTTTCGCAAGGGCGCTTCGTCGTGGGCTGTGGGCATAAAAATAGATTTATAAGGCACTAAAGGCAGTCCGCAGGTGGAGGTGTAGTAATGATACCCCACAAAAATAAACAGGTCGTATTTATCTTTGTTTTGTTTGATGTACTTAATTAAATCTATGCTGTACGGCCCCACCTCTCTTAGCCAAGTTGCGCCTAAAAGCATGTCGTTATAAGGGTTTTGGTACACTTCGTCCGTTAGGCGGGCCAAAACATCGTCTTTGCGTGGGTATTTGGTTTTGCATCTTATTATATTAATGCCGTCCTCCCTACTTTTCCCTTCGGGATACACGTTTTTCCATGTGTTGTAATCGTTGGCGCAAGTTGTAAGCACATCTATTTGATAAAACTCTTTTAACCGCTCCACATATTTTGCGCAAAGCATTTCTGCTCCGCCCACAATTTCCTTGCCGTATCTTTGCACCACAAAGCAAATATGTTTAGTTTTCATAGGCGCTCACCTGCTCTATTATATCTATCATTTTATTGTCTATTACTTCCCAATCGTAATTATTCTTAATGTGGGTTTTACCGTTTTCTCCCATTTGCCTGTTTGCTTCTGTGTTGGTAATAAGGTAGTGTAGTGCCAATATAAAATCATCTCTATCATAAAAATAAAGCCCTGCATTGCTTTTATCTATATGCCCTTTTAGTACATCGCAATTTGCGTTTACAAATACGGGTATGCCTAATGTCATGGCTTCTAAAACCACTATGCTCAAACTTTCTTGATGAGAGGCGAGCACAAGGGCTTTTGCGTTTTTAATTAGTGCAAATTTTTCCTCCTCGCTTACAAAACCCAGCCACACAACATCCTCCCTATCGGGTATGGGCATTATGGATTTACCTGCAAGGGCTAACTTTAAATTACCGCCGTATCGCTCCTTGTATTCTATAAATCTGTCAAAGAGAAAATCGCAAGACTTACCTTGCTCTATTCTGCCTACGTAAACTATGTATTCTTCCCCCGTCTTTTTTAGTATTTCCTTTTGGTTATCAATTTCCTCCGTGCTTGGAAGGGTGACTCCCGAGCCTGTAATAACGCAAGGTATGTGCTGTGAGTAAAACTTACTAAACACAAACCGGCGCTCCTCCTCCGTTAAATACATCATGGCGGCAGGCAAATTAAATTGTGCGTTAAACATACCGCACTCGTTTAGTGGCAACTCGTCATGTGCGGTGGATATAAGTATGGCTTTATTGCTTACCTCCTGCATACAAAAGGTGGTAGAATAGTACAAATAGCCCATAAACAAATACACTTCGTAATCGTCTTTATGGTCTTTAATATAAGCATACATTGTGGGGCAGTTTGGACCGTTAGATTTTAGCCATGCAAAATCGTCCGCAAAATCTCTGTTTTCGTTGCCGAAATACACCCCCATTTGCTGTGCAAACACATGTATATCCCGTTGCTCCGCCACTTTAAATCTATGCACGTTGACTTGGTTTATCTCGCATGTGCCTTCATCGTAATCGTTATTCCAGGTAACGTGGTCTATTGCACAGCTTGTAAGGACGGTTACATCGTAGTATTTAGTAAGTCTTTCTGCATATAATCTGCATAAATACTCTGCACCGCCGTTTACCTCATTACCGTATCTTTGTACCACAAAGCAAATTTTTTTCAACTTACTCACCCTCTGCCCTTTAGTACATCTATGCCTTTTTCTTTAAGCTCTTTATGAATTTCCCTCATAATATCTGCACTGTTTACCTTTGTGGAATTTGCGTAAGCCTGGGTTGGTTGCTGTTTTTTTTCTTTGATGTAAGCAAGGGTATCGGCAATTCTGCCAATTTCTGAGTCTGTTGTCAAACCTCTTGGTTTTAGCTCCCTTTCAAATATGGTTTTTAGCAAAGACTCGGTTACTACCTCTTTTTCCTCGCTAAGTATTATTTGAGCTAAGTTTTCCCCTAAATTAGCCCCGTTTAATAGCTTTTTAATGCCGTTTTGCATACGTGTTTTATATTCTTCCTCGTTTAGTAACTTCTCCATGGTTTTGGATATATGATACACTTTATCCTCGTATGTAAGAATATTGCAAATATTGCCGTCGTAGTCTTGAGGTAGGGTATCGTCTAAAGCAATAACCGCCTTGCTGTTTAAAAGTGTTTCGTAAAAAAACAGGGGGTTAGCTGTGTATTTGGGGTATTTTAGCTTAATGCAAAAAGCGGAGCTTTGCAATGTTTTTTTAGTATCTGCGGTTTCAAACCTTACGTTTAGTCCTGCGTTTTTAAACATATCTTTTACTTCGGGGTTTTCCCTATCAAAAATTACGTAGTCTTTGGCATTTGCTTTTTGCCCTGCACTTATTATGCACTCAATTTCACTAATTGATGTAACTTCTCCCGCTATTGCAATAATATTCTCTGCTGGTGCTTGCTCTTCCTCGTATTTATAGGGCATCAGCACATTAATATCTAAGCCAATATCTTCTTTAAGTAATTTTGTTTTTGCGCTATCGTCGCTAACTACTATATTTTTTGCGTTTTTAACTACGCAGTTTATCATATTTAAGTCTGCAATTACCTTGTTTGCAAAGTTCTCATTGCCATAGGCTTGCAAACCTATTTCCTCGTAATTGTCTATTTCTTCCTTTAAGCAAGCTAAATAGCTTGCGTATTCCCCTTGTGTATTTACGTAGTAATCGTAAATTGTTTTGTGCATATTGGTACTGTGAAGTATTACCGTGCCTGCAAAATTGGTTAGAATGGGCAACATATACATGTTTTCCTTTTCGTCCGCCACTTGATACACTATATGCTTATATTTTGTACTGTACGCCGCAAATTCTCTGCCCTTATATATTTTTATGGTTTCGGGTAAGTCTAAGCCGTCTGTTTCCTCTGTAAATAAATCAACATTAAAATAGTCTGTAAGTTTAATTAATGCGTCTGTATACACCTTTTTTAGCATTTCGTTTTTGGTATTTAGGGGTGCAAAGTATGCAAGGGGTTGTTTGGTTGCCATATGCTCCTGCTTTTGTTTGGGTTTTAGGCTGTTTAATGCGCTAAGGGCAAGGTTTGCGGAGTTTTCCCAGGTAAACAGATTTAGCCGTTCTTCTATTACCGATTTAAATGCGGAAAAATCCGTACCTTTTAACGCAACCGAAATTCCTTTTGCAATACTTTCCTTGCTGTAAGGGTCTACAATTACGGCGGCATCTTTTGCCACCTCCCCTAAACTTGAGTTGTTGGAAGTAACCACATTTAGCCCACAGGCAAAGGCTTCTATTACGGGAAGTCCAAACCCCTCATAAAGAGAGGGAAACACCAATAGCTTTGCTTTTTTGTAAAGCATAACAAGCATATCTGTGGAAATATAGTTGGTTAGTATCACTCTGCCTTGCAGCCCTGCATCATCAATAATTTTAGAAATGCGTTTTGCCGCCTCTTCGTTAAGTTGCCCTGTAATTACCAACTGATAGTTGCCCCTGCCCTCAAACATTGCAAAGGCCTTTATGGTTTGCACCATGTTTTTACGATAGTCCTCAGCGGAGGGGAAGAGAAAAAACTCTTGCGTTATGCCTAATTTTGATAGTGTTGCGTTTATTTGTTCGTCGCTATAATCCTTTTGCAAGAAGGTTGTGTCCACTCCCGAATATATAACCTGTATTTTATTTTCATCAATATCCAAATACTTAATTAAATCCTCTTTTACGCTACCCGAAATTGCAAGGATTTTATCCGCATTTTTCCATAGCTCCACCCCTTGCATACAGTATTTTTTGCCACCCTTGCCCCGTACATATTGCTCGGAAAACAAAAGTGGGATTATATCGTATACAATTAGGGCAATATTTACCCCCTCAAACCACTCTTTTTTGTAGTTGCAAAACACATCTAAGGTTGCGGTTAGAAAAAAGGTATCTATATTGTTGTTTTTAATAAATTTTTTATATAGCCCACCCATTACACCCTCGTATTTTTCCTCAAAATAGGGCATTGCATAATATTTTGGGGTAATTAAACAGGAATTTTTGCCCATATAAAAATACTCGTATTTAATATTATCGCAAATGGGTAGCTCTTCGTTTATGGGTATTTCTTCGTACATATTAAATAAAAAGTAGTTGTTTGTTTTGTCCTTTTTAAACATTTCTGTTAGTAAGCCTTTGGTGTACACACCCATTCCTCTGTATTTAGACGGAGATGCTATGGGCTCTATATCTATTGCAATATTCATAAAATATCTTCTCTCCCTAATTTTAGGGTTAATTCTTCCCTAATAGTTTTTTCCTTTTGTAATTCGCTTTTGAGAAAATCTATTTTTTCGTTTAGCTGTGTTTTTATTTCTATGTTTTGCTTGTGCAAATCCTTTAACAGTACGGAAACCTCGCTTAACGTTTGTACAAAGCGAAAGTTTTCGTCCGTTTGGTCTTTTAAAATGGGGGCAAAAATAAAGGCTACGCTTTTTCTTACAAAGCGCTTGTATGCAAGTATAAATCTGCCTAACCGTTTTTGAGATGCAATGGGCGCATAAAAATTAAACCCTATATTTTCCCTGCTTTGCCTTATTACAGACTCTATGCTTGCAAATTTATCCGCAATATCTTGTTGTAAAATCTCGCCGGATTTATCATAACTTTTTATTTTTTCGTATATTAAACCACGCTCTGTAATTTTACTCATTTACCTCTCCTTTATTGCTCCAACTATGCTTTAGCATTGCAATACCAATGGGTACTTGCTTTGATACCACATAAAATGTTTTATACTCTCTTATATAATCTAAGGCGGTGTAGGACTCGTCTTGAATATACACCCCCATTTTATACTCCCCTGCCACTAAGTTAAACTCCGAAACATCGCAGGTTACTATACCCACATCGTTTAAATCGCTTTGGATAAACCTATCGTTTCGCATGCTCATACCTACGCAATGCACTTCATCCAAAGTGTAAAAATCTATGCCGAAGATGTACCTGTCCACCTCTTTTGTGCGCTTATAGTATATTTGTATTTGGACACGCTCTCCCTCGTTTATAACCTCTGCATCCTCGTTTTCCGAAGTTACAAACTTAACATCTGTAATATACACGTTTTTGTTGCCAAAGCGTACCTCGCTTTCCGTGTTGTCTATTAGGGTATCGTCAAACAGCTTGCCCTCGCTTTTTAGCTTTTCGTCCTCCGCACTTTGATGCCTCATTTTGTATTTGTAGGAGTCAAACTCCCGCAGTATTTCCTCGTCCGTTTTATTTGCAAAACCTAATTTTTCCTTCTTGCCCAAAAACTCTTCCGTTTGAAGAAATATTTTTGTCATCATAGCCAAATCTCGATAGGCATTGCAACACTCGTTTACTATTTTATTGCTTTCGGGTGCTCTGCCCAAAAAGAAGTTATACACGTAGTAAACGTCATTTCTGTCAAAATCCTTGCCGTTTGCAAGTAGGTTGCTTTTTTTGTCGTTCATATATTTTTTGTAGGCGTCCGCAACCTTGTATCTGTCTCCGTCCTTTGCTATTCTGCCCTTGTTTATCCAAATTGCCCTGTTGCAAAAGGACTCAATTATACCAATATCGTGGGTAACTATTACAATGGTAATACCGGATTTTTTTAGCTGTTTAAGTTTGTCGTAGCATTTTGATTGAAAGTTGCTATCCCCCACCGCTAAAATTTCGTCTATTAAAAGGACATCCGCATTTACGTTTATGGCAACGGAAAAAGCAAGACGGGTAAACATACCCGAGGAGTAAGTCCTTACAGGGTTGTCTATATACTCGTGTAGCTCGGAGAAGTCCAAAATCTCTTGGAATTTTTCGTCCGTTTCCTTTTTGGTTAGCCCAAATATAGATGCGTTGGTATAAACGTTGTCTCTGCCGGACATATCCGGATGAAAGCCTGCACCAAGCTCCAGTAAACTTGACACCCGACCGTTTATTTCTATACTACCTTCCTCGGGGTATAAAATTCCCGTCATAAGTTTAAGTAGGGTACTTTTACCGCACCCGTTTTCCCCAATTAAGCCAATAACCTCGCCATGCTCAATATTAAGGGAAATATTTTTAAGCACTTCCCTTTCGGTGTATTTTCTGCGTTTGTTAAAAATAAGCTTTTCTTTTAGGGTTACCGCCCTGTCCGAATACCCTTTAAACCGTTTTGTAACGTTGTTTATTTTAATGGCATATTCTTCTTTGTTTGCCTTTATATTAACCGTTTTATATGTAGTTTGTGGTGTTTTGTTTTCCGCTATACTCATATTAGTGCCATGCGGCACACGCAATGTCCGCACAAACCTCCCATAAAATATTTGCATTTTTTGCCCGCTCGGCATAATTTATCCTTTGTACTATCAAATTATAGTTCCTCCGCAAATTTTTTCTGTAGCTTTTGGAAAGCAAAAAACCCTATTATCATAAAAGATACTGCGTAAATTATAGTCATAATTAAAGTGTCGAATGCAGGAAAAGTTTGGAAGTAAAGTATATCTCTGTAAGCTAAAACTATGCTTGTCATAGGGTTTAGCCACATAAATGACACAAGCCACTTTGGCACTTGTTCTATGGAGTACAAAACAGGTGTTAAATACATCCAAGCCATAGTAACTATGCCCAAAATATGCTCTAAATCTCTAAAATATACCGTTAGGGCAGAAAATATAAACACAAGCCCCAGTACAAAGAAATACTCTATTATCATAATTACAGGCAAAAACAAAGCCACGGGGGAAACCCCCACACCCGTTACAAAAAGCCCTATAAACACTATTACAAAGGATAAAAGCATATTTATAAAGTTAGCACTTACAGAAACAATGGGTAGCGCAATCCTGGGAAAATAAATTTTTTGCACAAGTCCTGCTGACTGCATTACGCATTGAGAGCCAACAGAAATGGACAAAGAGCAAAAAAGCCAGGGCACAAGTGCCACAAACAAAAACATAGAATAGTTTTCTATCCCAGAGGGCATAATTACGGTAAAAAGCACCGTGTATATAAGCAGTTGGAAAAGTGGATTTATAAAAGTCCACAAAAACCCCAGTACCGAGCCTTTATACTTACCTCTTATTTCTTTTTTTATCAGGCTGCCAATCATCGCCCTATATTCCCATAATTCTTTTAGCGTTTTCATTAATACTCCTTATACGTTTCTTTTTTGCTATAATACAGGTTTTCTAACTCTTCTGCAATAATATCCGTAATATTAAAGCTGATGTCTTGTAATTTATTAAAGCCTAAGCCCTCCGTTTCCTCTTTTATGGCAAATATTGTTTGGTGCAAACCTTTTACAAATAAATTGGGCAGTTTGCATTTTTCTATATTCTCCAAAAGGGCATCTGCGTAACTTTCGTTATTATATTTTTGGTGAGCAAAGCTTTTAGCCCTGTCTCCTATGCTTTGCAGTAAGGTTTTGTCTTTAATAAGCGTTTTTAGTTGCGTTTCTAAATCTCTTTGCATATACTTTAAATTTAGTTTTATTACGCAATCCTTTGGTATGTCCTTTGACTGCTCCTCCCCTACTATTACACATTTGCCCAAAAACATTTGTTCTTGCAGGGTTGCAAGAGCGCCTTCAAACCGTGGAAAGCGTAGGTTGCACACCACATCTGCATGAGTGTAGTAAGCATTTAGCAAGTCTTTTTCCACGTAGCCCATTACTTTTATGCAGTCTCCCAATTTATTTAGCTTGCTTATAATTTTATTTAAGTAAATTAAATCTTTTGTTTGCCCCACTATTGTGCAGCACACATTTTCCCTTAAAAAGCTACTGTTTTCAAATGCGTTTATAATGCTTAAAATAAGCTTATCCGCCCGCACTTCCCCCACACTCAGCATATTAAACTTGCCGTTTTTGTAGGGTGATGATGATGTTTTAGCAATATCATCATACATATTAAGAAAAGGAATTTCTGCCGAGTATTTCTCGTAGTTTTCCTTTACTGCATGCAAATTTTCTTTAGAGTGTACAAAAACTCCCGTGGCATTTTTTAGCAGAGGTTTCAGTAGATTGTAATTTTCCATATCTATTGCATGAAAACTACCTGCGTCTGTAATTAGCCTGTTTAGCTCCACCGCTTCCTGCGCAGAATAATACTGTGTAATAAGGTTGTAAATACCTGCTTCCCCAATCAGTTTTCTGTAAAACTCAAACATACGAATATCGTGGAGTATAACTATACCCTCATGCTTTATCATAACATAATAAATAGAGGAAAACTTTTCTGCGTCGCTGCCTAAATTGTAAATAATGCACTCGTATTTTGCCAAAACTTCTTCTAAATTTTGGATATTTGTGAAAATATTAGTTTTTATACCTGCAATTTCTCCCTCCGCAAATAAATCCACCTCACATTTTATTCTAAGTGCATTTATTGCGTGCATGGAGTAGCGTGTAACACCATCATGATTATAGGGAGAAAACCAAGCAATCCTCATACAAGTAAACTCCTAATTACGTTATCCCAGCTTATATTCTTTTTGCGTATAAGGGTGTAGGCGCTTTGCCCCATGGCTGTTGCCTTTTGCTTATCCTCAAAAAGTTTGTCCATTACCTCTGCCAATTCCTTTGCTTTTGGTGCGCTTACATAACCGCTGTAACCGTTTTTAACAAATATGCACGCACCGCCGGAATCCTCGCAAGTTATAACGGGTTTTTTAGAATACAACCCCTCTAAAGTTATGTATCCGTAATCCTCGTTATATGGAATAAACAGCACTCCTAAGCAGTTTGCATAGTAATCTAACATTGCCTGCCTGGAAATAAAGCTGTTAATATACTTAACCTTATGCCCTAAATTGTATTTTTTTATGGCACTAAAGATTTCTGCCTCGTTTTCGGGTATATCTCCCCTGCCAGTTATTATAAGTTTAACACCGCTTTTTACATACCGCATAGCCTCCACCGCCAAACGCTGTCTTTTTATGGAGTTTACACGGCTTGGGTAGTAAAGGTAATCTCCGCAATCTCCGTTATAAAAACCGCTTTCGTCGAACAACGGTGGGTAGCATACGGTAGATTCCACATTGTTATACTTTTTAATCCGTTTTGAAACCACATCGGAAATTGTGAAAATTCTGCCCTCACATTCTTTAAAGCACTCGTTATCCCTTTTATATATTGCGTTAATTATGGTTTTGCTGTCCTCGTTATCTCCAAAACAGGTGTATTTGGTATTAAGCAAATCGTAAGCCTGCCTAAATTGATGAAGTAGCCATATAGACTTATTTTCGTGCTCCACATAATAACAAGGGTATTTAAGGGCAATAACTTTGTGGGTGCAGGGTATTTTTGTGTAGCCGTTTGCCAGCATATTTAAGCAAATTTGATTAACAGATTTTACGCTGTCGGGCAACCTTAAAAGCTGGGCATCGTGCCCGTATTCTTTTAGCTTTGCCACCAAATCGTCCGCAAGTATTTCTGCCCCCCCTCTTACAAAGGGTACTGCGCTGTTAATTACCGTAACTTTCATTTTGTAAACCTCCCCACCACTTTATCCCAAGTGATGTTTAGGCGGTCTAAAATTTCTCTGCCTGCCTCTCCCATTCTTATTGCTTTGTTTTTGTTTTCGTAAAGCATATCTATGCTGTCTGCCAAGTCTTCTTTATTATTTATGCAAAATGCGTTTTTTTCTGTTAGCAGCTCGGTTTCTGTGTTTGCTTGTTCCAATGTAATTATGGGCTTTGCGCAAAACGCCCCTTCTTGTGCCTGCCTTAAAAAAGCATCTGCGCCTTGTGTACGCACTATCCCCAAGCATTTTGCAAGATACTGCGCCTTTTCTTCTATGGTGATGTTTTTTGATACCACCGTAATTTTACCTGCTAAGTTGTTGTTGGTTATAAATTCTTGTAGCTTTTGTGCGTAGACCTCGCTATGTATTTTTCCTGTAAAAATAACCTTTGCATCCGTTTTGCTTATGAGCATAGCCTTTGCAATTTCTAACTGCATACCACTTATGGAAATAGGGCTGTTGTTGTATAAATAATCGCCGTAATGCTCGCAAGTGTATAAGTTTTTGTTGTCTAAGGGGGTGTACAGTACCTCCCCCTTTAAATTATGGGTAGTTTTTAAATAGTTATGTGCAGTATAACTTGTGGGGTTTAGGCTTAAACACTCCTTTAGCCCTGCGCTTTTGGCTCTAAGTATGTACTCTTTATTTACCTCTTTTTGTGCCATACTTTCATTACTTTGGGTTTCCTCGGCAATTTCCTCACTTTGCGAAAACCAAATATGCTTAACGGAGTTTTTAAGCAAATAGGCAAAACTGCCTATGCAAATAAGCCTTTCGCAGATGTTTTCCATATCGTACAGCCTGCAAGCAAGCAGTTGTTTTGGAATATCTCCCTTGTATGCAACGTTAGGTAGCATTATTATATCCGTTTTATGCCCGTACTCTCTTAGTTTTGTGCTTAGAGTTTCCCCTATGTTTTGTATTTCCCCGTCTGCGTGAGGTGTCAGGCTTAGTGCGATTATTATATTCAAACTTCGCCACCTCGGTTATATAGCTTTTTGTAGGCAACCGCCAAATCGGAAATACCCTCGCTTTTTAATTCTACAGCGTATAGTCTTGTTTGGATTTCTTCCATTTTTTTTGGCATTTGCACAAACTCTTTTATATTTTTTAAACCGGAGCTTTTTTTATTTGCGTCAGTAAAATCAAGATATGCCTGTTCGCACACATCTATTCCGTCTAAAGCCAGGGAGCTTTCCACCACTTTAGATGTGCAAATAAGATACGCAAGCAACTCCTTATTTATGCCAAGGGCACTGTATTCCAAATACTTTTTAAGTTCTTTTTTTGTAATATCCTTTTTAAACAGGGCAAAATGGAGCTTCTTTAAAAACTCCTCCGTGTCTGAGTTAATATAGGACGCTAAATCTATTTGCAGTTTATCGCTTTTCGATAAATGCTCTTTTAAGCAACTTCTTAAAAAGGGGGAGTTACGCAAACTTTCGTTTATACAACAAATACCGTAAAAGCAGTATTCCTTGCTTTTAGCTTTTCCCCTTTGGTTGGTTTTGGTTAGGGAATCTAAATCGTACAAAATTTGGTTTTTTGTAAGTCCTGCTATGTTAATCGGAGGCATTTTAGTTTCCTTCCTTGTTTTACAAACTGCGTCTGTAATTTAGTATATCCTCTAAAGTAGTTTTTATGGAAAAACTGCTTTTATAGCCTGTGTCTGCCTGCAACTTTGCAATATCGCAAACTATTAAGGGTGTTTCTATCGGTCTTAGTTTTGCTTTATCTACAATTACTTCCGGCTTTACCGCAGATATCTCTATAAGCATATTTAAAAGCTGTGCAATGCTGTATGCGTTTGCGCTGCCTATATTGTATATTTCTCCGCTCCTGCCCTTTTGTGCAAGGAGACGGTAGCCGTGTACAATATCTCTTACATCGGAAATATCCCGTTTTGCTTCTAAATTTCCCACAAATATTTGGGGAGTACCTCCCCTTTCTATTTCCACTATTTGGGTTGCAAAATCGGGAATTACAAAGCCTGTTGGTTGGGTAGGCCCTGTGTGGTTAAAGGAGCGGGTAAGCACAACATCTAAATTATAAGCTTTTGCATACAGCAAAGCCATTTGCTCTTGTGCGTATTTAGATACTGCATAAGGGTTTTGAGGTTTTGGGGTAAGGGTTTCTTTTATGGGGCAGTCCTCTTTAGAAACCTTGCCGTACTCCTCTGACGAGCCTATTATCAATATGCGTATTTTAGGGTTTACCTCTCTAACCGCTTCCAGTAAATTTATTGTGCCTTTTATATTTACATCAAAAGTAAGCTGTGGTTTTTTCCAAGAAACACCCACAGAGGATTGCCCTGCCAAATGAAAAATCACACTTGGTGCGGTACTCTTAATTAAATTATATGTTTGAGTGTAATTTAGCAAATCTACATCAACATCGGCATTTTGCAAATCCGAGCCTACTGTCTCGTAATTTGCGTTTTTAAGTTCGTCCGTTAAGTATTTGCCTACAAATCCGCCTACACCCGTAACAAGTGCTTTCAATATACTCACCTATTTATGCTTTTTTTGCAATTTGTAAATCGTTATCCACCATGCGTTTTACCAGCATGTTAAAATCTATTTCCCTCTTCCAGCCCAGTTCCTTTTCCGCTTTTTTGGGTGTGCCTAAAAGTAGCTCCACCTCTGCCGGTCTGAAGAATTTTTTGTTTACCGTTACTACCGTTTTGCCGTTTGCTTTGTTTACCGCATATTCGTCCGCTTCCTTGCCGTGCCATTCTAAAGTTATTCCCGTTGCATTAAAGGCGCAGTCCACAAACTCTCTTACCGTGCGTGTTTCTCCCGTTGCTATAACGTAATCCTCAGGTGTGTCCTGCTGTAACATAAGCCACATTGCTTGTACGTAGTCTTTAGAGTGCCCCCAATCCCTTTTTGCGTCCATATTTCCAAGCTCTAAACACTCCTGCTTGCCTAAACTTATTTTTGCCGCCGCATTGGTTATTTTACGAGTTACAAACTCAAGCCCTCGTCTCTCGCTTTCGTGGTTAAATAAAATGCCCGAGCAGGCGTACATATTAAAACTTTCTCTGTAATTTTTGGTTATCCAATGTCCATAAAGCTTTGCCACACCATAGGGGCTACGTGGGTAAAAAGGTGTGCTTTCGCTTTGGGGGATTTCTTGCACCAACCCAAACATTTCCGATGTTGATGCCTGATAAAATCTTGCATCCGGCTTTATTGTGCGTATGGCTTCTAACATATTTGTTACGCCCACGCCGTCAATTTCTGCTGTTGCTAAGGGTTGCTCCCAAGAGGTTGCCACAAAGGACTGCGCCGCCAAATTATATACTTCGTCGGGCATTGCTATTTTAAGTGCGTTTATTAAAGACACACAGTCTGTCATATCCGCATAAATAAACTCTATTTTATCTTTTATATGCTCTACATTGCCGTAATCCACAACGCTTTTTCTGCGCATTATTCCGTATACTTTATAACTTTTTTTAAGTAAAAGCTCCGCTAAGTAAGATCCGTCTTGACCTGTAATTCCTGTTATTAACGCATTTTTCATTTATATCTCCACTAACGCATATAAACGTTTTGCCACATTTTCGGTTGGGCGCACCGTAGTTTTATTGTTTTTTGTTTTTACCTTAACTTTGTAGCAAAACTACATTCGGTATATTATATCATTACAGAGGTTTTTTTTCAAGTATTGTTGATATTTTTTGAGGGGTGAGGCAGTTTTTTGGTACGTAAAAATATGCGTAAAAACGCATATTTCGAGGAGTTTATATTAAACTAATTTTTAAGACTTATTACCAAACCCTCCACGGTGCGCTATTTGTTTTCCATAAGGACTCTAAATAGTTTTTGTCTCTTAAAGTATCCATACATTGCCAAAAACCTTGATGTTTATAGGCGATTAACTCCCCTTCTTGAGCAAGGCTTTCTAAGGGCTCTCTTTCAAGAACGGTGGCCTCTCCGCTTATATAACCGAAAATTTCCGGCTCAAAAACCATATAACCGCCGTTTATCCAACCGCTGTCCTTTTGTGGTTTTTCTCTAAACGAGGAAATATTACCGCCATCATCCATATCAATAATGCCAAAACGACCTTTTAGCTGTATAGCCGTTAGGGTTGCAATTTTTTTTGTGCTTTTATGGAGTGATATGAGTGCGTTTAAATCAACATTGCAAACCCCGTCTCCATAGGTTAGCATAAAAGTCTCCCCATCTATGTAGTCTTTTACTCTAAGAAGTCTGCCACCCGTATCCGTCTCTCTGCCTGTATCTATCAAGGTTACCTTCCAGGGCTCTGCAACGTTGTTGTGCACGGTTAGGTGATTATGGTTTGCAAAATCAAAGGTAATATCCGATGCGTGCAAATAGTAATCTGCAAAAAATTCCTTTATAATATAGGCTTTATAACCAAGACAAATAATAAATTCGTTATAGCCAAAGTGAGAATAGTATTTCATAATATGCCATAAAATAGGCATTTCTCCAATTTCTACCATTGGTTTTGGTTTTAAGTGAGATTCCTCGCTTATTCGTGTGCCGTAGCCTCCTGCTAAAATTACAACTTTCATAACCCAACTCCAGTATTAAATAATTATGTATTTCTTTATCGGTATTTTAATTATATCACAATGGGATATATTATAGCAATTTAATTTATATTGTTGTTCACAGTATTAATGTAGCTATATGTTCATTTTATACCAAGACAAAATGCTATATAGCAACTTAATTCTGTTGTTCGCTTTGCGAACAGCATTAATGTAGCTATATGTTCATTTTATACCAAAAGTTACTTCATAACTTTTGACAAAATGCTATTTCAACCGTTTTTACTTAAAGCCTTTTTTGTTGCATACAATGTAAAAGAGATGGGATTTCTCCCATCTCTTAGTTTGTTGGCTATTTGGTTGTTATTTTTCTACTATTGTGTTAAGTAGTGCTACTATTGCTGTGGAATAGTCCTGCTTGTCGCTCCACACATCTTGTAGTTTTTCTACTGTGGGTGCGGTGTTTCGCAGTTCTTCAGACCATAGCTTGTCTATATTTTCTCCCACGCATTCCTCTGTGGTTGCTAAACATTTTAAATGCTGAATTTGCATTATTATACCTGTTTTAAGGTCTGCAATTTCTGCATCCTTCAAGCCACCTATATCGTAAATGTTTGCCTGTGGGTTAGTGCTAAATGTAAGGAAGTCCGTTTCTACCATTGCCTGCATAAATGCAACTTGGGGCTTTATTCCCTCTATTTGCGCCTGCTCTATGTACATATCTACAAATTGCTCTGCCGTTATGCCATATTTATCCATTACACTAACACTTGTATCTGTGCTTGCTAAAGTAGATTCCTCTACTTTAGCAGTCAGTATATCTAATAGTTGTTGTCTGACGGTATCTCCTGCCTGTCCGCTTATTGTATAGCCGTCAGCCGTCTCAGGTGTAATTTCGGGAGAGCTTGTGGGTGCCGTTTCCTCTGTTGGTTTTGGAGACTGCGTCGAGTCTGCCTCTTCCGTTGGCTTAGGAGACTGCATTGGGTCTACCGTTTGCGTTGGCTCGGGCGACTTTGTGGGTTCTGCCGTTTGCGTTGGCTCGGG
>CAZVNZ010000028.1:0-39329 GCA_964628515.1 uncultured Christensenellaceae bacterium
CCGTTTGCGTTGGCTCGGGCGACTTTGTGGGTTCTGCCGTTTGCGTTGGCTCGGGCGACTTAGTTGGTCCTGCCGCCTGCGTTGGCTCGGGAGACTTAGTTGGGTCTGCCGTTTGCGTGGGCTCGGGAGACTTTGTTGGGTCTACCGTTTGCGTCGGCTCGGGAGATTTTGTGGGCTCTTTCATACCGATAGGGTTATTTTCCCCATTGGTATTAGGAGTCTCGGCGATTACCTGCATAACTACAGGTGCTTCCTCTGCCATTGCTTTTGCTTGTGCTACACTCTTAATTTCCCCAATGTAGCGCATTATCTTATTGCCGTACTCTAAGCCTGTTGCCCATTTACCGCTAAGTGCTTCAAGTGTGGTTGCCGTACCTCTTAGGCTGTTGCTCCAACGAGTATCCACAATGGTTTCCGGACAAGGCGCCGTAGAAGCATAGCAGAACAAGTGTTGAACATGTGCGGTTATTCCTGTTGGAATATTTACAAAATCGCTACCCGGTTTTCCACCGCCTGTTGCTCCTAAGCCTGCGAAGTTAAACTGCCAAGCCTTAACATCACCCGTAAATTTGAGGAAGTTGGTTTCGTGTACCATTTGAGCAAATGCTAAGTCGGGTTTTATGCCGTATCTTAGAGATGTATCGTGATATAACTGGCAGAACTGCATTAGGTTAATCCCCGTATAATCGTAGGGGTATGTTGCAAGACCAACTTTATTTACATAGAAGTTGTATAAGTCTTGAGGTGTTGTTGTTGCAGAGCCCATTATAGCGTATTGCGACGGATTGATATATCGTACATCAACTACCGTTTTACCTACATTAAAGGATTTACCTGCACCATCTACAATATATACGTCCACATTGTAGTTGCCTATTGCATCTCCCCAAGCGGAAAGGGCTATGTTTGCTCCCCATCTGTTGCCTAAGTTAGATGCGCCGATGGTTTGTGCTTTGCCGTTGTCTAAGTTTGTAACAACAAAGTTTATGCCGGATACTCCTGCTTTTGCTTTTGCGCCGTATACTTCTACTGCAAAGGCATTAGTGTATATGGGTGCACCGCCGCCACTGTTTAGTATGGTATCCACAGAGGCATCATCCGTAGGATTAATAACCGTTTGCTTGTACTCTACCGCCGTGCGTCCGAGGAATCCCGGAGTACCTTCTTTATCTGTTGCATAGGCTTCTACGCTGTATATTCCTGCCTGTCCTCCAAATTGAGAAAGAGGAATATTTGCGCCCCATTTACCTGCGCCGTCAAGGTTTGTGGCATTAATCCATCTTAGAGTTTCCCCTTGAGGTTTACTGCTTAACCAAACCGCATATCTTACTTCCGCAATACCGGCGGGAGAAGTTACTCCGTGGGTTTCTACGGAAAATACGCTTGCACTTGTGGGCGAACCGCTGTTGTAAATACCCGTTGCCGTGGGCGGTGTGGTATTTTTCTCGTATTTAACTTCCATTCTGCCTAAGAACGCTCTTGTATCGTCGTTATCCGTAGCATAAACTTCTACGCAGTATACGCCCGGTTTGTTGCCGTAATCTTTAAACAGAATATTTGCGCCCCATTTATTTTTGCCGTCTAAGTTTGCGGCATTTGTCCATTTTAGTGTTTTTGCTTGAGGCTCGTCTCTGTACCATGTTGCAAACATTACGTTTTTAATGCCTGCCGATGCTGTAACACCGTGTGCCTCTACGGAGAATGCCGTGCCTGCCGTGGGCGAACCGCTGTGCAGTACAGCCGTTGCTTTTGGTACTTCCTTTTGGTACACAACATAGGTGCGTCCAAGGAAACCACGGTTGCCGTCTTTATCCGTTGCATAAGCCTCTACGCAATATTCTCCCGGTTTGTTGCCGTAATCTTTAAACAGAATATTTGCGCCCCATTTATTTTTGCCGTCTAAGTTTGCGGCATTGGACCACTTAAGTGTTTTGCCCTGTGGCTCGTCTTTGTACCAAACGGCAAACATTACGTCCTTAATTCCTGCCGCCGCTGTTACACCGTGAGCCTCCACAGAAAATACATTGCTACCCGTAGGTGTTCCGCTGTTAAGTACAGCCTCTGCTTTAGGTACGGACTGGGTTTTGGTGTATGTCATGTTTAGTCTGCCCAAGAAACCTGTGTTTCCTGCATTATCCGTGCCGTATGCTTCTATTGTATAGTCTCCGGGGTTACCGCCTAAATCTTTAAAGGCTATATTTGCACCCCATTTTTCTTTTCCGTCTAAGTTTATGGCATTAATCCATTTAAGTGTTGCCGCTTGACCTAAAGTATTATGCCAAACCGCAAATTTAACTTCTTTAACACCAACGTTATCTTTAACACCAAATGCTTCTACAGAAAAAGCACTATTGCTTGTGGGCGAACCGCTGTGGGCTACTCCTGTTGCTGTTGGGGGTTCTTTGTCTCCGGTATTTACGCTGTTTGCATATTGAGTAACCGCTTTTACAACGGCAGATGCAATCTCGGCTCTGTATGTGCCTGCTTTTATTACTGCCACATCTTGAGGACTGGTTAGATATGCAGCCTCAAGTAAAACCGTGGGTACTACGGAGTCTCTGCAAATATCACTTTTTAGAAATGTAAAGTCTCTTTGGTCTCTAACAAGAGGATTTCTTGCATTTAATTGAGTTACCGTGCCTCTTAGCTGGTTTCCAAGCATAGTTGCAAAGCTCTTAGCATTAGCAACGGTTGTTGCATTTTTACCGTAGCTTGCCGCATTTTCCAACAAGCTTGAGTAATAAACCTCCATACCGTTTACCGAAGGTGCAGAATCATTATGATGAAGTGTAAGTGCCAAGTCCGGTCGTTTATTGTACTGAGGATTTATTTCCCAAGGTATATTAATTGCGGGTTTTAAAACATTTGTAATGCTGTATTGTTCTCTTTGAGGAAAAACGGTATTTCTGTGTACGGCAGGTATGCTTTGGTCTTTGTATAGCGTACCCGTTAAATACACATTAAAGCCTTGCGCCACAAGCGCCCTATATACTTCTATTGTAAGAAGCTCGTTTACCTCGGCTTCTACCATTCTGTTAGCATTGCCCGCCTGTGACGGTGCATGCCCGGAATCTAAGACTATTGTAAAGGGATTTGCTGCTTGCGCTTTTGTTGATAGTTCTTTAGGTATAAAGCCTACTACCCCTAAACAGGTAATTGCTATGGCAAGTGCCATAACGATAGATACTATTTTTTTGCCTTTCATATTATTCCCCCGTAAGTGTAGGTTTTTCTTAAATATAATTATATTTTTGCGTAATTATAATATTAGATAGTACAAATTATATATTACAATAAAATTAAAATCAAGTAATACTTTTTTAATATTCCGTTTGTTTACAATTTTTTTACAATTTCAGCTTGCTTTTAACACAAAATATGTTCATTTATTTTATTTGCCCTCTTTCCTCAAGTAATTTTTCTTCTACTTGTGATGTTTCTCCCCCTGTATAACCATTTAGATTATAAAAGGCGTATCTTTCGTCAAAACTTACCGTAGGAGATGCCTTTAGCATTTGGGTTAGTGCCCTTTCGATTTGGGTGTACTCCCCTTCCTCGTAGGCAAGTCTGTCTATAAGTATACCCTTAAAGCCTGTAGCAACCGCAACGTTTAGCATTTGCTCGGTGGGTAATTCCTGCATTGCCTTAATCCAACCATCCGCCTTTGAGCCTTCCTCTGTGCCAAAGGATACTTCTGTATTATCCAAATACAAATAGGGGTAGAGGGCATCGTAAGGGGTTGTTTGCCTGCCTAAAGGAGTATGGTGCTCGGAAGAAACATAGGGAAACTGCAAAAGCATTGGTCTTTGTCCCATTTGCTCCTCAATACTGTTAAAGAAATTCTTGTTTTCCTTATATATTGCGTTTGACTCAGCAAAATTATAATATCGCATGGGTATTTGAGTGTACATAGAAAATGCGGTTAAAAGTGCCACTCCCACCAAAAATACTGCCTTTAGTGGTTTTTTACTTAGCTTGTTTTGTATGCGCATAAGCAAAAATGAGAGAGCAAGCAAGGAGAAAAAGGCAATATACACACTTATTCTTGCATAGCACCTTGCAAAAGCCAAGGAGAGAAACAAAAAGTTTATTAGAGCGCTAATACCGCCAATAGTGGCAAAAATAAACAAAAACAGGTTTATTTTTCCGCAATACTCTATGTCTTTATCTTTTTTAGTAAATTTGGCAAACAACGCAATAAACATAGAAATCAAAAAGCCTATTGTCGTCATAATTCCTAAAGATGCCGTTAGATTTTCCGTATTTAGAGGGGTGTTGTTGATGTAGAAGCTGCCAAAATCCGCAAAGGGTTGAAATCTGTTTTCCGATGTGGGAATTACAAGGTGGGTAAACTTTAAGCCGTAATGCTCCACGTCTCCCACATTTCTTGTGGCAGAAAAGGTATCCACAACAGAGCCGTCGTTTAAAAACTTAGGTACAAGCATCCAAATTAATGTTACTAATACTATGGAAACAATTATCGTTAGCGCAACTAAAAAATGTCTGTAATTTTTATTTTTTATGTAAGCATAAAGCCCTGCAAAAAATAGGGTCAGCATACCGAATATTGCAAAATAGGTTTCGCTTAGCCCAACTAAAACACCTGCCACTATGCCAAATATCAGCTTGCTTTTATCCACATTGCCAAAAAAAGCTTGCAACTTAGTTTGAGCGGTATTAGGGGTTGTAATCGGAGCAAGCATTTCTCCTCTTATTAGCCAAAAAACCGCCACACACACAAGTGGCACTACAAAATAAAAGGACACAAACAGGTGGTTTTGAAACCGCATAAACATAAAGGTAAGGGTGGAGTAAACAATGGCACACAGCCCACCGATTATTCTTGAAACATTTAGTTTTCTTAGGGCAAACAATGCCACCACAGCCGTTAGGGGAAAGTTTAAAAAGGAAACAAAGTTTAGCACAAAGCCAAAACTGTTAGAAAACAATGTAACTAATTTAATTATGCCTAAAATTAAGTAGGGGTAGGTGGGGGTGTTTAGCCTTATTGATTCAAAAGGCCCTCCTAAGTCCGCAAAAAAGTATCTGTCTCCACCGTCTATAAAGTTTTTTATGGCGGTAGATGCCCAGTTGACATCTCCCCCCTTCATAATCGGTATAGTAAAATCCTCGTGCCCTCTAAATATCCACATAACAACGGCTAAAGACACAGATGCTACGAAAATATAAGCTATCAGACTTTTAATTCTTTCTTTTGTTTGGACGTTTAAACTCATTTTTCGGCTATCTCCGTAGCCGCATTATCTAAGACTGTAATTGTAAATGTATTGCTTGTGCTGAAATCTTTGTAAAAATCGTCTAAAGTTGGGTTTGTGCCGTCTTTTAAGGTAATTTTTGCGTTTGGCATAACGGGAAGGGAAAGGTTTTCTCCGGCTACAACATTATTTGCATCGTTAGATACAACACCGCTAATGGTAACCTTTGCAAATTTTTGGCTTCCTACCTCTTCAAACTCGGTTATTGTGCCTTCAAAAATGCCGTTTACATTGGTGGCTTTTGCCGCCTGCATTGCCTCTTCGGGCACCATTTCCGCCTTTTGCTCCGCACATGCCGTAAATGCAACTAACAGCATTGCAACGCTTAATATAATAAATAATTTTTTCATATTACACCTCATAGTTGTTTTTGTAAGTAAATATGTAAAATTATATCATAACAGGCGGTTATTATCAAATTTAATATTTTACATTTTTGTAAACTTTTGTTTTTCTTGCAAAATTCCCTAAAATAGTCTATAATTTTATGTTGTAATTGCATATTATGCAAATATATTACTAAAGGAATTTGAGATGGATGTATCTATAGTTATACCTGTTTTTAACGAATCGGAGAATGTAGAGGCGCTTTTTAATGCACTATCCGCTTACCTTGATAAGTGCAACTTTAGTGCGGAATGTATCTTTGTGGACGATGGTTCTTCTGACGATACCTATGTTAAAATGCAAAATCACAATAATGAAAAACTTAAGGGAAAGCTAATTAAACTATCCAAAAATTACGGCTCGCATGCCGCTATTAGAGCAGGCATTAAAAACGCAACGGGTAAATACACTATGTTTTTTTCCGCAGACCTTCAAGAGCCTGTGGAGCTTATAGGCTCTTTATACAATAAAATATCCGAGGGGTATGATGTTGTATATGTGCAAAAAGGGCAAACGGATATTAGCAAAGGCGAAAAGATTTTTTCTAAAATTTATGCAAAATCCATAAGCAAGTTTGCAGTACCCAACTTTCCTTTAGGTGGGGTTAATAATATGCTGTTTAACGAAAAAATACGTAATGTGGTAAACGAGCATATCGAGCCTAATTCTTCCATAATATTGCAAATAATAAATTTAGGCTTTAATTCCTGCACTGTTACTTGCAACTACGAAAAACGCAATGCAGGTAAATCTAAATGGACACTTGGGAAAAAAATCAAACTGTTTATAGACTCCTTTGTGTCTTTTTCCTATATGCCTATTCGCTTTGTTACGGGTATTGGAATGTTGCTTGCATTTGCAGGCATTATTTGGGCAATTTGCGTTTTAATAATTAAAATATTTAATATTTACCCCCTTGCAACAGGGTGGGCTACACTAATAGCCATTTTGCTTATCGGTTTTGGTATTACAAATATTTCCATAGGCATAATTGCGGAATATGTTTGGCGTACTATGGATTTGGCTAAAAAGCAACCGGTATTTATAATAGACGAAATTAAAGAATTAAAACATAAGGAGAGTATTGTTGACTAAACTAAAAACCAACACCGTGGGCGATTATTTATTCTTGCATTTTTCCTTTTTAATATACTCTTTTGTAGGGGTAATATCTAAAACGGTGGCAATGCAGGAGCCTTTTTCCCCTTCTTTTTGGGGGTTTGCGTTGCTTGTGTTTGGAATACTTGTGGTATACGCACTTTTATGGCAACAAACGCTAAAAAAATTTCCCTTGGTTAAAGCATATTCCAACAAAGGTATTGTAGTTATATGGAATTTGCTTTGGGCGTTTTTTATTTTTAACGAAGTTATAACAATAGAAAATATTATAGGTAGCGCCATTATAATTTGTGGTGTAATATTGGTAAGCAGTGATGATTAACTACATACTATTAATGATTTTTGGCGTATTTATAGCCAGCGTATCTCAAATACTGTTAAAGCAAAGTGCACAAAAAACCGGCGGTGGCAGTTTTTTATCTCAGTATTTAAACAAATATGTCATAATAGGTTATTTACTGCTGTTTATTTCCATGCTTATACCCTTTTATACATATAAATTTGTGCCGTTAAAGTACGGCTCTATAACGGAAACCACGGCGTATGTTTTTGTTATGATACTAAGCGCAATATTCCTAAAAGAAAAAATTACAAAGAAAAGACTAATCGGAAATTTGCTTATTATTTGCGGTATAATCGTGTTTAGTCTTAAAATATTTTAAATGAGAGGTAGTGTTGTATAATGAGAAATAATATAAAAGGTGCAAATGTCTTAGTTACGGGAGGTGCCGGATTTATTGGCAGTCACTTAGCGGACAGGCTGATTTTAGAGGGGGCAAACAAGGTTGTTATATTGGACAATATGTTTTTGGGCAACATTAAAAATATAACCGATGCAATTAACAAAGGTGCTGTTTTTATTAAAGATGATGCGGAAATAGACGGGTGTTTGGAATACATTATTAGGGATTACGAAATTGATGTGGTGTTTAACTGCGCAACCAAGGCGCTTAACTACTCTTTTATAAACCCATCAAACGCTTATATGACAAACGTCATCATAATGAAAAACCTACTTGAGCTTCAGCGTAAGGGGCTGTTTAAGACACTTTGCCATTTTTCTTCCTCCGAGGTTTACGGCAGTGCGGTTTACGAGCCTATGGACGAAAACCACCCCTTTAATGCTACAACCACCTATGCGGCAGGCAAGGCTGCGGCAGATGTTATGCTGCATTCTTATGTTAATCAGTTTAATTTAGATGCGTTTATAGTGCGCCCTTTTAATAATTACGGACCCAGACAAAATTACGAAGGGGTGCTTGCAGGCATTATTCCATTAACGGCAAAACGTATTTTGGAGGGTAATTGCCCCCAAATTTACGGAGACGGCATGCAATCTCGGGATTTTATTTTTGTACACGATACGGTGGACGCCGTAATTAAGCTGTATGAAATTATGGAAGTGGGCACATCTGTCAATATTTCCACCAACGGACAAATCTCCGTTAAGGATTTAATTGAGCAAATATGCAAAAACATGCGTTTTACGGGAGAAATTTTATATAAAGAAAAACGCAATGCAGACGTTTTATGCCATAACGCAAGTAATGCAAAGCTAAAAGAACTAATAGAATTTAACCCCACCCCCTTTGACGAGGGGCTACGACTAACACTAAATTGGTACGAGGAAAACATAATATTATGATAAAACTAATAAAACCATACATTTCTTTTGATGAAGTAAAAGCGGAGTTTGAGGAGGTATTTAACAGCGGTATTTTTACACGTGGCGATTATTCTTCTCTGCTTCCTAAAAAAATATGCGAGTACACAGGGGCAAAGTATGCGTTTAACGCAACTTCCGCCACTACCGCTCTTGCCGCCTGCTTAGAGGTGCTAAACATTGGCAAGGGTGACGAAGTTATAGTTTCGGATTTTTCCTTTCCTGCCTCCTCTAATGTTATAGAAAGTTGCGGTGCTACCCCAATTTTTGCGGATGTTGATTTAGAAACCTTTAATATGTTGCCTAAGGAATTAGAGTCAAAAATCACAAAAAAAACCAAAGCTGTAATATTTGTATGTGCCTTGGGAAATCCTTCCGGAATAGAGGAAATTGCAAGCATATGCAAGGCGCATAATTTAGTTTTGATTAATGATGCCGCTTGTGCCATAGGCAGTAGCATAGACGGCATAAAAGTGGGCGGTTATACGGATTTTGAGTGTTTCAGCTTTCACCCTCGCAAGTTGCTTACTTCGGGAGAGGGGGGTGCTATTACCACTAATCACCAAAAATATGCGGATATTTTAAATGTAAAACTTATGCACGGCGCAACAATTACCAACGGCAAAATGGATTTTATAACCTACGGCTATAATTACAGATTGCCCGAATTACAATGTATAATGGTAATTAAGCAAATAGAAAAATTAGACAGCATAGTAAAAAGCAGACAGGAAATTTTTTCCGAATACAAAAAAGAGCTTGAAAAAGCCGGCTACGTTGGGCAAAAATCGGCTAAAAACGCCCTGCATAATATGCAAAGCGTTGTATTTAAAGTACCCGACGGTGTAAACAGAGACGGATTAATTGCTCACCTAAAAAACGTAGGAATTGAAAGCACCATAGGCACTTACTGCCTGTCTGCCTGCACTTACAATAAAAACAAGTACAACAGCGTTAATAAAAACGCTTGGTATTTAGAACAAAACACCATTACACTACCCTGCTTTGAGGGTGTGGATGTATCTGCGGTTATAAAAGGAGTGCTTAGCTTTTAAGCACTCCTAACTTTAAATTTATTGTTTTTAGCTTAGGATTTTCCACCCGCCAACCTTAATCATCATAATTAAAATCTACGGTGCCATCTTTATTTACAATAACTTTGCCAATGGGCTTTGCGGGGTTTCCTGCTACTATTGTGTTACTCGGCACATTTTTTGTTACCATACTGTTTGCGCCAATAACGCAATGTTTGCCTATGGTTACATTTTGGGTTATTATACTCATACTGCCTATTACACTATTGCTGCCAATGGTAACATCCCCCTTAACAAAGGGGTTTTTACCGCCCGAAAGGTAGTATTTAGTGCTGTCGTGAGTAAAAATCATAACACCCGAGTTTACAGAAACAAAATCCCCTATGGTTACTTTGCCGTTTATGCCCTCAATTAAAGTATACGGGCCTATCCACACATCTGCGCCGATTTTCACATCTCCCATAATTACACTTGTATCGTAAATGGAGCTGTTTTGCCCTGCATTACAATACTTTGCTTTATCGAAACGGTTAAAAAGCAACTCTCCTGTGGGCAGTACCCTGTTATACTTTGTTTTTAACTCGTCTCTTTTTTGGGCTAATAATAAAGTTAGCTCTCTATCTAAATCTTTATACACCGACTTCACCGTTAATCAGGGATTACAAAACCGCAAATACCGCACTTGCTACCCTCTACCCTGCTTCCGCATTTGCATACCTTGCCTATGGGTTTTGCCGGATTTCCCACTACCAATGTGTAGGGGGCAACATCCTTTGTAACCACACTTCCCGCGCCAACCATAGCATATTCACCCACTGTACTGCCACAAATAATTGTGCAATTTGCACCCAGCGACGCCCCTTTTTTTATGAACGTTTGGGTAACCTGCCAATCATCACTAAAAGCACGGGGAAACATATCGTTGGTAAACACCGCATTTGGGCCTACAAAAACATCATCCTCAATAACCACACCGTGATATACCGAAACTCCGTTTTGTATTTTGCAGTTATCCCCTATTTTTACATCAAAATCTATATAGGTATCCTTGCTTATTATGCAGTTTTTGCCTATTTCCGTATTTTCCCTTATTTGAGAGTTTATCCAGATTTTTGTACCCTCGCCTATTTTTGCGTCTTTAGAAACGCTTGCCGTTTTATCTATATATATATCCATAATTCTCCCGTTAAATAAACTCATTTACGCATTTTACCACGTATTCTCTTTCCTCTATGGTAAGCTCGGGGAAAACGGGTAAGCATACGCTTTCTCTTGCAATTTTTTCCGAAACGGGTAAATCCCCTTCTTTGTAGCCTAAATAGGTAAATGCCTTTTGCAAATGGAGAGGCACGGGATAAAATGCGGCACTACCCACACCTTTGTCCGCCAAAAACTGCCCAAGCTCTTCCTTTTTGGTTGTTCTTAAAGCATATTGATGCCAAACTACCTTTTTGTCCTTAGGCTCTTTTGGTAAAATAAACTTGCTTTTATCTAAATTATTGTTGTAAAAATCCGCTATTACACGTCTGTTTTGGTTAAAGCCTTCAAAATATTTTAGCTTAATACCCAAAATTACCGCCTGCATTGCATCCATCCTGGAGTTATATGCAATTAAATAATTGTAGTATTTATAGGGGTTGTATAAAGCGTCTGCCTCTACCGCTTTTGCAAATTCGTCCTTTGTGCCTTCCAGCAAAAACCGAGCATCCGCACCTGTTTTTCCACCGCCATGCTCTCTGAATGCACGGGCAATTAAGGCTAAATCGTCGTTGTTGGTGGTTATCATCCCTGCATCTCCAAATGCACCTAAGTTTTTTGTGGGAAAGAATGAAAAACACCCAAAATCCGCAAGACCGCCTGCTTTAACCCCTTTGTACTCCGCACCTATTGCTTGACAGGCATCTTCTATTACATATAAATTATTAGCTTTTGCAACTGCATTAATCTCGTCCATGTCTGCCGGACAACCGAAAATATGCACCGGCATTATTGCCTTTGTTTTAGGCGTTATCTTGCTTTCTATGCTTTTTACGTCTATGTTGAAGGTATCTTCTTCAATATCTGCAAACACGGGTATTGCCCCTACGTTTGCTATTGCCTCCGCCGTTGCAAAAAATGTGAAGGGCGTTGTAATTACTTCATCTCCTAAGCCTATTTTGCAGGCTCTTAGAGCTATTACAAGTGCATCTGTGCCGTTTGCAACGGTAATTACATGCTTAACTTTAAGGTAATCTGCCATCTGCGACTCAAAATCCGCAACAGTTTTGCCCATTACATACATTCCGCTTTCCATACACTTACATATTGCCGTTTCCATTTCCTCTTTTAGTGGTATGTACTGCCTTTTTAGGTCTAAAATAGGTACGTTCATCATACTCTCCTTTTTTATATATAGCTTTTATAAATTCATATCCTCGCCGGCTCTAAGTAAAATATCCAGTATTCTTATAGCCTGATTAACATTAGAGTTAGACTCTTTATTTTCTTTTATGCAATCGTAAAAATGCTCTAAACTGTTAAGTAGGGCATCTTGTGCATTAACATTGGGTATATATAAATCTCCCAACCTCACTTTTGCCTCGTACTTGCCGTATTCGTCGAAAAGCTCTTTGTTTAATTCCACGCCTTTATCGTAAATACGCAGTTTTTCGCTTTCTATTAAGTCGTCAAAAACTATCATTTTCTTAGTACCGCCAATAACCATAACCCGCTCTTTTACAGGAGAAATCCAACTTGATTTTAGCATAGTTAAAAACTTTTCGTACTGTATTGTAATATAGGTAAGCGTTTCTTGAGTGCTGTACTGCTTTAGCCCCATTCCCTTTATTTTAAGGGCTTTTTGCCCACCACACAAGAAATCTATTACCGTTAAATCGTGTACCGCCAAATCCCACATTGCGTTAATATCGTTTTTAATATGAGGGCCTAAGTTGGCTCTGTTAGACTCAAAGTATATAACCTCTCCAATTTCTCCGCTGTCTATTATTTCTTTGATGCGTTTTATATAGGGGTTGTACACCATAATATGATCCACATGTATTTTTACATTGTTTTCTTCGGCTAAAGTTTTTAGCAAAAGTGCATCCTGCATATTTACCGCTACCGGTTTTTCCATAAATAAGTGCTTATTGCTCTTTAGTACCTCTCTTGCCACTACTTGGGCGATTTCGTTTCTCAGTGCAACCGCACACATCTCCACATTTTTATCTGCAATTACGTCTTTATAATCCGTAAAATATTTAATTTTTTCTCCATATATGCTCTTTGCTTTGTTGAGTTTTTCTGCATCGTTATCGCAAATTCCGTATAGGTTTAGCTTTTTGCTGTTATTTAAGTTTCTTGCAATGTTAGGACCCCAATAACCAAAACCGATTAATACTGCGTTCATTAATGTACCTCTTTATATTACAATTTTTGTATTTCCCCATTAAACATATGTTTTCATACATTATATATATGATATACAAATTTAGGGTTTTTTACAAGTGTTTTTTGTATCCACCTATCTTATTGCTTAGTTTAATATATTCCGTTACTCTATTTTATATAAAGCAAAATCCGATATTTCAATTTCCTCTGTGTTTGGGGTAAAAATACGTAAATATGCTTCTTTTGGTATGCTTGTTCCCGAGTAAAACGCACCAATACAGAGTTGCTCCGTTTCGTTTAGGGCAAACACCCTCTCTCTGATTGGGTCGTCGTAGTTTTCGCCGTATAAGTCTATGTTTAAAAGTTCCTCTCCACTTTTTGTGCGTGCGCTAAAGCTTACCCCATAGTTTGTTTTGTCCTCTAACTGCACGAGGTAGCTTAGTACGTTCATACTGTCTGTCGGAGAAATTACTATGCTCTTTTCATATATTAAGGCGTTTTCCTTTATTAGTGCCGTCATAATTTTAATGGAGTTAATGTCTATTATTTCATCTTCAAATGCGTAGATTAACCGCTCTTCGTCGCCGTTTTTGGCTGTGTATTCGCTGTTTTGCCCTATTCTTGCTGTTTTTTGTGATGCGCTTTCTAAATCCTTAGAATAGGCATTGTATATAATGTCGAAATCTTCGCCAATGTTTTGGGTTAGTACGTAAAGTTTGGCATTTGTTACAAATACTTGGTTTGGTAAGGTTTCTTCCCCTGTGTATTTGTAGTCGACTAAACTGCCTTTTGCGAAAGCTATGCTGTTTGTTAGGGTTGGGTCTTTTAGCTCGAAATATAGATGCTTTGCGTAGTCAATATTGCCGTTAATATTGGCAATTGCGTTTTCAAAACTGCCTATGGAGCTTTCTATTCCTATTATTTCAGCTTTTATTGGCTTTTTGGCATATGCAGAAAATATAGAGCTGTCGGGCGCCGTCCAACGCTCCGCACTCATATTAATAATGCTAATTTCCTCCGGAATCGCCCCATACACCAATTTGTTTTGGGCTGTAAAAAAACCGTCCTTTATTGCTTGCTCCATACTGTGCCTTGTTAATTTATTTATGTTTTTAACAGAGGCAAAAAGCAGATTTGCACTCACAGAATTTATTATCATAATAGGAATACACACAAAAATACATATTAAAAAAGGAATCTTGCCGGATAAATTCGGCAGTTTTCTTTTAGCCATCATAATAATTGCAATTACTATTAGTGCCAATCCGTAAAACTGAAAATACACAGGCAGATACGGTGTACCGAAATCCACATATACTTGATATTTTTCCGAAACAGCTACAAAAGCAGGTGTAATAAACAGCATGCATAGACCAAGTGCTAAAACACTTTTAATTTGATGTTTTTTAAATACATTCTCAATTTTTTCTTTTACAATTATGAAATACGCTATCAGACAAAACAGTACTCCTCCGCTGATTTCAAAAACAGAAATGCTCAAATTAAAGCTTTCTAACGCTTTTTTGTATACATCTGAATAAAACATAGGATAGCTTAAAGGTAAAGTAGAAACAGTTTGCTTTGCATATGTGGTTGCTACAACCATAGGGTCATTGACAACTATAGAAATACCGTCGTAACCCTCTGTAGTTTTATTTTCTCTGCCTATATATGTAATTATCAGTATTATTGCCGTAACTGCAATGTAGGGAGCTAATGCTAAAATTTTCTTTTTAAAACCTTTTTTTTGAACAGCTACAACAGCAATAATTGCTACGAAAAACATAAATGAAATTTCGTAAGTAAGTAGGGAGCATAAAAACAGTATTACACTTATTAAGGCATACGAAAACTTTGGTACGGATATATTTTTTTGCAAAAACAAAATTGCACCCATACCAAATAAAAATGTAACCTGTAAAAGTCCTCCAAATGCTATATATGGATTAAAGTAATATACCGACAACTGAAAAAAAACAGGAAAAATCAGCATTGCTATAAGCTTAATTTTTTTTGAATCTGTAAGCCTAAAAACCACACAGCCAAACAATAATACATTTGTTAACGTTATAAAAACCAAGTAAGATTTGTATACAATAATGGGGCTTTCAAAAAAACTTGCAAACTCGTGTACAGGAAAGTAAAATGTTGCCAGCAAAAGAAATCTGCCTTGAGATTCAAATAAATTTTTTTGCAGATTGCCCCAGTATTCAAGACTGTTTGATGATTCGCCCATACCCTCCACATAATTTCCGTGCATTGAAGAAAGAACGGTATCATCATATATATATCCGCTGTTTAAAACAGGTGCTAAAAACAAAAAGCAAACAACTAACACAAGTATTTCATATTTGTAGTTATAACAAAATACCTTGAAATTATTATTAATTCCTATAATACACTACTCCCAAAAATTAAATTTTTACGTCCATTTTTTTGTTTCTTGATTTCAGTATACATAAAAAATTAACAAATTTCAAGTAAATACAATTCCAATTTACTTAAAAATATAGTATAATGTAACATAATGTATTATATTTTATATACAGCAAAAAATTAGGAGAAATTTATGAATAAAAATGTTAAAATAGTTCTATTAATAGCTGCTATTGTTATATTAGTATTAATAGTTGTATTTGCGGTTAATAACTTTTTGGGCAGTTTTAAAGACCCAAACGCAAACGCAAAACCCACCGAGGCAGTAATAGAAGCACCCCTGCCTGTAAAACCCACCAACTACCCAACCCCCACACCCTATCCCGAGCCCGACCCAACACCCAGCGGAGAGCTTTTAGTGGAGGAGGACGAAATAGAGTTTAGCGACAACACCATTACTTATGATTATTATGATCCCGAAAAAAATTCCGTAGTAACCAAAGAAATTACGGTAGAAGGTGCATCTACCCTGTCTTCCGTTTTAGATGCAATATCTCAAATGTTTTTTAAACTGCCTTTAGCGGATGGTTATTTAAACCCCAACTCCATTAGTATGATTGGAGACAGCGTATATATAGATTTAAAGCGAACCATATACGATGCGCCCTTAGGCTCTACTTCAGAGGGCTCTATGCTTTCTGCCATATACAGCGGATACACCACAAGCATACCGGATATTACAAAGGTTTATATAAGTGTGGACGGCAGCGATTACTCCTCGGGTGCAACAAGTTTCCCTAAAGGAAAGCCGTTTATTCCTTAAACAAAAACACGAGGTAATTAGTGAGTAAATTAGACACAAACCAGCTTATACAAAGGTACAAAGAGGGTAAAATCTCCTTTGCGGAAATAGAACTTACAGACGCAAGGTTAGATTTACTTACCGATTATAAGGCTTTAAGAGAGTATCATAATTACGCAATGCAAATGCAAAATACGGTAAACGAACTGCAAAGCACAATAAATGCAATGCAAAACAGTTTTTGGTGGAAGGCAGGGGGTATTTTTCGGGTTATAAAGCGTAAATTGTGCAAAAAGCCTCCTTTTTATAATGATGATGCCCAAACACAACCGCCACCCTTTGAGTTAAGCACCACCCAAAAAAACCTTTTGTTTTTGGATTTGCACCTACCCACTCCGGACATGGACGCAGGCTCTCGTTCTGTGTATCAATATTTGCTTGCTATGCAAAAATTAGGGGTGTGTGTAACCTATTTGTGCGACGACTTCCCCCCGGATAGCAAGGATACGGAAATGCTCAGAGAAATAAATGTACAGGTGCTAAACCACAAATACTATGCAGATAACTGGCAACAGTTTATAGCTGACGAGGGGTGCAACTTTGATTATTTTATATTTAACCGCCCTTTGTGTGCATCCAAATATATGGATATAATAAAGCAAAACACCAAGGGCAAGCTGATATACTTAGGTTGCGATTTACACTTTTTAAGGGAAGAACGTTGTTTTGAGCAAACAAAAGAGCCAAAAAAACTTGAGGAAATAAACCGCATTAAGCTAAAAGAGTTTGTAATTATGAGCAAAGCAGACCACGTACTGATGTACAGCCCATATGAAAAAGAGGTTATTTTAAAGGAGTTTGGGCTAAATAACGTTACTGTAACCCCTCTTTATTGTTTGGATATTTACGGCAACAGGCGCAAGCCCTTTTTTGAAACCAAAGATGTACTTTTTGTGGGGGGATTTAATCACGCACCCAATGTTGACGGTATTTTGTGGTTTTACAAAGAGGTGTGGACAAAATGCAGTTTAGGGGATGCAAAGCTAATAATAGCAGGGGCAAACCCCACTGCCGAAATAACAGAATTAAGTAGCAACAATGTGGTTGTTACAGGCTATGTTTCCTCAGAAAAATTAGAAGAACTCTACGCAAATTGCAGGGTTTGCGTAATCCCCTTGCGCTACGGCGCAGGAATTAAGGGCAAAACGGTAGAGGCTATGGCACAAAGCATACCTATTGTAACCACTTCTATGGGTATAGAGGGTATAGAGGATATAAAAAGCACAGGCTTAATAAGTGCAGACAGTAGCGAGGAATTTATTAAGCAGTTGGAATATAAATATAATAATGAAGAAAGCACCTACTACGAAAACTGTTTGCAAGCAAATTTTTCCGAAGAAAAATTATTGGATGCTTTAAAAAGTGTAATAAATTAATATTTGTGGGGTACTGTATGTCTAAAATAAAAAATCTCTCTAAAGTTGTAAAAAAACTGCATAAACGGAAATTTAGCAGAATAAAAGAAATTATACGAGACTACGGACTTAGAGAGTTTTTACGTCGTGTAAAAGAAAAAATGCAATACGGAGACGCTAATATACATTTGTACGAGCGTATTTTTGTTGTAACCAACGAGGCGTATGTAAAAAACTTAAATAACACAGCTAAATACACCTCGTGCAACAAAGTGGAATTTATGTGCGCCCCCGGTGCGGATAATGTGGGAAGAGTTGATATTTTAACCGATTGCGAGGTTAAAACGGAGGCACAAATCACCATGGAAATTTTTAACAGAGAGGGTGACTGTCTGTTAAAAACCACCGAGACTAACATAAAAAACAACGACTACACCACCTTTACCTTTTTGCCTGTTTTGGATGTTATACATCACCCTTTAAAATTTATTTTTACTTGTAATAATTTTTGCGGAGTGTTGGTAAATAAGCATAAAAGCAAGCATGGTTTTGTATTGGAAGGCGGAGGTGCGGTGGGCTGTAAAATATACACAAGGCTGGATGCACTTTATGTGCATTGGCAAAAAAACAACACCCCAACCGAAGAAATGCTTTATAAGCAAAGACACACGCAATTTGAATATACGCCTAAAATAAGCATTGTTGTGCCACTTTACAACACTCCACAAGTTTTTTTAAACGATTTACTCGACTCGGTTGTAAGGCAATCTTACGAAAATTGGGAGCTTTGCTTGGCAGACGGCAGTAATTACGATTTTGACGTGCAAACCCCCATTTATTCTTATGAGGACGAGCGTATAAAATACAAAAAGCTATCCAAAAATTTAGGAATAGCAGGAAACTCCAACAAGGCAATAGAAATGGCTACAGGGGAATATATTGCACTTTTAGACCACGACGACACCCTAATGCCCCACGCATTGTTTGAAAATGTAAGGCTTATTAACCAAGATTTAGACTACGAGTTTATATATTCGGACGAGGACAAGCTCTCCGCCGACGGCAAACGGCGTTTTGACCCATTTTTTAAGCCTGACTTTTCCCCTAATACCTTAAATACCTTTAACTACATTACCCATTTTGCAGTAATAAAAAAATCTTTGCTTGACGAAGTGGGCTATTTTAAAAGCGAGTACAACGGGGCACAAGATTACGATTTATTTTTGCGAGTGTGCGAAAAGGCAAAAAAAGTTGGGCATATTGCGGATGTTTTGTATAACTGGCGCATAGCCGAAACCTCCGTTGCTTACAATGCGGACGCAAAAAGCTATACCATAGATGCAGGCAAAGCCGCCTTAGAGGATTCTCTTAAACGAAAAGGCATTACGGCAAGGGTGGAAGTGGCGCAAATAGATAACTATTTCAACGTTGTATACCCCACCCCCACCGATTTGGTTTCTATTATTATACCTAATAAAGACGAAAAAAATACCTTAAAAAAGGCAATAGATTCTATATTGGACAAAACAACCTATGCAAACTACGAAATCATCATAATAGAAAACAACAGCGAAAAAAGCGAAACTTTTTCCTACTACGAAAAGTTAGAGCAAAACCCTAAAATACGTGTTGTAAAGTGGAGCAACCCCTTTAATTTTTCCGCATTAAATAACTTTGCGGCAACCGAGGCTAAGGGCAGTTTGCTTTTGTTTTTAAATAATGATGTTTCTGTAATAACACCCGACTGGATAGAGCAAATGGCTATGTACTGCGTACAATATTCTATTGGTGCGGTGGGCGCAAAACTTTTCTACCCCGACGATACTTTGCAACACGGCGGTGTTATACTAAAAATCGGCGAGGTTGCAGGGCATTCTCACAAAGGCACTTATAAATACGAGGTAGGCTCTTTAGGCAGGCTTACTTTTGTTAATGATGTTAGCGGTGTAACCGCCGCTTGCGTTATGATACGCAAAGAGGTGTTTGACGAGGTGGGCGGTTTTGACGAGCAATTTGCGGTTGCCTTTAACGATGTGGATTTATGCCTAAAAATACGAGAGTTAGGCTACAGCATTGTGTGGACACCCTTTGCACAGCTGTATCATTACGAATCTAAAACACGAGGCTACGAAGTTACCCCCGAAAAGCAGGAGCGGTTTAGAAAAGAAACGGACAAATGGCTTGCAAAATGGGGAGAGAAATATAAATCCGACCCATTCTACAATATTAATTTAACAAGTACCTTAGAGGATTACTCTATAAATCCGTATATCTGCATACATAAGGATTTTTAGCACATCTAAATATGCGGTAAAAACTGTATAATTACCTAAATAATAGGGAAATAATTTGCAAATGAGGTGTTTTTAGTGGAAAAATCAGACATTAAATATTTGGAACTGCTATCAAGCGATTACCCCACCATACAAGCCGCTTGCACGGAGATAATCAACTTAAACGCTATACTCAATTTACCCAAAGGCACAGAGCATTTTATAAGCGATATTCATGGAGAATACGAGGCTTTTTTGCATATTTTAAACAATGCCTCGGGAATGATTAAAGAAAAAATAGATATTATTTTTGACAAACGCCTAACCTCTGTGGAGCGGGCTATGCTTGCGACTTTAATCTACTATCCCCAAAAAAAGTTGGAGGAAATCAAGCAAAACACGGAAAATATAGACGAATGGTATATGATTACCCTAAACCGTTTAATAGAAATTTGCAAGCTTGTAGCCTCCAAATACACACGCTCTAAGGTTAGAAAGGCACTACCCAAAGATTTTGAGTATATTATAGACGAAATGCTAAACACTAGCTACGACGAGACTAACAAAGAGCTTTATTACGAAAAAATTCTTTCAACAATAATAGACCTTAACCGCTCGGAAGCCTTTATTATAGCCCTAACTACCTTAATTAAACGGCTTATTGTGGATTGTTTGCACATAGTGGGAGATATTTTTGACAGAGGGGCAAACACCGATTTAATAATAGAAAACCTTATAAATCATCATTATGTGGATATACAATGGGGCAACCACGATGTTTTGTGGATGGGGGCAGGTGCTGGTAGCGAGGCTTGCATTGCCACCGTTATAAGCAACTGCATAAAGTACGATACCTTAGATATGTTAGAGGTTTCTTACGGTATTAATTTACGTGGTCTCGGAGAGTTTGCCCAAAGTGCCTACACAAGCAAAGACCCAATGAAAAATATGTATAATGCCATACGCATTATGCAGTTTAAGTTAGAGGGGCAGATAATAAAGCGCAACAAAGAGTTTAATATGAAGGACAGACTCCTTTTAGAAAAAATAGACTACGACAAAAAAACCATAGAGCTTTACGGCAAAACCTACAAGCTGACAAACACCTGTTTTAGCACCATCAACCCACTAAAGCCATACAAACTTACCCCCGAGGAACAAGGGGTTATGGCGCATCTTAAAGCCTCCTTTAAAACCAGCGAAAAACTGCAACGCCATATTCGGTTTTTATATTTAAAAGGGAGTATTTACACAGTTTACAATAATAATTTGCTTTTTCATGGGTGCGTGCCTTTAGACAAAAAAGGGGATTTTTTAAAGTTTAAAGTGCCCGATTGCAACGTGCATTTATGCGGAAAAGAATATATGGACTACTGCGACAATATGGTGCGCCAAAGTTACAGCCAAAACGAAGGCAGTAAAGAAAAGCAAATGGGTGAGGATTTTGTGTGGTTTTTGTGGTGCGGAAGGCACTCTCCTCTCTTTGGCAGAGATAAAATAACCACCTTTGAGCGCATGTTTATAGATGACGAAACCACCTACGACGAGCCAAAAAACGAGTATTATATTTATTATGAAGATGAAGGTTTAGCCGAGGATTTGTGCAAACGCATTTTGGATAATTTTGGTATATCCACCCAGTTTTCTCATATAATAAACGGGCATATGCCTGTAAAATCCAAACGGGGAGAAAACCCTGTTAAAGCAAACGGAAAGCTAATTTTAATAGATGGGGGATTTTGCAAGGCCTACCATAAAGTAACGGGAATTGCAGGCTACACCATGTTTTATAACTCCTACGGAATTCGTGTGGTTTCTCACGAGCCGTTTTTTGGTACTGCGGACGCAATAAACAACAACTCGGATATTATTTCAAGCATTGTGGTTTATGATACCGTTTCTAACCGCATTACCGTTAAAGACACGGATGTGGGTTTGCTAATTAATAAAAAAATAGAGGATATAAATAATTTGCTTACGGCTTATAAAAAAGGTTATATTAAAGAGAGACAATAATTTTTTGGAGGTTTTACATATGCTTAAAGAAGGAACAAAAGCACCTAATTTTACCCTAAAGGACAAAGACGACAAGGAAATTACCCTGTCTGATTACTTAGGCAAAAAGGTGGTGGTATATTTTTACCCTAAAGACAATACCCCCGGATGCACCAAGCAGGCTTGTACATTTAGAGACAACTACGACGGCTTTAGGCAAAAAGACATGGTTGTAATAGGAATTAGCAAGGACAGCACCGCATCTCATACAAAATTTGCTACTAAATTCGATTTACCATTTATTTTGGTATCCGACCCGGATTTAGTTGCAATTAAAGCCTACGATGTTTGGAAGGAAAAAACCCTCTACGGCAAAACCGCCTTAGGTGTGGTGCGTGCCACCTATGTTATAGACGAAAATGGTGTAATTATAAAGGTGTTTGAAAAGGCAAAACCGGATACCAATGCTTTAGAAATTTTGGAGTTTTTGGATTCTTAACAGACCGGACTTTACAGCACCCCCACTTTACAGCACCCGACTTTACAGAGTTAGCCTAAAGCCATGCCTTAGCTTACAAAAAATACTTCTTTTACAAGTGCTTTGGTTTGCTCTAAGTCTTGCATAAACACCCCTTCTTTATACTCCCCCGGAAGTTTAATGATTTCCATATTTGAACTGTCCGAGCCAAGCACCTTGTATGCTAAAAACATAAGCTCGGGCACAGATATATTTGTATTAAAGTAACCTTGCATTTTATTGTATAAATCAAGTATTATTGCAGGGTTTTCTTTTGCTTTTTGTTTTAGTGTGGCTAAAAATGTACTGAAATACTGATGCTGTCGCAACACTCTGTCCTCGTCCTTTCCGCTCATACCCGGAAACTGCCGTGTTCTTATGTACACCTCCGCCGTTTCGTCCGTTAAAAGAAAGTTTGCTCCCTTTTTCATTTGTGGATTATACATTGTAAAATCTGCCATAATCTCCAAAAATACTCCGCCGATTGCGTTATTTGCAATGTTTATACCATCAATATTTAATGCAAAATATCTTGTTACGGGTATTTGGTACAGCAAATTACTGACAACTGCCATTGTAAGCTCATCGGAAATACCGGCATTTAGCCCGTATGCGTGGGATAGGGCTATGGGCTCTTCTTGAGTGTATACAAATCTGTCGTTAAAATCCAGTATGGGTATTTGGGTTAGGGTGTCCCTTGGGATGCTTATTATTTTAGTCTCCCCTGTTTTTTTGTTTATAACAAAGAGCAAAAGCGTATCCGCTTGATATCCCATGCCTTGAATATCTCGTGCTACTGTGTAGTCGTACCCTGTAAACAATACCGTTTGCAAATCCTTGTTGTACCCCTCTAAATTAGGGTTTTTGCCGTTGTTGGCAAAGGGGTGTTCCACCCCGTAATCGCTTAATGTATTGGTGTAATTAAAGGTGGTGGCAGAGTAGTACAAACCGCCAAAGAGTACCCCCACAGTTGCTACTGCTACCATAATTATTATTAGTTTTTTACTCATCCTTTTTTAGTATTCCTTGAATAATGTACCGATTGTTAGGCTCGTCTTTTATGCAGGTAGAAAGGGTAATAATGTTGTCCGTAATTCCTGCATTGCTTATTTTTTCTATGGTGATGTTTGCCTGTAAGTCTTTGGTGGACTTTATGGAGTTTATGTACTCCTCAAATGTTTTTACGTTGGTGTAATCCTTTTTGTACAGTATATTTTTATCGTCTGTGGTGTAGGCGGCAAATATTTCGTATATGCGCATACCCTCTTTTGTGTACAGAATAATCTGCCTGTTTGTATCAAAAAAATCTTTATCTGCATAAGAATGGAGGGAGGCAAACATAGAGCCGTTTTTCATATTATGCCCGTATATGACCGTAATAGGATCGGAAAAATCTTCTTTGTTGTACATATCGGTAAATATTGCCCCTGCAATATTTTCCTTTTTGTTTATATCTCTCTCTAAATAATCGGTGTTGTCCTTGCTTTTTAGTATGGGGTAATCCACATTTGTTCCCGGAACTTCCACCCAACCTATTACGTCCTTGTTACGCTTTGTTAGGGCTTCAAAATCTATGCTTCGATTAGATGGTCGTATGCCGTTTTCGTAAAATACTTGAGTTTGGGGTTGTGTAATTTCTTCCGTTTGTTTGGGCTTTTGCTGGGGTGTGCTTGTAGGCAGGGTTGTAGGTGCGGTTACTACCCGCAATTCCTCGTATACTTCGTTTCCGCTTTCTCTGTTTAGTATTAGGGCTAAAAGTATTATAATCCCTGCTAACAGAATTGCCGTTAGAAAAATCCATTGCTTTTTGTTTATTTTTTTATCCTTTTTTTTCTGTCTGTCGACTCTTGTTTCCATCTATCCCCTTATTGTTGTTTAAAATTAAATTAAGTTGCCATACTACGCAATCCCAACCTAAACTACACCGCCAAATAATTACAAAACAGCATAAAAGCCATAGTAGCTTTTATGCCGTTTAGTTATTTTAAGTTACAAATTGATTTTGATTATTTGCTTGCCTTGATTGCTTTTCTGCCTGTGTATACCGCACCAACTGCAAGTACAGCCATTAGTACAAACAGCATAACATTTTCTTCCTGCCCTGTCTTTGGAGATTTAGAAGATGTTGTTGCGGTGCTACCGCCACCTGCCGCACCTTTGGTTACAACTACCGCAAATAAAGAGAAGTTAGGAGTGGTTGCAACTACGTTACCTCCACTGTAACCAACAAAGTTGATTCTATCCCATGTTTTACCGTTAAAGCGGAATACTTCCATTTTAGATGCGCTGTCTATGGCTAAAGGTATTGTAATTGTGTAACTACCGTTTGGTACAGGACTGCTTGGAGTAATATCCAAAATAGCCGCTACATATTGAGTTGCTGTGTTGATGCCTATTTGTTTGTCTACGATTGCCGCAAAATTCGGCGAATATTGGTTAGTTATGGTTGCCGTTACACCATCGGGCAACCCGCTTACCGTTCCTCCCGAAGCGATTGGTGACGCTGCCGCAAAAGAAGTTGCCGTAAAAGAAAATACTAATACAACCGCAATTGCTAATACTACGATTAGTTTAAATTTTTTGTTCATTTTTAATCCCCTTTTTTATTATTAATAACTTATTCATATTAAATTAATAATATACATTAATACTATATTAGCTTTTTACGAATGTCAACCCGTATAGTCGTATTTTTTGTGGTAATATGTGAAACATACGCAACTTATTTTGACTTTTGTTCTAAATTAAGTAACCGCTCTTTTATATTAAGCCCTCCTGCATACCCTGTTAGACTGCCGTTTTTGCCTATAACTCTGTGGCAGGGCACAATTATGGCTATGGGGTTTTTATTGTTTGCGTTGCCCACCGCTCTGCAAGCCTTTTCTTTTCCCACCTGTTTTGCAATATCCTCGTAACTGCGTGTTTGTCCATAGGGTATTTGCAACAGTTGTTTGTATACACTTTGCTCAAACTCTGTGCCTTGCATTTTTAAGGGTAGCACAAACTCCTTGCGCTTGCCTGAAAGATACTCCTTTATTTGCTTTGCACCCTCCTTTATTACCTTGCTTTCAAAAACCTTGTGCGTAGGAGATACATGTGGTGTATTCTCTTTATCATCATCACCAAGAAAAAAAACACCTGTAATTTCCTCTAAATGCTCTGTTATGCCTATTTTGCCTAAAGTAGTTTCGTAATAAAAAATATTCATAGCTTTTCCTTTCTGTTGTTTTGGGTTGCTTGTACCTTTAATATACCATTTAAAGCAAAAAAAATCTACGGTTGCCCATAGATTTTTTTATTAAGGAGTATGTATTGTTAGAATAATCTTTTTGCGCTTATAAAGTTTTTAGTCCAGTATTTAGAGCCCGAAATGTTGTCGCATATTCTTACTCCGCCGTTTCCGCAGTCTATCATTTGGTCGTTACCCATATAAATTCCTACGTGTCCTTTAAAGCATATTATGTCTCCGGGTTGCATTTCTGCCATGCTTCCGATTGTTGTATAGCTTGATTTTGCCCATCCGGAAGATGTCATATACCCTATGCCTGTGCCACTTTGGTTAAGTGCGTAATACACAAATCCGGAGCAGTCAAAGGAGTTTGGACCTTTTGCGCCAAGCACATAGGGCTTGCCTAAGTGTTGTTGCGCCGCTTCTATTAATGCTCCTGCTCCGCCACCGCCTGTAACTTCAGGTGCGGGTGCGGGTGGTGGCTCGGGTGCCGGTGCTTGCTCGGGAGGAGCCGCATCCGGAGCCGGTGCATCTGCCGGTGGTTGTGCCGTATCCGGTGCCGGTGCATTCTGTGCCGGAGGTGCCTGTGTCGGAGGAGTTTGTGCCGGAGGTGCCGGTGTGGGTGTTGCCTCCTCTGCCGGTGTTGCCTCGTTTGAGTACAGCACTTCTCTTGTTACACTACCTATATTGCCGTCGTCTGTAAGACCGTTCATCCTTTGGAAGTATTTAACCGCCGACTCTGTTTCTGTACCAAAATAGCCTGTCACTTCAATAGGGTATTTTAGTTCTTTTAATCTTGTTTGAAGATTTTCCACATCCACGCCGTCCGCTCCCAAAGAAACGGTGTATTTCTTGGCATCGTCGGAATACAGTGCCTTTAAGGTGTTTTCGCTTGCAATACCGTCTATGGTTAAGTCGTGCTTGCGTTGGAAAAATTTAACCGCATTGGCTGTAAAATCTCCGTAATGTTGTGTGGTTTCGTCAAGTTGCAAGTAGTCTAAATCCATTAGTCTTTGCTGTAAATCCGCAACATATGGGGAGTCTACTCCGCTTTTTAAACCTGCCGCTATCATATTGGCAATTTTTTGCTCTTTTTCGCTTAGTACAGGTGCTTTTGACTGTAATGCCTGTTGAGTTGCATCCTCTTTTGATGTCAAATTAGCTGTGGGTGCTTCGCTAATGCTGCCCTCGGATTGTGCCACTACACCTTCCGCAGTTGCTTGAGGCTCTCCCGAAACTGTGGAAGTCTCCTCCGTTTCTGTCAAGGCTCCGTTGGATGTCTGCTCTGTTTTTTCTTCGAGAACGGGGACAACCCCTTCATTAACTACATTATTTGCTTCTACTGTTTTTACTTCGCTTGCTTTAACCGCAACTTCTTCTTGGGGTTTTACTTCGTTTCCGTATGCCGCCGTAGTTATTGCCATTGGTACCATTACCGCTGCTAAAACAACGGAAGTAACAAGTACAGACCTTTTTTTGTTTACTCTGTAAGCAAATTTTTTCTTTTGAATCTCTTTAGGTGCCTGCACTATTGGTGCATCCGCATTATAGCTTGTCGCCTTATTACGTCTGTTTCTAAGAGATGTCCTTTTTGGTGCTTCGTAGGTAAAAAAGTCTGCAACTTTGGTAAAAATACCGTTAATAAACTTCACTTTTTTCCTCCTGTTTGTTATTTTTACGAGTTTATTTGCTTTAATTTCATACAATTAATAAATTCGTAATAAAATCTTAACATATCGAAGGGGGATTTGCAAGGGTAAATTGTAAACAAATTGTAACAATTCTTAACAATTTAAAAAGACATATTAGTGTAATATGCCTTTTAATAGGTTTTTTTGCCTTATAATTATGAATAAAATATTAACAATCAATAGTATTCGGTAAAAACTTTGCTTAATCCGTCGAATATTTCTTTATAAATTTTAAAGTTTTCTTCGTAGATTTTTGCGTTTTGCTCGGTGGGCAAATCTTCTCCGCATACTTTATTAAATACATTTGCATCCTCGAAACTTTTATAAACTCCAACCCCTACTCCACCTATTATTGCCGCCCCCATAGATGTGGCTTCTTCTAAATTGTTTGGGTAGGTTAGCTTCATATTATATATATCCGCCATTATTTTTCTCCAAACCTCTCCTTTTGCGCCACCCCCTATTACAAGCATATCTTCTATATTTGTGTGCTCTTTAAATATGTTTAGTATCCACTTTAGGTTGTAGCCTGCCCCTTCTAAGACCGCTCTTAGCATATCTCCCTTTGTGGTTTCTATGCCCATTCCCACAAAGGATGCCCTAAGTTTGCTTGTCCAATGTGGGCATCTTTCCCCCATTAAATAGGGTAGGAAAAATACTCCCTTTGCACCTGCTTCCGATTTTTTTATGAGGTCGTTTACCATTTCATAGTTTGTTTCTATATCTATTAAGCTGTTGTCAAATAGCTGTTCTTTTGCCCATTTGTAGCTTGTGCCTAAGGTTTGCATTACCCCTATTACGTGGTATTTTCCCCTAAAGGCATGACACCAAGAGTCTACACGGAGTTTTTCGTCTATCATAGGTTTTTGTGTAGTAGTACCTATCCAGCCCGATGTACCAAGACAAGTGTAAGTGCTTCCTACATTAATAGAGCCTGCTCCCACCGCCGCCGCAATGCCGTCTCCTGCGCCTATTACAACTGGTGTGCCCTCGCCGATTCCCGTAAGCTCCTCCGCTTTTTTTGTTACGCACCCTATTACCGCCGTGGATTCGTAAGGTGTTGGCATAATGCACTCGTCTATCCCCATTGCGTCTAATAGCTGTGCATCCCACTCATAACTGTTTAAATTAAACAAATTTGTGCCCGAGGCATCCGAGTAATCGGTTGCCACCACCCCTGTTAGCATATAGGCAAGGTAATCTTTGGTATTTAGCACTTTGTAAATTTCCTTGTAAATATCCGGTTGATTTTCCTTTATCCACATAATTTTAGGGCCTGCAAATACCGGACTCATTCTGTGCCCTGTTTTTTCGTACCCCTCTTTAGCACCCACCTTTTCCACTACCTCAAGTGCCTGTTTTTCCGAGCGTTGATCACAATAAATAATTGAGTTTCTAAGGACTTCCCCACTTTTGTTTATACAGGTTACGCTTTGCATTTGCCCTGTAAAACAAACGGCGGATATTGCCTTTTTATCTATATCTTTTAGTAATTCTTTAGAGCAGGCACAAACGCTGGCAAAAAGCTCTGTTGGGTCTTGCTCTGCCCATGTAAAGTTGGAGTAATATGTATTATATGGCTTAACAATGCTTTTTATTAGCCGTCCGTCCGTTGCAAACAATGTGGATTTATTACCCGAGGTGCCCACATCGTGAGCAAGTAGATATTTAGTCGTAGAAGTCACTTATATTTATTTCCTTTCCGCATTTACTTTTTAGAGTTATCTCGTCTTTTGTTATGCTCATAGTTACGTGGGTTATGCCACTTTGCGTTTCAAAAGGCTGAGATATTACCTTAAAGCCGTATTTTTCATAAAAGGCAACCGTTGGCATTTGTGCATCTATCTTTACAACAGACGGAGAAAAGCTAAATACTTTAACAAGCAAAAGCCTTACAAGTAAATCCCCCAAATACTGCCCTCTGAACTCTTTAAGTACGCAAATTCTACCTAATCTGAAGGTTTTTGCGTCGTGGTATATCCGCCCTGTTGCCACAGGTTTTTCGTCTACATACAAAATTAAGTTGATACTTTGGGTATCATACGCATCTTGCTCTATATCTATGGGCACATTTTGCTCTTCCACAAACACTTTTTTGCGCACGTATAAAGCATCCTCGCTAACTGAGTTTATCCAAAGGTTTGTTATCATGCTTCTACCTCATCATCACGAATAAAAGCAAGCTCCACATATTTTGTGTACTCTCCGTGCCATTGTACTTGAATACTGCCTGTAGGACCGTTTCTTTGTTTTGCAATTATAATACGTGCTTTGCCCTTGTTTTCCACTTCGTTTTCCTCTGCGTTATAATAATCCTCCCTTTGGAGAAAGATTACCACGTCTGCGTCCTGCTCTATTGTGCCCGACTCTCTTAAATGCGAGAGTTTTGGGTATTTATTGTCCTTGCTTTCGCTGGCACGGGAAAGCTGAGACAAAAGCAAAATAGGAATATCCAACTCTTTTGCCATTATTTTTAATGCACGGGTGATTTGGGCAATTTCCTGCACCCTGTTTTCGTGCCTTGAGCTACCCTGCATAAGTTGCAAGTAGTCTATGGCTATAAGCCCAAGCCCGTGTTGTTTTTTAAGTCTGTGCGCCTTTGCAAGCATTTGTGTAACATTAATTGTTGCGCTGTCGTCTATATACAAAGGAGCGCTTGAAAGCATTTTTACAGACTCCGCAAGCTGTGTAAAATCCTTTGCCGTTAGCTTTCCCTGTCTGATATTTTGAGAATCCACCCTTGCGTGTGCGCACAAAAGCCTTGTGGCAAGCTGGTCGTAAGACATCTCCAAGGAAAACACCAACGCCGGTACATTTTTTGCCATAACCACGTGTTCTACAATATTCATGGCAAAACTGGTTTTACCCATGCCCGGACGCCCTGCAATTACTATAAGTTGAGTGCCCTGCAAACCCGAGAGCTGTTTATCCATAAGTGGAAAGCCTGTGGGCAAACCCATTATGCCCTCTTTTGCCTGCATAGCCTCGCTTATTTTAATGTAGCTTTCCTGCAATGCTTTTTTTATGTGAATTACGGTGCTTTTAGAATCGTTTACCGCTATTTTGTAGATTTCGTCCCCTGCTCTGCCTAAAATGGTGTCTGCATCGTCCTCGCTGAAATAGCAGTCGTCCGAGATTTTTATACTTGCGTTTATTAGTTTTCTAAGCTCGGATTTTTCGTATACTATGTTGATGTAGTGCTCTAAATTGGCGTAAGAGGGCAAGTCCAAGGTTAGGTTTGCAAGGTACTCCAAAGTACCCTCTCTAACCTTGCCCGTTTGCTCCAATCTTGCGCTTAGGGTTACGTAGTCTACCGCTATGCCACCACTTGTAAGCTCTTCCATTGCGTTAAAAATTTCTTGATGCAGGGGGTTATAAAAGTCTGATGCCTTTAGCATTTCTTGAGCGGTGTATACACATTCCTCGTTTAGCATCATGCTTGCTAAAATGGATTTTTCCGCATCCAGATTTTGTGGCGGTACTTTTTCTTTCCCCGATTTATTGATTATTGGCATCTACTACCACTACCTTTATTTTTGTGTTAATTTCTGCATAGACTTTAACAGTAGCATCGTACTCCCCAATTTCTTTTATGTTGGGCACACTGAATTTCTTTTTGTCTATTTCTATTTTATGCTCTTCTAAAAGGGCTATTGCCACCTCTTTTGCCGTTATGCCCCCAAAAAGTTTGCCGTTTGCACCACATTTTACCGGTATTGTTACAACCATACCGCTCATTTTATCCGCAAGCTCTTTAGCATCGCTTTTTTCCACTTCTTTTTTGTGTTTTTGTGCGGCTATTGCAATGTTTGCCGCATTAAGATTTTGGGAGGATGCTTCCTTTGCAAGTTTTTTGGGAAACAAAAAGTTTCTTGCATAACCGTCCGAAACATTTACAATATCTCCTGTTTTGCCCTGTCCTTTTACATCTTGAGTGAGTATTACCTTCATAGTTATTTCTCCTTTATGTAGCTTTCAATAGCTAACTTTAGCTTTTCTTTTATAAACTCTATATCTGCATCTCTAAATTGTGCGCCTGCAATGGTGGCGTGGCCTCCACCACCCATTTTTTCCAGTATTCTGTGGGCACTTATGCTCCCTAAAGACCGTCCGGAAATCATTACCGTAGTTTCGTGCTTGCACAGTACAAAGGATGCTTCTATACCTTTAATGCTTATTAGTGCATCTGCCGCTTGAGCGGATATTAGTTGAGGACTTTTAACATCAGGTGGGCATACGGAAATTGCAATACCGTTTTTATATACTTCCGCATTTTGCACTATGCTTGCCCGTGCAGCGTAGGACACCAAATCGTCTTGAAACAAATGTTTTATAGATGTGGTGTTTGCCCCTCTTTGCCTTAAAAAGGATGCCGCTTCAAAGGTTCTTACCCCTGTGTTGTAGGAAAAACCCTTAGTATCTATGGCAATGCCCGAAAGGAGGGTTTCTATTTCCAAAAACTTTGGCTTTACGTTGTCTCCGAAATACTGAATAATCTCCGTTACCATCTCGGAAGTTGACGAGGCGCTTGGCTCGTGGAGTAGCAGAGTTGCGTTTTCTATGTGGTTTGTCCCCCTTAAATGATGGTCTATAACCACAATGTTATTTGCTTTTGCCACAAGGGCGGGGGATATGGTAAAGTTTGCAATTTGCGTATCCACAACAATTAAGAGGCAATGGCCCTCCATACGTGCCAAAGCATCTTGGGGCGATATCAGTACATCGTTATATTCGCTGTCTTTAGCCATTTCCTCCAGTAAATTTTCTATGGAGTCGTTGGTTTTATCTATTACTATGTACGCCTCTTTTTCTATACCTCTTACGCAGGCAAGCAATCCCAAAGCGGCGCCCATACTGTCTAAATCCGGAATTGTATGCCCCATAATATAGATTTTTCCGCATTGCTCCATAAGATTTTTAAGTGCGTTGGAAAACAGCCTAACTTTAACCTTGCTACGCCTTTCCAAAACATTTTGCACTCCACCGTAAAACTTATATTCTTCATCATCCTTAATAACCGCTTGGTCTCCCCCTCTTGCCAGCGCCAAATCAAGGGCTTTTTGGGAGTTAATATCCGCAATGGATGTTGTTTTGCCCACCCCTGTGCCAATACTTAGGGTTGGGTTTACTTGGGTGATTTTGCTTTTGATTTTACGCACTTCTTCCAAAATAATAAATTTATTTTGCATAAAGTTTGCAATGTATCTTCTTTCCATTACAAGTATATATTTGTCTTTATCGTACTGCTCGTAAAATCCACGCACGCTGGTGGTGTGGGTGTTTATAATCCGCTCTATTGCAGACCGTATTTCCGAGTGCTCGCTTTGGTTTGACGACCTTAGCACGTCCTCGTAGTTGTCAATTTGAATTCTAAGGACGCAGGCTTGCACCTTTTTGCCGAAGTCGGAAGGCTCGTAGGCGCTGTCTACGGCTATAAACCTGTATATTACGTATTTTTTTCCACCTTCTTCCGTTTCTACCGTTTCTCTGTAATATATTTTGCCATAAATTTTTATTTTTTTGTCTTTGGTTGGTTTGTTTAACTCGCCTAACACTTTAAAGATGTTTTTCCCTGTTGTATGGGTGTTTGCAAGCATTAAAAAGGCAGGGTTATGCCAACATATTTTTCCTTTTGGTGATGTTATTACAGTAGGAATAGAAACGGAGTTTATATACTTCTCCAGTTTTTCGCTACAATTTGTAAGCACTTTTGCCGCAATGTAGAAGGCTTTTTCCTTTATATATGTAGATATTCCGAAATATGCAAAGGCAACACAAAAAATAACTACAATGGCAATGTACTTAATAGCCTCGCTTTCGTTTATCATCATTACGGTTACGGCGGCAACAAGCAGTAGTATAAACACTATAAAATCCCATGTTAAGTAATTGATTTTCGCTTTTTTCATTAATTTCCCCGTTTAATCTTCCTGTTGTAAATTCCTTTGTCTTATTTTTATTATCTGCTCAAAAATACCTATCCACATATAAATATTTATTACGTACAACAACACAAAGGTTACTATAATTATAACCCATCTTACCGCTGTTATATCTATTTTTTTCTTAAGCAACCAATCTATAAGCGCCATGCCCTGCAAGCTGAAAATTACAGTTGTAAAGCCGTTTACTATGGAGCTTACCACAGAAAAATTGCTTAAATTCATAATTACCCCTATCCACGAAATAAACAAAAACACTATTAAAAACGTGCCGAAGTGGGAGGGTATTGCAAGGTCTGCAAATGGCTTCATATCGTACTTTGGCGGTTTTTGCTTTTTTAGTATATTTCCACAAATTATTACGTTTATTATGCCAAAAAATGCACATACAGAGCTTAGCAGGTTGGGCATTATTAAAGCTAAAATTTCTCTGTAATTTCGCACTACCGCTTTTATCATAAAATTTACGTTTAGGGTGGTATCTGTTAGGGTTTTTAAGTCCGCAACCCCCGATAACATATAGTTAGACATTACATACATTAGCCTTGTGCCTTGCTCGTCTACCCTCATTGCCTCCTCTAACCCTTTAACTATAAGCTCGTTTAGGGTGGAGCCGTATACTGCCGGTATTACAAATACCATTATCATCACCCCTAAAATTACGCCAATAAGGCTTAGGGCAAAAGATTTGTACAGCTCCGTTTTTTTGTGCAAAGCATAGCCCAAAAACAAACTCCAAGGTACAAGGGCAAGTGTTATTAGCAAACCTACGGGTACGCCCGTTAAAAAGCAGGCTACTATTCCAAAAATCGCAACACCTATTGCCCCAAGAATAATGTCGTGTTTTGCCGTTAAATAGGTGTATAGTGCAGGTATTGCAAAAATTCCTATTGCAAAAAAGCCTAAGTTTACCTTTATACATAAAACAAACAGTATTAGCGCAACAAAGCTTGTAATTAACAAGTCTTTTAGACGATTTTCCGTTTTCTCCATAAAATTTGCAGCCAAATTATTCCTCTTTTCCGTAATTATAACTTCTGTATATATATATTATAGTAATAATTGGATAAAAGGTCAAACCTTTTAACGGCTTTAAATGAAATTGTAAATAAATATTTAATATTTTAGTGTTAAGGATATAAAAGATGTGTATAATATAAATGTACTAAATTTTTATTATGAAAGGTATAATATATGAAAAAAATAATTATTCTTGCTATTTCCGTTTTTATGGTGATAGCTTTGGGAGTAGCTTGCAGTGCTCCCCCTACCGATTCTATTGCTATTGATGTGCCACAGGCGGACGAAGATGTGGCTAACGACCCTGTTTCTATGGAAAATCCGGATGTAGTTAGTATTCAACTTATAGGCACGGTTAAGGCTATTGATACCGCAGACGGCATGCTTGTACAAATAGTTGCGGATTCTCCCGATGCGCCAAATAACGATGTGGCGGCAAATATAACCGCAGATACACGTATAATTGCTGCAGACGGTACTCCTATGGATTCTTCCGCAATTAAGGTTGGGGAAAAGGTGCATGCCTATGTTTCGCCTAATATGACACGTTCCATACCGCCCATAGCCCAGGCGCAAAGCGTAGTTGTTGCCCTGCCCGCAAACGGTCTTGGAGCGCCCACATACGTAATTGCAAGCGAGGTTGACGAGGTAGACAACGGAGTTGGAGTGCTTAACCAAAATAAAGACACAATAATTACCGTAACAAACGAAACCCCCATTACACGCATGGACGGCTCTGCCGCCACATTAGCGGACATTAAGGCAGATACTCAATTTTTTGCGTGGTACGACCTTGTAGCCCAAAGCTATCCGGCACAGGCAACCGCAACTAAAATTGTACTTATTTAACAACACTTCTGCCGTCTTTTATTATGGTGATAAAAGACGGCAGTATTACATCTGAGTTTTTCGCAACATTATAAATTTTAATTTAGCTAAAGCAGGAATTTACCATGGAGCATAATTCCCGTACAACTAAAAAAACGGAAAGGCAGGCAAAACCCCTTGTTGTTGCCCTACTTATTTGCGCTATTTGCATACTTGGCATAGCGCTTTTTTTTGTGATGAAAAACCCTATCGATAATAAAAAGGAGGCTGCTCCTACCGAGTTTTTTGAGTCCGAGCACCTATTATCAAACCCTACCGACCCCACTCTTGCGCCGAAAGTTGAAATGGTGTTAGCACCTCAAAAGTCTGTGTTAAAGATTGGCGAGACGGTGCAACTGACCCTTTTCGATGGTGCTTCTGACATAGCTGACGGCTCTAAAACAGATGCAGTTTGGGAGACCTCCGATGCTAATGTTGCTTTGGTGTCCCCCACCGGCTTGGTTACCGCAGTAGGCTCGGGAGTTGCGCAAATCTCTTATACCTATGACGGCAACACCCTATTTGCAGAGGCAGAGGTAACCTTTATCTCTCTAACATCACTATCAATAGAGCAAAAGGAGGCATCCTTAACAAACGGGGAAGTTTTGGTTTTAGATGTAACCACAGAGCCTACCGCCCCCGAAAGCCTTGTGTATACAAGCAGTAATCCCCTTGTGGCATATGTGGATGGGGGTGGAAATATACTGGCAAAGGCAAAGGGAGAGGCTACAATTACGGTTAGCGCACTAAACGACGAAACCATAGCAGATGTGTGCAATATTGCGGTTACAGCCGGACCTTTGCAACCTTTAGCCCCCATAGAGCCTGCTCGCTACACTAATAAAGAGGGGGTTTTTGTCAGAGAGGAAAATACCGCAGAGAATACCGCAACCCTCATGTTTACAGGGGATTTGCTTAGTTTATATGCTCAACAATCGGTTGCAAAAACCGCAGACAGTTATAATTTCAACGATAGTTTTAAGTATGTCAAGGATATTTTTGCCAAAGCGGACTATGTAATGGGTAATTTGGAAACGGCAATTTCTTATTCTGCCCCTTACACTCAAGCTACTGTAAGGCCTTCTGTTAATCCCGATATTCCTGCCGAGGAGCAACCGCCCCAACCAAGAATTCTGCCCGTACTAAACGCCCCTTCCACCTATCTTGATGCCTTACGTTATGCCGGGTTTGACGGTGTAGCCACGGTTAATAACCATTGTGCGGACGCAGGTGTAACCGGTGTGTCGCAGACCATAGATATTTTAGACGAGTATCAAATTGCCTACACAGGCACCAACAAGCAGGAGGGAGACAGCCCCATAATTTTAGCAAAAATCAATAATATTAATGTAGCATTTTTAGCGTATTCCGAGTTCTTCAACGGTAAAGACGGTGCGTTTAGCGCCGAGCAACGCAAGTATATGTTGCACAAATACTCTAAAGAAAAGGTGGAGGCGCATGTTGCTTATGCCAAAGATTTAGGTGCGGAGTTTATAGTTGCCTACACCCATTGGGGAAACGAAAACGAGGTGCACGCAAATTCTACCCAAAAGGCGCACGCACAGGAATTAGCGGACGCAGGTGTGAATTTTATTGCAGGCTCGCACTCTCATTGCTTGCAGGAAAGCGAATATATTACGGCAAGTGACGGCAGGCAGGTGCTTGTGCTGTATTCTATGGGTAATTTTGTATCCAGTATGCCCTCCCAAGCCCATAACGATACCGCTGTTTTTAGTATAGAGATAGCCAAAAACAACAATAGTGTAAGCATAACAAATGCCACATACTATCCTTGCAAGGTTTACACCAACTACGAGGGTGCAAATTTTGCCGTTGTGCCCACAAATATAGACAACAACACTTCTGCTTACAGTCGAATTGCCCAAAGTCTTGGGAGTGTGCTCACCCCTGCTTTTTAGTGATTTTTTTTTGTGATGGATTTTGGTTAGTGCTTGTAAATAATTTGGATTTTTGGTATACTCTTTTGTGTATTATTTTTGTGCGCTCGTAGCTCAGCGGATAGAGCACCGGCCTCCGACGCCGGGTGTCGCAGGTTCAAGTCCTGCCGGGCGCACCAGCTAAAACTCCATATATTATGCTGTTTTTTTGTAAATATATCATTTCTGTTTCGCGTTTTACAATTTTAAAAAATCCCTACATAATGGCATTTTATCGTATCGAGTTTCTACAATGCGAAACGAAATGCGAAACGAATTTAAGCATAAAATAGCAACAAAAAAACACCCCACCCCGAAGGGCAGGGAATTTTTTTTACATACTTTCAGTCATATAGTAGCCTGCAATTTTTTCATCTAAATTTAGGTCTTGATATCTCTTAATTTCAAACAACTTAACAACATCAATGCTACATATGCTACAATACTTTTCCAAAAAATCTACTGTTAAGGCTGTTTTCCCAAGCTCAATTTTGCTTATTTTATTAGTCGAAATGCCCATATGTTCGGCAATATGACTTTGGGAAATACCTTGTTTTTCTCTAAACATTCTTATCAGCTCATAAATTTCCATTGCATTAGTATTCCTTAACGACTTCTTGCTCTTCTTCGGTGCTGTCGCTTTCTGTAACTCCCTCCTCTTTATTTTTGTCCTGATGCTCCGCTTTTGGTGCATCGGCTTGTTCCCTGCTACCCTCTTTCTTCAAGTTGCTTAAGTTCGCAAAATATTTCTTTTCCTTTTCTAAATCTACGGTGTCGGTAAATACTATCTCTCTTGCATACAGCTCTGTAGTCCATCTGTCTATGCCGTATTCGTCTTTGTATGCACGTGCTTCAAAACTTCCTGATGCAACCAACCGTGAGCCTACGGCAAGGCAAGCCTTGCAACGTTCCGCAAGTCCTTTAAACGCAACTACTAACCAGTTATTCTTCTTTACCGTGCCATCAGGCAGTATCTTTTCATCCTCCACATAAAGCACGGCTCTTTCATTTTGCAAAATAATTTCCCTTGTAATAGTTCCATAGATAATTGAGTTGTTCATAATTAAAAATCTCCTTCAATAATATTATTTTCTTCTTGCGAAGAATAATTGTTAATGTCATATTTAAATGCTATTTCATCTATGCTCTCGCCGTTTAACAACAGATTGCGGATTTCCCTCATTTGTTCAAATTCTATACAGTTATTGTGATACGCCGAAACATAGAAACTTATTTGCTCGTAGTTAAGTCCTTCCGTATGCCCTTCTATTACCTCTGAGTAGTTTATAAGTTCTCCGTTTTCAAATCTATGTCCGTCAACAAGGAATAACTCAAAAAGCGTTTGAGGTATATCAAATTGCTCCAGGGCGGATAGCTCTATCATTTGCGCATATGAATACTTCACTTTGGCATAATTAGTTACATCAACCCCTTCAGATAGTTTAATTCTTAGGAATTTTATTTGCAAATAATCAAAACTATTGTTGTAAAAAATTGATACATCCACACCATCTTTAAGAGCCTGCAGAAGCTCTTGTTTTTGTCGAATATCGAACCGCTCATCATCTAATAGCTCGCATATCTTTAGTTGATTATAGCCTGTCTGCAATAGCTCCAACACACATTTAAGCGCTACACCGCTTATATTTCTGTCTTTAATGAAGGGCGTAACCTTAAATCCCTTTTCGATAAAGCCTTTAACTATGCGCATATCTTCAAAATCGCAATTTAGGCTTACAATGTACTTAATGGCATCATCTTCCAGTTTATCTTTTGTACATTCCACAATAACCTTTAATTGATTTTTAGAAAGATTTTCGATATATCCGCTCATTTTAGAGATATTAAAACCATTAAGTAAAAGGTTTTTGATATACTCCATTTTTTCTGCATCGTAACTTGCATCGGCATATAATAGTAAATCACTTGCTTTAATACCTTTTTTAACTCCGTCAATTACTTGTAGTAACTGTTCATTATTAAATTTTTCAATAATGCTTTTGTTTTCAATTAGTTTTAGTAGAAATTTCTCCATATTACCTCCAATGTACACACATTGTACAAGCACAATTATAATTTTTTATAATATACATTTAATGTACAAAAAGAGTACACTATCTGTCGTCGTGAGAATACTCCTCAGATGCCTGCTGTAATTGCATTGTTTCTCTATTATTAGAATTAGCCTCTTCTTTTTTTATTACAAAACTGTTTTCGTTATGAATTGATTCTCTTTTTTCCTCCAAAGATAATCCTTCATCAAGTGCGATGCTGTTAAATGTTTCAACCGAGCATTTATTATTATTAAGAATATCAAAAGTGTCTTTTAGCATATCAGGTGTAAACCCTGCTTTTAAATACAGATTTACCTTTATGCCTGAATTAATAAACTTTGTAATTTCCCTTGCAAATTCTAT